>NZ_AZFT01000032.1 GCF_001434405.1 Ligilactobacillus apodemi DSM 16634 = JCM 16172 | reverse complement strand
ACGGTTTTACAGCGGATTTCCAGCGGAAAAGCAACGGTTTATTCTGATAGTCTCTTATCAAGCAGTTCTTTAAGTTCTAATAGATCTTCATACTTGCCATACTTCGTGATAAATGTCCTTGCTACCGATCGCTTGCGCATATAGGCAGCCTTTTCTTTGTTCTTAGCTTGCCAGCGTTTATTCCGTTCTGTCTGTGATAATGCCATTACTTCATCACCCACCAAGCAATTAATCCAGCTATCACGATCAAGGCGATAGCACTTGTGATCAT
>NZ_AZFT01000031.1:67449-67968 GCF_001434405.1 Ligilactobacillus apodemi DSM 16634 = JCM 16172 | reverse complement strand
TAGAGCACCTGACTGTTAATCAGGCTGTCGACGGTTCGAGTCCGCCTGCCGGAGTTGCCTTTAATTGGAGAGTTGTCCGAGTTGGCCGAAGGAGCATGATTGGAAATCATGTAAACGGGTAATGACCTGTTTCAAGGGTTCGAATCCCTTACTCTCCGTTTTAAGATTATGGCCCGTTGGTCAAGTGGTTAAGACACCGCCCTTTCACGGCGGTAACATGGGTTCAAATCCCGTACGGGTCACTTATGGAGGATTAGCTCAGTTGGGAGAGCGTCTGCCTTACAAGCAGAGGGTCACAGGTTCGAGCCCTGTATCCTCCATTCCAATTTGGTCCTATGGTGTAGGGGTTATCACGCCTGCCTGTCACGCAGGAGATCACCGGTTCAAATCCGGTTAGGACCGTTGCAAGTAATTGCAAATTAAATAAATATATATTATTGTTGTGGCTCGGTAGCTCAGTTGGTAGAGCAAAGGATTGAAGCTCCTTGTGTCGGCGGTTCGATTCCGTCCCGCGCCACC
>NZ_AZFT01000031.1:0-67439 GCF_001434405.1 Ligilactobacillus apodemi DSM 16634 = JCM 16172 | reverse complement strand
CGGCGGACTGTAAATCCGCTCCTTCGGGTTCGGTGGTTCGAATCCACTCCCTTCCATTTTCATGATAGGGATATAGTTTAAAGGTAGAACTACGGTCTCCAAAACCGTCGGTGTGGGTTCAATTCCTACTATCCCTGCCATGATGGCGATAGTGGCGAAGTGGTTAACGCACCGGATTGTGGCTCCGGCACGCGTGGGTTCGATTCCCACCTATCGCCCTTTGATTGGGGTATAGCCAAGCGGTAAGGCAAGGGACTTTGACTCCCTCATGCGCTGGTTCGAATCCAGCTACCCCAGTTTAGGGATTTGTTCCTTTTGAAATGGCGGTATAGCCAAGTGGTAAGGCAGAGGTCTGCAAAACCTTTATCACCGGTTCAAATCCGGTTACCGCCTTTTGTTGGCTTAATATTAAGGTAACTATTTAATTTAACATGCCGGTGTGGCGGAATTGGCAGACGCGCTGGACTCAAAATCCAGTGTCCGTTGAGGACGTATCGGTTCGACCCCGATCACCGGTATCACTTAAGACTAGAATTTCTAGTCTTTTTTTGTGCAATTAATGATATAATGTTTTATTATATAAATATATATCTATTTTATCTAGGAGGGATAAAGGGTACTAAAAATAATTAGTAGAAATTTTTTTGTCAGGATATTCATTTTAAAAGATAAAATATGGAGATGAATATTAGGTTAGAACTACGTATAGGGCTAGTAATAGATTGAGATATTTTACGCTTTATATCTGAACAGATATTATTTTATTAACTATAATTAGTAAGCCCTACTTTAGATATTAGGAAAGGAAAAGCTACCGTTCTTTTCAGCTTTGCTTATAGCATAGTTCCATATTTTGGTAGTAAGAGTTTTGAGTTTTGCAAATTATTAAGACACGTTCATTTTGGAATGCAGCTACCTTAACGTTACTTTGTGCAGTTTTAGGAGTATTTTTAGCTAAATTACCATATTTGAACTTAATAGGAACGTTGGTAATTGCGCTATTATTAGGGATGTCTTTACAGTTAGTCCCACCTGCAGTTGAAAAATCACGGGCAGGTATTGGTTTTATTTCAAATAAATTTTTACGTCTAGGGATCATTTTACTCGGTTTTCGGCTTAATTTGATGAAATTGGCTGAAGCGGGAATAAAAACGATCCTTTTAGCGATCATCTTTGTTGCAGTTACGATCATTTTGACGTATTATCTTTGCGAAAAGTTTGGTGCAGAAAGTGATTTAGCGATCTTGACAGCTTCTGGGTGTGGTATTTGTGGTGCTGCAGCCGTAATGGGGGTCTCTCCACAGATCAAAGGGGATGGCGTCGATCCAGAAATCAAACGTGAAAATGAAGTTTTAGCAATCGCGGTTGTTTGTGTGATGGGAACTTTATTTACGTTGATCGAAATCGGGATAAAGCCATTACTACACATGACGGATGCACAGTTTGGAATCATGGCTGGTGGTTCGCTCCACGAAATTGCGCATTCAGTTGCTGCAGGAAGCTCGGCACACACAGTTGGCTTAGATAACGCCTTGATCATGAAACTATCACGAGTATTGTTATTGGCACCAGTAGCCTTGCTCGTTGGAATCTGGTATCAAAAACATCTTTTAGCTCAAGGTAAATTAACCAAGAACGCTGGACAAAAAAATAAGTTGCCGATTCCTTGGTTTATGTTAGGCTTTTTGATCTCAAGTATTATTGGTACCTTTATTCCACTACCAGCTTGGTTTATTGACGCAATGGTCCAAGCAGCCTATATTTTCTTAGGTATGGCGATGGCAGCGTTAGGAATGTCGGTTAACTTTAAAGTGATCGCTAAACGTGGGAAAAGCGTCTTTGGAGCTGCCTTGATTTCATCAGTAGTCTTATTGATCATGTCGGCAGTTTGTGCAAAAATATTTTTCTAAAATAATTTATGAAAAGGCATCTCAACTGAGATGTCTTTTTTAATGGTCATTGTTTGAAATAATAAATTATTTATGCTATTTTTAATTTGTAATTGAAAATCATTCTCAATTAAAGTTAGTAGTATGAGCCAGATTTGAGTTATTAAATATTTTGAGAAAAGGGGGAACTTATGCAAAAATTATCAGAAGTATCACAACGTGGGAAATATATTGTGACAGCTGTGAGTGGCGATCATCAATTAAAGAAAAGGTTAAATGAAATGGGAATGGTTCGCGGTAAAGTTATCACTGTGATCACGCTTAACACACACGATAGCGGGTTAATGATCCATTTTCAAGGGCAAAGATTAGCCCTTAGTGAAGGAATCGCAGTAAACATTGAAGTGGTTGGGATTGAGGAACTTGCAGGACAAGAAATAAAACCGCTTTCAGAGATTGAATTAAAGCAAAGTTGTTTGATTGCCGAAATTGGTGGCAGAAAAGAGCTCAAGCGACGTCTTATGGACATGGGGCTGACGCAAAATACTTTAGTTACTCTGATCAACACTGCGCCTTTAGGTGACCCGCTTGAGATCAAAGTACGTGGTTACAAGTTGACTTTACGTAAATCAGAAGCTGATCTGATCAAAGTAAGGAAGATAGACTTATGAAACATAAAGAGATCGCTTTAGCAGGGAATGCTAATAGCGGAAAGACCACATTATTTAATTTATTGACGGGGGCTAATCAGCGTGTTGGTAACTGGCCGGGGGTTACAGTTGAACGTAAATCGGGATATTTAAAAAAAGATAAGCAACTCTTATTACAAGATCTCCCCGGCATTTATTCCTTAGCACCCTACACGCCTGAAGAATTAGTCGCACGTAAATATTTATTGACAGACCGTCCGCAACAAATTTTGGACGTCGTTGATGCAACAAATATTGAACGGAATTTGTATTTGACTTTGCAATTACTAGAAACAAAAATTCCGTTAGTTGTAGCCTTAAACATGACTGACTTGTTGAAAAAACAAGGAAGAAGAATAAATACGAAAAAATTGGCGTATTTACTAGGCGTTCCAGTCGTAAAAATCAGTGCTTTAAAGAAGAAAAATATCGATTCGTTGATCACAGAGCTGAAAAAAGATGAAGCTAAAGAGATCGTCTACCCTAAATATGATCCGCGCCTAGAAGCAGCATTAGCAATGATCACAGAGCAACTTGAAGGAATTGTAAGTGTTGCCGAGCAGCGTTTTTATGCGATCAAATTATTTGAAAGAGATGAGCAGATTCAAGCTGAATTACAGTTAGATGCTAAGCGAAGAGAAAAAATCGCTGAATTGATCAAAACAGCTGAAAAAGTTTTTGAAGATGATAGTAGTAGCATCATTATCAATGCTCGTTATGATTACATATCCCACCTAATGGATCAATGTGTGATCGATGAAGGTGACTTTTCCTTAAGTTTATCTGATCGAATCGATCTAGTCGTTACTAATCGTTATTTGGCCTTGCCGATCTTTTTTGGGGTCATGTGGCTAGTTTATTATTTGTCGATCCAAGTGATCGGGGGAGCTGGCTCTGATTGGGTCAATGACGTCTTGTTTGGTGAATATATTCCAGATAATGCCCAAAGGATCTTACAAGCTTGGCATGTGGCACCTTTTATGCAAGGTTTGATCATTGATGGCATAATTGGTGGGGTTGGTGCTGTGTTAGGTTTTTTGCCACAGATCATGATGCTCTTTTTATGTTTAGGAATCTTAGAGGATTGTGGTTACATGTCACGGATCGCATTTGTGATGGATCGAATCTTTAGGAGATTTAACTTATCAGGAAAATCCTTTATTCCATTGCTGATTTCAACTGGTTGTGGCGTTCCGGGAATCATGTCAACGAGAACGATCGAATCGGAAAAAGATCGTAAGATGACGATCATGCTGACTACTTTTATGCCATGTTCGGCGAAATTGACGGTCATCGCTTTAGTCGCAGGTATCTTTTTTAAAGGACAAAGCTTAGCGGCGCCAGCAGCATATTTTTTGGGGATCATTGCGGTGATCTGTTCGGGGATCTATTTGAAAAAGACCCCGTTATTTGCGGGTGAACCCCAGCCGTTTGTCATGGAGTTACCGACATATCATTTACCCAAATTGGATAACATTATCCGTTATGTTTGGAATAAAAGTCGCGGTTTTGTGAAAAAAGCAGGGACGATCATTTTTGCTTCAATGGTTTTGATCTGGCTATTATCTAATTATAATTTTAAACTGCAACCAGTACCCCAAGACAGTAGTATGCTACGCGATTTTGGGAGTTTATTAGCCCCAATTTTTGCACCACTTGGCTTTGGAGATTGGCGCGCAGTTTCAGCAGTGTTAACGGGTTTGATCGCTAAAGAAAACTGTGTAGCTACTTTACAGGTAGCGTTTGGTAATCCATCTAGTCAAGCACAATTTGCGCATTTGCTGACTGCGGCATATACTCCGATGGCGGCCTATGCATTTTTAGCGTTTAATTTATTGTGCGCGCCGTGTTTTGCTGCAATCGGGGCGATGCATAAGGAATATGGTGATGCTAAGTGGACTTGGCGTGCTGTGGGATACCAAACATTTTTAGCGTATTTAGCGGCAATGCTGATTTACCAAACGTCATTGCTTGTTAGCGGAACATTTTCATTTTTAAATGTCTTACTCGTTATTTTAGGCGTTTCATTGTTAGTCTATGGTTTGATTTTTAAGAAAAGTTATCAACCACCAACCGATGATTTAATGGAAACGGAGGGATCTGAATGGTCGCAACTGTAATTTTAGGAGTAGTGATTTTTGCGTTAGTTGCACGGATCATCTACACTCGTTTTATTAGTCATAAAAATACGGATTGTGAATCATGTCATAATGTTGGTTGTCCCTTAGTGGATGTTCAAAAAGTGACAAAAAAAGATAAACTTTAAAAAACAGGGTGTTTGCGCACCCTGTTTTTTTGAAGTGTAAATTAAAGCGCTTTTATAAAAGTTATGATAAAATATTATCAATGTATGAATGGCAGGTCGGTTACGGATTTTAAAGAAAGTGAGGAACTGTTAATTTTAACAGTAAAGTAAAATGAGTACAAAAGAAAAATTTTCAAACCAAGAAGTTACCAAACAAAGTAACTTTTTCTCACCAACTAAAACTACTATTGAAACCGCTTTTTATGGGAATAATGTTCATCCAGTAAATCAGATAAAACAAGCATATAAGTTAGCTAAAAACAGTAAGACAACGATCGTGACTGACCAAGTGATCAAACATACCGCTCAATTAGGCCTGCCCCAAGATGCAAAAGTGCTCGTCAATAATCATGGCCGTGTTGTTGGTCGGACTGCGGCTGCACGCCACGTGATCGGTGAACCGGGAGAAAATAAAACAGAATTGAATGCTGTGTTACGCGAAGCCGTGTATATGGGGCAAAATAAAGAATTTTATGCAACAGAGGTTTTAGTCGGGCTAGATGAAGAGTTTATGGTCAAAGCCCATATGATGTTGCCAGAAGGTTTTGAACATAACTTATTATCCTACATGTTAAATTTTCAACCACTGGATTTTGAATATCGCAAACGTTATAACAACTCAAAACATTATGACGAAAATGATATCTATGTTTATTGTGATCCAACTTGGGAAAATTTTGCTTATCCTAATGGCTTAGTTCTGTTTGATCCCGAGCATAACGTAGTCGCGATTTTAGGACTACGCTATTTTGGCGAGTTAAAAAAGGCAACCTTGACGTTAGCGTGGTCGATCGCCCATCGCCATGGTTTTACTGCTTGTCATGGTGGTGAAAAAACATTTGTACTTGATAATAATGAGAAAAAAGTTTTTGCTTTCTATGGTTTATCGGGTTCAGGGAAGTCAACTTTGACACATGCCAAACATGATAATCGCTTTAAACGAATCAACATTTTACATGATGATGCGTTTATCATTGAAAGAGAAAGTGGGCGCTCAATTGCCTTAGAGCCAGCTTACTTTGATAAGACCAGTGACTATACCGTCGGTGACAAGGAACAGGAGTATTTTACGACAGTGATGAATGTCGGGGTGACCTTAAATGAAAATGGCCAAAAAATCTTAGTAACAGAAGATATTCGTAACGGTAATGGGCGGACGATAAAATCGCGTTATTCCTCTAAAAATCGGATCGATAGTGAAAAAGCACCGATCAATTCGATTTTTTGGATCATGAAAGATGATAGTTTACCACCAGTAGTTAAGCTATCTGATCCGATTTTAGCAGCAACTTTTGGCCTAACGTTAGCAACTAAACGTTCGACTGCAGAAAATTTAGTTGAAAAAGCTAAAGATGAACTGGTGATCGAGCCTTTTGCAAATCCATTTCGGGTCTATCCGTTAGCTGAAGATTATCATGACTTTAAAGCTTTATTTACTAAACAAGAAGTCGATTGCTACATTGTGAATACCAATTCCTTTAATGGGGTAGATATTACTAAAGATGTAACCTTGAATTTACTTGAGAGTATTGTGAAAAATGAAGGTGATTGGCGTGATTTTGGCGAATTACCGCAGATGAGCTATCTGGCTTTACCGAGCTATCCAGTTGATTTGGATAACAATTATTATCGCCAAAAATTACAACAAAGGTTACATGCCCGTTTGACTTGGTTAGAAACTTATCAAGCACAGCATCAAACTACGCCACTACCGGGTGAGGTATTTACTTGTTTGAAAAACTTGATCAAAAAATTAGCGTAATATCTTAAAAGATCCGCTGAAATTAGGAATTAATTTCAACGGATCTTTTTTTTTAGTTAGTATAATAAAAAAGCCGTGTAACGAGGATGTCATTACACAGCTCAAAGCTACCAGGGATATTTACCAAGCAAGCTTACCATAATAATCTTTTTTCTTTTGTTTGACCTTTAGATCGTGGCGCGCCCAATAGTCAAGGATCGCAGCGATACAAAGGCACAAAGGCTCATCGTCTTTATTTTTTATGTGAAACTCAAGTGATGTTCCTGCTGTAAGTTGAACTTCGGAGATCGTCATGATGCATTGGCGTCCGTGATAGACTTTATAGTTAAATGTCATCAAATTACCAACGATAAACCAATTTAAACCCTTAACAAATAACATCTCATGGCTGATCCCTTGGTATCGGCGCAAAGAACCAACGTGTTTTTTTGAAGCATAAAGATCAAACTTAGGAAAGAATCCCAAAGAGCGTTGTTTGATCTCGGCTAAAAGTGGACCGGAAACATCGTAAACCGATAAAACGCCGGGATGAATTCCCCATTTTCCAAGCATAAGATAAACGAGACGGCCCGAATCATCTTTGACTCGGATGGTCCCACGGTTAGATAATTCACTGCGACGAGTATATAAATTGCGCACGTTAAAGCACCTCGATCCAGTTCAACTACAGCAATTTTTAATTATTTTTCTTAGCTAAAACTTCTTCGATCGCACGACCAGCACCATCTTCAGTATTTGGAAGGGTCAAGTATTTAGCAGCTAACTTGATCTCATCACTTCCGTTACCCATGGCATAACTAATGCCCGCAGCTTTGATCATTGAAAGGTCATTATTGTTATCACCAATAGCCATCACGTTATCCATTGGGATGTTCAAGCTGTCAGCGTAAGCTTGTAAGGCTACACCTTTTTGGGCGTTTACGTGATTGATCTCAATATTTCCGGGACCAGAAGAAGTAATGACTAAGTTCTTATTCTTAGCTAATTCATCTTTGATCGGTCCTAAAACTTTTTGCCCTTCTGGACTAAAGACAACGATCTTACCGATGACAGTTTTAGGATCATCGACTAGATCTAAATAATTATCAACATAATTGATATTCATTAATTCCATGCGGGCAGAAGCAAGCGTGACTGCTAATTTATAAGGCGTATCTGGGCTAGTACTTGCTAATAATTCAGCAAAGTTTTCGATGCGCTTAGCTTTATTGTCAGAGCAAACGCCCTTAGCAGTGATAACTTCAAAGTAAAGCCCTTGGCGTTTTAGTTTGACCATGATTTGTTTTGCGATTGAGTCCGGGATCGGTGCAGCACTGATTTCTTTACCTTCTTCATCTAGTACAAAAGCACCATTTAATGTGATCATGGGGCAATTGAAACCAGCTTCTGTGATCAGTGGCTTTACTTCGTCATAGGCACGTCCAGTCGAAACGATAAAATGAACTCCTTGTGCTTGCGCTTCTTTGACCGCAGCAGCATTACGCTTGGAAATGACCATTTTATCATTCAATAGTGTACCATCCATATCAGATGCAATAATTTGAACCATAGTATAAAACCTCACCTTAATTTGTCTAGTAAGTTCATTCTAACATGAAAGGACAAAATTTACACTTAAGTAAAATTAAAGGGCTTTTATACTTGTGAGCAAGGGAGAATGGTATTATTTTCGAGTTATGGTAAAATTAATGCGAGGTGTAATATATTGAAAGAATTGATTCATAATGATTGGCAAGAAGTTTTGGCGCCAGTTTTTGCGTCACCGACCTACGCGAAGTTGCATGAGTTTTTAAAATATGAATACGGTCATTACGCGATTCATCCCGATATGTACCACATCTATGAAGCTTTTGAATGGACTCCTTTTTCACAAGTAAAAGTCGTGATCTTAGGTCAAGATCCTTATCATGGACCTAATCAAGCTCACGGGTTGAGTTTTTCTGTTTTACCAGGAGTCCAAATTCCGCCTTCATTGCGCAATATATATAAAGAATTACAAAATGACCTAGGGATAGAGCCAGTTTCGCACGGGTATTTGGAAAAATGGGCCAAACAAGGTGTCTTATTGTTAAATGCAGTTTTGACAGTTCGTGATGGGCAAGCGTACTCGCATCAAGGTAAAGGCTGGGAAGCTTTGACTGACTTAGCGATCAAAAAATTATCCGAACGTGATAAGCCTGTGATCTTCATTTTATGGGGACGAGCAGCACAATCAAAATTAAATTTGATCGATCAGAGTAAAAATGTAGTTTTAATGTCAGCACATCCGAGTCCATTATCCGCTAGTCGAGGTTTTTTTGGTTCAAAACCATTTTCCAAGACAAATGCAGCGTTAGTGGCAATGGGGGAGACGCCGATCGATTGGCAACTGCCAAAAACTGTAGCTGGTTTACAAGATGCGAGGTGATATGGAAAAATTTAGCTAAAAAGGGGTCGTCATGACCAGAAAATTTGGGAAAATTAAGAAAGGAAAGCTATATTTGATGTTAGTATAGCTAAAATTAAAACATGGAATTATTAGAAAGCTTAAAACAAAAAGTGACACAAAAACCAATGACACTGGTTTTTCCTGAAGGTAACGATGAACGGATCGTTAATGCTACGATTCGCTTGGCAAGTGAAAACTTACTGACACCGATCGTATTAGGTAAACGTGAAGAGATCCTTAAACTTAGTCGGACCGAGCAGTTACCAGAAAATTTACAAATTTTAGACCCAGCTACATATCCGGCTGCAGCCTTTGAAGAAATGGTCGCTGCGTTTGTAGCACGCCGGAATGGGAAAAATACGGCTGAACAAGCACGTGAAATGTTAAAAGATGTTAATTATTTTGGAACGATGCTTGTTTACTTAGGTAAAGCTGATGGAATGGTCTCGGGTGCGATCCATGCGACTGGTGATACGGTCAGACCAGCTCTCCAGATCATTAAGACTAAGCCAAATGTTAGACGAACAAGCGGGGCCTTTTTGATGTTACGGGAAGATGAACGCTATATCTTTTCTGATTGTGCGATCAACATTGACCCAACTGCGCAAGACTTAGCTGAAATCGCCGTTGAAAGTGCCAAAACAGCGCGTTTATTTGATATTGATCCTAAAGTTGCTTTGATGAGCTTTTCAACCAAGGGATCAGCTAGCTCACCAGTAGTTGATAAAGTGATCGAAGCTGTGAAATTGGCTAAGCAATTAGCTCCAAACGAAGAGATCGATGGTGAGTTACAATTTGATGCTGCCTTTGTACCAAGTGTTGCAGCTAAAAAAGCTCCAGATTCCAAGGTTGCTGGTCATGCGAATGTTTTTGTCTTCCCAGAACTACAATCTGGTAACATTGGTTATAAGATCGCGCAACGTCTTGGGGGCTTTGAAGCAGTGGGGCCAATCTTACAAGGTTTGAACCAACCAGTATCAGATTTATCACGGGGATGTGATGAAGAAGAAATCTATAAGGTATCTTTGATCACCGCAGCCCAAGCGATCGATGAGGAATAAAATGGAATTTATCGTAGAAAATGCAGAACAAACTAAACAATTAGCCCAAAAATTAGCGCAATTTTTACAACCACAAGATGTTTTATTACTTGATGGTGATCTAGGGGCAGGTAAAACGACCTTTACTAAAGGGTTAGCTAGTGGACTTGGTATCAAGAAGAACGTAAAAAGTCCAACTTTTACTTTGATCCGTGAATATCAAGAAGGGCGCTTACCACTTTATCATATGGATGTTTACCGGTTAGAAGAAACTGGTGGAGCTGATCTTGGGTTAGAAGAATATTTTAATGCAGATGGGGTAAGTGTGGTCGAATGGTCGCAGTTTGTGGCCGAAGATCTCCCAGATACTTATTTATTGATCAAATTGCTCAAAGACCCGACAAATGATGATAAGCGACAAATCATTTTTGAACCAACGGGTGCACGTTATGAAAAATTAGTAGCTGAGTTAGGTAATGTAAATTAAATTAAAAGTCGGTAGCAAAAAATGAGCTACCGACTTTTTTGATTAACGTTGATATTGTCTGATGAAGGGACGCAGTTTTTCTGGTCCAAATTCTCTAGCTTGAGTCAGTAAGATCTGCGCACAAGCGTGGCTATCTGCGAGCGCATTATGGTGATTTTTTAAATCAATATTCAAACTGTCACAAACTGTGTTTAATTTATGGTTAGGAAGGTCTTGATAAAACTGCTTACTTGTCTTGACTGTATCTAAGACTAGAAAGCTAGGTGTGGCAATGTCATATTCAGCGAGTGTTTTATTGAGTACACTGCAATCAAACGGTGCATTATGTGCAACTACTAGTTGATAGGGGGTAAAAAAGTTTTTTATATGGGGCCAAAGTTCAGCAAAGTTTGGGGCATTTTTAACTTGTGCTGCTGTAATTCCATGGATCTGAGTATTAAAGGCAGAAAATGGAGTTGATGGTTTGATCAAAGAGTATAATTCATCAACGATCTGTCCATCACGTACCACGGTCAATGCCAAAGAGCAAGCACTACTCCTTTTGGCATTGGCAGTTTCAAAATCAAATGCAATAAAATTCATACTTTGATGTTCCTTTCAAAATAATTATGTTAAGTCAGTTGTTTGTAACAAAACGGGACAATGGTCTGATCCAGTGATCTCGCTTAAGATCTGGCTATCGGTTAAATTTTTCACTAGGTCATTAGATACGATAAAATAATCAATTCGCCAGCCAGCGTTACGACTTCGGGCATTAAATCGATAGCTCCACCATGAGTAAGCACCAACTTTTTCAGGATAAAAATAGCGGAAAGTATCGGTAAAACCACTGGCTAAAAGATCAGTCATTGCCTGACGTTCCTGGGGACTAAAACCAGCATTTTTTTGGTTAGACTGTGGATTTTTTAAATCGATCGCTTGGTGAGCAACATTTAGATCACCACATAAAATCACGGCTTTTTTAGTTGCGAGCGTGGTTAGATAATTTTTAAATTCTTTTTCCCACGCTAAGCGAAAATCGAGGCGTTTTAATTTATCTTGAGCATTAGGGGTGTAGCAGTTGACTAAGAAAAAATCATGATATTCAAGGGTCAAGACGCGACCTTCGTGGTCAAATTCTTCTTTGCCGATCCCTTTTGTGACGGTTAACGGAGGTTGCTTAGCAAAAATCGCTGTGCCCGAATAGCCCTTTTTTTCGGCATAATTCCAGTATTGATAGTATCCAGGAAGATCAAGTTCGACTTGCCCGGCTTGGAGCTTGATCTCTTGGAGACAAAAAAAGTCTGCCGCTAAGTCATTAAAGACGGTGAGAAAATTCTTTTTTAAGACAGCGCGTAAGCCGTTAATATTCCAAGAAATAAATTTCATACCTTATCCTCTTTTCTCTTCATTATTCCCTATAAGGATAAAGCAACCACTATCGCAAGTCAAAATATGTTATGATAAATTTGTTAATGCTATTTATAAGGGTGCAAAAGAATGATAAATATTACTGAAAAAATAACACAAGAATTTCCAGAAATCAAAATTTTAACAACTGAGCCTTTAGCTCACTATACGAATACTAAAACAGGTGGTCCAGCAGATTTAGTTGCTTTTCCGACCGATGTTACACAAACACAACAATTAGTGCGTTTTGCCGCTCAAAATGAATTGCCATTAACGATCATCGGCAATGCCAGCAATTTGATCGTGCGTGATGGTGGAATTCGTGGTTTAGTGATCATTTTGACCGAATTAAACACGATCACAAGTGAGGGTGAACGTGTAACCGCAACGGCGGGAGCTTCTTTGATCGAAACGACAGAAGTGGCGTACCAACATGGTCTAAGTGGACTAGAATTTGCGGCAGGGATCCCAGGTTCGATCGGTGGGGCAGTCTTTATGAATGCTGGAGCCTATGGTGGCGAAATAAAAGATGTAGTTGAAGCTGTCACGGTTTTGTCGCCTGATGGTCAGATCAAGACCTATCAAAATGAAGAATTACAATTCGGTTATCGGATGAGTCGCTTACAAGCAGAAGACGATATTGTCTTAGCCGCAACCTTTAAATTAACACCAGGTGATAAGAAAGTGATCCGAGCTCAAATGGATGAGTTAAACTTCTTACGTGCCTCTAAACAACCATTAGAATATCCTTCTTGTGGAAGTGTTTTTAAGCGTCCAGCAGGACATTATACCGGAAAATTAATCCATGATGCAGGACTACAAGGCTTTACGATCGGTGGAGCCCAAGTTTCTAAAAAACATGCTGGATTTATTGTCAATATTGGTTCAGCAACAGCGACAGATTACTTAAATGTGATCAAACATATCCAAACAGTGATTGCAGAAAAATTCGATGTGAACTTAGAAACCGAAGTGCGGATCATTGGTGAGGAGCGCTAAAAAATAATATCCTAACTTGAAGTTGTTAACTGAAGTGCCTCATAATTGTTAGACAAGATTCTAACGATTGTGAGGCATTTCAAACTTTAAGTTAGGATATTTTTATAGCAAATTATTTTGTTGATCATATTGATTGATCAAAAGTCGACCAATCGTCATTGCTGCCCAGATGCTAAGTTGAATGATCGTCATGAAAATGACAAAGATCAGCATCCGTGGGCTCCACATTTCAATTAATTGCTTAACGACAGCATCGGGTTCTAAGAAAAGATACGCTGTGTGTAGTCGCAAGAAACGACCAACGTAGATACCGATCGAAGAAGCTAGTGTTAGGATAAGGACAAGCAAGTTGCGTGCCCCCCAACCACGTAATTTAAAACGTGCTTGTAAAGTTTGAGCAACATGCTCTAAACTCCAAGTCCCTACAATTGAACAGGCAAAGGCGCTAGTAACTAGATTGGTAAAATTAAGCCACTTATGCAAATTGAAACTCATTAGACCATTTAGTGGATCATAGGGATTCATCCGCGCTAAATGAAAGAGATCGGTAATGACATAAGGAGCATTAGGATAAAATAAAAGCCATAGAATAAACAATCCCCAATAAAGCAGTTTTGGTTGCTTAGCTTTTAGGTGCATTGAGATCTCAATTGGAATATACGCCAAGAAAGTATTGAGTAAAAGAAAGCTGTAAAACGAATTTAGCCGGTAAACAGTTAAATAGACATATACCAAATAGAGCACAAAAGTTATCCGTACGGTCCAATTTAATTTTTTCGTCATAAAATCACCTACCATTGTTGCCTTCTATTGTAGCAAAATTTAGCAATGTTGAGTAATATTCGTCAAAGATTAGGACTTTTTTTAACTAAAACTAAAAATATCGTAAATTGGTATAGTTGTTTTAGTTAAAAAAATGAATTAAAGGACCAAATGCCAAAAAGTCACCGATTCATGCTATAATACAAGATGTTGAAACTGAAAAGAGGGGGGAAACCATGTCAATTAACTGGGGCAGCTTATTTTCTTGGGAACATTTCGTCAGTTTGCTAGATATTTTAGTTGTTTGGTACGTGATCTACATGTTGATGATGCTGCTTCGTGGGACAAAAGCTGTACAATTGTTTCGCGGGATAGTGATCATTTTAGTGATCAAATTAATAAGTTGGTATATCGGGTTAGAGACTGTTTCTTGGATCATGGATCAAGTGATCAATTGGGGGATAATTGCAATCATTATTATCTTTCAACCAGAGATCCGGCGTGGTTTGGAGCATTTAGGACGAGGCTCGTTATTTACGGCTTATAATAAAAAAGAAAATGAAGCTGAAGAGCAATTAGTTCAAGCTTTAGATCAGGCGATCCAGTATATGTCTAAGCGCCGTATCGGGGCTTTGATCACGATCCAAATGAACACTGGTCTAGATGACTATATTGAAACCGGGATTCCGTTAGATGCAGATGTTAGTGGTGCATTATTGATAAATATTTTTATCCCTAACACCCCATTGCATGACGGGGCAGTGATCATCAAAAATAATCGCATCGCTGTTGCGGCTGCATATTTACCATTATCTGAAAGTAATTTGATCCCTAAAGCATTAGGGACAAGACACCGGGCTGCAGTAGGAATCAGCGAAGTTACCGATGCTTTGACGATCGTTGTTTCTGAAGAAACTGGTGGTGTGACGATCACGAAGAATAATGAATTATTGCGTGATTTAACACGTCAAGATTACTTGAAGCTATTATCTAATGATCTTGTACCTAAGCAAGAAGAAAAAAATAATGCTGTGGCACGCTTTTTTGCTGAAATATTTGGCAAAGGGGGGTCAAAACATTGAAATTTTCTAAGTTTTTAGGCACTAAGGCGCTATATCGGATATTATCGCTGTTTTTTGCCTTACTGTTATTCTTTTTTGTAAGTTATCAACGTTTGGGTTCAACACGTGTTTCTGATAAAGAAGTAGCCCAATCAAATTTAACAACTAATAAATCGTTGACGCTAAAGGTTCCTTTGACCTTGAATGTTGACAGTAATAAATACTATGTAACTGGTTATCCTGAAAAAATAAAAGTTGAGGTTTCTGGTCCAAGTGCGCTAGTAACGGCACTAGATAATACTAGAAACTTTGAAGTTTATGCCGATCTTTCAGGCTTAAAGACTGGGACGCATACCGTTAAATTAAAAACAAGTGGTTTTAGTAAAGAATTAAGTGTTGCACTTGTTCCTGAAAAGATCACGGTCAAAATAGCTACTAAAAAGACCGTCAAAATGCCGATCCAAGTAAGATATGATGCTGATCAAATTCAGAAAGATTATGTTGCGGGGACACCAACGATCAGTCAACAAACAGTCGAGGTCATTGGTGCCAAAAGTGAGGTTGCTAAATTAGACAGCGTAGTAGCCAATGTTAACTTACCTAATAATACACATACAAGTTATAGCCGAACGGTTCTTTTACAAGCCTTGGATAAAAAAGGGCGAGTCTTAAACGTTTCGCTTTCACCAGAAACAGTAAAAGTGACCGTTCCGATCAGTCAAGCAACGACGACTAAGAATGTCAAGGTCAAGTTAGTTGCTGAAAATAATGGTGTTGCTGGTAAGAAATACCAGTTATCGACCGATACTAAGACGATCCAAGTGCGGGGCACAAAGAGTGCGTTAAGTAAACTCAGCTCCTTTGAAGTGCCAGTTTCTGTGGCTGGAGTCAATGAATCAACAACACGCACGATCAAACTATCGCCAACGCAAAGCGGGATCGCTAGTGTCTCACCAGCATCGATCGAAGTTCAAATCGATGTAAGTGATGAAAGTACGACAGAAACGAGTACCGAAGCTGTGTTAAATGAATCAAGTGTTAAGAGCAGCAGTTCACAAGCTACTTCGAGTGAAGCTAAAAGTACAGTAAGCTCGTCAAGTTCAACTGAGTCTTCTAAGAGTGAATCAAGCTCAGAAACATCAAGTAGCTCTAGTACAAGTAGTGAGTCGACGACCACAAGCTCTGAGTAAAATGATTACTCAGGATTTGCTATATATTTAATAACGATAAAGAAATGAGGATTTAAGATGAAATATTTTGGGACTGACGGTGTTAGAGGCGTTGCAAATAAAACATTGACACCAGAACTTGCATTTAAACTAGGACGTTGTGGTGGTTATGTCTTAACGCAACATGCCAAAAATAGTGAACAACCACCTAGAGTATTAGTTGCACGTGATACCCGCATTTCTGGCCAAATGTTGGAACAAGCATTGATCGCAGGTCTTTTATCAGTGGGGATAGAAGTATTTTCACTTGGTGTGATCACGACTCCAGGTGTTGCTTACTTAGTACGTTTACAAGCTGCCGATGCTGGGATCATGATCTCGGCTTCACATAATCCAGTACAAGATAACGGTATTAAATTCTTTGGTGGGGATGGCTACAAGCTTTCTGATGATCAAGAAGAAGAAATTGAAGCTTTACTTGAAAAAGACGAAGATACTTTACCACGTCCAGCCGCTGAAGGTTTGGGGACATTAAATAACTATCGTGAAGGTGCACTTAAATATACTCAATTCTTGGAACAAACGATCCCAGATGATTTAAGTGGGATGAAAATTGCAGTTGATGGGGCGAACGGGTCAACAAGTGCTTTAGTTTCACGCTTATTTGCTGATCTAGGGGCTGAATTTGAAACAATGGCAACTAGTCCAAATGGGCTCAACATCAACAAGGGTGTCGGTTCAACTCATCCAGAAGCTTTAGCTAAATTTGTTTTAGAAACAAAAGCTCAAGTTGGGGTTGCCTTTGATGGCGATGGTGACCGGTGTATTGCCGTTGATGAATTAGGTAATATCATTGATGGTGATAAGATCATGTATATTTGTGGTAAATATATGAGCGAACGCGGTCGTTTGAAGAAAGACACGATCGTCACAACTGTAATGAGTAACATTGGTTTGTATAAAGCAATGGACCAACATAGCTTAACTTCTGTTAAAACTAAAGTTGGTGACCGCTACGTGGTTGAAGAAATGCGTAAGAGTGGTTATAACGTTGGTGGTGAACAATCAGGTCACGTTGTCTTCTTAGACTTCAATACAACTGGTGATGGGATGTTGACTGCTTTACAACTCTTGAATGTGATCAAACAAACCGGTAAGCCACTTTCAGAATTGGCTGCTGAAGTTACAACTTACCCACAAGAATTGGTCAATGTACGTGTGACCGATAAGAAGTTAGCCTTAGAAAATCAAGCGATCAAAGACATTATCGCTAAAGTTGAAGAACAAATGGGGGATGAAGGACGAGTACTTGTACGTCCTAGTGGTACTGAAGATTTACTTCGTGTAATGGCTGAAGCCCCAACTAAAGAACTAGTTCATGATTACGTAATGCAAATCGTGGATGTTGTCGAAGACCAAATGGGTATCGGTGAAGAATAATCAGTTTTTGATAATTGTTGAATAAAATTAACAGGCACGCTTTTTAGGCGTGCCTGTTAATTTATCTTACGTAGAAAATTGATGATGTAATTTAAGATCCGAAAAATAAGGTAGATACTGCAAGTAACAACTAGGATATAGCCTAAGAGCAAAATAATTGGGACAAACCAAACATTAGTGTAAAAGAACAGTGTCAAGGCTTGGAAGTTCTCTTTGACTGTAGTACCAGAAGTTATTAATGCTAAAAATAAGCGGATCAAGCTAAATAAAAGTGCTAGATAAAAGCTAGCTTTAAACTGTTTACGATTAATCATAATAAAATATTATTCGGTGTGGCGAATTCCGAGATAGTTGTGATTCCTTTCCTAATGTTTTTCTCACGATAAATTTGAAGTGAGAAACAGCGGATAAGCGATCGAGTTAGCAAAATTTTCACCCTAGAGTCGGCCACATTTTTGACTGCAAAAAATCTTAAAGAGTGAATGCAAAAGTACCTATACTAGGCGATCGCATAAATTAATTATAATATGGATAAGTCGTCTTGAGTAGTGGTTTTTAAGGAACAAAGAAAAAATTAAAACTTTAATAGAAATTATTTGACACCGTTTTCAAAAAAGTGTATCTTTGAGTGGTAAGGTAATTTTAATTACCTTCTAATCAATTCTCTTTCTCTCTTATGCCACCGTTGTAGTCTTGCTAGAAGCTACAACGGTTTTTGTAGTATAATGGGGCTAATTTGGAGAATTTTGAAAAGAGGGAAAGGTATGAAAAGTAATGAGACGCTTGATCTGATCGAAGAAATTACGCGTAAAGATGGTTCGAAATACTATGAAATTTCTAATATTGCCCAAAACGGACGTGCCGAATTAGCGGCAGTTCGGGGCTTTATTCAAAATGTTCGCATCTTACAACTAAATATTCCGCGTTCTAGTAGCGTGATCAAGTACGAAAAATACATCAATGAAAATTTTGAAATGCCAAAAGAAGATTTTGATCACTTTGAAGAATGGACCAAAACCCCTGAAATACAGGAACTTGTAGCCACGATTTTGCGCGAAAATCATATTGCTTAAAAACACCATAGAATTATCAAAAAAATAATTATGCTTTTCGATAATAAAATTTATCGTTCAGCATAATTATTTTTTATTTTATCTTTATTATTTTATATATAAAATAATAATCTGCTATATTTTTTTAATAATTCTTAAAATTTAATTATACACCTGAAAACCTTATATAGCAATCGTTTACAACCTTGTTTTTTCAAGTAAATAAAGCTTTTTTAAATTGTGATAAATATATAATTTTGATTAAAGAAATAAGAAATAATACTAATCTTTTTTACATTAATATGTTATTATGTATATAGGATATGTGTTAATGATTTTGATAAGGAGGAAAGATGAATGACCCTTGGTTTAGATTTACCTAAGCAAATGGAAACGTTTGCCCAGGGTAAGAATTTTCATGCTCAAGATTTTCTAGGAGCACATCGGCATGAAGATTCAGGCTATGTTTTTAGAGTTTGGGCTCCTAATGCACAACAGATCTGGCTAGTTGGGGAATTTAACGATTGGAAAGAAGATCTACCTTTTCAATTAGGTGAACATGGTATTTGGTCAGTTCACGCCAAAAATGCCCAAGCAGGCCAACTTTATAAGTTTAAGATCAAACAACACGATGGCAATGTCGTGTATAAGATCGACCCTTTTGCACTTCGTTTTGAAAAACGTCCCCATGATGCGGCGATCATTTATGATATTCCTAAGTATAAGTGGAGTGATGGGCTGTGGCGGGGGCGCAAGAAACGCTCGAACTATTTTGAAAGACCGATGAATATCTATGAGCTTCATCCAGGTTCATGGAAAGAACATCCAGATAAAACACCGTATACAATAGCTGAATTAACTACTGAATTGATTCCTTATCTCAAGAAAATGAATTACACACATGTAGAATTTATGCCTTTAATGGAGCATCCCCTTGATGCTTCGTGGGGGTATCAATTGATCGGATATTTTGCGTTGTGTTCTGCCTATGGTACACCCGAAGAGTTTCAAGCATTTGTGGATGCTTGTCACCAAGAAAATATTGGGGTCATTGTTGATTGGGTTCCAGGGCATTTTTGTATCAATGGCGATACCTTGCCTTATTACGATGGGACGGCAACCTTTGAATACGCTGATCCTGATAAAGCCAAAAATGTTGGTTGGGGCTCGCAAAATTTTGATCTGGGTAAACCAGAAGTTCAATCTTTCCTACTATCAAGTGCCTTTTTTTGGATCGAAAAGTTTCATTTGGATGGGTTAAGAGTTGATGCAGTTTCAAATATGATCTATCTTGATTACGATCAAGGTCCATGGAAACCAAATATTTTTGGTGATAATCGTAATTTGGAAGGCCAAGATTTCTTACGGAAGTTAAATAAAGAAGTTAAGCTTGCACATCCCAAAGTTATTTTGATTGCAGAAGAAAGTTCAGCTGGAACAAAGATCACCGGTATGTTGGAGGAAAATGCCTTAGGTTTTGATTATAAATGGAACATGGGTTGGATGAATGATGTTTTAGAATTTTATGCAATGGATCCCCTTTACCGGGGCGACCATTTAAATAAGCTGACATTTTCCTGGATGTATCGTTTAGCTGAAAATTACATTTTGCCATTATCACATGATGAAGTTGTTCACGGGAAAAAGAGTTTATTACACAAGATGTGGGGTGGTGATCGTTACCGCCAATTTGCACAGTTGCGCAACCTTTTGACCTATCAAATGACCCATCCAGGTAAGAAATTGCTCTTTATGGGTGGCGAGTTTGGGCAATTTATCGAGTGGCGCTACTATGAAGGGTTAACATGGGATAGTTTAGATGATGAAATGAATCAAAAAATGCTTCATTTTACAGCTACTTTAAATGAATTTTATAAAGAAAAACGTGCTCTGTGGGAACTAGAAGATAAACCTGAAAGTTTAGAAGCGATCGATGCCGATAATCGGAGCGAGACTATTTTGAGCTTTATTCGCCACGGTAAAAAGAAAAAAGATTTTGTAGTAGTTTTGATGAATCTTTCAACGATCGAACAAAAAGATTTTGAAATCGGTGTGCCTTATCCAGGAACTTACCGTGAAGTGTTAAACACTGAAATGGAGGAGTTTGGGGGGACTTGGACCAAGCATAACCCAGTTTGTCACACCAAAGAACAACAATTCAAGCACTATGATCAAGTGATCAAATTAACTGTTCCGGCTTTAGGGGTACTGATTTTAGAGCCAGAAAAAGTTAACTTACGCTATGTTAATAAGAAGCACCTTGCAAAAGAAGAAACTTCTATAAAGAAGGTCAACAAACGTAAACAAAGGCAATTAAGCATAAGGGAGGGAAAGGACGAGTAAAATAACGTCCGAAATTATGAAAAACGAAATGTTAGCGATGATTTTAGCCGGTGGTAAAGGAACCAGACTAGGAAAATTGACACAAAATATTGCTAAGCCTGCAGTACCGTTTGGCGGACGCTACCGGATCATTGATTTTACTTTGAGTAATTGTGTTAACTCGGGCATTAAAAATATTGGGGTTGTTACTCAATATCAACCGCTCATTTTAAATGATCATATCGGAAACGGTGCGAGTTGGGGCTTAGACGGACTGGATTCTGGTGCAACGATCTTACAACCTTACTCTAACAATGAGGGTTCTAAGTGGTTTGAAGGTACTGCGCATGCGATTTATCAAAATATTGATTATATTGACTCGATGGATCCAGAATACTTGTTAGTTTTATCGGGCGATCATATCTACAAGATGGACTATGAAGATATGCTCTCTAAGCATAAGAAAAATAACGCTGCCTTAAGTGTGGCGGTGATTGATGTTCCTTGGGAAGAAGCAAGCCGTTTTGGGATCATGAATACCGATG
This sequence comes from Ligilactobacillus apodemi DSM 16634 = JCM 16172, assembly GCF_001434405.1. Taxonomy (GTDB): domain Bacteria; phylum Bacillota; class Bacilli; order Lactobacillales; family Lactobacillaceae; genus Ligilactobacillus; species Ligilactobacillus apodemi. The sequence goes on along the minus strand of NZ_AZFT01000031.1, from coordinate 46,100 downwards.
AAAATGATCGCATCATCGAATTTGAAGAAAAACCAGAAAATCCTAAGAGCAATCATGCTTCGATGGGGATCTATATCTTCACTTGGGCTCGCTTACGGGAAGTTTTGTTAAATGGCTTTAAAAAAGATGTTGATATGTATGACTTTGGGAAAAATGTCATTCCATTTTACATCAAGAGTGGTGATAACGTCCATGCGTACCACTTTGAAGGTTACTGGAAAGATGTAGGGACGATCGATTCATTATGGACGACGAATATGGAATTTATCGACAACGAAGGCGATTTGAATGTGCGTGATAAGTCTTGGCCGATTTATTCTAAAAATCCGATCGCACCGCCACAATTTATTACTTCAGCGGCTAATGTCAAAAACTCGATGATCGTGGACGGATGTTTTATTTCCGGCGAGATCGATCATAGTATCTTAGCGGCTAACGTCCAAGTTAAAGAAGGTTCAGTCGTTAAAGATAGTGTAGTGATGACGGGCGCTTCGATCGGTAAGAATGTGACGATCAAGCGGGCAATCATCGGTGAAAATGCAATTATTGGTGATGGAGCTGTGATCGATGGGAAAGAAGAAATCGCAGTTGTAGGAAATTCAGAAGTATTAGGGGTGATGATCAATGAAGGCTAACAAAATGTGTGCAATTTTAGGGAATGAACATGAATACAATGGTTTGTTGCCACTTACAGCAAATCGACCACTTTCAACACTTTATTTTGACTGTAAATATCGGATCATGGATTTTGCCTTATCCAGTGCAGTCAATGCAAATATTCGCACGGTCTACATGATTTTAAATGAAGGTCGAGTAAAATCGGTGTTTGATCACGTCGGTGGGGGACGTGAATGGGGGTTAGATAGTATTGGGAGTTACCAATACTTAGGCTTCTATCAAGATATTTTACGCAAAAAAGCTGAAGGAAAACCGTATTTTAACGATATGATCGGTTTTTTAGAAAAAGCTAAGTCTGAATATACCGTCTTTTTTGGTAATAAGATGCTATGTAATGTTGATCTACGTTCGATTTTAGATGTTCATCAAGCAAATGGTGCTAAAATTACGGTAGTTTTCAAACGAGTTCCAAAGGAAAAAATCGCACCTGATGATTGTATCTTAACGTTAACAGAAGATAATCGAGTACAAAAAACAGATATTTTCAGTGAATTAGAAGATAATCAAGAATTGTACAATCTGTCGATGAGTATCTTTTTAGTTAAGACAGACTGGTTGCTTGATCTTTTACATAAAGGTCAAAATGCAGGTGCGCCAGCTAGTGTGCAAGATCTTTTAAACCGTGAGATGACACGGGTTAAGACGCGTGCGTATGAATATACTGGTTACTTAAGTAATATTCATGACATCAAGAGCTACTACGATGCAAATATGGATATGCTTGATCCAGAACATTTCAATGCTTTACTTTTCTCCAGTCAAAAAGTGATCACGCGGACTAAAAATGAGGTAGCAACTCACTTTTATGACAAGACAAAGGTAAAACGGAGTCAATTTGCGACAGGCTGTATCATTAAAGGTGAAGTAGAGCATAGTTTGATCTCTAGACGGACAGTGATCGAAGAAGATGCCGTAGTGCGTGATTCGGTGATCATGAGTAATGCTAATATTAAGCGTGGGGCTACGATCCAATATGCGATCTTTGATAAAAACGTTGAAGTTGAAGCCGGCGTAAGGATCAAAGGAACACCAGAAAATCCTGTTGTGATCACTAAGGGCAGTCATGTTGTAGCCGATATCTATGGAGGCGAAAAATAGTGAAAGTTTTATTTACAGCAGCCGAATGCGCTCCGTTTTTTAAAACTGGGGGACTCGGTGATGTGGCAGGTGCTTTGCCAAAAAGTATTGCCAAAAAAGGTAATGAGGTACGTGTCGTATTACCTTTTTACACGACTATGCCAGAACAATACCAAGCACAATTAGTTGATTTGTTTAATTTCAATGTTGCAGTTGGTTGGCGCAATGCATATTGTGGTGTGAAGCTGCTAGAAATGGATGGGATCAAATATTATTTCTTAGATAATAAGTATTATTTTGATCGTCCTGAAGTTTATGGTTACTATGATGATGGCGAGCGTTATGCGTTTTTCCAACAAGCAGTGATCGAATTGATGGAACGAATCGAGTATATTCCTGATATTTTACATGTCAATGATTACCATACTGCCTTTATTCCATTTTTATTACGCGAAAAATACAGTTGGATCAAAGTTTTTGAACACATTAAAACAGTCTTAACGATCCACAATTTAGAATTTCAAGGGCAATATGGCTCGGATGTTATGCCGGAGTTATTTGGCATGTCGACTGAGCGCTACGATGACGGAACGATCCGGATGGGGACAGCTGTCAACTTTATGAAAGCGGGAATCTTATACGCTGATCGGGTCAATACGGTCAGTCCAAGCTATGCTAGTGAGATTCAAACTCCGGAATTTGGATGTGGGTTGGATGGAATTTTACGTATGGTCGATTACAAGTTATCAGGGATCTTAAACGGGATCGATTACGATAACTTTGACCCTAACAATGATCCAGCATTAGTGGCTAACTTTACTGCCAAAGATCTTAGCGGTAAGGCTAAAAATAAGGCAGCCTTACAGGAAAAATTTGGTTTGCCAGTTAGAAAAGATGTACCTTTGATCGGAGTCGTAAGTCGATTGACTTATCAAAAAGGCTTCCAATTAGTTGTCCAAGAAATGGCAAACTTGATGCAATTTGATGTGCAATTTGTGTTACTTGGTACGGGTTATGCTAATTTTGAACATGACTTCAACTACTTTGCAGGACGCTATCCAGACAAATGTAGTGTAGCGATCGATTTTGATGTTGATTTAGCCCAACAAATTTACGCCGGTTGTGATTTGTTCTTGATGCCATCTGCCTTTGAGCCATGTGGATTATCACAATTGATCTCGATGCGTTATGGGACGTTACCAGTCGTGCATCAAATCGGTGGTTTGCGTGATAGTGTTTGGGCTTATGACCCACTAAAAAAGGTCGGGACCGGCTTTGGTTTTGAAGAATTTTCATCATATTGGATGATGGAACAACTAAAATTAGCGATCGATGTTTATAATAACCAACCAAAAGTTTGGAAAAAGATGATGAAAACAGCCATGAAATCTGATTTTAGCTGGGACAGTGCGAGTCAAAATTATTTAGACCTTTATCATCAGATCGCACAATAGCTTATAAGGGGTACAGAAAAGGGAGGAACATCATATTATGAAGATGACAAAGGAAAATTTTATTCATGAGTTTAAAAAACGATTAGGGGAAAGGTATGCTTTAGATGTTAAAGATGCAGCGCCGATCGAACTCTATCAAACACTCGTTGCCGTGGTGAAATCAGGCTATTCTGATATTTGGCGTAAAACTTGGAAGAGCTACGTAAAAAATGATCAAAAGCAAGTGTATTATTTTTCAATCGAATTTTTACCAGGTCGCTTGTTGAAAAGTAACTTACTTAACATGGGTTGGTACGATGTGGTTGAAGCCGGCTTAAAGGATATGGGGCTAGATTTAGACCAAATTTCAGAAACTGAAGTCGATATGGCTTTAGGAAATGGTGGTTTAGGTCGCCTTGCCTCTTGTTTCATGGATTCTTTAGCGTCAGAAGGATTACCAGGAAATGGTAATGGTATCAGATATAAGTATGGTCTTTTTAAACAAAAATTTGTTGATGGCTATCAGATCGAGTTACCAAATGAATGGTTGACCGATGGTAATAACTGGTCGGTTGCACGGACAAGTAAAGCAGTTGACGTGTTAATGGGCGGACAAGTTCATTTGCATGATAATGGCAAATACTATGAAGTAACGTATGAAGGTGCCGACTTGATCAAGGCTGTTCCATATGATACTGGAATCGTAGGCTATCATAACGATCATGTTAATACGATGCGTTTATGGGATGCACAAATTCCAGCTTCAGAAGAGATCAATTATCCAACGATCGAGGATCGCCGGCGTGTGGAAGATCTGACATCTGTACTATATCCCGATGATTCTAACTATGAAGGACGGATCTTGCGCTTAAAACAAGAATACTTCTTTACTTCAGCTGGGATTCAAAGTATTATTCGCCATTATAAGAAATATGATCGTCCTTTGACTGAAATAAGCGATCATATTGCGATCCATATCAATGATACTCATCCCGCCATGTGTGTGGCAGAATTTATGCGCATCTTGCTTGATGAAGAACATTTAGACTGGGATGTTGCGTGGAAACAAACGGTTCAAACAATGAGTTATACGAACCATACGATCATGGCAGAAGCTTTGGAAAAATGGCCAGTTGACATGTTGGCGACTGTTCAACCACGGATCTTGCAAATTATCGAAGAGATCGATCGCCGCTATGTTGAAGAACTTACGGGCAAAAAAGATGAAGATTTCATTGAAAGAACGCGCATCATCAAAGATGGTATGGTCAAGATGGCACACTTAGCGATCATTGGTTCGCATAGTACTAATGGGGTCGCTAAATTGCATACTGAACTCTTAGAAAATGATGTTTTGCATGATTTTTATGAACTCTACCCAGAACGTTTTAATAACAAGACCAATGGGATCGCGATCCGGCGGTGGTTACAAGTTGCCAATCCAACTCTTTCAAAGACGATCGACCAAACGATCGGAACTAAATGGCGTTTTGACTCAAAAGAATTACATCAGTTAGCTAAATATGATGATGATCAAGCTTTACTTGAAAAAATTGGAGCTGCTAAACGCTTCAATAAAGTTCGGTTGGCTAAAGTTATTAAAGAGCAAACTGGGATTGAAGTTTCTCCCGATGCACTTTTTGATGTTCAAATCAAGCGTCTGCACGCCTATAAGCGTCAATTGTTGAATTTGTTACACATTGTAAAATTATATTTGGATCTAAAAGAAGATCCTAACAGCCAACAAGTTCCACGGGTCTTTATTTTCGGGGCTAAAGCAGCGCCAAGTTACCATTATGCTAAATCAATCATCAAGTGTATCAATGAAGTGGCTAATTTAGTCAATAATGATCCAACGATCGAAGGTAAATTAAAAGTTGTTTTCCTTGAAAATTATGGAGTATCTTTGGCTGAAAAGATCATTCCTGCTGCTGATGTTAGTGAACAGATCTCAACTGCCACAAAAGAAGCTTCGGGGACGTCAAACATGAAATTGATGTTAAACGGTGCTTTGACGGTTGCCACACTAGATGGTGCTAACATTGAGATCAAAGACTATGTTGGTGATGATAATATCTTTATCTTTGGGTTAACTAAAGATGAAGTGCTTGCTTATGAAACTAACCACCAATATCGGGCTGCTGATTATTATGAAAATGATCCAGTACTTCACCGGATCCTAGATGCCTTTGTTGACGGGACGATTCCAAATATTGAAGTCGAAGGCCATGAGATCTATGATTCTTTATTACGAGCAAATGATGAATATTTTGTTTTACGTGATTTTGCAGGTTATGTGGCCACACAAGAACGTGTTAGCCAAACATACCTAGATCAAGCCAAATGGAACAAGATGTGCTTGTTAAATATTGCCAATGCCGGATATTTTTCCGCTGATGATACCGTTGAAAAGTATGCGACTGATATTTGGCAGATCAAACCTAATGTAGAGGTGCAAAAAGGAGCTATCGACGATGTATATCCATTTTGATTCTTGGCATGAAAAACATAAAAAACCATTTGGTGCAGTAAAAGTTGATACTGCCGTTCAATTTATGTTTGAGGCCTACGATGTAGATCTAACTAGTTTAGAACTCTATGTTTACGCCGATGGTGAGTTGGTGCCAGAGATCATCAAAATGGAAAATAGAGGTTTTGGAAGGTATTACGCCCAATTTACCCCTAAAAAAAGCGGACTTTATTTCTATTACTTTAAGTTGGTTATGCGTCAAAATGAACAAGAACTAGTTAAATATTATTGTGCTACTAATGGGGGACAAGGCCAATTGCTCAGTGATCCTGACTTATTAGCACAAAATTCATATCAATTGACTTGTTATGAAAAAGCCGTTTCTGCACCTAAGTGGTATCAGGAAGGGATTGCTTATCAGATTTTTCCTGACCGTTTCTATAATGGCAATCCAGAAGGCAAGATCCAAGGTAAAAAAGAAAATACCTTTATCTACGCCACCACTAAAGATCTACCAATGTATATTCGCAATAAAGATAGTAGTATTGCACGTTGGGATTTTTATGGTGGAAATTTACAAGGAATCAAACAAAAGATTCCTTATTTAAAAGAATTGGGCGTTTCAGTTATTTACCTAAATCCGATTTTTGAGGCGGCAAGTAATCATCGCTATGATACGAGTGATTATTTAAAAATCGATCCAATGTTAGGGGCAGAAGAAGATTTTAAAGAGTTACTGGACGCGTTGCACCAGGAAAATATTGCTGTGATCTTAGATGGGGTCTTTTCTCATGTGGGACGTAATAGTAAATATTTTAACCAAGACGGCACATACGGTGAAAACGTCGGTGCTGCTCGCAACAAAGAAAGTAAATATTATCCGTGGTTTAGTTTTGAACATTATCCGGATAAGTATCGCAGCTGGTGGGGCAATCCCGATCTGCCCGTTGTTGATAAGAATAATCCGACTTATCAACAATTCATTTATGGTCAAAAAAATAGTGTGTTAGCCAAGTGGAATACGTTCGGTGTTGATGGTTGGCGCTTAGATGTGGCTGATGAATTGACCGATGAGTTTATTAAAAGTATTCGTAAAAACTTAGCACACTATTCACAGCGAATCTTACTAGGTGAAGTTTGGGAAGATGCTTCTAATAAAATTGCGTACAGTAAGCGCCGGCACTATGTCAATGGTGATGAACTTGATGGTGTAATGAATTATCCCGTGAGAAAAGCGGTCCTAGATCTCTTATTAAAACGGTGTTCAGTTGAACAAGTTACCGCTGAGTTGATGAGTTTGCGCGAAAACTATCCGCTAGAGTTTTATTTAAACTCACTTAATAATATTGGTACCCACGATACTAAACGGATCTTAAGTGAAGTCAACGGTGAAATAACAAAGGTCAAACGCGCCTTTGATTTACTCTTTATGTTTCCCGGAGTACCGTGTATCTATTACGGTGATGAAGCTGGTGTCGCTGGGCAAAAAGATCCGGATAATCGCCGTTTTTATCCTTGGGGTAGAGAAAATCAAGAATTATTGGCTTATGTTAAAGCTGGTGTTGCTAAGCGAAAACAACAAAAAGTTATGATCAAAGGTGAATTGACCCTACTAGCTGGGGAAGATTTCTTTGCGATCGCGCGCTATCAAGACGATAAATACATGATTTATTTGTTGAATGCAGCTGCTAAAGAGCAAGTGTTTTATGCGGATGAACTCGCACAATTTCATGATGAATTAAATCTTCGGGCTGAAATGACTAAATTAAATGGTAAAAAATTTGCTCCTTGGGAAGGGGTATATCTTAACAATTACAGCTAAATAGCGCTAAAATAAGTGTTGTGAAACTAACTATTAGTTTTGCAACACTATTTTTATTAGCAAGGGGAAATATTTATCGGTAAGGAGGTCTTAAAATTACAGGATAAATTAGTTATAAAAATTGAAACATTTACAAACTCTTTACATAACGACCCACGTGTCTTTACAAACAAAGCATACAATTAAAGATGCAATAAACGCTAATAGATATGAGGAGAAAGTAGCATGAAAAAAGCAATTATTAGTTTTGCGACTTTATTTTTAGCAGTTTTTATTTTGGCGGGATGTTCACAAAAAACAAGTAGTAAACAAAATATTACGATCGTTGGTTCGACCGCCTTGCAGCCAATGGTTGAAATGGCTGCTGAAGAATACCAACAGGATAATTCTGGTGTTAGTATCACGGTTCAAGGTGGTGGTTCTGGGACTGGTTTGAGTCAAGTACAAGCTGGTGCAGTAACGATCGGTAACTCTGACGTTTTTGCTAGTGAATTACCTGGGATCAAAGCAAGTGAATTAGTTGACCACACGGTAGCTGTTTTAGGATTAGCGCCAGTAGCTAATAAAGACGTTGGGGTTAAGTCATTAACAATGGAACAATTACGTGACATCTTTGCAGGAAAATATACTAATTGGAAACAATTAGGCGGAAAAAATCAAAAGATCGTGGTGATCAATCGGGCACAAGGTAGTGGTACTCGTATTGCTTTTGAAAATAACGTCATGAATGGACAAAAAATGGTGAAAGCCCAAGAACAAGAATCAAACGGTACAGTACAACGTATGGTGATCAGTACACCAGGTGCGATCAGTTATCTTTCATTTTCCTATATCAATAAAGATATGACTGCTTTGAAAGTTGATGGTGTTAGCCCAACAGTAGATAATGTTAAGGATAATTCTTGGAAGATCTGGGCCTATGAACATATGTATACGAAAGGAAAACCAGACAAAGCAACCCAACGTTTCTTAGACTATATGTTTTCAGATGTAGTGCAAGACAATTTAGTTAAAGCTTTAGGTTATATTCCGATCAGTCAAATGAAAGTTCAAAAGAATGAAAAAAATCAAGTGACACCAATTACGACTACGGGAAAGGAACAAACAAATGGATCCAATTAGAGAAAAAATTTTAAAACCATCAAAAGAAACGCGACAAGATATCCTTGGCAAAACTTTAAGCTATGCTAGTATCTTTTTGATCGTTGCAGTTGTATTGGCAATTTTCTTATTTGTTGCTTCTAAAGGGATCGCAACCTTTACGGAAAACAAGGCCAGCTTAGTAGAATTTTTGACCGGAACCGAATGGAACCCTGGTGCTAACGGCCCAAATGGTAAACCGTTAGTCGGGGCTTTACCAATGATCTTAGGTTCATTTGGCGTAACATTTTTAGCAGCTTTATTTGCAACACCATTTGCGATCGGGACAGCTCTTTATATGACAGAACTTTCTTCGAAGCGTAGCCAAAAATTCATGCAAAGCGTAATCGAATTATTGGTAGGTATTCCATCGGTTGTTTATGGTTTTATTGGTTTGACCGTCGTAGTTCCGTTTGTCCGTGATCATTTTGGTGGCTCGGGTTACGGGATCTTATCAGGTTCATTTGTTTTGTTCGTAATGGTCTTACCAACGATCACTTCAATGACTGTTGATAGTTTACGGGCAGTACCTAAATATTATAAATCAGCTTCTTTAGCATTAGGTGCTACTGAATGGCAAACGATCTATCGCGTCCTTTTACGCGCAGCAATGCCTGGAATCATGACTGCGATCGTTTTTGGGATGGCGCGTGCGTTTGGTGAAGCATTAGCCGTTCAAATGGTTATCGGTAATGCAACTTTACTACCAGAAAGTCTCTTATCGCCAGCTTCAACGTTAACAAGTGTCTTAACAATGGGGATCGGTAATACAGTTATGGGAACAGTTTCCAACAACGCTTTATGGTCATTGGCACTTATCTTATTATTAATGTCATTAGTTTTCAACCTTGCAGTACGCTTTATCAGCCGGAAAGGAAAGATGTAATTTATGAATACAAAAAAAGTAAATAAACTAGCCTTAGCGGTGATCAAGTTGATTGCAGCTGTTGTCGTCGTAATTTTAGCCTTTCTTTTGGGTAAGATCTTACTTAGTGGTCTCCCACATGTTTCATGGCACTTCTTAACGACGCCATCACGTTCCTTTACCGCTGGTGGTGGGATCGGGATCCAGCTGTTTAATTCGTTTTATTTATTGATCTTGACGTTATTGATCTCTTTTCCACTTTCACTTGGTGCAGGGATCTATTTAGCAGAATATGCCCCTAAAAATCGGGTGACTGAAGGGGTCAGAATGGCGATCGAAGTCTTGAGTTCATTACCTTCTGTTGTCGTTGGTCTGTTTGGTTTCTTGCTCTTTGTTGTCCAATTTAAGATGGGCTTTTCGATCATTTCTGGTGCGATCGCCTTAACGTTTTTCAACCTACCACTCTTAACTCGTAACGTGGAAGACTCGTTAAATAACGTACCTAAGTTACAAAGAGAAGCAGGTTTGGCATTAGGCCTTTCTAAATGGCATACTGTGACCAAGATCATTTTGCCAGAAGCATTACCAGGAATTTTAACAGGGATCGTTTTATGTGCAGGGCGTGTCTTTGGTGAAGCTGCAGCTTTGATCTATACTGCCGGACAAAGTGCAACTAACATTGATTTTTCAAACTGGAATCCATTTGACGAATCCAGTCCGCTAAATCTTTTCCGCCCAGCAGAAACGCTCGCGGTGCACATTTGGAAGATCAATTCAGAAGGGATCATGCCCGATGCAGAACAGATCTCAGCTGGCGCTTCAGCTGTGTTGATCGTTGCAGTATTGATCTTTAATCTCTCCGCACGCTATTTAGGTAATCGTCTCTACAAGCGTTTGACAGCAAGTAAATAAAGAAGGATGTAAGAATATGAAAGCAGGTAAATACGATTTAAATGATACTTCTATCATGAACTTTGACAAGCAAAAACAAGAAATCGCGCTGTCAACGCATGATCTACAAGTGTATTATGGCAATAAGCATGCTTTTTATGATGGAAATCTGCAATTTGAACGCTATAAGATCACAGCCTTGATCGGTGCATCCGGTTCAGGGAAATCAACTTTTCTGCGTTCGTTAAACCGCATGAACGATGACGTCGCTACAGTGACCGGTGAGATCATGTACCGGGGAATAGATATCAATTCTAAAAAAATCAATCTCTATGAAATGAGAAAACAAATCGGCATGGTTTTCCAACGCCCAAATCCGTTTTCTAAATCAATTAAAGAAAATATTACTTTTGCTTTGAAAGAAAATGGGATCAAAGATAAGCAAAAATTAGACGAGATCGTTGAGAAAAGTTTGCGAGGCGCTGCACTTTGGGATGAAGTAAAAGATGATTTAAATAAAAGTGCTTTGGCCTTATCAGGTGGGCAACAACAACGCTTATGTATTGCAAGAGCGATCGCGATGGGACCAGATATCTTATTAATGGACGAACCATGTAGCGCCCTTGACCCGATCTCGACTTTAAAAGTTGAAGAAACAATGCACGAATTGAAGAAAAAATATACGATCATTATCGTGACACATAACATGCAACAAGCTTCACGTGTTAGTGATTATACTGCATTTTTCCACATGGGACACGTGATCGAATACGGCAAAACAAAAGATATTTTTACCAATCCAAAGATCCAAGCAACAGAAGATTATGTTTCAGGAAACTTTGGCTAATAAAGAGGAAGTTAAATGGAAAAAGAAAAAATTATCACAAGTCAAAATGTTCACCTTTATTATGGTGAAAAAGAAGCTTTAAAAGGAATCGACCTTGACTTCCCTAAAAATGGGATCCATGCGTTGATCGGCCCATCTGGTTGTGGCAAGTCGACTTACTTGCGTTGTTTAAACCGGATGAATGATTTGATCGATAATGTTAAAATTACAGGAGCGATCAAATTAGATGATGAAGATATTTATAGTCCTAAAATGGACACCGTTGAATTGCGTAAAAGAGTAGGGATGGTTTTTCAACAACCAAATCCATTTCCTTTTTCAATTTACGAAAATGTCGTTTACGGGTTGCGCATCGCTGGGGTCAAAGATAAAAACTTACTTGATGAACGGGTGGAAACTAGTTTAAAACAAGCCGCTGTTTGGGATGACGTTAAAGATGATCTTCACAAGAGTGCGCTTGCGTTATCCGGTGGGCAACAACAACGTGTTTGTATCGCACGGGTTTTAGCCGTAAAACCAGAAGTTATTTTGCTTGATGAACCTACGAGCGCCCTTGATCCAGTCTCAAGTAATAAAGTTGAGGAAATGTTATTGACGTTAAAAAATGAATATACTTGTATCATTGTAACGCATAATATGCAACAAGCTTCGCGGATCTCTGATACAACTTCATTTTTCCTAAACGGTAATTTGATCGAAACTGGACCAACAAAACAAATTTTTGTAAATCCAACGAAAAAAGAAACAGATGACTACTTGAGTGGTCGTTTTGGGTAGATTATGCACATATTAGAGGAGGATATTATATGCAACGACACATTGACACACAGATCCAAGCGTTACGCCAAGAATTTATTACCATGGGCTTAGAAGTTAAGGCTTCGCTTGAAAAAGCGATCCAAGCGGTCAAAGAAGATGACCAAGTTGCGGCTAAAGAAGTGATCGAACATGATGAAATCATTAACGGTCATGAAATTCATTTAGAAAAAAAGACGGCTCAAATCATTGCGCTTCAAAGTCCAGTTGCAGGTGACTTGCGGGAGACGATCTCGATTTTAAAGGCAAGTTCTGATTTAGAACGTTTGGCAGATCATGCAGTGAGCATTGCCAAAAGTGTCTTGCTATTAAAAGAAGAATACCGTGATGAACAGATCGATGCGATGATCGGTCAAATGGGGAATAATGTTTTAGAAATGTTGAGTAGCATTTTGAAAGCTTATACCGAAGTTGATGATAAGTTAGCGGTTCAAATTGCGGCTAAAGATACTGGTAATGATGAATTATATCTTAAGATTCGGGAACGTACACTTTCATTGATCAAGAGTAAACCTAAATTTATCAGTGAAGGAATCGATTATCTCCAAATTGCTAATCATTTAGAACGTTCTGGTGATTACATCACTAATATTGCTGAATGGATCGTTTACACTAAAAAAGGTAAGATCACAGAATTAGGGCGTAACGATCTCTAAAATAGCGTTAAGGATATTTAAGCAACAGAATCAAATTTTTGTTGCTTTTTTTAGCTAACTTGTTATACTTAACTGGTCAGGATGTTTAGGGAATGCCACTACATTAGTTAATGTAGTGGTTTTTTTAGTTTAATCATGGTGGCAATTTGGCAGAGCTAGAATAAGGATATTTAAATGAAATCAGAAAAAGAGTACGCTTTATTAAGTAAATGTGTTAGAATGTAAGTGTACTCAAATGTGAGTAATTTTACTGTAAAATCTTTAGGAGGCTGTTTTATGTCATTCGTAAACGGTAGTGAAATTTTTTCTGCAGCTCGCAAGGGCCATTATGCAGTAGGTGCTTTTAACACAAATAACTTGGAATGGACACGTGCTATTCTTAAGGGCGCTCAAGAAAAGAACGTACCTGTATTGATCCAAGTATCAATGGGTGCTGCTAAGTACATGGGTGGTTACAAATTAGTTCGTGACTTAGTTGCAAGCGAAATGGAAGCAATGAACATCACTGTTCCAGTTGTTATGCACTTAGACCATGGTAACTACGAAGCTGCTAAGGAATGTATCGAAGCAGGTTTCTCATCTGTTATGTTTGATGGCCATGACTTACCATTCGAAGAAAACTTGGCTAAGACAAAAGAAATCGTTGAATTAGCACATGCTAAAGGTATTTCTGTTGAAGCTGAAGTTGGTTCTATCGGTGGTGAAGAAGACGGTGTTGTTGGTGCCGGTGAATTAGCTGACGTTGAAGAAGCAAAACAAATTGCTGCACTTGGCGTTGACTACTTAGCTTGCGGTATCGGTAACATCCACGGTCAATACCCAGAAAACTGGAAGGGTCTTAACTTTGACCGTTTGAAGGAATTAGCAGACGCTATGCCAGATATGCCATTAGTATTGCACGGTGGTTCTGGTATCCCTCAAGAACAAGTTGTTAAAGCTATCTCAATGGGTGTTTCCAAGCTTAACATCAACACAGAATGCCAAATCGCATTTGCTGAAGCAACACGCAAATACATCGAAGAAGGCAAGGATCAACAAGGTAAAGGTTACGATCCTCGTAAACTTCTTGCACCTGGTACACAAGCTATCACAGATACAGTTGAAGAAATCATCGACTGGATCGGTACACCAGAAGCTAAATAATCTAAAGATTAGTAAAAGAGCTCTAGGAGAATTTTTCCTAGAGCTTTTTTGTTTGCGTTAGCGAATAGTCCAATAAGTTTTCGCCGAGCAGTTTGTAGATAACTGCATTGATAATAAGGTATTTAGTCAAAGTATTTAGTGAGCGCGTATTAGGCGTAGGGGGAAGTTGAGAGTTCGCGATACTTTTGAGTGTTTCGTTAAATAAGTTCGCAAAACCATTGTAGGATTCTTTGGGCGAAAATTCATGAAGTAATTCAGCATTATAACTTTTTACCGTATCCAAGGAATAAACCGATTTAAGGAGACTGATCACTAGCAGTTCGGCTAAATGCTGTGCATTATATTTCTTTTTTTGTGGTCGTGACATTAAGCCCTTTTTAACATAGCTATTGACCATAGAAGCGGTTATTTTGGTTTCAAGTAGACCATTTAAGTAGCGATTCCCTAGGCTAACAAGTTGATCCATGTATAATTCAAGATCAGGAAATTCTTCCCATAGTGGTAGGGATTTGCTAGCAAAACGATCTAATTGTTTTTTGATATTAATTTTTTCCATATATTTTACCTTTGTTAAAAAATATTAGTTGGTGTTTAGGGGATATCAACTTATGCGTTCCCATTATACTCTTTGCCCTTAAAAGATGCAAAAGCACTTGAGATACTTGTTGGCTTGAAGCTTAATAATAATCATCTAGACTCCAAACCTAGATTACATTGACTTAGTGTTATTTAAAGTGTAAACTTAGACTAGATATTTAATTAAGAGGTGAGAAACATGGAGCGAAGAAAACAAGTAATTAATGAAATTTGGAGTGCGATCACTCATGGATTAGGGATCGCTTTAAGCATTTTGTTATTGATTTTACTAATCTTAAAAGGAGTCGCAAGTCAAAATACGGTAGATTTAGTTGCTTATTCGATCTATGGTAGTTCGTTAGTTATGCTGTATCTAGCTTCAACGTTATTTCACTGTTTTTACTTTACCAGAGTGCGCCGCCTGTTTCAGGCCTTTGATCATTCGAGTATTTATTTGTTGATCGCAGGAACGTACATGCCCTATTGTTTGATTGGAATCAAGGGACGGTATGGTTGGTATCTATGGTTAGCGATCGCTGCGTTAATGCTTTTTGGTGTTTTATACCATAATTTTGCTAAACCACGCTACCAAATCGTCGAAACGATAATTTGCGTTTTAGCAGGATGGTTGTGTGTCTTTTGCTTTAAACCACTTTTTGTGGCTTTAGGATTACCCGGGTTATTGTTGTTACTGGCTGGTGGTGTAGCTTTTACCCTTGGAGCCGTAATTTATAGTTTGAAGATGAGTTATGCGCATGTTTACTGGCATCTAGTCGTTATTTTAGGATCAGGCTTAATGTTTTGTTCAATTTATTTTTATTTATAAAATAATTAAAAGTAAGTAGTGTAAAATATTTTTACTTTTTTAAGTGTAAGCGGTTGCGTTTGGCACAATTAAATGGTACGCTTATTTTGGAGGGAGTGTTTCAAAAAGAAAGGAGAGTGATACCTATGCCGACGGTTCCATTGACCATAGAGCAAAAAGGTGCATTAGAAGATTTTACTAACGAATTTGAAACGATGAATGCGTTAGCTGACCGTAATCGTCAGAAAATCATTTTGTTATTGAGTGAGCGATTACAAGAAGGAATGACTGTCACTGAAATTACCCAAATGATGGCCATAACCCAACCTGCTGTATCGCATCACCTTAAAATTTTACGGGAAGCTGGTTTAGTGTCCTTTAAAAAAGAAGGACTACAAAGCTTTTATCGTGTAACCTTGGACGAACCTTTAAAACGTCTAGAAGTGGTTATTCATAATTTGTTGTTAAAACTTAATCCTGAAGAAAATTAATTATAGAAATTTTTTTAGATGTTTGCACAATCAGCCCATCAATGCAAACGTTTGAAGAAAGTTTTTTATATTAAAAGCAAATAAACGCCAAAGAAATCATTAGTTTCTTTGGCGTTTATTGTTATTTGCAGTAATTTAATTGGCAAAATAAGTTAGAATCTTTTCTTCCGTCAAATGTTCCTTATCACGGGTATCAAGGACTACTTGTCCTTCGTTTAAGATAATGACCCGATTGCCATATCGTAAAGCATCTTGTAAACGGTGTGTGATCATGAGACAAGTTAAGTTTTCTTTAGTTACCACATCATTGGTCAATTTTAATAGTTGACTACTGGTGTTGGGATCTAAGGCGGCGGTATGTTCATCTAACAGTAAGATATCAGGTTTAGTGATCGTTGCCATTAAAAAGCTTAAGGTTTGACGTTGGCCCCCAGAAAGATTACCAGTAAATGTATGCAATCTTTCGGAAAGATTATTGGGCAATTGCGCGGTCAGCTCTTCAAATTCGGCTAAATGTGACCGAAGATTGCGTAAGCGTAGTCTGCGTTTTTGGCCACGTTTTAAAGCTAATAAAAGATTTTCCGCTACGGTCATTCGTGGTGCGGTACCAACTTTTGGATCTTGAAAAACCTGGGAAATATAAGTTGCGCGTTTTACTTCTGAAAGATTAGTTAAGTCTTTGTCGCCTAAGATAACTTTTCCCATTGTTGGTTTTAGTGAGCCATTGATCACATTTAGTAAAGTGGACTTACCAGCACCATTGGTACCTAGCAAAGTGACGAAATCTCCAGCTTCGAGCGTTAGCGAAAGATTTTTAAGAATTTGTTTTTCTTCACTAGTCCCTGGATTAACTAGTGTGGTGATATTTTTCAGTTCAAGGGCAGGTTTCATGGCTTTTGAACTCCTTTCTTTAAAATTTTTGCAAGACTAAATTTCCGTTCTAATAGTGGTAGCATGAGACATAAAGCTAAGATCAAGGATGCAAGTAGCTTAAAGTCGTTTGAGCTAAAGCCAAGTTTCAAAACGATCAATAAGACAAAACGATAGAAGATACTACCTAAGATAACCGCAACCAAACGGGCAGTTAAACTTAATTCACCGTACGCAACCTCGCCAATAATGATCGCTGCTAGTCCGATAACGATCGTTCCGACCCCCATGTTGACATCAGCATAACCGTCATTTTGTGCGATCAAGCCACCACAAAGGCCAATCAATCCGTTAGAGATCATTAAGCCTAAAATTTCCATGTTATCGGTATTGATCCCTAATGCACGAGCCATTAAAGGATTGTCCCCCGTAGCAATATAGGCTTGACCTAGATCAGTATTTAAGAAAAGTGCCAAGAAAAAGATGATCACGCTGACTAAGATCAAACCTAAAACTACGGAAGGAAAGTTTGTTGGTAAAGATTTCATAAATGAAGAAGTGAGTAATGTTTTTTCATTTAATAACCCGACCGTAGCTTTACCTAAAACGTGTAAATTGATCGAATAGATCCCTGTCATGACTAAGATCCCAGCCAGTAAGATCGGAATTTTTCCTTTGGTATAAAGCAGACCAGTAGTCAGACCGGTCAAAAGCCCAGCAACAAAGGACATTACCGTCGCTAAAATCGGCGAAACACCATTAGTGATCAGGGCAACGCAGACACAAGCACCAAAAGGAAATGTACCTTCAACCGTCATATCAGGAAATTTTAGGATTCTAAAGGTGAGAAAAAGGCCAAGACCTAAAAGACCCCAGAGTAAACCTTGACCGATAGCAGAAACGATTAGATTCATTTGATAACAACTCCTTTTTTAGTAGCTTCTTTAAGTAGTGAGCTTGGGATCGTAATGCCCAATTTTTTAGCTTGTTTTTGGTTCAAGTAAATAGTACCGTTTTTTGGATATCTAACGGCCATTGTTGCTGGTGACTTACCATTTAAGATCTCAGCCGCCATTTGACCAGTCATTTTTCCTAATTCATATTGACTAACACTAACTGTGGCAAGTCCCCCTTGTTGTGTCATTTCTGAAGTTGAAGGGAAGATCGGAATATTATATTGGTTAGCATTCTTTAAAACCGTTTGGAAACCAGAGGCGACTGTATTATCGTTTGGAATATAGATCGCTTGGACGGCGCTTGCCATTGTAGCTGAAACTTGTGCAATATCGTTAGTTGAAGTAACAGTATAATCTTTGACAGTGATACCAGCTTTTTTAGCTAGTTTAGTAAATTCTTTGACTTCGCTAGCAGAAGAATCGTCGCTAGAAGTGTGAAGTACACCAATTGTTGTCACATTTGGCATGAGCTGTTTGATCAATTTGACTTGGCGATCGATCGGTTCTTTGTGCATAACCCCGGTTATATTTCCGCCGGGATGTGAGAGACTTTTTACTAAGCCGGCACCGACTGGGTCACTGATCGCGCCCATGACGATCGGGGTCGTACTTGTCACATTTGCTAAGGATTGGGCAGCAGCAGTAGCGATCCCGATCATGACCGCAGCATTTTCGTCTTTAAATTTTTGACTCATCGACTTTAGATTACTTTGATCATTTTGAGCATTTTGAAAATCAATTTTAACTGTCTTGCCATTAACGTAGCCATTTTCTTTTAACCCAGCAATAATTCCGCGATGAATTTCATCTAAAGCAGGGTGAGAAGTGAGTTGTAGGATACCTACTGTTGGGATCGACGATTTTTTAGAGCTTGACGTCGAATGAAAAAAAGCAAAGACTAGAAAAGCAAATAAAATAATAATAGTGCTGATCAAGCGTTTCATAAGATAAACTCCTTTTTAATAATTTTTTTGTTCGTGTCTAGTAGTGGTTCCACTAAAAAAGCACTCCCTACGAATTGCAGGAAGTGCTTTAGAAATAGTTCCCGCATGGTGAAAGCTTAGAATTTAAGTTATCCATGCGAGTTATATAAAGAGAACC
The DNA here is from genome assembly GCF_001434405.1 of Ligilactobacillus apodemi DSM 16634 = JCM 16172. GTDB lineage: Bacteria > Bacillota > Bacilli > Lactobacillales > Lactobacillaceae > Ligilactobacillus > Ligilactobacillus apodemi. Next base: position 27,463 of record NZ_AZFT01000031.1, on the reverse strand, counting down.
AGCACAGATACGAACGTTTCGTACGGTCGCATCTGTGATACAGAAGCAACCCAGTGCTAGCTTTGCCAACGAGTGATTGTAAGTTGCAATAATGTATTACTCATGGTTCTCTTCCTTTCCGTTTTAGTATAGTTGAATTTTACTATAGCAAAAATGAGTTGTCAATTAGAAAAATTGCATTTTGCTTTTCTAAAATAGGTGTGCTAAAATTAACCCGTAGTCAACTTGGGGATGTTTAGGATTCGACAGGTATAGGTCGGGCTTGAGTTGCGCTTAGTAGGTTGCGACTACTATAAAACGCTCAGTTTAAATTATAACTGCAAAAAATAATAACAATTCTTACGCTTTAGCTGCCTAGTCAGCATTGCGTAGATCCGTGCGGTATCGTCTGTGTGCCGGTTACGGGTCCTATATTAGCAGACTACGCTTAAAGTTTTAGCCTGAAATTTTAAGAAGAGACTTTTAGGCTAGTTATTGATGTTAGCCCTGTTATACGGCGGAATCAATAATGAAGTTCAAATAGTATAACTATGAGCGTAGATACTTGAGTTACGATATGCTTGGACGCGGGTTCGATCCCCGCCATCTCCATATTAGGGGCTTATTTATCAAGGGGTTCAGCCGTTTTAGTCCCCCAAATAGCCCACAAGAGTGAAAAACTTTACTGTGATCAAGGTTTGATCACAGTAAAGTTTTTTTATTTTTGCACTAAAATTGTAAATTAATGACACCAAAAAAGCTTATGCTTAACATTTAGCTAGTGTTAGGCATAAGCTTTTAGTATTTTTATTCAGTTGTTGTCGCACTAGAAGAAGTTGTCTCTTCGGTCGTGGTCTCACTGGTTGAAGTTTGCGCAGCTGAATCTTCGGTGGTCGATTCGTCAGTTGAAGAACTACTGCTTGACGATGAATCAGTTCCAGTTAATTCAGGGGCATCAGATTGGTATTTATCGACCGTTGTTTTGCCACCATTTTGTGACCACAGACTAGTTGAGCGGTTCTTCAATTTAGCTTGGATCTTATTTAGTTGCTCAACTTCATTTTTATAGTTGAACTCACGCGGATCGACCGGGGTGAAATCACTTGGAACATAGAACCTCAAGAGGTTTTTGTTATTAAGCGAATCCGAAAGCGAAAGCGATTGGGTCACATGTTCACGTGCTTTTTTGATCTCGGCTTTTACTTTCTTAGAAGGGTGCGTTACGACATTTCCCGTACTATTTTCATAGATCGTACTACCGACCACGGTATAATTTGGCGTGATAAAGTTTTCGTTTCTAAATGCTACGGTCTGGTTATGATCTTTAGAGAACAGATCAGAGCCAAAAAGGAGATATTTCTTAGAATCAATTCCTAATAGGTGAAGTAAGGTTGGCATAACATCGATCTCACCACCGTAAGTATCTGAGATCCCACCATTTTCTTGACCTGGAATATGGATCATAAATGGCACCCGTTGCATTTGTACATTATCATAATCGCTCCAAGTAGATGAAGATTTACCTAATAACGAAGCGAGTTTGAGATTTCGGGAATTTGAGATACCATAGTGATCACCATATAAAACGATCACAGAATTTTCATAAAGCCCCGAAGCTTTTAAGTAGTCAAAGAATTCTTTAACGGCTTGATCGAGATAATGAGCCGTGACAAAGTAATTATCGACGGAACTATCACCTGTATTAGCAGCTTCAAAAGATTTATTTTGTTCATCAAGCGTGAACGGGAAGTGATTTGAAACAGTAATAAACTTAGCATAAAACGGTTGTTGTAATTTTTCTAAGTATTTTACCGAGTCATGGAAAAGTAATTTATCCTTTAAGCCATATTCGGTCAAATTGTTTGAATCTTGATTATAGTAGCTAGCATCGAAGAAATACTGATAACCAAAGTTTTTATAAACTTTATCCCGGTTCCAAAATGAAGCTGAGTTACCGTGGAAAACGGCGGAAGAATAATTCAAACTTTGGCCTAGGATCGCGGGCATTGCTTCAAAAGTATTATCAGTCCCTAAAGTTGAGAATAAAGATCCTTGAGAAAGTCCAAAAGTACCAGTTTCTAGCATTGTTTCCGCATCAGAAGTTTTCCCTTGACCTACTTGGTTGAAGAAATTAGAAAACGAATATGTTTCTTTACCATGATATAAGCTGTTTAAAAAGGGAGTAACTTCTTGACCGTTCAATTTAAAATCAATCAAAAATTGTTGGAAACTTTCTAAGTGGATCACGATAACATTTTTATTTTTAGCGATCCCAAACATTTTGCTATTAGGTGCAGCATAATTTTTTTGCGTAAATTCAATGATCTTGTTTAAATCAGAACCCGTTGCTTTGGAACGAGTTTGGCTAGTTTTAGCGGTTTTTAAGCCGTCATAAACGGTGAAAGTATCGATCCCAAGATATTTGACTAAATAATTTCGGTCAAAGGTCCGCGTCAATAGTTGGGGACGATCGATTTCACCTAGTGTGATATTTAATAGCAAAAACATCAAAGAAAATGATGTCATAGCAACAGCTTGTTTTTTAGGAATAGCACGTTTATCTAATTTTATCTGCCGTGTTAAAAGTAACAATAAGACAATAACGATATCGGCTACCATTAAAATATCTTGGGGTTTTAAGAGCGAAAAAGAACTTCCACTTAAGCCTTGAGATACCGAGGAATAACCTAAAATAACGTTCATAGTCATAAAATCAGTGAATTCACGATAATAGATCACACTCGTAAATAAGAGCGCGGTATTAGCAATATAGAGTAGTAATAAACACAAATAAGCTGGAATTGTTCTACGTATGTAAAGAGCAATGCTAAAAAGCAAAAGCGTAGTTGCGATCGGGTTGATCAATAAGACAAAATATTGATAGATCCCACTAACTCCAAGGTTAAAATCTATCAAATAGACGATGATAGTTTTCAACCAAAATAGAAACGCAACTAGGGCAAAAAAGCCCCAGCGCGTGTTGATAAAATCTCGTAACTTTGTCCAGTTCACGGGCGTAAACCGTCCTTTCAAATCAAATTAATTCACATATCACTTAATTCTAAACCAGTTCAATCCCAAGCGTCAATTTTTCCTAGAGATTTTAGTAAATATTAAGGTCTCGGAGCAAAGAAAATAACTCTGAAAACTTTTTCAAATATTAGAAATTTAATTATGGTTTATTTTAAATGAGTTAAATTGTGAGTGCGTAATAATAGGCTAAATCACTATTTTTAATTATGTATTGGTGAAAAAACTCATGAAAATCCTTTGTAAACAACCAAATTATAATATTTAATCTAAATTTGTTCTTGTAATGGTTTGCACAAAACTGATAAAATATTAACTTGCATAAGAAAAATTAAAAGAATTGATCAGAAATGAGGTAATTAAGTATGTGGATTGCTCTAGTCCCTGTGCTTGCATGGGGTAGTGTTGGATTAATTAGTGGTAAGCTTGGTGGTAGTGCCAATCAACAAACACTCGGGATGACCTGGGGTGCGTTATTATTTGCTATCATTACAACCTTAGTTTCACCAGCTAACTTTTTAGCACATAATAATATGAAACTATGGATCGCTGGTATTTTATCAGGTTTGTTTTGGAGTTTGGGTCAAAACCAACAATTCCATGCAATGAAAGCCGTTGGTATTTCAAAGGCTGTGCCGATCTCTACTGGGGCACAATTGGTTACTAACGCTTTAGCTGGGGTGATCTTATTCCACGAATGGACGACCGGACGTCAATTGACATTAGGGACAATTGCCTTAGTTATTTTAGTAGTTGGTTCAGGTCTAACAGCTTTACGTGATAAATCAGCAGTTGTTGGCGAACAAAGTGAAGACTGGAAGCGTGGGACGACCGCACTTACCTTGTCAACAATTGGTTATTTAGGCTATACCGTAGTTGTTAACTTATTAAATGTGAATGCACAAGCAATGGTTTTACCACAAGCAATCGGGATGGTAGCAGGTGCTTCTGTCTTTGCATTAGGTAAAGATGCCTTTAAGAAGGGAACATTTAAAAATATCATTACTGGTTTAGTTTGGGGTACTGGTAACTTGTGCATGTTCCAAGCAACGGCTGCGATCGGTTTAGCGATCAGTTTTTCACTTTCACAAACTGGTATCGTTATTTCGACATTTGGCTCGATCTTATTATTGGGCGAACACAAGACAAAACGCGAAATGGTTTACATCACGATCGGTTCTTTATTGGTTATCGTCGGTGGTGTAATGCTAGGTTTATTAAAATAATTTTTAAAGGGAGTTATCGCTGGGTAACTCCTTTTAAATTAAGATTTTTCTCTGATTATTAAGTGTTTTTAAGGGTAAATCTTAATTTATGTTACATTTTGACTTTAAAAATCTGTATTATATAGTATAATTAGTGCAGTAGATAAAAGTAAAAGGAGAGCGTGTAGTAATGGCACATATTAAATTTGATAGTTCCAACTTGAAAGATTTTGTTCATGAAAATGAATTAAATGAAATGCAAGCGATGGTAAATGCAGCAGATGATCAACTTCGTCAAGGTACAGGTGCTGGAGCTGATTTCCGTGGTTGGCTCGATTTACCAGTTGATTATGATAAAGAAGAATTTGATCGTATCAAAAAGGCAGCTAAGAAAATCCAAGAAGATTCTGAGATCTTAGTTGTGATCGGTATTGGTGGTTCGTACTTAGGTGCACGTGCCGCAATTGAATTCTTACAAAATACTTTCTACAACTTGCTTCCAGCAGAAGAACGCAAAACACCACAAATTTTCTTTGCTGGTAATTCAATTTCTGGCTCTTATGTGCATGATTTAGTTGAACTTATCGGGGATCGTGACTTCTCTGTGAATGTTATTTCTAAATCTGGTACAACAACGGAACCATCAATTGCTTTCCGAATCTTCAAAGAAAAATTAGTTGAAAAATATGGTGAAGAAGGCGCTAAGAAGCGGATTTACGCTACAACTGACCGCGAACGTGGTGCATTGAAGACGGAAGCTGATGCTGAAGGTTACGAAACATTTGTTATCCCTGATGATGTTGGGGGTCGTTTCTCAGTCTTGACACCAGTTGGTTTATTACCAATTGCTGTTTCTGGGGCTGATATTGATGCTTTGATGCAAGGTGCTGCTGATGCTCGTGCTGAATATACAGACAAAGATTTAGCTAAAAACGAAGCTTACCAATATGCAGCTTTACGCAATATTTTATATCGTAAAGGCTACACAACTGAAATTCTTGCAAACTATGAACCTACTTTGCAATACTTCTCAGAATGGTGGAAGCAATTGATGGGTGAATCTGAAGGTAAAGATCAAAAAGGTATCTACCCATCTTCAGCTAACTTTACAACTGACTTACACTCCTTAGGTCAATACATCCAAGAAGGTCGTCGTAACTTGATGGAAACGATTATTCACGTGAATAAACCAACACATGATACTGTTATTCCTAAGGAAGAAGAAGATTTGGATGGTTTAGCATATCTTGAAGGTAAGACGATGAACTATGTTAACGATCGTGCCATGGAAGGTGTTGTTTTAGCCCACACTGATGGTGGCGTACCTAACATGATCGTTGATATTCCAGATCAAAGTGCTTATACATTAGGTTACATGATCTATTTCTTTGAAATTGCAGTAGGTATTTCTGGTTACTTAAATGGCATCAACCCATTCAACCAACCAGGTGTTGAAGCATACAAGAAGAACATGTTTGCTTTACTTGGTCGCCCAGGTTTTGAAGAATTAACAAAAGAATTAAATGCACGCTTAGATAAATAATAAAAGTGCAAAAAATAGGCTAGTTGCAAGAACTAGCCTATTTTTTTATGCTATTTCATTAACTGTGAAAGACTTGAAATTAGTAATGCGATTGCAGGTAAAAGATTGTTTAAGAAATGGATCGTGATACTTACTAAAATGTTATTTGTTTTACGGTAACTATAAGCTAAGATCCAACCAATGGAGCAATATAAAAGTGGGACTAAATAATTATCACCTGCGTGGACATGGATCAAGCCAAAAACAAGTCCACTAAAAAATATCGCGCACCAAGCGTAATTTTTAAAGAAGTAACTCATAAAGATCCCACGAAAAAGCAGTTCTTCACAGATCGGTGCCATGATCGCAGTCATAAAGGCCATCATAAAGGCGACGGAAACGGAGAGTGAAAACATTTTGCTGATAGCTGCGTCATTTTGCGTTGCCGAGCTAGTTGGAAGCAGCAACATATAGACGTACTTTAAGCCGTATAGTGCAAAAAAACTAGTTGCGATCATAATGACATCTTGATGAGTAAATTTCTTTAAGTGCCTAGCTTGGGGAGCAAATTTTGTATATTGCCAAATTAAACAAAAGAGCACTAACGCATAACTGGTGAGAAAAAAGCCCCACATTGCTAAATTGGGATGTGAGAAGTTTGTGGGCAAATATTTTGGTAGTAATAATGAAAATTGTGGCAGCAAGATCAACACTAGGAGTAAAAGAAATTTTAGAATGCGCCACAAGTAAGTAAGACTAAGCGTTAAGCTACGTTTCATGGATTTTCCCCCTTTTGAGAAACTTAAGTAAATAAAAAAGGCCGACGTCAGGACGTCAAACCTTAACAATAGTATTATAAGCCGAAAATAGCTTTGTATAAAAGTGTTGCGCATGCACCAGCAGCAAATGGTGCTACAACTGGAATCCAAGCATAGTTCCATTGAGAAGAACCTTTGTGCTTAAGTGGCATCAAGGCGTGAACTAGACGTGGTCCAAAGTCACGTGCGGGGTTAAGCGCAGGACCAGTAGGACCACCAAATGAGGTAACAATAACCATTACCAAAAGACCGATACCGATAAAACCGGCACCTTGGTTTCCATGACCAAAAATAGGTGAATGTGTAATAGCTAATGCACTAAATACTAACGTGAATGTTCCAAAAAATTCGTTGATGAAACCATTCGAACGACTTTTAGTAGCATCGATCGTAGAAAATGTAGCTAAAACAGCTTCTGGATCAGTTGTCATATCGTAGTGAGGTTTGAAACATGCAACTACGACTAATTGACCGACGATCGCACCTAATAATTGAACGCTTATGTAAGGTAAAACTTCACTCCATGGGAAATCTCCAGCCAAGGCAAGACCTAAAGTAAATGCCGGATTGATGTGGTTACCAGAGATGCTACCAAACATCAAGGCTGGGATCATAACGGCAAAACCATAACCAATAGAAATAATGATCCAACCACTATGATGACCCTTTGTTCCGTTTAATTCAACGTTTGCAACCGAACCATTACCAAGGATGATCATTAATGCTGTACCGAAGAATTCAGCTGCCAAACGAGAGTGTAATGCAAAATCCATTTTTTCCTCCTAAAAATATATATAATAAATAACACACTCATATAACTATAAGCATTGAAGTTGCTAGTGTCAATAGGGTTTAACAATATTTTCCGAGTAAGTTCGGTCCTTAATTATTAAAAGTTTTTAATTGTGAAATGTACTTAAAAACAACAAAATAAATATCGTGAAAAATTAGGTAAGTAAGTACAGTAAGCATAAGTTGTAACCATGTTGTTAAGGACGCTGAAGTGGTATAATAGATGCAGATAAACTTTGCTTAGGTTGCACAAGAATAAGTAAACTTAGGTGAAAATAATAAATTTTTGGACAAAGAGGACAATGATATCAAAAGCAGTTGAGCAAATGCTTAATCAACGAAAAGATAAATTTTTGATTCCAGCGGAAATAGTTGCTAATGTGCAAGAAACAAATACTTTGGACCATGCATTTCTAGTACTTACTAAAGTAAAATACGCTAAGATTCCTGTGCTTGATAACGAGCAACATTTTAAAGGCTTATTGTCGTTAGCAATGATCACCGATACGATGTTGGGGTTGACTGGAATCGAAACGAAAAATTTAAAAGAATTACAAGTTAAAGATGTTATGCAGACTGATGTTGCCACGATCCAACCACCATATGATATGGAAGAAGTTTTGCATGAGTTAGTTGATCAAACGTTTCTAGCGGTTACTGATGAACACGGTATTTTTACCGGGATCGTGACTAGACGCGAAATTATGAAAGCCATTAATTACTTGGCACATGATTTAGAAAAAGATTATCAGTTAACTGAAAGAGAATAAAAAACAAAGACCACCGAAAAATTTCCGGTGGTCTTGTTTTTTTATGAGCTCAAGCAGTTGAACCTAGATTAAGTGGTGAAATTGGGATGTTAAAGCCAGCAGCTTTTAAAGCCTGAAGATAGTGATCCAATAGGATTCGTTGGGTCTGAGCTTGTGCGCCATGATTAGTATAGGCACTCACTCTAAAAACTAAATTACCATTTCCAAGGTCAACAATTCCCAAGATTTTAGGTCCGTTAGTGATATCAGGTAATTTAGGAACCAATTTTTTGTTGACTTCAGCGATAATTTTGCGCATTTCATTCGTATCTTTTCGAGGATCAAGCCGAATGTCGACCACTGCTTGCATATTGTTGCGTGACATATTACTAACAACAGTGATACTCCGATTAGGAATAAAGTTCAAAGTACCATCATCGCTTAATATTTGAGTTGTTCTTAATCCAACGGCATGTACCGTTCCAGTGATCGTATTGATTTTTACGGTATCGCCCACAACAAATTGTTGTTCCAGTAAAATGAAAAAGCCCGTTACAATATCGGTCACAAACCCTTGTGCACCTAAACCTAATGCAACACTGACGATCCCAGCACTGGCAAGTAAGGTGCTAACTGGGATCCCCAAGATGGAAAGGATCGCATAAAAATAAAAGAACAAGACACAGTAATGGAAAATATTTTGTGTCAAAGTGTAGATCGTTCCTAAGCGACCAATCGAGTAAGTTGATTCTTTACGTTTGGCTGAGGCAAAACTACGGGTAATGAGCTTTTTGCCGGCTGAATGGATCAGCAAAAAGAGAACTGAGATCAAGAAAAGTGATATTCCGGTCGTAATGATCTTAGTGATAATGCCGTCCCAATCGATATTTTTGATGTAGTTGTCAAGGATTCCAGTTTGTTTGACTACTTGCTTGGATACATCGGTCGAAATCGACGAATCAGAAGATGCAGTTGAAGCTAACCGATATATTGCCATAAAATCATTCCTTTAATTAGTTTATATTTATCATAGCAGATTCTAAAAGTATCTGTGAAGTGAAATTTTAACAATAACAATGACGTAATAATTGAAGTTTTTTTGATCTAATGATATTCTAAAAGCAGTAAAACTTGATGGAGGGGAAGAAGATGACAATAACGTTTGGGCAAATTGCCGGATTGATCGCAGCGTTAGCATTTTTGATCTTAGTGGTATTTATTTGTGCTGTTTTAAAGAATTTAGTAACAACAGTCAAAGAAATGAATACAAGTATCAAAACTTTGACAAAAGATGCTGATAGCATTGCTGGCAATGTGGATGAATTATTGAATAAGACTAATGTTTTACTAGACGATATCAACCACAAAGCAAGCGAATTAGATCCACTATTTAGAACGGCGGCTGAGCTCAGCGAAAGCGTATCAGATTTAAACGAAGCAAGTCGTTCGATGGCTGAAAAAGTTGTGCATTCGACCGAAAATGCTGCTAAGGCAAGTATGGCTTTTCGTTTTGGCAAAATGGCGATTGGCTTATGGGATCGCCGAAAAACAAAATCTAAGTAATCTTAACTAGTGAGGAGTGGATTTACTATGGGTAAGAAATTGTTGTTTAGTTTAGGAGCTGTTGTAGCAGGTGCAGGTGTGGCTTATGCAGCTTCAAAAAAATTAACTTCAGAACAAAAAGATAAGTTAGCAATGAAAGTTGACGAAGCTGTATTAAATGGGCGCGAAAAAGCTTTAAAGTACAATGATTATTTGCAACAATTTTTAGAAGAAAATGGCATTGATGATTTGAAAGATAAAATCATGACACGTGCCGATGAATTAAAAAATGAGCAAGCGGTCCAAGATGCTTTGGATTCATTAAAGCAAGCTACAAGTGATTTAAAGGAACGCCTTGAAACAACAAAAGATAAATTCGATGACTTAGTGGACGAAGAAACTCCTGAAGATTGGAACGATGATATTGTGATCGATGGTCGCTCAGCTTTTGGTGAAGCAAAAGACCAAAAAGAACAAACATATGAAAAACCAACAGAAACTTTCTATCCACGCAATAAATAATTGAAAACAACAAAAAGAGCTTAGTCAAAAAATTGACTAGGCTCTTTTTAGTTTAAGCACTAATTTAAGAAATATTTCCTGGGTTAATCAAGTGGTAATGTGCGTAATTCTTTTGGTGTGTGGGTGAAAGACTGATTACCGTTTTCGGTTAAGTAAACACAGTCTTCGATCCGCACGCCAGCAACTCCTGGAATGTAGATTCCTGGTTCAATTGAGAAGCACATACCAGGTTGTAAGATGAGCTCATTTCCTTCCATAATTGATGGAAATTCATGGTCGCTTTGCCCGATCCCGTGGCCTAAACGGTGGATGAAATATTTACCATAACCTGCTTTGGTAATGATATCGCGTGCGATCTTATCTAATTCAGCAGCACGAATCCCTGGCTTAGCAGCGTCTTGGGTGGCAAGCTGTGCCTCTAAGCAGACATCATAGATTTCTTTTGTTTTAGCATCAACTTCACCAAATGCTACAGTCCGTGAAGCATCTGACATATAGCCTTGATATTCGACCCCTAAATCAAAGAGACAGAGTTTATTAGCTTGAATGAGATCAGCTTTAGGTGCACCGTGAGGATCTGCGGCATTGGAGCCACTTTGCACGATCGTATCAAAACTCATATGCAAAATGCCATTTTTCTTCATTTCATATTCGATCTCAGCCGCAACATCTTGTTCAGTCACTTTAGTTGATAAAGCCTTGAAGCCAGCTTCAAAAGCAACATCAGCCCATTTGCCTGCTTCACGAAGTAAGGCGAGTTCTTCTTCGGTCTTGAAAAGACGTTCTTGTTCGATCAAAGGTGAGACATTGCCTGTGAAAGTTGCGTTTGGGAAGAATTTACGCAATGCTTCGTATCTTTCCACTGAGAGATTATTTTTTTCTAATGCCCATTTTTGTGGATCAACGCCTAATTGCGTAATGTGATCCTTGATCAATGCATAAGGGTCTTCATGGTCTAAATAGCCATAAACTGGGTAGTTCCAGCCAGCTTTTTTAACCGCTTCAACTTCTAATGCTGGAGCAAAAATAAATGGGTCTTTATCTTTAAAAATAAACAGTGCAAGTGTACGTTCGATTGGATCGCTTCCAAAACCAGTAAAGTATTGAATGCTCTTCCAGTCACTAATGTAAGCAACGTCCAATTGGTTTTCAGCCAACCAGTTTTGAACTTTTTGAAGATGTGACATAAAATCGCTTCCTTTGTAATTTGATTAAACGAATTTATTATACCATAAGTAGTGATCTTGAGCAGTTTAAGTACTTAAGTTGGATAATGAAAAAGTGTGAAAAAGAAGATGATAAAATTCTTGAACCGCTTGCATTTAGTAAGAAACTTTGATAAATTAAAGGTGGTTACAATGAAAACGAGAGTGAAAATTAATTTTTGAAAGGATAATACCATGGAAAAACAAACAATTACAATTTATGATGTTGCCCGTGAAGCAGCCGTTTCGATGGCAACCGTTTCACGTGTTGTTAATGGCAATCCGAATGTGAAACCAGCAACACGTAAAAAAGTTTTAGAGGTGATCGATCGCTTAGATTATCGTCCTAACGCGGTCGCTCGTGGTTTAGCAAGCAAGAAAACAACCACAGTTGGTGTTATCATTCCTGATGTTACTAACGTATATTTTGCATCTTTAGCACGCGGTATTGATGATGTTGCGTCAATGTACAAATATAACATTATCTTGGCAAATTCAGATGGCAATGCCCAAAAAGAAGCACAAGTGTTAAATACTTTGTTGGCTAAACAAGTCGACGGGATCATTTTCATGGGTAATAACATGACAGATGAACTTCGGGCACAATTTGCGCGTGCTAAAACACCGATCGTATTGGCTGGTTCTGTTGATGCCAAAAATGAAGTTGAAAGTGTGCACGTTGATTACACTGCGGCAGTTGAAGAAGCAGTAACTGATTTGATCAATCATGGCAATAAGCGGATCGCCTTTATTTCTGGACCATTAAGTGATCCAATCAACGGTGAATATCGTCTTAAAGGATACAAGAATGTTTTAGCTAAAAATGGTATCGAATTTGATCAAGATCTAGTTTTTGAAACTGATTATAGCTATCGTGCGGGTGAAGTATTATGGCCAGCACTCGCTTCTGCTAAAGCAACAGCTGCTTTTGTTGGGGATGATGAATTAGCTTGTGGTGTTTTGAATGGGGCTAAAGATGCTGGTATCAAAATCCCTGAAGAATTTGAAATTATCACAAGTAATAACTCTAAATTAACTGAGATCGTGCGTCCACAACTTTCCTCGATCACACAACCTTTATATGATATTGGCGCTGTGTCAATGCGCTTTTTGACTAAGATGATGAATCGTGAAGATACTTCATCAGATCAAAAGACGATCGAGTTACCATACGGCTATATTAAACGTGGCTCAACCAAATAATAAAAATCGTTAAAATGATGATGTAGCCTTTACCGCTCTATTAGAGAAGGGGTAGAGGCTATTATTATTTATGTTGGCGATGAGATGAGGGGCAATGATGAAGAAAACAAAGCGACTTTTTACTTGGGCGAATTTCTTTTTGATGATCAGTTTATTGATCGTCATAATACTATTTGTCAGTTCTTCAATGACATATTCACAACAAACATCGGTACCTTTTTTACAAAAATATCTAACTAATAAACCATATGAAACTGAACTATTACCGATTTCATTTTCATATGGTGGTAAGGTTATTAGTATTGAGAGTGTGGGATATTATAAATTTATCGAGTTTTTCATTCGAAAAGCAGCTCACTTCTTTACTTATTTCTTTTTAGGTGCCTTTTTAAGTTTAGGTTTAGCCACTTACGTAAAAAGAATGTGGATCGTCATTTTGAGTAGTTTGATCTTAGCGGGTGGCTATGCTGCATTTGATGAATTTCACCAAATGTTAACGGGTGACAGAACACCTTTGATCCAAGATGTGATTTTGGATTCGATAGGTGCGTTATGCGGGATTTTGTTAGCTGTCAGCTGTTATTATATTTTCCAAAAAACTCGCACCAAAAAATAAAGCAAGTTTGTTTGGCGTAAGCGTGAGTTGAGGGTTGCAAGGATAGTAAATTTTTTGTTAAAATATACACGGCTTATTGCTAAATTTTACTTTTCGGAAAGAGGTATTAGAAATGTCAGGACATTCTAAATGGCATAACATCCAAGGGCGTAAAAATGCTCAAGATGCAAAACGTGGAAAAATTTTCCAAAAAATCTCGCGAGACCTATACATGGCTGCAAAGAGTGGCGGTCCTGACCCAGACGCCAACCCACAATTGCGCCTTGTAATGGAAAAAGCTCGTGCAGCTAATATGCCAAAAGATAACATCAAACGTGCTCTTGATAAAGCAACTGGTGCGAATGGTGCAAACTACGAAGAAATTACTTATGAAGGATACGGACCAGCTGGTGTGGCTATTTTAGTTCATGCTTTGACAGATAACCGTAACCGGACTGCTTCTGCTGTACGGACTGATTTTAACCGTAATGGTGGTAATTTGGGTGAAACTGGTTCGGTTAGCTTTATGTTTGATCGTAAAGGTTATATTGCGATCGTACGCGAAGATCTTGATGTAGATGAAGATCAAATGTTTGAAGATGTGATCGAAGCTGGGGCTGAAGATCTCCAAACTTCAGATGAAGTTTTTGAAATCTACACTGAACCAAAGATCTTTGAAGATGTACGTGATGCTTTACAAGCTAAGTACGATCTTGACTCTGCTGAAATCACGATGGTTCCACAAAACACGGTACCAGTTCCAGAAGATAAGGTCGAACAATTACAACGTTTGATCGATCGTTTAGAAGATGAAGATGATGTTTCCGAAGTCTTCACTTCAGCAGAATTTCCCGATGAAGATTAATAATTAAAAATAAAGGAGCTACTACGGTGGCTCTTTTATTTTTGCGGTAAATCTAGTAAAGGGCTCTTATTTACTGTGTGATATGCTATAATGAATAGTGAATTTTGACTATATTTCAAAACATGCTGATATGTTTTGAAATATGTAATAAATACGAGCTTTATAGAAATAATGATGGAGGAAAATTATGGTCAATAGAGTAACAGTTTTAGGCAGCTTGAATGTTGATAATATCATGCAGATCAAGCGTCTGCCGTTGCCCGGTGAAACAATGACTATGTCGGCTAAGCAAATTGCTGGTGGAGGTAAAGGAGCAAATCAAGCGATCGCTGCAGCACGCTCGGGTGCGATCACGGCTTTTATTGGTAAAGTTGGTGAAGATGAGCAAGGTCGTTTGATGAAAAAATATCTTACAGAGGCTAATATTGATACCTCAAGTGTTACACTTGCAGCACAAGAAACTGGCCAAGCCTTCATTTTACTACAAGAAAGTGGCGAAAATAGTATCTTAGTGTTGGGTGGAGCAAATCAAGCGATCACTAATGATGATATTGAACAAGCTAAAGATAAGATCAGTGAAGCAGATTTTTTGATCACGCAATTTGAAACTCCGCTCGAAACAGCGATCACGGCTTTTAAATATGCTAAGGAAAATGATGTTGTGACTATTTTGAATCCTGCACCAGCAAAACGTGTTCCAGAAGAATTATTAAAAAATGTCGATCTGATCGTTTTAAACGAAACAGAAACGGAATTATTGACCGAGATCAAGATCACAGGTGAAGATTCGTGGAGTACTGCAGCTGAAAAATTAGCACAATTAGGGGTAAAAAATACGATCATTACGCTAGGGAGTAAGGGTGCTTACTATAAGACAACGACAGCTGAAGGGTTTATTAGTGCATTTAAAGTCAATGCAATCGATACAACTGCTGCCGGTGATACATTTTTAGGTGCTCTTAGTTCACAATTACACCATGATCTTTCAAATATTGAGGAAGCAATCGTTTATGCTAGCATGGCTTCAGCATTAGCCGTACAAAAGTTGGGTGCGATCCCTTCGATTCCTGAAGTTGATGAAGTGAATAACGCTTTAGGTGGCGCTGATTTTTAATTAAATACCAGAATTAGAAGTTGTGACTGATGCTCACAACTTTTTTTATTTGTTTCAAAAAAAATTCTCTTTTTTGCGTATTTATATTGTGAAAGGGGGAAAAGATGATGCAGATAGCTGAGCAATTATTGGAAAATGCGTTGCAAGTTCACGCGATGGATATTTTACTTTTACCATTTGGAACACTTTATCGCGTGAAATTTTTCATTATTGATCAATATGTCGAACAAGGCGAACTTAGTGTGGAGGAAGCGCAAAAAATTATCACCTTTTTTAAATTTAAGGCAGATATGGCACTTAGTGAACACCGGAGGCCACAATTGGGGGCTTGGATGTACCAACAAAAAGTTTATTTGCGTTTTTCCACGGTGGGGGACTTTTTAGGGCGCGAGTCATTAGTTATTCGGCTGATTTATCCATTAATGGAAAATAAAATAAACTATTTAGTCAAAGAGCAACAGTCGATTTTTCAAACAGCTTGTCAAAATAAGGGCTTGATTTTATTTTCAGGTCCGATGGGTTCAGGTAAAACAAGTGCGATGTATCAATTGGTTAAATCTTTGGCTAAAAAACAAGTCATGTGCATTGAAGATCCCATTGAGATCCAAGAACCAGAATTTTTACAGATTCAGGTTAATGATAAAGTGGGGATGGACTATACAACTTTACTTAAAGCTGCTTTACGGCATCATCCAGATATCTTTATTATTGGGGAAATCCGTGACCTAGCGACGGCTAAGGCTGCAATCACAGCGGCTTTGAGTGGTCATTTAGTATTGAGTACAGTTCATGCGCCTGGAGTTTATGCGGTTGTTGAACGCTTATTAAATCTAGGGGTCAATAAATTAGAATTACAACAGGTCTTACAATTGGTGTCGTATCAGCGCCTGTTGCCGTTAATAAATGGCGAACGTGGCGTTTTATTTGATATTTTATCAGGTGAAAAATTATTTGAAAAAGTAGTAACAAGTGACTTACAGCAGATGACAAATAAATGGAGGGAAGAGCTTGAAAAATGTCTTCATGCACGCCAAATTACCGCACAAACATTCCAACACTTTCTTAAAGGCTAAAAAACGTTGGACTTTAAAACAAGAAGCTCTTTTCTTCAGCTTATTAGCTGATTTATTAGGAGCGGGATTTTCACTCAAGCAGGCCTTGCAGAGTTTACAAAGTTTTATGGCAATAAATCTAACAGGGGTCGTGGAATATCTAAACACAGGTGGAAGTTTTAGTGCTTCACTGAAAGAAAACATTTCAGAGGCACTTTATTGTCAGCTTTATATTGCAGAAAAACACGGAAATTTGCTCCAAACTGTCCAGCAACTAGGCCAGTATCTGACTAAACGGTTGCAACAAAAAGCGAAGTTACACGCTTTGTTGATTTATCCACTTCTTATTTTAGGAATGTTAGCCTTTATTTTGAGTGGCATAAAAATTTGGCTTGCGCCAGAATTAGTTCGTTTTAATTCTCAGCGAGCAACGGTGTCGTATCGCCAAATTGAAAATTATGCCTGGTATATTGGGGCAATATTTAGCATAGTTATGTTTTTTTACGTACTCAAGATAGGATATTGGTGGAAAAAGCAATCTTTATTGGGACGGCATAGTTGGTATAGTGGGCTACCGGTGCTTGGTAAAATTTATCGGCAATATCTGCGTTATTATCTGACCTTTAATTTAGGGCTTCTATTGCGCAGTGGGTTAGAATTTCAACAAATTTGTGAATTGTTACAAAGTTTCTCTCCTAATACTTTATTACATCAATTAGGGATAGAGTTAGAAAAATATTTAGTAAGTGGCCGAAATTTAGCTGAACTTATTAAAAATTATCACTTTTTCCCAACTGAGCTAGGGTTGTTTTTTGAAAAAGGAAAAACACAACTTGAAATTGGGGATGATTTGCTGTCGTATTCTAAATTAGCATATTTACGTTTATTGCAACAAATGGACGTTTTGTTGTCATGGGTTCAACCACTACTTTTTTTGTTGATAGCAGCTATCATAATTGGAACATATTTAGCCTTACTTTTGCCTATTTATTCGAGTTTAGGGGGAATGTATACATGAAACATAAGGTATCTGGTTTTACTTTAGTAGAAATGGCAGTCGTTTTGTTTATTATCAGTTTATTGATCTTAGTTGTGATCCCTAATGTGTCCAAGCAACGTACTAACGCGGAAACCGTGAATACGCATGCGTTGCAATCGGAGTTAAATACCCAAGCACAACTTTATGCCGATGAAAAAGGGGTTGAAATGAATAGTGTCCAACCGGCTGATTTAGAAAAAGCTGGCTATTTAACGGACAAACAAGTTAAAGAAATCGATAAGCATCACTTAAAAGTTGGCGATCAAGGTTGAGCTTATGTGTAGAGCAAAAGCATTTACGTTGAGTGAAATGGTAATAGTCTTATTCATAAGTGGACTGTTTTTTTCATTAGGTATTGGACCTGGTAAACGAGCTTTGGCGAATTTAAATGAGCAAATGTTTTTTAGAGATTTACGTCAGTTGTGGTTTGCAACTTTTTACCGCTGTATTCAAAATAACACCGTTGCAATAATTTATGTTGAAGATGATAAAATTATTTTTTCTGATTCTGCAGACCACAAGACGATCTTAACTTATCCCAAGACTTTGCATCATGCCAGTGGGGTGTCAACTTATATAATTCAAAAGACTGGTTCGATGCGTCCTGATACTGAAGAATTTTCATCAACTTTGGGAAAGGTTTACGATATGCATGTTCAACTGGGATATGGTATGCAATATCGTTTGGAAGTAAAAAATGAATAATAAACTTAAGGGGTTTATGTTGCTTGATAGTTTATTAGGGATGAGTGTTTTATTGCTAGTGGTCACGCTAGTTTGTATAAGTACAAATGAATTTAGCAAATTAGAAAATACGGCTTATCATCAATTATTAGCTGCACAAGCTTTATTAAATAAAAGTGAGCAAAGTGCGCAAACTTTATCATCCGACAAAATTCGCAAAGAAGGGATCAGTGTCACTGCATATGATGGGAAAAAAGTTCAACTATTTATCTCAGAAAAATAAGAGTTTTTCATTGGTTGAAGCGGTAGTAGCACTAGTTATTTTGAGTTTAGGGATGACTATCATTGTTGGGACCACTCAGATCATTAGTCAACAAGTACACGCTAATAGTTCTGACGATCGCTTTGAATTAGAGCGACTAGTAAGTTTTTTACAGGCTGATCGGATGCAGTTTGAACTTGTTTCATCACCCAAAAGTGAACTGACACCTGAATTATATAGTTTAGTCAGTAAAAAGCATTACCGGTTGTATTATGCTGCCAAAAAGTCTGAAGTTATTATGACGACTGTAGAAAATAATGGTTACATGATATTGCTTTATGGTGTAGACGATTTTGAACTCAGCAATATAGGCAATAAGCTTCATTTATCATGTACACTGCACCATAAAAAATATGAGCTGGATTTTTTGCTCCCATTGTGGAAAGAAAAAAGGTGAATTTTTTTGAAATTACGTGCGACTTTATTGAGTTCAGCATTATTATTTTTAGCCGTGGCAACGCTTTTCTTTTATGGTCAATTGATGTTTTATCAACAACATATCGCTGCTTATCGCTTACAAACAGCACGTTATCAAGCACTTAGTTTGGTTGTTATTTCACAAAAACTTAGTATTACTGAAAATCAGACACTACATTTTAATCTAGGGATATGTACTTTAAAGCAAGGTCATTTTCAAGTCAAACTGACTAGTGGACAGCAATTTTCTTTCACAGCTACACAGGTTCCTAAATAAAGATAGCTTTGCTAACGACTTGAAATTATGATGAGATGTGCGATAATGAAACGGGTAATTGGAACTATTTTTATTAAAGTTTCAAAATAAGTCGTTTAGGGTGTGAAGAGTAGCAGTGTCAAAAATAGAAGAGAAGTTTCAATTAATAAACGAAGCGATTGAAATCCTGCAAGCAAATGTAAAATGTAGTTCGTTGGATGCTTTGATCGAAACGTTTGATAATATGTTGGATAATGGAAATGTTCACGTTGAAGATGGACTGCCAGATGAAGAAACAATCCAAAAATTAACTAAATTATATCAACAAATTGATTTAGCCTCACTTTCAAAAGAAGAAAGAAGAGCATTATTGCAACTTTCCTTGCTCCAAGTGTATAAAAAAGAAAAAATTCAGGCTAATCATCAAATGACGCCAGATACGATCGGCTTTTTATTAGCTTACTTAATTGAAAAATTAGTAACTTATAAACCAGGAATCAAACTATTAGACCTTACAGTCGGAACGGGTAATTTACTTTCTGCTATTTTAGGAACTTTAGAAAACAAAGGTTGGGATGATTTAGCTTTATATGGAATCGATAATGATGATACTTTGATCTCTCTAGCAAGTATTTCATCACAATTAATGGAAAGTGATACTAAATTGGTGCATCAAGATGCGATCATTGATTTACAAGTTCCACAAGTAGATGTTGTAGTGGGGGATCTTCCAATCGGCTATTATCCTCTTGATGAACGAGCTAGTGCTTTTGAAACTACCGCTAAGCAAGGGCATTCATATGTACACTATCTTTTGATCGAACAGGCTTTACATCAATTAAATGATGGTGGTTGGGGCATGTTTGTGGTACCAAAAGGATTGTTTGAAGCACCTGAAGCTAAAAAATTGTTGGAAGTAATTCAAAAATATGGTTATCTGCAAGGATTGCTTAATTTACCACAAAAGCTATTTGTTAGTGAAAACTCACAAAAATCTATTTTGATCATCCAAAAGCAAGGTGCAACAGCTAAGCAAGCTAAACCAATTTTATTAGGGGAATTTCCGCTAATGAAAGATCGTGCTGAATTTGTGAAGTTTTTAGCCGAAATTGATGCATGGAAAGCACAAAATTTTAGTTGATAATAAAATAAGGTCATTGGTGCAAAATAAGGTATCAATGACCTTATTATTTTGTTTTAAATGAATTAAATTCATCTAAAAATGAAATAGTTGAATTTTACTTAACTTAAATATTAAGCTAAACTAAACTATATAAATGTAAAAGGAGTTTTTTGATGGAAAAAGAAGAGCAATATGCCCGTGGATTAAAAAGTAGACATGTGCAACTGATTGCGCTAGGTGGAACAATTGGGACTGGCCTATTTTTAGGGGCAGGAAAATCGATCCAATTGGCGGGCCCTTCGATTGTATTAGCTTATTTAATAACTGGAGTGATCTGCTTTTTGCTGATGCGAGCAATGGGTGAATTGCTTCTTTCTGATTTGAATAGTCATTCTTTTATTGACTTTATCGCTAAATATTTAGGTAAAGACGTCGGCTTTGTAACTGGTTGGACGTATTGGATCTGTTGGATCACAATTGCCATGGCTGATGTGACTGCTAGTGGGATGTATATTCATTACTGGTTTCCACATATTCCCGAATGGATCCCAGGATTTATCATTTTAGCCATTCTGTTAGGTTTAAACTTGATTACAGTTGCTTTATTTGGTGAAACTGAATTTTGGTTTGCTTTGATCAAAGTTGTGGCGATCATTGCACTGATCATTGTGGGGATCATCTTAGTAGCTGTTGGCTATAAAACTCCAAGTGGTCAAGCATCGGTTGGAAATCTAGTGAACTATGGTGGATTATTTCCTAAAGGTCTGACAGGCTTTTTGATGTCTTTTCAAATGGTAACATTTGGCTTTATTGGGATCGAAATGATCGGGGTAACGGCCTCAGAAACAGAAGATCCAAAGACAGTAATCCCTAAAGCAATCAATGAAATTCCCTTACGGATAATTATTTTTTATGTAGGCTCATTACTTGCATTGATGTGTATCTATTCATGGAAAGCTTTCAATGCTTCACAAAGTCCATTTGTTCAAGTATTTGAAAGTATTGGTATTCCAGCAGCTGCCGGGATCATTAATTTTGTGGTTTTGACCGCTGCAGCTTCGGCATGTAACAGTTCGATCTTTAATACTGGTAGAATGGTCTTTTCCCTGACTTATAAAGAAAAAGGTAAGTTTGCTAAAAAAATGAGTACTTTGTCACGTCATCAAGTTCCTGCCAATGCGATCAAGTTTTCAACGGCGATCATTGCCTTAACGGTCGTAGCTAATTTGGTGATTCCAAATACGTCTTTATTTACATTCATTTCTAGTGTTGCAACGACTTGTTTCTTATTTATCTGGGGAGCAATCGTGTTAGCACATTTGAAATATCGTAAAGAACTTAAACAAAAGAAACAAAAAAATACCTCAACCTTTAAAATGCCACTTTACCCAGCTTCAGATTATGCTGTGTTGATTTTCTTAGTCTTTGTTTGTGTGATCATGTGCTTTGAAAAGTCAACTTTACTTGCATTATTAGCGGCATTGGTGTGGTTTATTGCGTTATTTTTTGTTAATCGAATGCGTAAGAAAAAACAAGTAGAAAATTAACTTATTAAAAAGGCTTTGATTATTTATCAGGGCCTTTTTATTATTAGGATTTACCATTCAGAGTAAATTCCGCTATACTATATTAGTGATAAGTACTAAAAAAGTTTTATACGAAAGAAGAATATGGATGATTCTTACCTTGAATAGGATGGATAATATTTTTAGAAAGGAAAAGCTATAGCTCTTTTGTATTATGTAATCATTAAGATAGTTTCCATATTATATAGCAGTGATTTAGTTGAATAGTGAGAAAAAAGAACGGCGTGAAGCCCAGTTAGCTAAAAAAGCTGAAACCATTCGCGCATTTGCAAGTGAGATCATTGTTCAGAGTCCTACGCGGATTTTGATCGATAGTCATCCTTATGTTATCGAAGAAAATTATCGTAACGGTTTTAACGTTGAAAAATTGAAAGAACGGTTCAGTGATATTTTAACAAAATATGATTATATCGTAGGCGACTGGGGCTATGATCAATTAAGGTTACGGGGTTTTTATGCCAAAAATTCTACGAAGGGAACACCAGCTCAAAATATTGAACGGTTGCAAGATTATTTATATGAATATTGTAATTTTGGTTGTGCCTATTTTGTACTTAGAAATTTAGACGTTCAGACACCACCAGAAAGCGTGAATAATCAAAAAAATAAAAAAACAAACAATCGAAAAAATATTAATAAAAGGCGTCCCAAAACAAATAAACCATATACATCTCAAAGAGTATATGATATAAATAAAAAACAACAAAAGCATAAAGAGTATGCAACAAAACAAGTTAAAAAGCGGAAACGTCACTTTACGATCCGCCAAACTAACAAGTAAGAGGAGTTTTTTTATGAAAAAATATGCTGGTTATATGATCGATCTAGACGGTACGATTTACCGTGGGAAAGAAAAAATCCCAGCTGCTAAAAGATTTATTGAACGTTTACAAGCAGCAAAAATTCCATTTTTATTTGTTACTAATAACAGTACTAAAGCACCAGAGCAAGTAGTTGAAAATTTGGCAAAGAATTTTGACATTCATGTCACAACTGCTAACGTTTATACTACTGCCATGGCTACGGCAGATTATATTTCAGAATTAGATGAAACAAAGAAAACTGCTTATGTTATTGGCGAGTTAGGCTTAAAGCAAGCAATTCTTGATCGTGGTTTTACTTTTGTAGAACAAGATCCTGATTATGTTGTGGTCGGTTTAGACTACGATGTGACCTATCATAAGTTTGAATTAGCAACGTTAGCAATCAGAAATGGTTCTAAATTTATTGGCACAAATGCTGATACTAACTTGCCTAATGAACGTGGGCTAGTTCCAGGGGCTGGGTCTTTGATCGCGTTAGTTGAATGTGCAACGCAACAAAAGCCGGAATTTATTGGTAAACCAGAAAAAATTATTATGGAAAAAGCTTTGAAACGTTTAGGAGTAGCCAAAGACCAAGTTGTAATGGTGGGCGATAACTACATGACAGATATTAAGGCAGGAATCAATTCTGGAATCGATACGATGTTGGTATATACGGGAGTTTCTACAAAAGAACAAGTTAAAAAAGAAGCGATCCAACCAACGATCCAGTTAGATTCATTAGACGAATGGAATATCTAATGTTATTTCAGCGATGTAAAGTACTTTTAGTGCAGTTATGTCTCTTTTTCTTTATTGTGACCCTATGTATTACCGTAACGATCAATTTTCACCCACTTTATTGGTATTTTGTGAAACATTACGATTTGGCGCAAAGTGTAGGGGTAACTACGCTACAACTTAAGACGGATTATTTAAAATTATTAGCGTATCTAAACTACCCTTGGGTCACAGATCTAAAGATGAGCATTCCGGTTTCATATAACGGGATGCGACATTTTGAAGATGTAAAGTGTCTTTTCTTAGTGAATTATCTAGTATTGCTAGTTACGGCTTTTCCTGCGATAAGTTACTTTTTAAAGCTGTGGCGCAGAAGAGAATTTTGGAAACTCCAAAATAAAATTTACGGGATAGCGGTAGTTTTATTTTGTTTAGGGTGTTTCATGTTGCTTGACTTTCAGCGGTTTTTTGTGTATTTTCATAGAATTCTATTTAACAATAATAACTGGATTTTTGACCCAAACTTAGATCCAGTGATCAACGCATTACCTAGTACGTATTTCCTAGCATGTTTTGGGCTGTTTTTGAGCCTATTTGCAGGAAGTTTAGGGGCTATCTTTTGGTTAGGAAAAAGACAAGCAAAAAATAATTAATAAAAAGGATGATCTTGTAAGCTAAGATCATCCTTTTTTGTTAGAAATTATTATTTTTTAGAAAGTTTAGATTTTAATGCACCAATGATCGCCGGAATTAAGGAAACAGCAATGATCCCAATAATGATCAAGGAGAAGTGTTCTTTAACTACTGGGAAATTACCGAAGAAATATCCTGCACCACAGCAAAGTGCTACCCAGGCAGTTGCTCCGATCAAGCAGTAGCGGATAAATGTTTTGAAATTACCACCACTACTACCGTAAACAAACGGGGAAAGGGTACGAATGATCGGCATGAAACGTGCTAATGAGATCGCAACGCCACCATGTTTAGTGAAAAACTCTTCTGTACGTTTTAAATCAGATTCTTTAATGAAACGTCCAAAAAAGGAATTATGTGTTAATCGTTTTCCGAGTTTATGTCCAATAAAAAAGTTAAGTGAGTCCCCTAAAACAGCGGCTAGCCAAAAGATGACGACAAAAATCCAAATGTCTAAGCTGTATTTAGGGTTTGCAGCCATAGCGCTAGCTGCGAAGAGGAGTGAATCACCGGGAAGAAACGGCATAATAACAGCGCCAGTTTCGATAAAGATGATCGAAAATAAGATCAGATACGTCCAGTCGCCAAAGTTATTAACGATTTGGATCAGATGAGTATCAATATGCAAAATAAAATCAATTAAGTGTGACATATTATTGATCGTTCAAGTCAGAATCAGAAAGTACCTGAACGTGTTCCTTTCTTTTTACTGGTTGGATCTATAAAGCAACCCTTGGAAGTTTTCTGCAACAGACTTTCAACTTCCAATAAACAATATACTACAAATTAAGGTAAATGTATTTTAAATTAATTTTGTGCTTCTTCGAATTTTTTGATGAGTTGCGTACTGTGTGCCGGTTGACGCTTGTCGGGGTAAATATACAGTAATGCATTATTGACCGCTGTTGGTGCTTCTCCAAATCCTGTTGCCATTAAATCAAGCTTACCTTCATGTTGGGCGATATCGCCGATTGCGTAAATTCCAGGAGTGGAAGTTTCCAAAGCGATGTTTGTTTTGATTCCTCTATTCTCTAAAGTGAGTTGCCAAGCTTCCATTGCTTTTGAGCTAGAAGAAAAACCGTAGTTGACTAAAAGATGGTCAACAGTCAGTTCTTTAGTTTCGTCTGATCTAACTTTATTTAGGGTTAATTTGAGTTTACCTTGGTTGTCAGCCAATTCTGAAATTAAGTATGGAGTTTGGAAAATAACATCGGTTTGTTTAAGAGCAGCTATGTTAGCTTCAAGCGCACGGAATTTATCGCGGCGATGGATCAAATGGATAGAATTGGCAATTGGCGCTAATTCTAAAGCCCAGTCGATCGCTGAATCGCCCCCACCAGCAATCGCAAGATCTTTTCCGCGAAATTTTTCGATATCGGTAACTAAATAGTGTAGATTAGAACCTTCAAAGTCAGACGCATTTGCTAATTTTAATTTTCGGGGTTCAAAAGCACCAGCACCAGTGGCGATAATGATGGTCTTTGAATAAGTTGTACGTTTGGATGTTTTGATCTCAAAGCCATCCTCAACTTTAGTAAAGCCCTCGACTGTCTCGCCTAAAAAGACGTCTGGTGAAAAGTGTTCAAGTTGTTTTTCCAATTGTTGAACTAATTCGGAGCCTGTTACCGCTGGAAAAGCGGGGATATCATAAATTTTTTTACTCGGGAAGAGTGCTTGGACTTGTCCTCCGAGTTGATCAAGGCTTTCAATGATTTGGGTCTTAGCTAAGCGCATACGTGCATAGGTGGCAGCAAACATTCCAACTGGACCGCCACCGATGATCGTAATATCGTAATAATCTTTTGTGTGCATCTCGTTAAAGAAACTATATCAATGTGGAAAAATATAGTTTTCCTTTCGTAATTTATTTAAACAATTAAAAGAGCTAAGTGAATATAATGACCATATTCCACATTTAACAGTTGTACTATGGTAACTATATATAAACTCGAATTTAATTGCATACATAATTGTAGACTGTGAGTAAAATCTAGCAACTAAACTTACAATATCACATTAAGAGTGTAAAATAAAATTGGTAATAAATTTTTAGTTCGAGTATCATATTGTATGAATAAGATATTTTATGAGGAGGAAATTTTATGGATTACTTGCAGTTGGATGCAGCAAACTTAAAACCAAATGCAATAATAAAAACAAGTTTAGGTGATATTGCGATCGCGCTATTTCCTGAACAGGCACCCAAAGCAGTTGAAAATTTTGTATCCTTAGCTAAAAAAGGATATTATGATGGCGTGATTTTTCACAGAGTGATTTCAGATTTTATGATCCAAACAGGCGATCCAACCGGAACAGGTATGGGAGGTCAAAGTATTTGGGAAAAAACTTTTGAAGATGAGTTTTCTTCAGAATTATATAATTTACGTGGTGCAGTTTCGATGGCTAATGCAGGTCCAAATACAAATGGTAGCCAATTCTTTATCGTAGAAAATAAAAATATGCCTAAACGGATTTTGAAACAACTTACTGATTATCCCGAAGAAATCGTGACTGCTTATAAAAAGGGTGGAACGCCATGGTTAGATGGGCGTCATACTGTTTTTGGTCAAGTAGTATCTGGGATGGAAGTGGTCGATAAAATCGCTAAAGCAAAAACAGATTGGGGCGATAAACCACTAGAAGATGTGATCATTCAGAGCGTTGAATTGATTTAGAGGTAATTTAAAATGGAGATTGAATACCGGATAGGGATGGTGCTAGAAGGTAAGGTTACCGGAATCCAGCCTTATGGTGCTTTTGTTGAATTAGATGAAAATACTCAAGGTTTGATTCATATATCTGAATGCCATCATGGATTTGTTGATGATATTCAAAAGTATTTAAAGGTAGGGCAAAAAGTTAGGGTGATGATCATTGATATTGATGAATATACTAAAAAGATCTCTCTTTCTGTGCGCTGTTTAGAAAAGCCTTTTGATTTTTCACAACCAAAACATACACGCTATCATCATAAAAAATATTGGACTAATCGCCATGTTTATGAGGGATTTACGCCAATTGCAAAGAATTTAGATCATTGGGTAAATGAAGCATTGGAAGATATTGCTGAAGGTAAATGATCTGCTGATAAAAACTTCATTGAGAAGGATACCTTTCTTGATGAAGTTTTTTATTATATAAAGTAGTGTTTTGCCATTTTATGTTATTTGAGATGGACGATTATCTCAAATAATTTTAAGTTATTAATATGTAATTATGAACATGATTTAGCTAAGATAATAATAAATGAAAGAATTTCGAAAAAATTGTTGACGTTAGGTGTTGATTATTGCTATACTATAAAAGTTGCTGATGCAGGACAGTTACTTAAAAATATAATATAAAAAATGTGTTGACATTGAATTGAGATACATGATATTATATTTAAGCTGACTTGTTACAGTATAACAAAAAAATTATTTTCCTATTGACAGGAAATGATGATTTTGATAAGATAATTAAGTCGTGTTAATTGATTGATAAAAAATATTTCAAAAAGTTCTTGACAAAGAAAGATGGAATATGATATAATAATTGTGTTGATTGCGATAATGATTAACAAGTAGATCTTTGAAAACTGAACAAAGTTTCGATAAGCAAATGTGC
>NZ_AZFT01000030.1:1395-81605 GCF_001434405.1 Ligilactobacillus apodemi DSM 16634 = JCM 16172 | reverse complement strand
GTTATCACGCCTGCCTGTCACGCAGGAGATCACCGGTTCAAATCCGGTTAGGACCGCTAAGTTCTAAAAGCATCTAGTATATAGTTACTAGGTGCTTTTTTGTGCTGTTGCAAAGTCTAACAAATCCAAAGTAATTAAATTGTAGTTGCTAGTTAGTATTAGTGAAAAAATTTCTGCTGTTTTAGCACGCAATGTTACAAATATAACTCGTTAAGGAAAAATAAAAAAGACCTGACAAATAGCGAAATGACGGGCTTAAAGTAGAATCTTAAAAAAATATGTGAAAAAAACAATCGAAAGGGTTTACATTTTTTAGGAGAGTAGGTATAATAAAAAATGTAATGAAACCGATTGCATAAACCGGTTGCATAACCAAGTTATTTAGGGAAAATCTTTAAAGGAGTGAGATAGTTGAAAGCACAATTCAAAAAGTTTTTTAGTTTCGAATTTTGGCAAAAGTTCGGTAAGTGTTTGATGGTGGTTATCGCCGTTATGCCGGCTGCTGGTTTGATGATCAGTATCGGTAAAACGATCGCGATGATCGACCCAAATATGACAGCTTTAGTTACAACAGGTGGCGTTATTGAACAGCTCGGTTGGGGTGTTATCAATAACTTAAACATTTTATTTGCGTTAGCCATTGGGGGTAGTTGGGCTAAGGAACGTGCTGGTGGTGCGTTCGCTGCAGGTTTAGCATTTATTTTGATCAACGTTGTTACTGGGACAGTCTTTGGCGTAACTGCCGAAACACTTGCTGATACAAAGGCATATGTGCACACGATTTTTGGCACAAAGATCTTAGTTAGCGACTATTTTGTTAGCGTTTTAGGTGCACCAGCACTTAACATGGGTGTGTTCGTTGGTATCATCGCCGGGTTCGTTGGGGCGACAGCTTACAACAAGTACTACAACTTCCGTAAGTTGCCAGATGCATTATCATTCTTTAATGGTAAGCGCTTCGTTCCATTCGTAGTTATCTTACGTTCAACGATCGTTGCTTTGATTTTAGCTATCATTTGGCCAGTTATCCAATACGGTATCAACAGCTTCGGGATGTGGATCGCTAACTCACAAGAAACAGCTCGTTTCTTAGCACCATTCCTCTTTGGTACCTTGGAACGTCTCTTATTACCATTTGGTTTACACCACATGTTAACGATTCCGATCAACTATACCTCTTTAGGTGGGACTTACGAAATCTTGACAGGTGCTCAAGCAGGTAAGCAAGTATTCGGACAAGATCCATTGTGGCTTGCATGGACAACTGACTTAGTTAACTTGAAATCTGCCGGTGATATGACTAAGTATAACTATGTTTTAACACACTGGACACCAGCTCGTTTCAAAGTTGGACAAATGATCGGTTCAACAGGTATCTTGATGGGTCTTACATTGGCTATGTACAAGAATGTTGACGAAGATAAGAAGAAACAATATGCTTCAATGTTTATCTCAGCAGCACTTGCCGTGTTCTTGACAGGTGTTACAGAACCACTTGAATACATGTTCATGTTTGTGGCGGTACCATTGTATATTGTTTATGCGATCGTTCAAGGTTTGGCATTTGCTTCAGCTGACTTGATCAACTTACGGGTTCACTCCTTTGGTAACATCGAGCTTTTGACCCGCTCACCAATGGCGATCAAAGCTGGTTTAGGCCAAGATCTCTTTAACTTTATCTGGGTATCCTTGCTCTTTGCGGTTGCGATGTATTTCATCACAAACTTCATGATCAAGAAATTCAACTTAGCTACACCAGGACGTAACGGTAACTATGATGGTATTGAAGCTGCTGGTGATAATGGTGACAGCGCTGCTACAACCACTGACGGTAAAGCAGATCCTAACTCACAAGTTGTTAAAATCATCAACTTGCTTGGTGGACGTGAAAACATTTCAGACGTTGATGCCTGCATGACACGTCTCCGGGTCACAGTTAAAGATCACAACAATGTTGGTTCAGAAGAAGAATGGAAACGTGTCGGTGCAATGGGCTTGATCGTTAAGGGCGAAGGTGTCCAAGCCGTATATGGTCCAAAGGCTGACGTTTTGAAATCAGATATTCAAGATTTACTCGACTCAGGGGTAGAAATTCCTAAAGTTGATGTCATGAGTGGCATAGTTACAGAAGAAAAGACGATCCAATATAAGGGCGTCGTTGAAGAAATTCATACAGTTTCAGACGGTGATGTTATTAAGATCGAAGACGTAAATGATCCAGTCTTCTCCCAAAAGATGATGGGTGATGGTTTTGGGGTCAAACCAGATAACCAAAATGTTTATGCACCAGTTTCTGGTACGGTAACAAGTGTCTTCCCAACTAAACATGCGATCGGTTTATTAACAGATGCAGGTTTAGAAGTTCTTGTTCACATGGGTCTTGATACAGTTGGCTTGAATGGCGAACCATTTGACGTTAAAGTTAAAGATGGCGCTAAGGTTAAAGCGGGTGACTTACTTGCTTTAGCTGATCTTGATAAGATCAAAGCTGCTGGTAAAGATGATACAATTGTTGTCGCATTTACTAATGTGCAAGACATTAAAGAAGTTAAGATCGATAAATTAGGACATCAAGCTGCTAAGACTGTAGTTGGAACAGTTGAAGTCTAACAAATAATCATTATTCACTAAGCGGCGTGTGGTAACATAACGCCGCTTAGTGGTGTTTTTGGAGGAATTTTGATGGCAAAATTTTTAACATTAAATACACATAGTTGGTTAGGTGAAGACCCACAAAAAAACTTAAAAATTTTAGGACAAAAGATCATAAAAGAAGATTATGATGTGATCGCCTTACAAGAGATCAATCAGTTAAAAGATTCACCAGCGACGACCAATAACTATTATGATTTAAAAAATCAACATCAACTACATGAAGATAACTATGGTTTGAAATTAGTTGAGTATTTACAACAACAAGGGGTAAATTATTACTTTGTTTGGACCTATAATCATATTGGTTATGATAAGTATCATGAAGGGGTCGCCTTGTTATCCAAACAGCCATTTACTGCGACTAAGAGTGTGTTAACTTCAAGTATGGATGATGAATTTGATTATCACACTAGACGAGCGTTATTGGGTAAGACGACCGTTTCTGGGCAGGAGATCTGGACGATCAGCAGCCACTTCTCATGGTGGAAAGATGGCTTTAAAGACGAATGGGCACGCCTCGAAAATAGCTTACAGGGCGAAACGCTTCCGTTAGTTATCATGGGGGATTTTAATAACCCGGAAAATACTCCAGGACATGATTTGATCATAAATAGCCCCTTAGGTTTAAAAGATAGCTATTTAGCTGCTAAAGAAGTCATTGGTGGACCAACGATCCAAAAAGATATTGATGGTTGGGAAGGCAATGAACAAGCTTTACGCATTGATTTTATTTTTGTCAGTGAACAATTTGAAGTCAGCAAAAATCAAGTGGTCTTTGACGGTAAAAATGAAGCCTTGATCAGTGATCACTTTGGAGTTGAATGTCTCGTTAAATAAAAAGTAACCCGCGCTAAATTGGTGTTTATGCCAACTTAGCGCGGGTTATTTATTATCTAGTTAGATTTTAAACGTTGATTCTCGCCGTAAAAATTCGACGGGTAAGACGTATTGCATCTGTTTTAAAGGCTCATTTGGTTGCTTGATCCGTTCCAACAAGACTTGGACGAGTACCTCGGCAATATCAGCGATCGGTTGAACGATCGTGGAAAGCTCTGGATGGTAAAGTTGGATCTGTGTAGTTCCGTCAAAACCAGTGACTTTCAATTGCTCAGGGACCTTGATTCCAAGTTCTCTAGCTGCTTGTAAAACTAAGATCGCGGTTAGATCATCGGTACAAACAATGCCATCCGCCACACTTTCGGTCAGCAATTTTTTGATTGAAAATAACTTGAGCGAAGGTGATTCCGAAAAACTGACAGTATGGATGTGGCGACTGAGTTTTAGTTGATCGATCATGTCACAATATCCCTTGAGTCGTTGATCGGTCGGATTGCCACTTTGATGGGGATTTCCTAGGAAATAAATATGACGTGCCCCAGCTGCGTATAATTCTTCGACTGCCATTTTACCCCCAGCATAGTTATCACACGAGACGATCGGGATCTGTTCTGAGAGGCTTCGGTCAAAGGAGACGATCGGTAACCCCACTCGATTGTATTCATCGATCCCTAAATTGTGCGCTCCCGCGATGATGCCATCAACTTGGTTAGCGAGTAACATTTTTAAATATTCACGCTCTTTTTCTTTATCTGAGCCGGCGTTACACAAGATAACTTTGTAATCAGCAGAAAAGAGCTTTTGTTCGATCTGTTCGACTAATTCAGCAAAAAAAGGATTAGTGATCGCTGGAAAGATCACCCCGATCAAATGGGTGCTTTTTCCGTGTAAAGAACGTGCTAAGGAGTTAGGCTGGTAATTTAATTCCTCCATCGCACTGAAAACTTTCTCGCGTGTTTTTTGACTGATATAGCCGTAATTATTGATCACACGTGAAGCAGTTGTAACTGAGACGCCAGCTTTTTTGGCTACGTCAGTTAATTTTGGACGCATAGAGTTCCACCTTTCTAGATGCTTTTAAGCTTCCAGAAAGTACCCCGATAATTCACTGGTCCGTTCTCAGAAGTCAAAGCGATCTGCTTTGGACCTTGATCAGCAAAGAAGCGTAAAGTCATCACGTGTTCGCCCCCATTGATAAAGATCTCACAGAGCGAATGATCAATGAAGATCTCAAGTTCAAGCGTTTGGTGTGCAGGAAGGTCAATTTTTCTTGTCGTACCAAATTTAGTAGCGAACTGTTGTCCCGCATGTGCGCGTGAAACGGTGAGCTGAGCATCTTGTCCGGTTGAAAAATCAAGTGTCAGACTTTGTGAAAGGTCATCATTTCCTGCCAAATGAAGGGTACCATTCTGGTCAGTATCTAAAGTTAATTTTAACTCATATTGCTCTCCACTTTCAGCAATTAATTGTTGTGAACCGGAAACAATTTCACTTGGAATGAGGATCGTTCCTTTTTTACGTAGCTCAGCCATGCTGTTAACGGGGCGTTGTAAGAGTTTGCCATCCTTTAAGGAAAGCTCTTTGACTTGGCTTAGACAGTTTGCCCAATTTTCTTGGTCAGTTGGATAAGAAACATCGGGCAAGCCGACCCAACTGATCGCATAAGCTTTACCGTCGGGAGCATTGAATGCTTGGGTCGCATAAACGTCAAAGCCGTCATCTAAGTTTTTGATCTGCTGAGTGCTTGTTTCAAATTTAGCTTGATCAAGGCGCACTTTATCACCCAAAAGATACATGTTAGGATAAATATTTTCGTAAGCGACGATATCCTTATCTAAACCTTGTGGACAAAAGATCAATAACGGTTGTTCGTCAACAAAGACTAAGTTAGGGCATTCGATCATATAGCCCATTGTGTCCGCCGTAAAATCAAGGTAGCCTAGATCGGTGAACTCTTTTAAGCCTTTAGAACGAAAGAGTGCGATCTTGCCAGATTTAGTGGCCTTATCTTGGGCACCGATGATGATATAGTAGTATTCACCATGTTTGAAGATCTGTGGATCACGAAAATGATCAGTTGCATATTCTGGTTGAGTGATCAAAGGTTCTGCTAGTTTAGTAACTTCACCATTTTGGTCCATATAAGCGCCCAATTGGAAGGGGTGGCGGATCCAGTTTTGATCGCGGTGATTTCCCGTGTACATTAAAAAGAGTTGCTCATCAAGTGCGATCGCTGAACCTGAATAGGCTCCATGACTGTCATATTTGGTGTCTGGTGCGACGGCAAGGCCAAGTTCTTTCCAATGAACAAGATCATCGGAAACTAGATGCATCCATGATTTGAGCCCATGAGCAGCCCCAAATGGGAAAGATTGATAAAAGACGTGCCACTGACCATTAAAGTAAGAAAAACCGTTGGGGTCATTTAATAGGCCAGAAGTAGGGCGAATATGGTAACCCATTTGATAAGGGGAATTGCTAGCTTGTGCTTGTAATTTAAGTAGAGTTTCTGCGCTCCAATCGGCATAAGGACGGTAGCGCATTTCACGAGTCCATTCCATAGTAATGTATCCTTTCTGTTTACTGTTTTGAAAACGTTGTCTATATATTGAATTGTAACTTTTAGTGCATTGTGTGTCAAACGTATAACAGATAATATTTGTTTAATTTAATAGTCTAAGAATTTTTTGGAATATTTTGTGATAAACGATTGACATATAGAAAAAATACGCTATCATAATAAATATAAAACGTTTACAAAAAATAGGAGGCGAGCTTAGAATGGATCACAAAAAAGTGGCAAAAGAAGTCATCGAAGCGGTCGGAAAAGACAACATGGTGGGTGCAGCCCACTGTGCGACGCGTTTACGCTTAGTGCTAAAAGATGACAATAACATTGATCAAGCAGCGTTAGACAGTAATGCAGACGTTAAGGGTACATTCAAGACAAATGGGCAATATCAAATCATTATCGGCCCAGGGGATGTAAATTTTGTATATGATGAACTTATTAAAGAAACTGGATTGAAAGAAGCCTCAACCGAAGATCTAAAGAAGATTGCTGAGCAAGGCAAAAAATTCAATCCGATCATGGCATTTATCAAGCTCTTATCTGATATTTTCGTACCGATCATCCCAGCCTTAGTTGCCGGTGGTTTGTTGATGGCTTTAAATAACTTCTTAACTTCTAAAGGGTTATTTGGTTCACAAGCACTCGTAGAAATGTATCCAGCAATCAAAGGCTTATCCAGCATGATTCAAGTCATGTCGGCAGCACCATTTATCTTTATGCCGATCTTAGTTGCGATCTCAGCAGCTAAACGCTTTGGCGCTAACCAATTCTTAGGGGCTGCAATCGGGATGATCATGACAAGTCCTGATTTGATCTCGGGTAAAGCATGGGATATCTTTGGCATGCAAGTTATGCAAAGTAACTACTACTACCAAGTTATTCCTGTTTTAGCAGCTGTTTGGATCTTATCTGTTTTAGAAAAATGGCTCCACAAACGGCTTCCATCGGCAGTTGACTTTACGTTTACACCGTTGATCGCTGTTATGTTGACAGGATTTTTGACATTTACAGTTGTTGGTCCAGTGATGAAGACACTTTCTGATTGGATCACAAATGGGATCGTTTGGTTATATGACACGACAAGCTTCATTGGGATGGGGATCTTTGGGTTAACTTACTCAGCGATCGTGTTGACTGGGTTACACCAAAGTTTCCCAGCGATCGAAACTCAACTTATTACCGCCTTTAGTAATGGTAAGGGCGCGGGTGACTTTATCTTTGTTGTCGCTTCAATGGCTAACGTTGCTCAAGGGGCAGCGACATTTGCGATCTGGACTTTAACAAAAGATAAGAAGATGAAAGGTTTAGCATCTTCTGCTGGGGTCTCAGCTTTACTTGGGATCACTGAACCAGCACTCTTTGGGGTCAACTTGAAGTATAAATTCCCATTCTTCTGTGCCTTGATCGGTTCAGGGATCGCAGCGATGTTTGCAGGTTTGATGCACGTAATTGCGGTATCTTTAGGTTCTGCAGGTTTCCTTGGTTTCTTATCGATTAATGCAACCTCAATTCCAATGTATGTTGTTGCTGAATTGATCTCATTTGCGCTTGCCTTTGCCTTGACTTATGTTTACGGCAAGAGCCATCGTCAATTATTAGATCCAGCTCCAGTGGCAGCTCCAGATGAACCAAAAGCTGTTAAAGAAGCAAAAAAAGAAGCTAAGCAAGTTTCTGGGGTGAAAAATCAAGTTATTGCAGCTCCAGTTGATGGTGAATCGATCGACTTAAGTCAAGTTGATGATCAAGTTTTCTCAACTAAAATGATGGGTGATGGTGCTGCAGTGATCCCAAGTAATGGCACGATCTATGCGCCAGCTGATGGTGAGATCACGGTAGCTTATGAAACAAAACACGCTTACGGTATCAAGACTAATGACGGTGCAGAAGTGTTGATCCACGTGGGGATCGATACGGTCAACTTAAAGGGCCAACATTTCACATCAAACGTAACCCAAGGCCAAAAAATCAAAAAAGGTGATGTGTTAGGAACGGCTGACCTTGATGCCATCAAACAAGCCGGCTATGACACAACGGTAATGGTCATCATCACAAACACAATGGATTACGCAAGTGTTGAACGAATCGACGCTAATAAAGTAGTACACGGTGATGATTTAGTTGCGATCACAGCAGTGTAAGCATGAAAAACAGATGTGAGTATTCGCATCTGTTTTTTTGTGTGGATGTACCTAAAATGAATTACTATAGTTTAGCTGAGAAATGTATTATAATGTTATTTAATGTTGATATTATTTAGCAATTATTAGGAAAGGGGAAGCTTTATGAAAACAAGAAGCGAACTAAAGGCCGAAGCTCGTAAGTTACTTGCAGGTAACTGGGGCAAGGCTATTTTACTCAATATTATTTCGATTGTTGGTGTGTTGCTCGTTGGGGTATTTGCTTTAGGAGTAATTACTCTAATAGCTGTTATGGCTAAGCATGCCGCTGAAACTGGCGATAGTAGCGTTATTGATAATTACACTTCTGGTGGCGGTAGCCGAGGTGGTGGCTTTGTTGGGGGCTTGATCAGTACGTTTATCGGTACTGGTATCTTGTATACCTTACTCGACTGGTTACGGACAAAGAACAATGACTTTAGCCCAGTTAGAGGGATGTTTTCGATTTTTTCTAAAGAATATTTTGTCCCAGTTTTGGTACTTTATATCTTACAAACGATCTTCACGTTCTTGTGGACTTTGCTCTTTGTCATTCCAGGGATCATTAAATCATATGCTTACTCCCAAACATATTTTATCTACAAGGATATCAATGCGAGTGGCAATGAAAATCATTTGAACTATCTCGACTACATTACCCTTAGTCGTGAATTGATGAAGGGGCATAAATTTGAATTTTTCGTACTTCAGTTGAGCTTTATTGGCTGGTGGATCTTAGGCGTATGTACTTTTGGGGTCGCCTTTATTTGGATCATTCCATACTACCAAACAACGATCGCAGCCTACTACAAGAGCTTGGCAGGCGACAAATTCTTAAATTATCAAGCAGCTTAAGCGCAAAAACTAAGACACTCGAAAGCGGGTGTCTTTTTGTTTACATATATTAAAATATTCGTTTTAGGCATAGTTATCAACTTACGATAGGTATTTAACATTTGAAAACATAGTCAGTACAATAAAGTTGAAGAAGAAATCAACAATTGAGATGGAGTGAATAACATGTCTAACAATGAAAATGAAGTAAAAAATGGTTTATTTAGTTTAGGAGCAGAAAATGATGCTTACGCTAAATATTTTATGGGAACTAGCTATTTAAATGGTTTAGTAGCTCCTGATGAAAATATTGATGTAGCTGTCGCAAATGTTTCCTTTGAACCGGGCTGTCGCAATGACTGGCACATCCATCATGATGGCTACCAAATTTTAGTGGTAACTGCAGGCCAAGGTTGGTATCAAGAAGCAGGAAAAAAAGCTCAATTGTTAAATCCTGGTGATGTAGTGGTGATCCATGAAGGTGTCAAACACTGGCATGGTGCAACTAAAGACAGTTGGTTTGCCCACCTTGCGATCACTAAGGGAACAAGTGAATGGCTCGAAAAAGTAACTGCTGAACAATATAGTGATTTAGACTAAGGAGAGAAAATAACGATGGCTAAAAAACAAACCGCTGGACGTGACCAGTTGGGAGAATTTGCCCCTAAGTTTGCGCAATTAAACGATGATGTATTATTTGGCGAAGTTTGGGCGCGTCAAAAAGAATTAGGCTTACGTGAGCGCAGTTTAGTGACTGTGACGGCTTTGATCACCAAGGGCGCCTTTGAGCAATTGCCATATCATTTACAAACGGCTAAAGATAATGGGATCACCAAAGAAGAGATCGCTGAAGTCATCACGCAATTGGCCTTTTATGTTGGTTGGCCAAATGCCTGGTCAGCGTTTAATATTGCTAAAAAAATTTGGTAATAAGTAAATAAGCTCAAGTAGTTAAACGACTACTTGGGCTTATTTTTTTGGTGTAAAATACCTATTAAAATTAATTTTGCATGCCTGAAATGAATGGATTAAAATATAAAAAAGTAACTAAAAATAGGGGGATGTTACATGGAAACAAGGGTCTTACAATATTTTTTGAAGATCGCTGAATTAGGCAACATTACTAAGGCGGCTGCAGAATTACACATTACGCAACCTACTTTAAGTCGGCAGTTACAAAACTTAGAAGAAGCGGTAGGCACACCGTTATTTAAAAGAGAAAAACGGCAAATGATCTTGACTAGTGCAGGTGTTTTATATCAACAACGCGTCCAACAGATCTTGGCGGACATTGATAAGTTAAATCGTGATATGCAACAATGTATTGCCTTAAATGGCACGATCAGTATCGGCTGTGTTGAGTCGACTGGTGCTAAATTTTTGACTGACTTGATCAGTGAATTTCACACCCGATATCCGGAAGTAAAATTTGAAATATACAGTGGAGACGGTGATGATATTCGGGCAAAACTTGACCGTCACGTTTTGGACTTAGGGATCTTATTGACCCCAGTGGAGATCGCTAAATATAACTACACCGAGTTAGGCGTGACCGATACGTGGGGGATATTAGTGCCAAAAGCATCACCATTGGCTAAAAAAGATGCGCTCACTGCAAAAGAATTAGCCTCATTACCACTGATCGTGCCACGAAGACAGATCATTAAAGATGAAATAAATTCCTGGTTTAATATCCCAGAAACTTCTTTGCAGATCGTTGGCTCACAAAATTTGCTCAGCAACTCGTTAGAATTGGTCAAAAATGGGATCGGCTATGTCATTTGCACCTATGGCTCTTATATGAATCGCCCGGTCAAAGAATTAGTCTTTTTACCGGTCCAAGGCGCTCGCCCGATCAAGCATGCCTTGATTTGGCAAAAAAATGCTCCGTTAGCAACTTCGGCGCAAAGATTTCGTGATTTTATCATTGAAAATATTTAATATTGCAACCGATTGCAAAAAGGTTGATTTTTTTATAAGATTAGGTTATGAGAGGATAACGAAAGGTGGGAAATATGCGCGTGAAAACGATAAAGCCAAGTGAACGGATCGTCTATCAGATCTATCCAAAAAGTTTTAATGATAGTAATAATGATGGGATCGGGGATCTTAGGGGAATTACCCAAAAATTAGATTATTTAAAAGCTTTAGGGATAAATACTTTATGGCTCAATCCGATCTACGTCTCTCCCCAAGTGGATAATGGGTATGATGTTGCAGATTATTATCAGATCGATCAAAAATTAGGGACGCTAGCCGACTTTGATGAGTTGGTCAAACAGGCTCATGATCGTGGACTAGACGTGATCTTAGATTTTGTAATGAATCACACGTCAGAAAAGCATCCGTGGTTTCAAGCAGCGCTACAGGACAAAGAAAGTGAATATCGTAATTTTTATTTGTGGCATCAAGGGAAAAATGGGGGACCTCCTAATAATTGGGCATCTTTTTTTGGCGGAAGTGTCTGGCAAAAAGATCCATTAGCTGACAATAACTATTACTTTCATTTATTTGCAAAGGAAATGCCAGATTTAAACTGGCAAGAGCCTAGAGTCCAAACAGAAATGGTCAAGATCGCCAAATTTTGGCTAGATCATGGTGTCGATGGCTTTCGGTTAGATGCGTTTATTCACATTGTTAAAGCGGATTTTGAGCAAGATATGTTGGCCTCTGATGACAAACCGCAACTTGCAGAGATGTTTTATGCTAATTTGCCACAGGTCGTACCCCATCTGCAAGCCTTTATTGCTCAGTTACATGAGATCAAGCCTGATATCTTTATTTTAGGGGAAGCAGCTAGTGCCGATATTGATTTAGCGGTGACTTACACGACGCCACCAAAAAAGAGTTGCGATACAGTTGTGACATTTCGGTATTTTGCCGAAGATGAAACAGGTCTTGACCCTGATTTATTGCGGATCGGACAACCCCTTCCGTTAGATTTAACCGGATTTAAGGCAAATATGTTAGAGTGGCAAAAGCGCTTAGAGGGTGTTAGTTTTCCGACCTTATATTGGAGTAATCACGATATGCCCCGGATCTTAACGCGCTTTGATCCTAAGATGCAAAAAGATGCTTGTGCTAAAATGTTAGCGACGTTAATGTATTTGCAACGCGGGATCCCCTGCATTTACTATGGCGAAGAATTGGGGATGGAATCGGCGTTGCTAACAAAACTCAGTGATTTTGAAGACCAACAGATAAACGAGTTTGCTAAGCAAGCACAAGCTAAGGGATGGAGTAAAGAACAGATCTTGGCTAGTGCTAGTAAAGCGCATAAAATGGCGGCCCGGTTACCACTGCCATTTGATAAGTCAAAATATCAGGGCTTTTCGAGTGTTCAACCGTGGAAATGGGCGACTTCACCTAAGACGCGCAGTGTGTGCGACCAAGAAATCGATCCGGGTAGTGTCTTAGCGTATTATCGGCGGATCTTGCAGTTAAAACAACAAGAGATCTTTATTCACGGACGCTTTATCTTGGAAAATACGTCAGCTGAGTTGTACGTTTACCGGCGTATTTTAGACCAAAAGGAAGTGTGGGTAATCTGTAATTTAGGCGAGATCCCCCAAGAGTTCAAATGTGGTCCAGTCAAAAAAGTTTTGTTGGGGCAAAATGCCCGAGTTAAGGCAGGAACAGCCCAATTAAAGGCTTATGGTAGCCTAGTTTTAGAGCGATAGAGAGGAAAGAAAAAATGGAAGTTTCAGCAGTATACCATCGACCTGATAGCGAGATGGCTTATTTAGGGGAAAATGGGGCGTTTGAGATCCGTCTCAAAGTAAAGCATGATGATATTGCCAAAGTTGAGCTATTATATGGCGATCCATATGGGAAAAAGGCTAATGAAAAAGATGCCGGTGCCTGGGAATATGCAACGGTAGTGATGGACAAAGCGTATGTGACTAAATATCACGATTATTATATTGCTAAAGTCAAAGTAAAGCTCAATCGCTTGCAATACGCGTTTAAACTCACCGATAAAAAAGGAGTACGGTGGCTTTACGATGATCGTAAAATCGTTTTAGCTGACCCGAATAGTTTAGCAACTTTGACGGGCTTTCGGATGCCTTATTTACATGAGATCGATCGGATCGATCCACCAGAATGGGTCAAAGAGACCGTGTGGTACCAGATTTTTCCGGAACGCTTTGCTAACGGCGATCCTAAAAATGATCCTGAAGATGTTTTACCTTGGGACAGTCAAGCTCCAACGCGCCAAAACTTCTTTGGGGGTGACTTGCAAGGAATCATTGATAAATTGGACTACTTAGTCGATTTGGGCATCAACGGTTTGTATTTATGCCCGATCTTTACGGCACATTCCAATCATAAGTACGATACGATCGATTATTTTGAGATCGATCCTCATTTTGGTGACAAAAAAACCTTCAAACGTTTAGTTGATGAAGCCCATAAACGGGGGATGCGGATCATGCTAGATGCGGTCTTTAACCATTTAGGTGATTTTTCGATGCAATGGCAAGATGTGATGACCTATGGAAGAGAATCGCGCTTTGCTTCGTGGTTTCATATCAATGAGTTTCCGGTCAGCTATACTAAGACCGATAACGATGAAGTCGCTAACGATCTGACTTATGAAGTGTTTGCGAACACGCCACATATGCCTAAATTAAATACTGCTTCACGCGAAGTGCAAAATTATCTTTATGAGATCGCTACTTACTGGATTAAACAATTTGATATTGATGCTTGGCGACTTGACGTGGCAAATGAGATCGACCATCATTTCTGGCGGCAATTTTATTCTTTGACCCATCATTTAAAACAAGACTTCTACGTTTTAGGTGAAGTTTGGCATAACGCCCAAAGTTGGGTCAATGAGCATGAATTTGACGGGGCGATGAATTATCCCTTTACTGAAACTTTGAGCGACGGGTTGATTTTTAAAAATATTTCCCTAAGTGACATGGTCTCACGTTTAAATGAACAGTTGATGCTTTATCGCACTCCGACAAATCAAGTCATGTTAAATTCGATGGATACCCATGATACAGCGCGCTTATTGACGTTATGTGAAGGTAACAAAGAGCTTGCCCGCCTTGTTTTAACGATGATGTTTTTACAAATTGGTGCGCCATGCATTTACTATGGAACCGAAATCGGGATGACTGGTGGCCTTGATCCGGCGTGTCGTGCTTGCATGATCTGGGAAACAGACCGGCAAGATCAAAACATGTTAAGTTTTATGAAATCTTTGATCGAGTTACGTAAAACAGAACAACACATTTTAAGTTATGGTACGTATACTTGGGAAGTCGATGATGAAAAACGCTGGTGTAAACTTGTCCGAAAAGAAGGCAACGCGACGGTCAGTGCCTACTTTAACTTAGGAAAAACAGCCCATACCTGCCCACAAGAAGGCAAATTATTGTTAGCCCAAAATTTGACGGAAGATAAATTAGCTCAAAATGGCTTTGCAATTTTTCGTAGCTAAGCGCTAA
Organism: Ligilactobacillus apodemi DSM 16634 = JCM 16172; assembly: GCF_001434405.1. Lineage (GTDB taxonomy): Bacteria > Bacillota > Bacilli > Lactobacillales > Lactobacillaceae > Ligilactobacillus > Ligilactobacillus apodemi. The sequence continues at coordinate 67,089 of NZ_AZFT01000030.1, read as the reverse complement.
TTCTTGTGGAAAAATAGTGGAAGGTCTAAAATTAAGACGAAACTATGAGGGGGAATTACTGATGACAGTTAAACCAGAACTTGCACAAGATGTGTGGAAAGATGCCGGACAACACGTTCAATTTACGGTTTTAGAATTGAACAGAAAAGACCGTAAGCATGAACAAGAAGTTATCACGGCTTTTGCTGACCGCTACCAAGCAATTTTAAGATCGTTGCATATTCGTGATAAGGACGGTTATTTGCGTGCTTCTTTTGGCTTTAGTAGTGAAGCGTGGGATTATCTTTTTCCTAATGCACCTAAACCAAAGGAATTAGAACCTTACGAAACGCTCAAGGGTGATACTTACGAAATGCCCGCTACTAAGGGGGATCTTTTCTTTCACATTCGTGCTAATGATGAAGCCGTCGTTTATGAAGCAATGAGTCAGTTTATGTTATTCTTACGCGATATTACGACTGTTGTTGATGAAACTAAGGGCTTTCGTTACTTTGAAGGGCGTGCGATCGTGGGCTTTATTGATGGGACCGAGGCCCCTGAAACAGAATTAGCCTCACAATATGCGATCGTAGGTGATGAAGATCCCGAATTTATCAATGGATCATACGCATTTGCGCAAAAATGGTCGCATAATATGAATTTTTGGAATAAATTAAAGACCGAAGATCAAGAAAAAGCGATCGGACGCCAAAAATTCAATGACCTTGAACTAGAAGATGAAGAAAAATTCAAAAATGCGCATAACGTTGTATCAAAAGTCGAAATCGACGGGGAAGAACAAAAAATCGTGCGGATGAACGTTCCTTATTCTGAACCGGCTTCGGGTAAGACGGGGACGTACTTTATTGGTTATGCTCGTCATTGGAAAGTAACGAAGCTGATGTTACAATCAATGCTTGCTGGTGATGACTTTTTGTTGTCATTTTCTAAGATCTTATCGGGGCAAAGCTTCTTTATCCCTTCTAAAACCGTCTTAAATAAAATTGCTGATGGTGAATATACTGCATAATTAAAATTTATCTAGTTAAGTTAAAGGCTACTCACGGTGCTTGTGAGTGGCCTTTTATACTATCTTCGAGCAGAAAAATGTTGTTCGCAAAGGGTTTGTAGGTTGCGCTCTAATTGAGCTATAATAATAGTAAATATTCTTTTAAGTAAGGAAGGTTTACATGGAAAGATCGGCAATTTATCACCGCCCCGCAAGTGAAATGGCGTGTATGGCGGATAATAATCACTATCAGCTTCAATTGAAGACCAAACACCGTGATATTACCCGCGTGCGGGTGATTTTCGGTGCGCCCCAAATGTTACTTGCTAATTCAGGTAAAGAAAGTGAATGGGAGTACGAGACCCTGGAAATGAACAAACGCTTGCAAAATGGAACTTACGATGTTTGGAGCGTTATTTTACCGATCCCAAAGTCACGCAAATTAAAATATGCCTTTCATTTACTTGATCGTGAAGGAAACGAACTGTTATATGATGCCAATTTGATGCAAGTCTATACGCCTAAAGCAGTTAAGGAGATCACCGGCTTTTTGACGCCTTATCTTGTTTTAGACGAAAGCTTGGCTGCGCCTAAATGGTCAAAAAGTATGATCTGGTATCGAATCATGCCCGATCGTTTTTCCAATGGTGATCAACGCCAAGACCCTAAAGATCTCTTAGAATGGGGACAACCAGCCGAAAAAGCCAAATTCTTTGGTGGAGATCTGCAAGGGATCTTAGATAATTTAGAATACATCCAAAACATGGGTTTTAACGGTATCTATCTCACACCGGTGTTTGATGCCTACTCTAATCATAAATTTGATACGATCGATTACTATGAGATCGATCCAGCCTTTGGGACTAAGGAAAAATTCAAGGAATTGATCGAAGCGATCCATCAACGTGGAATGAAGATCATGTTAGACATTACGTGCGACCATTTAAATGATTTTTCGTTACAATGGCAAGATGTCCGCAAGTATGGCGTACGTTCGACCTTTGCGAAATGGTTCTTGGTCAATGAATTTCCGGTGCGTTATTTACCAAGTGAATCACCTAATTATTCCGAGCGTTTGACCTATGAAGCATTAAATAATAATCCGCACATGCCAAAAGTGAATTTAGATAATCCTGAAGTTCAAGCCTATTTTGGTGATATTTTAACTTATTGGACTAGAAACTTTGGCATTGATGGTTGGAGTATTGCAGATTCAAACGAAATGTCAGTGGCCTTTAAACGTTATTTAAATGAAACACTCAAAGCAATCAACCCTGAAATCTACCTGTTAGGTAATACGATTGCGAAAAAAGCTGAGCACGATAATGTTTTTGCAGGGAATAATTCGATTGATGTGCGTGAATTAGTCGAACGGACATTTATTGAACGTAGTGTACCTCCAACTGAATTAGCGTATGCCTTAAATGAGCATCAATTACGTGCTAAGATCAGTGAATTATCAGCCTCACTTTTAGCAGCCGATAGTCCACAGACTAAACGGATCTTGGCTAAAAGTTCGAATAATTTACCATTGTTACGTGCGATCTTGACCTTCATGTTTATGCAATCTGAATCACCAAGTATTTTGTATGGAACTGAAAAAGGCTTGGCTGACGGCGATGAACCGGCTTTACAGCCTTGCATGTCATGGAAAGATAACAAGCGTAGTGATGAGATGCAAAGATTTATCAAGACCTTAGTCGCTACTCGGCATAAATACAACCGAGTTTTAAGTGAAGGGACCTTTGAATGGGGACAATGCAGTAACAAGCATTCTTACTTGAGCTTTAGTCGCAAATTAGGCTCTACTCGCATCTTTGCACTCTTTAACTTAGGCTATGGAAGCATTAAGATCGTGTTACCACCGAAGTGTAAATTATTATTAGGACAAAATTTAGTTGAAGGCGATAGTCGTTTAGGTCAGTATGGCTTTGCAATCGTTGAATTGTAAACTATAAAAAAAGAGAAGCCATAAGTTTTGCTACAAACTTACAGCTTCTTTTTTATTGACTTATATACGCTAGAAAAGCACTTAGAGAAATTTCAAGAGCGTAAAAAAGACCCTGAAATATAGGCTTAAGCCATTTCAGGGTCTTTTAAATAATTATCTAAATCTAGCGGTCAATAAAGAATTTAACCTAAGTAAATTAGTTTACGTGTACCGCAAATGATGGCATGAAGTAAGCCATGTTACCAACCTTGACTGATTGACCTGGTTCTGGAGCAGCGATGTAGCTGTTACCACCTAAGTAGATAGCTACGTGGTATGTTGAACCTGCCGAACCCCAGAATAATAAGTCACCAACTTGTGCTTGGCTTACAGGGATACGTGTACCAGCTGATTCTTGGGCAATTGTGTTACGACCAATTTGCTTACCAAAGTGTGCGTAAACGTATTGTGTTAAACCTGAGCAGTCAAAGCCTGATGGTGTTGTACCACCCCAAACGTAAGGAACACCGATAAATGTTTGCGCATATGCTGCGATTGCACTACCGCTAACAGATGAAGCTGTTGTAGTTGTAGTAGTTTGTTGTGTACTTTGTGTAGCTTGTGTTTGTTGTGATTGTGTTGTTGTTGTACTTTGAGCAGCTTGTTGTGTTTGTTGTGATTGTGTTGTTGTTGTGCTTTGAGCAGCTTGTTGTGTTTGTTGCGATTGTGTTGTTGTTGTGTTTTGTGTAGCTTGTTGTTGTTGTGTTTGTTGAGCCGTTGTATCTTGAGCAGCTTGTTGTGTTGTTTGTGTTTGAGCTGTTGTGTCTTGTGTAGCTTGTTGTGTAGCAGAAGGATCCTTAGTTGGATCGTTGATTGTCAATGTTTGACCAACTGCTAATGTAGCACCCAAAGTGTTAGCTGAACGAAGAGAATCAACCGTTACACCGTAAGCTTGAGCGATTGAGTAAAGTGAGTCGCCAGCTTGAACTGTGTAAGTTGTGTGATTTGCAGAAACTGTAACTTGTGGTGTTTGAGTTTCTTGTGTTGTTTGTTGAGCTGTTGTATCTTGTGTAGCTTGAGTTGTTGTATCTTGAGCAGTTGTGTCTTGTGTTGTAGCTGCTGTTGTTTGGTCAGCTGTTGTAGTTGTAGCAGTTGTTGTGCTTTGTGTAGCTTGAGCTGTACCGTTGACCTTCAATACCTTACCTGGGTAGATAAGAGTTGTATCAGCAGATAAACCATTCAATTCACGTAATTTTGCAACTGTTGTACCATATTTTTGAGCTAAATCCCAAAGAGTATCACCAGATTGTACAGTTACGTCAGTTGTGTTTTCTGTGTCAGCAGATGTGTTTTCTTCGCTAGAAGTATTTTCTGTAGAAGAGTTGCTTGCTGGAACTTTCAAAGTTTGACCTGTCACGATCAAGTGTGTGTTTTGGTCAATGTTGTTTAATTTTTCGATGGATTGGATCGAAACACCGTATTTTTGAGAAAGATCCCAAACTGTATCGTTTTTAGCAACTGTATGTGTTGTGTCGGCATTTGCTGTAGCTGTAGATGCTAAGAATAAACCTGCTGCTCCGATTGTACCGACTAAGATGTTTTTTGCTGTATGTTTCAAAATAAAATTTCACTCCTAAAATATTTTTAAAATATAACGACTAACTTCAATTCGACTGATACATTTATTTTAATCCATTTATATTGCAACCTAATGCAAAAAAGATTACATTTTACCACGATTTGTAACAAAGAGCGGATAAGGCTTGAAAATATAGGGGAAAATTAAAATGTTAAGATTTGGTAAACCTCTTGAAATATAATTTAAGCCTGCTATAGCAAGGAAAAATCGCCATATTTTTTATTCAGATAAAGCACTAAATTACTTTTGTTGTTACAAAAATGTTACAAAAAATGCAAAATGGTAAATGCGTTACAGTTATTTAGGTTTCGCTGATAATTTTGGTACATGCCTGCAAATGTTGTTACAAACATATTAAATAACCGTTAATTAATGTTTACATTAAATATTTTTAATGTAAAAGTGAGCTAAAAGGTTAAATATCTTTTTAAAAACAGGGATTATATTGACTTTTGTTATCTAATTAAATAACTTTATAATTAAATGATACTAATTTTAGGTAATGAAAGAAGGTAATGATTTGGTAGTTTACAATTTTTCTGCTGGCCCAGCTATGATGCCCCCTGAAGTAGTGGCGCAGATCCAAAAAGAATTGGTCTCATATAAAAATAGTGAGATGAGCGTGATGGAAATCAGTCACCGCTCTGAGCTATATGCGGAAATGTTTCAAGAGGCCAAAAATGATTTTCGTGATCTTTTGGCGATCCCTGCTGGCTACAAGATCTTATTTTTACAAGGGGGAGCTTCACTTCAATTTACGACCGTTCCGTTAAATTTAGCACGTAAGACCAAGCAAATCGCCTTTATTGATACGGGACATTGGTCACAAACAGCAATTGATGATGCGCATTTATTGACCGATAGAAAAGTTGATGTGGTGGCCACAGGCAAGAAGAGTAACTATACGACATTGCCACATGACATAAAACTCGAAAAAGAATATGATTACGTTCATTTAACGATCAATAACACGATTGAAGGAACGATGTATCGAAAATTACCTGACTTAGGCGGGCAAACGGTTGTCGGTGATATTTCTTCAAATATTTTAGGCTATCAACATGACGTTTCTAAGTATGGCTTGTTGTATGCTAGTGCGCAAAAAAATATCGGACCGGCTGGCTTAACGCTAGTAGTCGTTAAAGAAGATTTACTTGACCAAGACCAAGATCTGCCTTCAATGTTGGATTATGTCAAACTGATCAAGGAAGATTCAAATTTAAATACGCCTCCAGTCTTTCCGATCTATGCGGCCGGCTTAGTTTTTAAGTGGCTCAAACAACAAGGTGGCGTAAAGCAAATGCAAGCTCAAAACGAAGAAAAAACAGGCATTTTGTACGACATGTTAGACAATTCAAAGCTTTTCTACGCTACGGCAAATCAAGCAGATCGTTCTTTGACAAATGTGCCCTTTACGACCGGGGATAAGACGTTAGATGCAAAATTTATCGCTCAAGCTGATGAAATGGGCCTCAAGAATTTAAAGGGACATGTTTTAGCTGGAGGAATGCGGGCAAGTATGTATAATGCCTTTCCACTTGAAGGTGTCAAAGCCCTAGTACAATGTTTGCAAAAATTTGAAAGTGCCCACAAGCCGATGTTTAACATTTCCCTTAAAAAAATGGATGCTTAGTGTTAGAATAAAGTTCCTTGGCAGGGGCCACTTAAAGCTTGAGTAAGAGCATTTTAAGTGCAATCAATAAGCGAAGCTCACCTAGTGCCCATGCGCTTAGGTGGGCCGTTTTACGTTAGAACTAAGAAAGGAGACAACATGACAGAAGATATTTTTGAAGCGATCAAACAAGATCCCCAAAATGCAAGTTATACTAAAAACGGGATCGATCCCTTGTATACCGCACCAAAGACGGCTAAGATCTTGATCGTAGGGCAGGCTCCAGGGCAAAAAGCCCAAGATACGCGTTTATTTTGGAATGATCCCAGTGGTGATAATTTACGAAAATGGCTTGGGGTTTCACGGCAAGAATTTTATGATTCGGGCAAATTTGCGGTCTTGCCAATGGACTTTTATTTTCCGGGAAAAGGACGTGCAGGAGATCTACCACCGCGTAAAGGCTTTGCGCAAAAGTGGCATCCGCAGTTATTGGCACAAATGCCAGAGCTTGAATTGATCATCTTAGTGGGCAGTTATGCGGTGAAGCACTATTTGAAACGTCCAACGAAAGAAACGTTGAAAACAACAGTCAAAAATTATCATGATTATTTGCCAAAATACTTTCCGTTAGTTCATCCTTCACCCAGAAATCGGTTATGGTTACAAAAAAATCCATGGTTTGAAAAAGATGTTATCCCCGAATTACAAAAACGAGTGGCTGACTTACTTGAATAAGCTACTAGCTAAGTGCTACAATGAAAAAAGAAAAAGGGAAGTGCTGGAAACACTCCCCCACGGAACCGTTAAAGACGGCGACTTCCGGACGTTTTATTAATTGTTTTTAAACCATCCTACTCGTCAAAGTTAGGGATGGTTTATTTTTTGTTGATCGCTTTGATCAACTCGACAACTAATGCGATCAACATAACGACAAAAGAGCCGAATGCCAGCATCAGTTGCAACGCATCTGCAACAGACACGAAAGCGCGCTTTGGCTTGAATATATCACTAGTAAAGTGCTACAATGAAAAAAGAAAGGGGAAGTGCTGGAAACACTTCCCCACGGAACCGTTAAAGACGGCGACTTCCGGACAATTTATTAGGTTATTTTAAACCATCCTACTCATCAAAGTTAGGGATGGTTTATTTTTTATTGATCGCTTTGATCAACTCGACAACTAATGCGATCAACATAACGACAAAAGAGCCGAATGCCAGCATCAGTTGCAACGCATCTGTAACAGACACGTAAATGCTCCTTTCCCTTAGAGTTTGATTTCATAGCTTTTATACCATAAGCATCACGTCCTTTGGGTCCGGTAGACACCATCTCAACTTTTCCAACAATAATTGTAGCATCTCTTTTGTTAAACAAATATGAAAAATAATAGATACATAATCTAAACATTATTTTTCGGATAACTGATCAATAGAAAAATCCCTGAGCAAAGTTCATTTTCGCGAAATTTGCTCAGGGATTTTTGATTTAAGCTAGTTTTTCCTAGCCTATTTATTTTACAAAATAATTAATGCTTGATCCGGGTGTCAAACCGTGAAACAGCACGTAAGATCATAAAACTGATAATTGCTTCGATCGGCCACATAATAACATTTTTTGGCACGCGGACGCTTAAGAGCGCCCAAACTGGTGTATGATACATCAAATAGATCCATAACGTATTGAAGAAGATATTAGACACAAGGATCTGCACGAATTGGTAGATCGCTAAACGTTGCCAGGTGATTTTTTGTTGATATAAAAATGCACCAACGATCACGCCAGAGATAAAAGCACTAAAGGTATAACCGATAAAAAATGTGCTACCTGTCGCAAAGATCGTACTCTTGATCAAATCGGCTAAAACAAGTGAGATCCCACCAAGCCAAGGGCCAAGGTAGTACCCGATCAAAGTTGTGCCGATAAAGCCGATCCCGATCTTTACCATTGAATCCGAACCAAACGATAACTTGCTTAAAACGGTTTGCAATGCGATCAACATCGCCGCAAGTGTGATCGTTCTTGTGTTGAGTTTAGGACTTCTCCAAGTTAAATTCGTCATAAAAAACATCTCCCTAAAATTTTTGGGGGGAGACAAGCACCAGCAATGGTTAGATTATTGGTGAATGCGGAAGATACACGCAGCTAAAATGACGGTTTAGCTTTCTGCCTGTGTTCACATTCCGTTCCACAAGCCCGTAACGCATAAATTCCTACCCCTACAAGCGTTGATTTTAGCATTTATTACCTAATAAATCTACTGGTAAAACACGAACAATAAGAAAAAATATCTGTCTAATATTTTGTTTGCTACTAAACATTAACTTGATCGTCCTTCAAAATAAGTATTAATTAGCAGTTGTTAGTTCTATAATAAGGGCAGCATCGTGAAAAAGTTTGGGAGTGAAATTAATGTTATATCCATATGCCGAATTTTCAGGAACTCTAATTGTAACTTATTCACAAGAATTAGAAGATGGTACGATTTTTGTCCATTTTGAACACCCCTGTGATTGGGGATTCAAGGAAGCAAGATATATTTTATCGAGTAAAGAAAATCTCTATAGTGAGGGATTTACTGAAGCTGAAAAAAAGAATAATGAAAGAATACTCAATAACAATGCACGACTGATCAGTAAATATGCCAAATTAGGTGGTATTCCATTTGCCTAGTGGGATTGGGGGACTTAATAATAAAAGACCCACGTCGCATTTTTTGACGTGAGTCTTTTATTTATCCTAACTATTGTTAGCGAAAATTATTTTTGATGGTTAGCAATATGTTCTTTTAATAATGCTGCTCCGTAGATCAAGGCTTCGATCACAGTAATAAAGAAGCTGACCGGCCAATCGGTCAAGTAGCTAAGATATAAGCCAAACCAAACACCAAAGAGGATGAAAATAAAGTTTAAGATGATCATTTGGTGTAAACGATGGGCAAAGTACTTAGTTGCCGAAGCTGGGATCGTCAAAAGTACAAAGATCAATAATGCCCCCACGATTTGGGCAGTGATACTGATCGTTAGCGCGAGCATCACTAAAAAGATGATCGAGATCGTTTTGTTTAAGCGCTGGTTGTATTGTGCCCCTTGTGAATCAAAGGAATTATACGCTAAACGCTTGAATAACAAGGTGATGATCACAAGCAAAAAGATACTTAAAGCGACTAACACTTCAATATCACTTTGATCGATCCCAACAATACTCCCAAACAAGATGCTTGTCGCATAATTAGCTTGCTTATCTGACAGGGATAAAAATAAGATCCCTAGCCCTAAAAAGATCCCAGAAAAGACACTGATCGAAGCTTCACGTCGGCCTAAACGTTCACCGGAAAGACCGATCAACAAGGCGCTGGCACTTGTGAAAAGTAACATCCCCGCTAAAGGCGAGATCCCGATGAAGATCCCAAATGAAGCCCCCGAAAAGCCAATTTCAGATAAGGTATGGGTGAAAAATGACGTCTGTCTAGCAACGACAAACGTTCCCATCACACTACAGATCAAGGCGATAAAGACGCCAGCGATAAAAGCATAGCGCATAAAATCATAATCAAACATTATTTAGCCTCCTTACTGATCAAAGTACCCCTCTGATTTTCTAGATGCAATTCGTAATCAGCATACATTTCGATCAACTCAGGATCATGGGTGATAAACAAGATCGTCAAGCCGTGTTGTTGCATGACTTGTTTAAGCAAGCGCAAGAGCTCGTGTTTATTGGTCGTATCAAGGCTAGCCGTTGCTTCATCTAAGATCAATAATTTAGGGTCAGCACATAAGGCTTGCGCTAAATAAGCCCGTTGTTTTTCGCCCCCCGAAGCACGTCCTAGCGGTTGTATTTGGATCTGCGTGAGTTTTGTTTCTGCGAGAATTTGAGCTAATTTAGCTTCGTTTTCTTTTTTATGTCTGAAAAAAGAACGCTTCTTTAACCCAAACGCAACGAAATCACGAATACATAACGGATATTCATCATCGATACTACGATGTTGGGGAACATATTGAACTTCATCACGTGAAACAGCAAAATGGGTGTGGGCGGTGTAATTGCTAGTCAGATCTTGCAAGAGATGTTTGACTAACGTTGTTTTACCAACACCATTTTCGCCGGTGATGCACGTCAAAGCCCCTTGAGGGATCTCAAAGGATAACTTTGAAAAAAGGGTCCGATTAGGGATCACAAGATCTAACTCTTGGACGGTAAGGATCGGTTTCATAGCTTAACGCTTCTCTCTACTTTTATTTTGAACTGCTTTGGGCCTTTAAGACCGCTTGATATTCACTTTGAAGCCAAGTTACGTAAGTTTTTCCTTTAGGTAAAGTTTCGGTGACTTTTACGACCGGAACACCATATTTTTTACATAACTTAACGATGTTTTTGATCACAGAACTATCGCTTTGAGTGTTTTGCACAAAGAAAGCGATCTTTTTGTTTTTGATGTCATTTTGCAATTTCCGAATATCGGAGTAAGATGGGTCGCTACCTTCTTCAGTAGCTTGGGCAAAGTGTGTATTTGAGATCTTATAACCCATCTTTTGTAAGGAATAATCAAAAACAGGTTCAGAGACTGCGACTTTTTGATTATTACTGTTTTTCTTGATTTTGTCTAGTAGCGTCGTTAGTTTCGTTAAACTTTTTTTATATTTAGCGGCATTTTTCTTGAAAGTAGCCTTGTTTTCAGGCTGCAATTTTGAAAATTCTGTTACTAAACGATCAGCTAATTTTGACATTGTTTCGGGATCATACCAAACGTGTTCGTTGTCGCCATCTTTGACGTTCATCAAGCTTGCAACGGAAAGGGTCTTTTTAGGATTCAATTTAGTTACCCAATCGTCATAACCGGCACCATTGTAGATCACTAAGTCAGCTTTGGCGACGGTTTTAGCTGTTTTAGTAGTTGGCTCAAAATCATGGGGATCAACACTAGAACTAGTGATCAATGAAGTGACTTTGCCGTGATCACCTAGAACTGCTTCGGCAACTTCGCCGTAAAAATCAAGCGTCGAAACGACATTGATTTGGTCACTGGCAGCTTGGACCGTATTTTTGAGACTTGAGAAACTAAAGCATGCTAGCAAAGCGCTAGCGAATAAAAGAAAGTTGCGTAACTTTTTCGTCATTTTTGAATAAATTCCTCTCTGTTAAATTGTAATGATTACCATTAAAAATACTAACGTTTGCAAAATGAACTGTCAACCCTAAAAATGGCGTCAAATCAAGGGATTACGATTAAGCGAAAGTAAAAAATCACGTTATTTAGCCCCAAAATTTAGGTTCATTACGCTTTAAAAAAATTACAACTTATCTAAAAAGACGAAGGGATGCGCCCTTCGTCTTTTATTAAGTGAGATCTTATTCGGTTGGTGCTTCGTAAAAGTCAGTCTCATCACTAGTTTCAGTGCTACTTGAATTGCTGCTACTTTGACTGCTCGAAGATTTGAGCGTTTGTTCGGTCGTTGTCGTTTGGTTGAGCAACTCATTTAATTTGCCGATCGGATTCCAAAGCCATAGAAAAAGACTAATAATAACTAAATTGATCAAAGTGATGATCAAATACCAGTTGAATAATGCATGCATAACTCCGTTAGTAGTGGCTTTGGCTTTAAGATAAGCATGACGATAAGGATCGTTTTGACGTTCCATCATCCCTCCTCCTTTCACTAAGATTTTGCTAAGCCTTTTGATTATATCAAGAAAAAAAGTATTTTGGGCAATAAAAAACCCCCGTAAAAAATTACGGAGGAAAAAAGGAGTATGTTACCTGTAAGCAAGGGGGGCTTATCAGGTAATGTTTCAGCTATAGGACTACACCTGTGTGATGCTTTGCTTTAGCTTATGGTTATAGTATATGCTCGCGTTATAAAGAAAAGGTAATCGTTTACTTAAGGAATATATATAAAACGGTTAAAAAAATATAAACAATAAATATTTATATTACTAAACCCATTCTTCTTTCACAGCAGTCACAAATGAGCGCATCAAAGCTTGTCTTTGGGTCGCAATTTCTTTAGCTGCAGCAGTATTTAGCAGATCTTTTATTTTAAAAAGTTTCTCATAAAAGTGGTTGATGATCGTTTCATCGGCTAAATTACGATATTGTTCCTTGGTGAGATTTTCGCGGGGCAAGATCGCTGGGTCGTAGAGTTTCTCGTGGTGTTTAGCGCCGTAATAGATCGCCCGCGCAATTCCGATCGCACCGATCGCATCTAACCAGTCGGCATCTTGAACGATTTGACCTTCAAGACTTAACGTTGGACGATTCTCAAGCGAGTGCGCAAATGACATGTTGGAAATAATGTCAAAGATCGCCGTTTGTGTTTTTGCAGGGACCGCGATCTGCGTTAAAAAGTCTTTGACAGAAGCTTTAGCAGCGGTAATGTCAGTAAAGAGTTTTTCATCAATGACATCATGTAATAAGGCAGCTGCTTCAATAATGAATGGGTCGCCTAAATTATCTTGGTTTAGCTGTTTAGCCATCTTAACGACCCGTTTGATGTGTGCCATGTCGTGGCCAGTTTGGTCGTTACCTAATTTACTGGCAGTAAAGTCGTAGATTGCAGTCAATTGTTGTTGTTTATCCATGAGATCACGTTCCTTATCATTTTTTGGCAAAACTAGCAGAAATAAAATCAAACAGTAGATCTAAACTATATGGGGTGAAAAAGGCATCAGACGTACGCGTAGCTTCATCGAAGCAATAACGCGCTGTTTTTGGTTGTAAACTCGTCAAAGCCTCCGCCAGCTCTGCAAGCGAGACGTTTTCTTGTTTAGCTTCTAATAAGAGAAAAGGTGGCAATTTTTTGGGCGCAGTAGTTGTAGCGGTAACTAGTTGGTCGGGCGTGCGCGGTGCCAGTAAAATCGCGCCTTGATAACGCAACGGTGAACGACGGACGTCTTCGTCATTGAAACTTTGTTGTCCCTGATTAAAAATGCTAAGCGCGCTGAGATCGGCACCTTGTCCTTGCCCAAATAAAAGATAGCGGTAAGGATCAAGGTGGTATTTAAAGGAATGATCCAACAAAAAGCGCGTTGCCGAGTGGATATCTTTGACCATTTGGGTTTGATCGTCAAGGCGGTAAGAAACTAAAGCGACCGCATAGCCACGAGTAGTCAAAGTTAATAATTGTGCGAACCGCGCATCAGGACGTAAAGTACCAGTCTCATCCAAATCAGGTACCCAAACGATCAAGGGAAAATGGGGCTTAGTGTTTGGTAAAACTGGGGGAGTCATCAAAGTCAGTGTCAAGCTTTGGTGCTCTTTAGTCGCGTAGACTAGATCTGAGTAGATCTTGGGGTAACGTGGTGTTGTTGGCTCGGTCAATTCGAGTAGATTTTTTGAGGAAATAACGCTCACTCCAAACTACGATAAAATTATTGATTTAACGGGGCGGATACTTGTATTTCACCATTAAATAAATTACTATTATAATAGCACGTGAAACATAGAAATAAAACAATGTTTCACAATTAGATTTGGATAGGGGAACTAGATGACACCAGAAGAATTCAGAGCAGCAGTTGCTAAAAAAGGTGTAGTACTCACCGACCAACAAATGCAACAGTTTCAAACGTATTACGAATTTTTAGTTCAAACAAATGAACATGTCAATTTAACAGCGATCACGAAACAAAATGAGGTCTACTTAAAACATTTTTATGATTCCTTATTACCAGCGCTTGAAGTGACAGATCTCCAAACAAAAGAATTGAGTATCTGTGATGTTGGCGCGGGCGCAGGTTTTCCTTCGATCCCAATGAAGATCGTTTTTCCTAATTTGCGCGTGACGATCGTTGATTCATTGAACAAGCGAATCAAATTTTTAGAAGAATTAGCCCAGAAGTTAGCGTTGACTGACACCCACTTTTACCATGCGCGGGCAGAGGAATTTGCAGCTAAGAAAAGTGAATTTCGGGAAAGCTTTGATGTGGTAACGGCCCGTGCGGTAGCGCGTTTAAGCGTCTTAAGTGAGTTTTGCTTACCATTAGTAAAACAAGGTGGGCGTTTCATTGCCTTAAAGGCACAAAAAGCCCAAGAAGAGTTGGCCGACGCTAAGTACGCAGTCGCAACTTTAGGCGGGAAGATCGTTGAAGATATTGAAACAACATTACCACAAAGCGATGAAACACGGCATATTATCGTGATCGATAAGAAAAAACCAACTCCAAATAAGTATCCACGTAAACCAGGGACACCAGCGAAACAACCTTTACAGGCACCCCAAGGGAGGAAATAAAAGATGGCATTTTCATTTTTTAAAAAGAATAAAGAAGAACCAAATGATAAAAATCGGGTTCAAGAGATTCCATTAAGTCAGATCGTGCCTAACCAAAATCAACCCCGGACGATCTTTAGTGACGAAAGTATCGCCGAATTAGCTGATACGATCTATGAACACGGGTTACTACAACCGATCGTTTTGCGTAAATTAGCCGATGACCAATATGAAATCATTGCCGGTGAAAGACGTTTTCGTGCGGTCACTAAGTTGGGTTACGAAAAGGTTCCTGCGATCGTCCGCGAAATGAGCGATTCAGAATCTGCTTCGTTAGCGATCATTGAAAACTTACACCGTGAAGGCTTAACGGCGATCGAAGAAGCTAAAGCATACGATCATTTAATGAAGCTAAATGATCTGACCCAAAAACATCTCGCCAAAGAATTGGGTAAAAGCCAAGGGTTTGTCGCTAATAAGTTACGCTTGTTAAAACTCCCACAAGCCGTCCAAGATGCGATCTTAGACCGGACGATCACGGAACGTCACGGACGAAGCTTACTGACGCTTGATGATGAAACAAAGCAACTAGAGCTCTTAGCCCAGATCACGGAAAATGGTTGGTCAGTCAAAGAAACTGAAGAAGCTATCAAGAAATTGACAGAACCTAAAGTAGCCAAGAAAAAGAAGCGCGCTGTCAAAAGTGTGACTTCAGATCCAAAAGTGGTCGTTAATACTTTTAAAAAGACCGTTGAAATGGTTGAAAAATCAGGGGTCAAAGTGAACGTGACCGAAGAAGATACTAAGGGTTTTCATCGGATCATTATTGATATTCCGGTCGATAAAGACTAGGGGGTGTTAGTTTGGGAAGAGTCATAGCATTGGCCAATCAAAAAGGTGGCGTTGGTAAAACGACAACTAGTGTAAATTTAGCTGCTAGCTTAGCAGATATGGGCCAAAAAGTGTTGTTGATCGATATGGATGCCCAAGGCAACGCAACTAGCGGGATCGGGGTCGATAAAGGTGAGATCAACCAAGATATTTATAATGTTTTAGTTAATGAAGTTGAATTGGACGAAATTATTTTAAAAACAACGCGTCCCACACTTGATGTGGTTCCCGCAACGATCCGTCTTTCTGGGGCCGAGATCGAATTAGCTTCACAATTTGCGCGTGAAAAACGCTTGGCCGATGCGTTAGTGTTATCACGTGATGATTATGATTTTATTTTACTCGATTGTCCCCCTTCGTTAGGACTATTGACGATCAACGCTTTTACTACGTGTGACTCGATCTTGATCCCCGTTCAAAGCGAATATTATGCCCTCGAAGGGTTAAATCAATTGGTCAATACGATCAAATTAGTGAAAAAACATTATAATCCAGCGTTAAAGATCGAAGGCGTCTTGATGACAATGCTTGATGCGCGGACGAATTTAGGTAATCAAGTTGTCAGTGAAGTCAAAAACTACTTTGGTGAACGGGTTTACGAAACAGTGATCCCACGTAACATCAAATTATCGGAAGCGCCAAGTTATGGGATGCCGATCGCGGATTATGATCCTAAATCTAAAGGAGCATTAGCGTATAGTGCTTTAGCAAGGGAGGTTTTGGCGACGAATGCCAAATAAGAAAAAAGCATTAGGCCGAGGTTTAGACGCCTTATTTTCAAACTTTGAAGAAACAGATGATGCTAAAGATGCAGTTGTGGAATTAAAAATTGAAGATATTCGTTCCAATCCTTATCAACCACGGCGCACATTTGATCAAGCAGCCCTGGATGAATTGGCTGCTTCGATCAAACAACAAGGTGTTTTTCAGCCGATCATTGTCAGGTCTTCAAGTGTGATGGGCTATGAATTGATCGCCGGTGAAAGAAGATATCGGGCATCAAAAATCGCTGGTAAGACCACGATTCCTGCAATTGTAAGAGAGTTTGATGAAGAAAAAATGATGGAAGTTGCAGTTTTAGAAAACTTACAACGCGAAGATCTTACGCCCTTAGAAGAAGCCCAAGCATATAATTCTTTAATGGAGAACTTACACTTAACGCAAGCGCAAGTCTCAGAGCGTTTAGGTAAGTCACGGCCATATATCGCTAATTATTTACGTTTATTGAGCTTACCGCCAGAAGTCAAAGAGATGTTGCAAGCGGGCGACCTTTCGATGGGGCAAGCTAGAACTTTGTTGTCACTTAAAAATAAGAAGAATTTACCACAATTAGCTAAAAAGACAGTGCGCGAAAACTTGACGGTGCGCCAGTTAGAGCAATTAGTCAGTGAATTGAATAGTGAAAGTGAACCAAAGAAAGCAACTAAGAAAAAAGTTGCGCTTGATCCGCATCTCAAAAAGAGCGAAGAACTACTGAAGAAGCGCTTTGGGACTAGTGTTTCGATCAAGGGTAATGCCCGGACGAAAAAAGGTAAGATCGAGATCCAATATTTGTCGTTAGATGATTTGAATCGGATTTTGGATATATTAGATATTCAACTAGACTAGGTGAGGAATGCTTATGTATGAATTACACGATATCGTTGAAATGAAAAAAGCACATCCATGTGGGGTCAACCGCTGGGAGATCATTCGCATGGGAATGGACATCAAGATCCAATGTACTGGATGTGGGCGCTTGATCATGATGCCCCGCAAAGAGTTTGATAAGAAGATGAAAAAAGTTTTGCAAAAGGCAAATACTGAAGATTAGTAAGAAAGAGTGGAATAGATAAATGGCATTAACAGCAGGTATCGTTGGCTTACCAAACGTTGGTAAATCAACATTATTTAACGCGATCACAAAAGCAGGCGCAGAAATGGCGAACTATCCTTTCGCAACGATCGACCCTAACGTGGGGATGGTCGAAGTTCCTGATCCACGCTTAGCACGAATCAATGAAATCATCCCCGCTAAAAAAATCGTCCATACGACCTTTGAATTTACCGATATTGCGGGGATCGTTAAAGGTGCAAGCAAGGGTGAAGGTTTAGGAAACAAGTTCTTGGAAAACATTCGCCAAGTGGATGCGATCGTGCATGTTGTCCGTGCTTTTGACGACGAAAACATTACGCACGTTGCTAATAAAGTCGATCCGTTAGAAGATATCCAAACGATCAACTTAGAATTAGTCTTAGCCGACTTAGATTCGGTCAATAAACGCTATGCGCGCGTTGAAAAAGTGGCCCGGACAAAAGATAAAGATGCCGTGGCTGAATTTGAAGTGTTAAAGAAGATCAAGCCAGCCTTGGAAGCTGAACAACCAGTGCGTTCGCTTGAGTTCAATGAAGATGAACAAAAGATCGTCAAAGGCTTGTTCTTGTTGACTTCTAAACCAGTACTTTACGTGGCTAACATCGCCGAAGAAGACATGGCTGATCCAGATAGCTCGAAGTACTACCAACAAATCAAAGAATTTGCGGGAAATGAAGGCTCACAAGCTTTAGCTGTTTGTGCTCGGACAGAAGAAGAGATTGCCGAAATGGACGACGATGAAAAACAAGAATTCTTGGAAATGGAAGGCGTAACAGAATCTGGCCTTGATCGTTTGATCCGTGCATCTTATAAATTATTAGGCTTAGCAACATTCTTTACGGCTGGTGGAAAAGAAACACGTGCTTGGACCTTTAAGCAAGGGATGAAAGCTCCCCAAGTTGCCGGTGTGATCCACTCCGACTTTGAACGTGGTTTTATTCGCGCTGAAACAGTCTCTTTTGCAGACCTTGATAAATATGGCAGCATGCAAGCTGTAAAAGAAGCTGGTCGTTTACGTCTTGAAGGTAAAGCTTACGAAGTGCAAGACGGCGATATTATTGAATTTAGATTTAATGTTTAATCAAGAACACCTAAAGTAACAGTTCCAGTTGGGAGGACGATTTCGTGGCAGATAACAGCAAACGCAATGAAAATGCGGCAAAAAAACAACAGGCACGCGCAAAAGAAGTGCAAGTGACCATGCGAGATGGACGTTTTGCTGGCTTGACAAAACGTAATGAAGACTATCTTTTTCACCTAAATAAAGCCTTAACTGAAAAAGGCTATGATCCAGAGAAAAAAGAACAAGTCTTGACTGAAATGTACCAAGAATTAAAAGATAAACAACAGCAAGGGGTCGTGGCTACCAAGCTTTATGGTACAGTGACCGAAAGAGCCGAAGAGATCATTTCTGGACCTAAAAAAGAAGAACAGAAAACGACTTTGCCTAAGTTTTGGATCTTAGCCTTGGATAACGGTTTGATCATGTTTATGATGTTTTGTATCATGTACACGCTATTGGGCTTGTTCTCACCAAAACAAGCTGAACTCAGTGGTGGCTGGATCACCTTGCTTGCAACCTCAACGATCGCTGGTGTGGGGTTAGCCTTCTTTTATCGGAGTATGTTTGAAGCTCGGAAACAAAAAGGGCGTAAGCGTTGGTTTAGAACGATCTTGATTACCTTAGAATTGATCTTAATCTGGGTCGTAGCCTTTTGGATCATTGCCTTTATTCCAGCTTCGATCAACCGAACGATGGAACCGATCGTTTATGCGATCTTAGCTTTAGGTGCCTACTTGGTACGGCGTTATTTAAAGAAAAAATACAATTACCAAAGTGTAATGTTTTAAGCAAAAAGTGTCGCTTGCGGCACTTTTTTAGTGAAAAATAATAGTTGATCGTACTCTTTTAAGGTATAGTTAAAAAAGTGGATTTTTACTTGAAAGAAAGTATAAATATCCGCTAGACTGAGTGTGGGTCAAATAATTGACCTACTTAATACCTTCTTTCTGTAATCAGCAGGAAGATATAGCGACTTTTTAACTTCAGCCAGAGAATCTTGTTCTCTGGTCTTTTTTGTTTGTAAGAGCGGATATGGTATCATTTGAAGTGAATAAAAATGAAAGGATCAAGCTGATGTTAAAAAAAGAACGCTTATTGAAAATCGTTGAAATAGTTGAACAAAAAGAGATCGTCACTGTAGGCGAATTGATCGAAGCGCTCAATGTTTCTGATATGACGATCCGACGTGATTTGGATGAATTAGATAAGAGTGGGAAATTGATCCGCTTGCATGGTGGCGCGCAACGCCTTGAAAATAGTGGTGAGATAGAATTATCACGTAATCAGAAAAAAGAGCTACATCTAGCTGAAAAAAGAGAAGTTGCTAAGTTAGCTGCCGCCAAGATCAAAGCGGGCGATACGATCTATATTGGAGCTGGGACAACGCTAGAATTGATCGTTGATTATGTTGAACAACCCGATAGTTTACGCGTGGTGACCAATAGTTTACCGGTGTTTGAAGCTTGGCAAAAGACAAACGCTGAGTTGATCTTAGTGGGGGGCAATTATCGCAAACACTCGGGGGAATTTATTGGGAGTTTAACGATCAAAGTCCTAGAAGATCTTAAGTTTACCAAGGCTTTTGTGGGCGTAAATGGGGTCAATAATGACAGTATGATGAGTGCTAATGCCGAAGAAGGGCAAGCTG
The DNA here is from genome assembly GCF_001434405.1 of Ligilactobacillus apodemi DSM 16634 = JCM 16172. Classification (GTDB taxonomy): domain Bacteria; phylum Bacillota; class Bacilli; order Lactobacillales; family Lactobacillaceae; genus Ligilactobacillus; species Ligilactobacillus apodemi. Next base: position 47,252 of record NZ_AZFT01000030.1, on the reverse strand, counting down.
AGGCGTTAGGATTAAATAATGCCCAAGAAAAAATCGTTGTTATGGATAAATATAAATTCAACCGTAACGATTTTTACAACTTCTATAGTTTATATAATGTTGATGTATTACTCACAAATAGTAGTGTTTCGCCCGATACGTTAGAACATTATCAAACTTACACTAAAATTGAAAAATAATTGCTAAAAACACGAATAGTCCGCTGCGGATATCTTCAGCGAACTATTCGTGTTTTATTATTTGCAAAAAAATTATCATTTATGTTAAATCGGGACTTGAATTACTTGGACGCCGTGATTTTCAAATTTTTCAAGCATTTTCGGATCGGCAAATGAATCAGTGATCAACAAATCAACATCGGTGACACTGCCGACTGTGAAATTAGAAACTTTGCCGATTTTTGTATAGTCGGCTAAAACGATAACTTTGCCAGAATTTTCAATGATCTTGCGGTTGATCCGTGCTTCATTCAATTGCGAAGTTGAAATGCCCGTTTGGACGTCAAGCCCATTACAGCCGATCAAAGTTACATTAGAACGCATACTATTGAAAGAATTAAAGGCAATATCACCGATTAATACTTCTTTTTGGTAGTTAACTTCTCCCCCGGTCAACAAAACGTTAGAGCGGGCATTTTTTTGATATTTTAAAGCCTGCAAATTATTGGTTACGACCGTAATGCTTTTTTCCGTAAGGTATTCGAGTGTTTTAGCAGCCGTGTTACTGGAATTGATGAAAATAACTTGCCCGTTGTCGATGTAGTTGCTTGCCTCTTTAGCGATTTTTCCTTTTATTTTATTTAGTGGATCTGTTTTACTTTGTTCATCAGCTTGTTTTAGGTAGCTGATCTTACCAAATGAGCGTTCCAAGATCCCCATTTTAGCGAGGATCTCACAGTCGCGGCGGATCGTCATTTCAGAGACGCCTAAATAGTCACTTAACTCCTTAACCGTGGCGACTTGGCTCTTTTTTAAATAAGTTGTCAGTTCATCTCGTCGCTGTTTGATGATTTGATTTGAACTTTTCACATTAATGTGCCCCCTTTGCTCAACCAAATGTCAATGTGTTTTGATATTCACGTGTCAACTTGAGATATTTTCCGACCTGTTGTTGATCGTTTAAAGCCCGATATTCAGTTGCCAACATATAATAGTAATAAGATCTTTCTCGCGCATTTAAGCGTTCCACGGAAAGCTTATCTAAACAGCGGATCGCTTTTTGATGTAGCCCATTAGCTGAAGCGATTAAGCCATCGATCTCATCAAATGAGAAGAGCGGACTAAATTTTCGTTGATCACTTTGTTTAAACTCTGCCAGTTTTTGGCCACATTTAAGCATTTCAGCTGGTTGGTCCAAAAAATAATGGCATAAAAGGCGGTTGTGCCAATAGATGAACAAATAGTCTGGTGTGCCAAAGAAGAACTTGCGGTGTTTTTCCATATGAGCAAGGCAAGCTTCATATTTACCTTCATCCATTAATAATAAGGAATCAAAAATGATCAAAGAACCTTTAAATCCCTTAAAAACATCTCTTTTTAGCAGTTCAGCTCGTGCTTTTTTAGCGGCAAAAATATCGGTTTGCATTGTTAAAGCGGTTGTCATTTTAGTATAAAGTATCTTTAAATACTCGTAGTATAACGCGCCACATAACACAATACCACCACCAATTGCATAGATAAGTTTTGCCCCCAGTGCAGTAGCGTCAATTGTAATGTGAATAATATAAATTGCAAAAATTAGGTAGATCACTAAGAGTCCTAGGCGTCGTAGCAATGGATAGGTGCGCCAAAATAAGTTAGTCGAAAAATTTTTCATGGTCTTAATAGCCCCTTTCTCTCACATATTCTAATTAAATGATAACAAAAAGCGTTTACATTCACAATAAATTATTTTTAAAGTGCTAAAAATTGCTGTTATTTGTGTTAATTCACATAAAAAGTAACAAATTAACATAAAAAGATAGTGTAAAACGCTTTCAATGGTGTTATTCTATAAACGTAAAGAAAAAGGAATAGAAGAAGTGGAGGAAGTACTTTTATGGCAAAAACAATCAATGATGTGTCACGTGAAAGTTGGATCTTATCAACATTTCCAGAATGGGGCACATATTTAAATGAAGAAATTGCAGATACAAAGGTAAAAGAAGGTTCGTTTTCGATGTGGTGGCTAGGCTGTACCGGCATTTGGCTCAAGACTCACGAAGATACTAACATTTTATGTGATCTCTGGTGTGGTACGGGGAAACAATCACACGGCAGTGGTAAGATGCGTAAAGGTCACCAAATGATGCGCATGTCGGGTTGCCAAAACTTACAACCTAACTTACGTAACCAACCATTTGTGATCGACCCATTTGCAATTAAAGGTGTTGACGCTTTATGTGTTTCACACGTTCACTCCGATCACTTAGATATCAATACGGCAGCAGCAGTTAACGAAAACTGCCCAGATGCTAAGTTTATTGGACCTAAGCAAGTAGTTGAAACTTGGAAAAAATGGGGCGTACCGGAAGAAAAATTGATCGTAGTTAAACCAGGTGATGAAGTTAAAGTTGGTTCCGTAACGATCAAAGCAATGGAAGCTTTTGACCGCACAGCGTTAGTTACCGCTGATGATCCAGAAGAAAAATTAGCCGGCAAGATGCCACAAGATATGGATCAAATCGCAGTTAACTACATTTTTGAAACATCCGGTGGTAATCTTTACCATGCAGCTGATTCACATTACTCCAATGCGTTTGCTAAACACGGTAATGAAAACAAGATCGACGTTGCCTTAGGTGCTTACGGTGAAAACCCACGTGGGATCACAGATAAAGTAACTTCGATCGATATCTTACGTATGGCAGAATCACTCAAGACAAACGTTGTGATCCCAGTGCACTATGATATTTGGACCAACTTCTACGCTGATCCAAAGGAAATCACAGAGTTGTGGAAATTAAGAAAAGACCGTTTACAATATAAATTCAAACCATTTGTATGGCAAGTTGGGGGTAAATTTACTTATCCAGAAGACAAAGATCGCCTAGAATTCATGTTTGATCGTGGCTTTGATGATGTCTTCTCAACTGATAACGATATTCCATTCCCATCATTCCTATAATATTGGAGGACATTAGCGATGTTACGATACTTTTATGAAAATAACCTTGTTGCTTTAGCCGACCATGTCCCAAGCGATTGGGAAGAAGCCATGCGCTTAAGTGGTGAGGTGTTGAAACAAAATAATTTGATCACCGACCAATATGTTGATCAAGTGATCGCAGACGTTAAAGAATATGGTCCCTACATTGTGATCGTACCTGGCGTTGCGATGCCCCACTCATCTTCAAAAAATGAAGGCGTTTTAGGAACAGGGATCGGCTTTACGATCTTGCCGGGGGAAGTTTCTTTTGAAGAAGGTAATCCAGAAAAGAATGCGCAATTATTCTTTATGTTAGCTGCTAAAGATTCAGAACAACATATGGAAAATATTGCTAATCTATCAGATCTTTTAATGACAGATGGCTTGATCGATGATTTAAAAAAGGTTACAACAATGGACGAATATGTTGCCATAATGGAGAAATATGATCTCTAATTAGCAACTATTCATAAAAAGGAGGAAAAGCCATGGAGGCGATACTCAACATCTTGATGGGTATTTGGGATTATTTTGCCCAAAACATCTTGACGCAGCCAGCCTTTTTGATCGGGTTTATCGTTTTGATCGGTTACTTACTTTTGAAAAAACCGCTATATGAATGTATTTCAGGTTTTTTAAAAGCAACGGTAGGTTACTTGATCTTAAACGTTGGTTCGGTCGGATTAGTTACAAGTTTTAGACCGATCTTAGTCGGACTAAAAGAAAGATTTCACTTAAGTGCGATGGTTACCGATCCATATTTTGGACAAAACGCGGTAACTGCGGGGATCGAAAAAACATTTGGTCGTACTTTTGGGGACACAATGCTTCTCTTATTGATCGCATTTATTTTTAACATTTTACTCGTTCGTTTCAAGAAATATACAAAGTTACGGGCAGTATTTACTACCGGTAACGTGCAAGTTCAACAAGCAGCAACTGCATTTTGGTTACTCTTATTCTGTTTCCCAGATATGGGACGTTTACCGATCCTATTTATCATGGGTGTCATCTTAGGGTTATACTGGGCAGTTGGTTCCAACTTGACTGTTGGGATCACGCAAGACTTAACAGAAGGTGCTAGTTTTGCGATCGCTCACCAACAGATGTTTGGGATCTATATCTTCGCACGCTTAGCTGAACGCTTTAAGAGCAAGAAATCAAATAAGCGCTTAGAAGATATCGAATTACCTGGTTTCTTGTCCATGTTTAATGACAACATGGTGGCAACTTCGATCTTGATGCTCTTCTTCTTTGGAATCATCTTAGTTGTTTTAGGACCAGATTATCTCATCCAAGCTAAGTTCATGGAAGAAGGTCAAAGTTTTGTCTTCTATATCCTCGAAACATCCTTAATGTTTGCGGTGTACTTAGCGATCTTACAACTTGGGGTCCGGACTTTCGTGGCCGAGTTGACTGAATCTTTCCAAGGTATTTCAAATACTTTACTTCCTGGGGCAGTTCCAGGAATCGATATTGCAGCAACATTTGCGTTTGGTTCGCCAAATGCAGTTACGATCGGGTTCTTGATGGGCTCATTAGGTCAGTTCTTGATGATCGTCTTATTGATCGTCTTAAAATCACCTACGATCGTTGTTGCCGGCTTTATCCCACTCTTCTTTGACAACGCTGCGATTGCGGTTTATGCCAACAACCGTGGCGGGATCAAGGCAGCTGTGCTCTTCCCATTTATTTCCGGGATCATCCAAGTCTTGGGTTCAGCTTTGATCGCAACTTGGATCGGTTTAGCACAGTACGGTGGTTACATCGGAATGTTTGACTGGGCAACAGTTTGGCCATTCTTCACCGTCTTGATGAAATATGCAGGTTATGTCGGAATTGGTTTAGTAGTCTTGATCTTAGTGATCATTCCACAATTACAATATCGTGCCGATCCAGAAGGTTACTTCTTGAAGGCTGAAGATTATGATAAATGGCTTGAATTGCAAGAACAAAAAGCAGGGCAAGCTTAGTAGACAAAGACACTTATAACACACAAAATTTGGAGGTATTTAAAATGAGAGTTTTAGTTTCATGTGCAAATGGTTCAGGTACAAGTTTGATGATGATGCGTACAGCGCAAAAGGCTTTAGAAGGTTTAGGCTTTGAAATTACCAATATTCATCACTGCTCAATTTCAGAAGGTAAAAACACAGCGCGTAACTATGACGTAGTGTACACCCCAACAACATTTACTGATATGTTTAAAGATGCTGCAGCTCGTGGCGTTGAAGTTATTGGGATCAAAAATCCAATGTCAGCTAAAGAAATTGCGGAAGCAACTGAAAAATCATCACTTCCAGAACGTTTCTTAAACAAATAAAAAGGGAAAAAGAGGCTCTAGGTAGCCTCTTTTTAAAGAAAGGGAGAATTTAAATGGCAAAACCAAACTTACAAATCGCATGTGATTATAACGACTTACCAAGTGCTTTAGCCGACTTGAAAAATGTGGGGGATGCAGTTGATATTATTGAAGCAGGAACGATTTTGATCTTACAAGGTGGTCAAGATGTCGTTAAGAGTTTCCGGGCTTTATATCCTGATAAAATCATCGTTGCCGATACTAAATGTGCCGATGCTGGGGGAACAGTGGCTAAAAACTGTGCTGACGCTGGCGCTGACTGGATGACATGTATCTGTTCTGCGACGATCCCAACGATGGAAGCTGCAGCCAAAGAAGTTTCTGAGATCCAAGTTGAGCTTTACGGTGACTGGACTTATGAACAAGCCCAACAATGGTTAGATGCCGGGATCTCACAAGCAATCTATCACCAAAGTCGTGATGCCTTGTTAGCCGGCGAAACATGGGGACAAAAAGATCTTGAGAAGGTTAAAAAATTAGTCGATATGGGCTTTAGAGTGTCGGTAACAGGTGGTTTAAGTGTTGATACCCTTAAACTATTTGAAGGTATTGATGTCTTTACCTTTATCGCTGGTCGTGCGATCACTCAAGCACCAGACCCATTACAAGCAGCTAATGATTTCCAAGCCGAAATCAAGCGCATTTGGGGTGAATAACGGAGGTGTGCCTAAATGATCTCACTTGGAATCTATGAAAAAGCACTACCACGAGATATTTCCTGGGAAAAGCGGTTATTATGTGCCAAAGAACTTGGGTTTAACTTTGTTGAATTTTCGATCGACGAAAGTGATGAGCGGTTAAGTCGCCTTGACTGGAGCGAAGAAAAGATCGCCGAAGTTAGACAAGCGATCGTGACTACAGGGATCCCATTATACACGATGATGCTAAGTGGGCATCGCCGTTATCCGTTAGGTTCACTTGATCCTAAGATCCGCCAAAAATCACTGGAAATTTTCCAAAAAGCGGTGATCTTAGCAGGAAAATTAGGGATCAGAAATATCCAAATGGCAGGCTATGATGTTTTTTACGAAGAAAAATCGGCTTTGACGCGCGAATACTATGTTGAAAACTTACGCAAATGTGTTGAGATCGCTGCTGCTGCCCAGATCACTTTGGCGATCGAAACGATGGATGATCCATTTATCAACACTTTAACCGATATTGCGCAATTTAAAAAGCAGATCAAGAGTCCATGGTTACAAGCATATCCTGATTTAGGTAATTTATCGGCTTGGTCAGGGGATGCAGTGCCAAAAGATCTGGAAGATCACGTTGACTTGATCGCTGCGATCCATTTAAAAGATACACTTCCAGTCACCGAGACATCTAAGGGGAAATTTAAAAATGTCGCCTTTGGTAGTGGTTGTGTTGATTTTAAGGGGTTGTTAAAAACACTCAAACGCTTAGGCTATTCAGGTACCTATACGATCGAATTATGGTCTCAAGAAACCTCAGGTGATCCTTGTCAAGAAACAGCCCAAGCTAAGCAGTTTTTCGATGATATCTTTGCTGAACTTGAAATCAAGCAACGCCCAGTCATTTAAAAGAAAGTAGGAAAATAGATGCTAAGCGAATTAAAAAAGGAAGTATATGAGCAAAACATGCGTCTCCCAGAATTAGACTTAGTCAATTTTACTTGGGGCAATGTTTCGCAAATTGATCGTGAAAAAGGACTCTTTGTGATCAAACCATCGGGCGTTGATTACGAAGAATTGACACCTGAAGACATGGTCGTGTGTGACCTTGATGGTAACGTGGTCGAAGGAACGATGAACCCATCCAGTGATACACCAACGCATGCATATTTATACCGTCATTTTAAAGATGTTGGTGGGATCGTGCACACTCATTCACCTTGGGCAGTTTCATTTTCACAAGCTGGTAAAAGTGTCGCTGCTTTGGGTACGACCCATGCGGATACCTTTTATGGAGATGTTCCGGTGGCACGTGCTTTGAGTGAAGCAGAGATCACGGAAGCATATGAGGCAAATACAGGAAAGGTTATCGTTGAGACCTTTGAAAAAGCAGGGCTTGATCCGATGGCAGTTCCAGCCGTTTTAGTCCGGCAACATGGGCCGTTTACTTGGGGTGAAAGTGCAAGTAAGGCAGTTTATAATGCAAAAGTGTTAGAAGTCAGTGCGGAAATGGCTTATCACACCTTGCAGTTGAATCCTGACCAAGAAAGAGTTCCGCAATACTTGTTAGATAAGCATTACTATCGTAAACACGGTGAAAATGCTTATTACGGCCAAAATAATCCTAAATCTAAGTCACATTGATGCAAAAAGGCCTGTTAGTCAACGGGCCTTTTTTTAGATAAAAGTAAGATTTTATAAAAAAATTTAAAAAACGTGCAATCGTTGATTATTATTAGTTTTTCCGAATGATAACCATAAATGTGTAAGCGCTTAGATTTCTAAATTGAATGGATAAAATGGAAATAATATAATAAACTTAGATAAACGTTTTAAGAGTGAGGCGAAAATATTATGGAAAAAATAATGATTATCAACTCCGGCAGCTCAAGTTTAAAATTTAAGCTGTTCAATAACGAAAACCATCAAACTTTGGCGAGTGGGATCATTGAACGGATCGGGATCCCCGGTTCGCAAATCAAAGTTAAGTATGGTGATAATGAAAAATATGAATTAAAACATGAGATCACCAACCACTTGCAAGGGATCGAATTATTATTAAAAGTTCTCAAGCAATTGAAGTTAGTTGATGACTTAAATGAGATCAAAGGGGTAGGTTACCGTGTCGTAGCGGGGGGTGAATATTTCACTGGTCCAGTTGTCGTTGATAGCCAAGTGATCGACAAGATCAAAAAATTGGCAGAATTAGCTCCGTTGCATAATCCAGCTAACTTAAACGGAATCAAGGCCTTCCGGAAATATTTGCCAAATGCCTTATCAGTAGCAGTTTTTGATACGGCGTTTCATCAAACACTTCCAGAAGAAAATTACATGTATAGTACGCCTTACGAATGGTACCAAAAATACGGTGTTCGCCGCTATGGGGCACACGGGATCAGCCACGAATACGTTGCACATCAAGCTGCTGAAATGATGGGACGCCCGCTAGAAGAGCTTAAATTGATCACTTGTCATTTAGGGGCCGGTGCTTCGATCACAGCGGTAAAAAATGGTAGATCATTTGATACGTCAATGGGCTTTACCCCGTTAAGTGGGATCCAAATGGCAACACGTGCAGGTGACGTAGACATTTCTTTAGCTAACTACATTATGAAAAAGCTAAACGTCAAATCGATGTCTGATATGGTCTATCTCTTAAATGAAAAGTCCGGTTTCCTAGGTGTTTCTGGGGTTTCAGCCGATATGCGCGATGTTGAAGAAGCAGCTGAACAAGGAAATAAACGGGCGATCCTTGCGATCAAACTCTTTTATAACAGTATTTTACGTTACGTTGGCCAATACATCACTGAAATGGGTGGTGTTGATGGCATCGTCTTTACTGGTGGGATCGGTGAAAACTCACCAGAAACAAGTGAAGAGATCATGAAAAAATTAGCTTACTTAGGCGTAACGATCAACGAGACCGAAAATAAAAAACGCGGCGCAAAGACGATCATTTCCGGACCAGATTCCAGTGTGACTGTCATGCGGATCCCAACCGATGAAGAGTATATGATCGCGCAACATGTGTGGAGTTTGTTAACAAAATAAGGGCTTTTTGGTGACAATAGTAAATTTTAGTGCTATAGTCAATAATTGAATATAAATCTTTATTTATTAAGGTGGTTTTCAATTATGGAAAAAACAAAACGCAGCTTTGACTGGTTTAGTTTAGTAGTTGGGATCGTGTTAGTCATTGCTGGGGTAGCGGCTTACATGAACCCTGATAGAACTTTAGAGTTCGTTTCGATCTGCATTGGGATCGCAGCTTTACTTAAAGGTCTTTATGAACTATGGTTCCGTAAAGGTATTAGCAATTTATTCGGTGAAAACTCCGGTTGGCTTTTATTTATGGGGATCGTTGACATTATCTTAGGTCTACTCTTCATCTTTAAAGCAGCAACGATCGCCGCAGCAGTTGTTGTAGCCTACATTTTTGCGTTCTGGTTCATCTTTGATTCGATCGCTGAAATTTCTACAGCAAGCTACTTCAAGCAAATGAATCGTGGCTACTACATCGCAGTAGTTATCTTGAACATTTTTGCACTTTTGATCGGGATCGTGTTATTGTTTAATCCATTGATCGCAGCTTCAACCCTTGTTTTGTTACTTGCATTCTACTTAGTTTTAGTCGGGATCATCAAGATCGTGCAAGCATTCTAAAACATAGATTATATATTTTAAAACGGATCTGGTTTATGCCAGGTCCGTTTTTATTTTGGCGTAATTTGGTAAAATAAGGCTAAACAATAAATGGGGGAAAATAGATGAAACAGTCAAAACTTCCAACTAAAGTTGAGATCAAAGGTGCTAAAGTCCACAACCTAAAAAACATTGACGTTGAGATTCCGTTGAACAGCTTTGTTGCGATCTCAGAGGGTTCTGGTTCAGGAAAAAGTTCCTTAGCAAATGGGGATCTTATATGAAGAAGGTTCACGTCGTTATCTGGAAGCTTTATCAACGTACACTAGACGCTGAATCAAGTTGGGAAATAAAGCACAGGTGGAAAGTGTTAAACATATTCCCTCGGCTTTGGCTTTACGTCAACGCCCGACGATTCCGTCGCAAAGAGCTACGGTGGGGACGATGAGTGAGTTATTAAATGTCTTACGCTTAGTCTTTTCACGCTTGGGTCGTCCACTTTGTCCTAATGGGCACCAATTAGAGCCAAGCTTAAAGATCGCCCAAGCAATGAGCAAAAGCGATGACGAATTAGGGAAAGTAACGTGTCCGACTTGTGGAGTAGAATTTTATGCGTTTAGTGCCGAAGATTTTGCCTTTAATTCCCAAGGTGCCTGTGAAACTTGTCAAGGAACGGGTGAAGTGCGCCAGTTAGATGAAAATAAATTGATTGCTGATGAAAATTTATCGTTAAATGACGGGGCGATCGCTTCCTGGCGGCTACCCGGGCGAAACTTTATGCCTAAAGTTGCCGAACAAGCGGGGATCAGAGCCGATGTTCCCTATAAAGAATTGACGGCCAAGGAAAAAGAATTTGTCTTACATGGTCCCAAGAAGAAATATAAAATGGATCTGCACTCGGGGACAGGCCGAGTTTTTCATGATTTCAATGTTCTGTACGAAAATGCCCATGAAGCTGTGTTAGAATCGGCTAAAACAAGTAAAAGTGAGCGTGCTCAAAGAAAGATCAGTGAATTTTTCCATTATTCAACGTGTCCGACTTGTCACGGGACACGCTTACGCCCGGAGTTGTTAAAACAAGTGGCTGGAGGCAAAAACTTAGCGCAGGTAACAGAATTGACCTTAGCCGAATTGTCAGCCTATAAACAACAAGTTTTAGCTGGTTTACCGCAAGAAATGTTGCCGATGGCGCAGACGATCTTTGACGATTTTGATGATGAGTTAAAGCCACTATTAGAGCTAGATTTGGATTATTTAACGCTAGCTCGGGCAGGAAATACGTTATCGACAGGGGAATTGCAACGGATCCAGTTGGCGCGGACATTACGCACCGAAACTACGGGCGTTTTGTATGTTTTAGATGAACCTTCGATCGGGCTTCACCCAGATAACATCAAGGGCTTGTTAAATGTTTTTGCAAAACTGGTGGCGCAAGGAAATTCCTTAGTCGTGGTTGACCATAACGTTGACATCATTAAAGCTGCCGATTGGATCATTGAGATCGGTCCGGGTTCAGGTAAAAATGGGGGCCAGATCGTCCGGTTCCTTAGCCGAAATCTTAACGGCTAAAACGCCTGCTAGTTTGACCGCAAAAGATTTGGCTGAGTATTGTGCTCGTTTTGAATAACTATCAGATTGAGTACACGAATTTCAACTTACGAAAAAAGAGATGTCATCATGACGCTAGTTTTTACGCCAGTTTCTTTTGCGACGCCAGCATTGTACGTTTTTTCGGATAAATTACCGTGGCTAGTAAAATTTTTAGTGGTGATAAATCCCCTGACATACCAACTAAGAGCAATTAGAACCGTGGCCTTTGGAAAATTTGAATTAGTTCTACTATTAGTTGCTGCTTTTTTGACGTTAGGGATGATGGCTCTTACAAACGGAGTCCTAAAGAGAATGCCTCTAAAATTTTCCGAGCATTAAAAAAGCAGCCCAGTTGACTGCTTTTTTGGTTAATATTCAGCATTATCTTGGTAACGATTAAAGTAAGCCACGGTGATCTTGCCGTTGTTGTCAACATCAAGGCGGGTCGCTGAGCCATTTTTAGGACTGACCGTAATATCGATCTCAGGGGCAAAGTGATGGGTGATGCTTCTGATCAAAGTTGCATGGGCAACAAGCAAGATCTTGTCGCCATCGTTAGCAATCTGGTCTAAGTAAGCAAAACCTTGGTTGAGCCGCTGCCAATATTCTTCGTTGTTTTCAGCGTCATGGAACGGGTCAGCTACTTTAGTAAAGTCACGTGCTTGTTCGATCGAATATTTGGTGATGATGTCATTAAAGGTGCGACATCCATGGTCAGCGCCGATCATCAGCCAAGCTTGACTGGTGTCACTGCCTTCAAAATAGCCAAAGTTTTGTTCGCGAAAACTTGGTAAGGCTTGGGGTGTTAAGTCAGCCGAACTAGCCACATTTTCGTCTAAAATATACTTACAGGTGCGAGTAGCGCGCGTTGTGTCACTGTGAAAGGCGTGGGCAAAATTTAAATGCGCAAGTCTTTTGCCTGCTTCATGCCCGTCTTCAATGCCTTTAGGTGTCAAAGGTGAATCACACCAACCTTGGATCTTATTGTAACGGTTGAGATAAGTTTGTCCGTGGCGGACAAGGTAGATCGAGTATGCCATAAGAAAGCCCCCTAAAAACTTTTTATCACTTCTGATTATAACATGAAAGCGCTCTGCTGGTGATCAGCAGAGCGCTTTGTGTTATGAAGTGAGTTAAAAAATAAAACGAACCGGTCGTTATCGATGGAAATAATTAGGGGGAATATTGACCAATGTTCAAGCATAACTTTATTTTTAGGGGTAAAGGGGATAAAGCTACTTAGAACATGCAAAATCATCTCATCTAATACCAGATTAAGTCTTATTTTAAAACTCTGTCAGTTGGTTCCTGATTTAATTGTACCTGTGAACGGTCAATTCGCAAAGTTTTTTGACTTATAAAATTTCGTGAATGAAGTTTTAGTGTGGCAATTACCTATATTCGTTTAACTTACTGATTTTTTGACGAATGTCACTGACAATGTCTTTATTAGCTGAAAATAGAATGTGATCGCCTAATTGGATCTGCGTATTTCCGTTAACCGGAATCGCCTTATGATGTCTAAAGATCCGACTAACGGTGATCTCTTTAATGAACGGTAACTTCCGTAATTCAAGGCCAGCAAATTTAGAATTGAGCACAACAACTTCGTAAAGACGAGAATCGCCAGTGATCAGATCTAAGGTTGATGGTGATTCGATGATCGCCCGCATCATGCCGACCGTCGTGGCAAAGGAAGTGAAAAATTCGACCCCAGCATCGGATAATTTTTTATCCATTTCCGACATGCTGGAAGGATCACTGTTTTGGATCCGCGTGATCACGCGTTCGACCCCATATTTTTTAGCCGCCAATGCTAATTCATAATTAACTTCAACTTGGGAATGACCTAGAACTAAAATATCGGTGTCAAAAATTTGGTGCTCGATCAAATATTTAGGATCTAAATTATCTAACAGATGAATATTGGAGCGGTAATTAAAGGTCTGATAGTTTTTCTCCCAGTCGGTATACATTTGAATATCATACCAATCGTCGTCTAATTGTTCGGCAGTATTGATCGTAACTAAGTTAGTACCAATAAAGTGGATCGTGCTCTTTTGTAGATCTTCTGGTTCAGGTTTGTTTAGCTTATTAAAGGCTAATGGCCCGAGAATACAGCTTAAAACGGCGGCCAAAATAAAGGCACCGGATTGTTCGTTTGTGACCACATTTAAATTTTGCGCAACGGTCAAGGTTGCCAAAACTAAGGTGATCGTAGTTTGTGAAAGCATAGCGCCTGCTAAGGCATTGATGCGCTTGAAACGTTGGCGTAAACCAAAGTAAGTGGGAACTTTTGCTAAAACATAAGCAATAAAGAACAATGGGATCAACAACAAGGTCTTAGGCGAACCAAGAAGAGATGGAATATCGATCTTAGCACCAGTCATGATGAAGAAAAAGGGAATAAAGACCCCATAACCTAAGGCATCTAATTTTTCTTTCGTACCTTGCGCTGGTTGTAATAATTTGATCACGATCCCGGCAACAAAGGCACCTAAAATATCTTCAGCGCCAACCGTTTCAGCTAAGACAACCAAAGCGGTGATGATCAAAAGTGATAAGCGAATATCAACTTGGGTCGTTGATTTATTGATCTGATCAAGCGAAGTAAAGAAACTGCGGAACCGCCGAAAGATGATGGCACCAGCAATAAAGATCAAAAAGACGAGCCAAGAACTTTCACCTTTGCCAGAAACAAATGAACTGTAGACTGTTAAGCAAAGTAATGGTACCACTTCACCTAAAACAGCGATCAAAAGTAAGGTTTGCCCTAAAGGCTTATTTAACAGCTCATTTTCCTTTAAAACAGCAATTACGACCCCTAATGCAATGGTCGAAAACAAGATCGTTGCGAGGGCGATATTGCTAAAAAGCCCGAGATACTTAAATAAAAATGCCAACAATAGTGCCATCAATAAACTTCCACCATAGGCTGTGACGGCCACTTGAACAGGGGAAGTTGACGACGCATTGGCGGCCTTTTTACGGGCTAAAGGTGTGAGCGGACCATTATTTTTCTTGAATAAGGAGAAATCGATCTCCATCCCACTTAAGAAAAGTAAAAAGATCACACCATAGTTTGAAAGAAACGAAAGAGTCCCGCCGGTTTGAACGAGACCAAAGCCACTTTTTCCAATAATGATCCCGATCAAAACTTCGGCGACCGCTGTAGGTAACAGACCGATCTTAAAGCGGGTCAAGACCATCGGCGTTAGAAACGCGAAAAAAGTGACGATCAAAATAGGAATTGTCATTTAACCACTCCTTGTGAAATATTGCAGTCTATTATACACAAGAAACTAAAGTTCGTATAGTTTGTGAGAAGTAAAAAAATTGTGCTACAATAGAATACCGAAAATTCATGTGAGCGGAGGAAAAAAGATGGAAAGCATCAAACAAACAGAACAAAAACGCATGGATCACGTGGTATCACAGATCAAACAAGCCGAAAAAAAAGCCCAAAAAAATATTGCGACAGCAAAGAGTGATACTAAAGCGATCCAAGATGATTTCAAAAACAATCTCCGCATCAAGACCGGGACTTACTCAGGAATGATGGAAACAGCCTTGACGGTGCGCCAACAACAACAACAATTGGCGGAACGAGAAAACAACCGCACGCAAGCTGCTAAGCGCTTAGACGTGTTAGAAAAAATGGAGAAAAAGCCATATTTTGCCAGGGTCGACATTAAAGAACAAGGCGAAAAACAAGAAAAGATCTACATTGGACTAGCTTCATTTTCCGATGAAAAAGATAAATTCTTAGTTTATGACTGGCGTGCCCCGATCTCTAGCGTTTACTACGATGGTGGTTTAGGTAAGGTCAAATACAACACTCCTGTCGGTGAACGCGAAGTTGAGTTGGAATTAAAGCGCCAATTCATGGTCGAAGACGGTCAGATCGTGACTTTGTTTGATACCGATGAAACGGTGGGCGATCAAATGCTCCTAGAAGTTTTGGATGAAGGTTCCGATACGAAGATGAAAAGTATCGTGACCACGATTCAAAAAGAACAAAATAAGATCATTCGTGACACTGATTCAGAATTGCTCTTTGTCCAAGGTGCAGCTGGTTCGGGGAAAACTTCGGCGGTGTTACAACGGGTTGCCTTTTTACTATATCGTTACCGTGGTAAATTGAATTCGGGACAAGTAGTTTTATTTTCACCTAACCAATTGTTTAACGACTATATCGATCAAGTGTTGCCTGAATTAGGCGAACAAAACATGGTCCAAATGACTTACCCACAATTCACGAATCGGCGTTTACCAAAATTACGAGTGGAAACTTTACAGGAACGTTTTGAAGAAGAAAATAGTGGGATCAATAAAAAGATCAAGGCATTAAAAGATAGCTTGAAGTTCTTTAAGGCAACGACCGCTTATAGTAACTATCTTGAGAAAAAAGGCATGCGTTTTAAAAACATCATGCATGATGGCGAAGTGTTCTTCTCCAAAAAAGCGATCAGAGATATTTACTATAGCTTTAACGAAAACTATCATTTAGGCAACCGGCTATTTGCCACGAAAGAAGCTTTGATCAAGCGCTTGAATTCTAAAGTTGGTCAAGCTGCTAAAACCGATGAAGTTCAAAAAGCGGTCCAAGGTTTGTCACAACAACAGCTAAATGCGCTTTACGGGGATGAGCCACGTAACTTTGAAAATGGCGATAAGGAATTGAATTTCTTAGCGCGCCAATATGTTATGCAAGACTATAAAAAGATCCAAACGGCGATCTTACGCAATCGTTTCTTAAACATCAATGCTCAATATGTGCACTTTTTGCGCAGTGTGCCCGAATTGCTTGATTTAAGTGAATTTGATCTCACTAAAGAAGAATGGGAACAAGGGATCGACCAAACGATCAAGCTCTTAAAAGAAAGGCGCTTATCGTTGACCGACGTGACGCCATATTTGTACTTGTATGACCGCATCACTGGCAAAAAAGGCGACCGCGAGATCAAGCAAGTCTTTATCGATGAGATCCAAGATTATACTGCCTATCAATTGGCATATTTAAAGACGGAATTTCCGCGTGCTAAATTTACAATGCTCGGTGATTTAAACCAAGCGATCTTTACCAAAGAAAACAGTCATACGTTGCTAAACGAATTAAGTACGATGTTTCCTAAAGAAAAAACAAAAGTTGTCCAATTAACGACTTCTTATCGTTCGACCCAACAAATCACGGACTTTACAAAAGAAGTTTTGGTCAACGGTGAAAAAGTGACAGCTTTTGCCCGTAACGGCGCTAAGCCAACGGTGATCGTGGATCAAGATCAAGCAGCTTTAGTCGATGATGTTGTTGAAATCTTAGCCAAAAATGATAAAGCTAAAAAGACCACAGCAATCATTGGCAAGAGTTTAGCTGAATGTGAAGCTTTATTTGAACAATTGCAAAAAAAAGGTGTAGCCACGACTTTGATCCGCACCGAAAATCAACGTCTCGTCCCAGGAACGTTGATCGTGCCGTCATACTTAGCTAAGGGGCTAGAATTTGATGCAGTGATTATGTGGAATGCTAACAAGCAAAATTACCATGATGAAAGTGAACGCCAACTAGTTTACACGATTTGTTCGCGGGCAATGCACCAACTTGACATTTTAGCGGCAAAAGAGTTATCCCCACTCTTTGATACTGTGGATAAAAATTTATATACGTTGATCAAACGTTAACCCGAAGCTGCCTCAATTTGAGGTGGCTTATTTTTTTACATAAAAGCATTAATTTTAAAAGAATGATGTAAGAGCGAAAACAATTGACAAGCACTAATGTTGGCAGTATGATCGGGTATCACAAAATTAAAAAGGGGAAATTTAATATGGTGAGGAAATCAAAATTACAACTATATTTTGCGAGTAACTGGCTCAAGTCTAGCTTTTTCAGTGATTTTGTTGCTTAGTCCCGTGGCGCTACTAGTAAGTAGCCCGTTTGTTGGGACGATCGTGGATCGAACTGCACGCAAACGTGTCGTCTTGTGGGCGCAAAGTGCAAGTATCTTAGTGGTCTTGGTCATGTATGGCGCCTTTAGCTTAGTTAAAGCACCATTACTTCAAGTAGTGTTGGCGGGTAGCTTAGTCTTTTGTTTGACGCTATGTGATAATTTTCAAAAGGTTGCTTATAAAGCTGCGACAGTTAATTTGGTAGCTCAAACTGACCATCAGCGGTTGATCGCAGGCGAACAACTGGTGGCAGCGTTGATGATGTTAGTTGCACCGATCTTAGGCGGGATCTTATTTCCAGTGTTGACCTTACAACAAGCAATGCTAGTAGAAGCGTTCGTAATTTTACTATTAGCTAAATTGAGTTTTACTGCCTTTGGTGAAACTTTTGTACCCAGCAACGATGAAAAAGATTGGCACGGGTTTCGCCGTGGCTTGGAATATATTGGGCAAGATAAGATTTTAGTAGCGCTACTTTCACTTGGTGTGCTAGCAAATTTAGCATTATCGGCAGTGATCATTGGTGAACCAGTTGTTTTGTTACAGCAACAACACCTAAGCACCCAAGTCTATGGCTGGATTGAGGCGAGTTTAGCTTTAGGGATGATCAGTGGTAGCGCATTAATGGGAGTTTTTAGCGTCACCGGTGATACACGAAGCTATACGGCTAAAGTTGGCTTTTTGATCACGCTAGTATTGTCGCTGTTAGCGTTAGCTTGTTTGGGAGAGCAGCGTTTGTGGATCAGTGTAGTCTTTGCGATCGGGCTGTGTCTTTTAGGCAATGCGATCTGTTTAGCTAACACCCCGTATATGTTGCACATGCGCACCAAGGTAGCTTTGAAGCGTCAAGGGCGGATCAATGCGACGGCAGATGCACTCACTAGCATTGCCTCACCAGTGGGCTTAGGATTATTTGGCTTTTTGTTTAAATATCTTCCTGCCGGCACGATTTTTTTAGCAGCAAGTTTGGTCGTTTTGCTGGCAAGTATCAAGTTGGCCAAACAAGGCAAGCAGTGTGATTGAGCGAGGAAGTGTTGTGATTACATAAAAATTATCCCCAGACGTTGGTTCTGTGGATAAAAATTTAGCCGAGACAGCGTTTGTGGATAACTTTTAAGACAAATAAAAGACGAACTTTGCGCAAGCTCGTCTTTTTAGTTAGGTAAATGTTATTTTTTAGCCTTAAATTTAAAATACGTATCCAATAAATAATAAAATCCAAAACAGACAAAAATAATGATGACGCTATTAGTTAAAAGTTGCCACCAGCTATCATTGGGCAAATACCAGTACAAAAAAAGCGCAAGGGGGATCCCTAGAATTTCAAGGTAACCATGTTCAACAAATTTTTCCATCATATAAATCCTCCTTTTTTTGGTTCTTACTACTGTTGATTTTACTAAAGAAAGGTAATTTCAAACAAGATTTTGAGCACAAAAAAAGCTTTGGACCTAGCAAGCTGCTAGCGAGCCAAAGCATTTTATGACCTAAGATTTTTTACGCTTAGGTAAGAATGCACCTAAAGCAGAGAAGATAGCTGCTAAGCCTACAAATAAGAAGTTATGCGACTTCTCACCGGTTGCTGGTAAGTCAGCAGTTGCTTTAGTTTGTGTTGTTTGTGGTAATTTTGTTGCCTGAACTGTATCAGGTGTTGGTGTTACTTGTTGAGACAGATTAGTTGTTTGGGCTGGTTCTTGCTGCTTGTTTGGCTGAATGTCAGCGCTGTTTTGTTTATCATCCACCTGAGTATCTGTTTTGGATGTATCAGCATTGTTATCTTCAGCTGTATCATTTGAGTTGCCCAAATTATTCGTCGGAGCTTGTTGATCTGTTGTGTCAGGTACAGGAGAAGTATCAGGAACAGTAGGTGTGTCAGGCACGACAGGAGTATCCGGCACGACAGGAGTGTCAGGAACAACCGGAGTATCTGGCTCGCTTGGAGTTACTTCTGGCTGTTTTGTTCCAATTGCAATGATCTCGTTGAGTGGTTCTGCCACGGTTTCTTCGGCAATAACTTGGCGTCGTTCTTGGTCATCAAAGACTGTAACTAAGGTCGTGATTGCTTTTTGACCAACTTTACCTACTTGGATGACTTGGGTGGTACCAACGGCTAAGGTTGGATCGTTTTGTGTAACTGTTTCAAACGGTAGCTCTTGGTAGGTAGTCTCAAGTGTCCGTGGGCGGTAGTAGGTCGCCAATTCGAAGACTTCCATCCCTGGTTTTTCCCAAGTTAATTTCACGTCAAGCAAATGTTTTGCCGTATAAGGCGTTTCCAGTCTGCTAAAGCCTTCGGTCAACGTTCCAAGTTGGATCCATTCTGAAGCGACATTTTGATCATGCGTCGTCGCATCTTGTGCAACTCTAGCATAGACGGTAAGTGGCTTTTGTGCCGAAGCATTTGAGACGATCGTTAAGAAGTTATCTTGCGTATTTTCGGATAAATGATATGTCAAAGATCCACTATCTATGGACCGCGACTGGAGCGACGTTTGGCCCTAAAGTCACCGTTTTTTTAGCGATTCGAACCATGGCCGTAACTGGTAATTTTTCACCTAAAACATCAGCGATCCCTTCAATTTTAACGTTGCCTACTTGGTTAAAGACTTCCGGTGCGGGCAATTGCCAAGTAACAGGGAATTGAGCCGCAAGCAAGGTCCCATCATTTTGGTAAGCTTGAATCGTTGCCGGTAAATTAGGCGTTTGTCCAACTTCAGTAGCTAAACTGATATTTTTGAGTGCCCCGATCTGATCAATGACCGAAACTTGAAAATCGATTTTCAACCCAGTATCGCCTAGTTCACCTTGCGCAACAAATGATTCTCCGGTTGCAAGGGCGTTAATGATCGCATCGGTGTCAAATTTAAGTGGTAAAGTGGCAGTCGTTTGATCACTGTAACGCACGGTAACTTTTTTAGGTAGGCGTAAGCTACCATCTTTTAGCAGATAGATATTTTTAGCTGCAAGATAGCTCGTTAAGATCGTTGGTTGGTTCTCGTCTGTTCCTGTGACTGGGAAAGTTACGGTTGCTGAAGTTAAGTTTTCTGCACTAGCAGTAACCGAGACTTCACCAGTTTCGCCCGTCATTTGAACGATTGCTAAGACTTTTCCGGCATAAAGATTGCGTGAAGTTGCTTGATCGACTTTGACTTGATGAGGCTGCAAAAATGAGTACGTTAATAAAACACCAATGACCACGAACCGCCCCCTAAGCTAGTCTTGCGGATCGCATAGCGGTAAACTTTTGGTGGATTGTTTTCCTTATTAGCCATGGTTAGATAATTCCTTCCTTTTTTGGTGTAACATAAAATTTGCAAAATTTATTTTTTTGAAAGCGTTTAAGAAAAGCTTAACATATCTTAATCTTTTATTCACCGAAAAAAACTTGTAAAAAACCGTACAACATCAGTGTTTATCGCTGTTTTTGTGAACGTTTTCGGAATATTTATTTTAATAATTAAGGGTTATTTTTATAAAAATATTTTTTGCTAGTAGCTAAGATTTAGGAAGTTTTTCGCGGTAAGGTCGGTTTGGTTAGAATAAAGATAATTTTTAAAGTGCCTAAGCGTAAAGGAAAAACTAAAAAGGGCTTCATGAAAAGAAAAGTGAAAATAAGTAACATTTAACAAAATATATGAGTCAGATGTAATGTACAATAATCAAAAAAACACCGCGAAAATATCGCCGGTGTTTTTACTGGATCAAAGATTGAACTTTTCTTTTAGCGCTTGGGTCATCAATTCAGAAAAATTGACTTGCTGCTCTTTACCTAGTTCGTTGAGATAATTAGGGATCGTGATCGTTTTTTTGACAACTTTTTTGTCATGCCTGCGACGATAGGCGGAAATATTCACAGTCACTAAAGTAGCTAGTGAATCAGCTTTAACTGCAGGTAGGGTCGTTTCAGAAGGTGGCAACTCAGCGGAAAGTGAATAAATTCCAATGTAATCGCGTGCCATTTCGATGGCATCAGCAATGTCGCGCCCCTCTGTCATCCCGTCTAAAGCGGGGATCTCTACTAGATAAGGATATTTGCGTTCATGCGGTACTGGGGTAATAATGATCGGAAAAACAACGATTTTGTCCATGTCCAACAGTCCTTTCTTAGCCGTTCATGTTACACACTTTATACGTGTATGGTACGTATATCAAGTTAAAAGTACTGGGGATTTGGATAAAAATGGGGATTTGGATAAAAACAAAAAACTCGCAGAAAATAGCTAGAGCTACTCTCAGCGAGCTTCTTTAAAGCGATATTAGTTTAAATTAGTGAGCTTTTTTGCTAAAAGTGGTTCAAGTTGCTCGACTAGTTGTTGGTAGGCAGCTTCTGAATAATGAAGATCGTCTGCTTGTAAGAGCTTGGTTGGTGCTTGATCTTTACAGTGATCATACCAATCAAGAGCTGGGATCTCAAATTCTTGTGCTACTGCCAAAGTCTCTTCTGCATATTGTTCCATTTTTTCTAAAGGACGGAGATTTTGGCGTGTGGGCCCCGAGATCCCAGGTGTGATCAAGATACATTTATTAGGCTTGATCGAAGTCAGCATATAAGCTAAGTTATTGTGATAGTTAGCCAAAAAGACTTCTTGGCTAGAAACGTCATTTGTTCCAAAGAAAATGACGACTAGATCGGGTGTTTCACTCAAAACATCACTGCGTAGTCGCTTGCAAGCGTTGCGCGTTTGGTCGCCAGGTAGACCACGATTGATAAATTGCACATCAGGGAATTTATCTTCTAACAGACGGGTAAAAATTCCCGTGGGGTGGCCGTTAAAGACTCCTGCCGTCAAGCTGTCCCCAAATAAAACTACTTTAGTCATACTCCCGCATCCTTTGCTAAATGAATTTTTAGATCCGTGCTATAATTGATTATTATAAAATAGAAAACGCTATACAAGGAAATAAAATGCATGGAAAATCAGATTAATTACTACAAGATCGCCCGGGAAGAATGGCGCAACTTTTATCAAGACCACATCATGCCATTGACCCAAACAGAACTTTCAAAGATCCAATCGCTAAATGACCGCATCTCAACTACGGACGTGTCTGAAGTTTACATGCCACTGATCCATTTGTTAAAAATGTTTGTGGCCACGCACCAAAAATTACAAGATCAACAAGCCGACTTTTTAGGGATCAAACCACACAAAGTTCCCTTTATTTTGGGGATCGCTGGCTCAGTGGCGGTCGGAAAAAGTACGACCGCGCGCCTGTTAAAGACGCTGTTAAGTGAAGTTTATCCGACTAAAAAAATTGAACTGATCACGACTGATGGCTTTTTATATCCCAATGCAGTTTTAAAAAAGAAGGGGTTGATGAGTCGCAAGGGCTTTCCTGAAAGTTATGATATGGAACGCTTAGTGCATTTCATCAACGATGTGAAAAATAACTTGCCCGCTAAAGCGCCCGTTTATTCACACGAAGTCTATGATATCGTGGCTGATCAGTATGAGGAGATCTATTCTCCTGATATTTTGATCGTTGAAGGGATCAATGTTTTACAATTGCCGAGCCAACAAAAGATCTACGTGAGTGATTTTTTTGATTTTTCGATTTACGTTGACGCTAAAGAAGAAGACATTAAGCAGTGGTATTTAGAGCGTTTTGGCATGTTGTTAGATACAGCCTTCAAAGACCCAAAAAACTACTATTATCCTTATGCTTTAGGTGATCGCAAGCAAGCATTTGATATGGCAGCTAAGGTCTGGGATGAGATCGATCACCCGAATTTACATGATTATATTTTACCGACACGCAATCGGGCAGATTTGATCATTGTAAAGGGAAAGAACCATCGCATAAATGAATTGTTATTGCGTAAGTATTAATCCACTAGCAGATATTCGGTTTCTAGGTAGAATTTAATTATTTTCATGAAAAATGTACGTGAAAAACGATTGACCCAGCTAGTTTCAATGAGTACAATGTAAGGTAACACATGCAAAAATTTTATGATGAGGTGAATATCTTGGCTAATGTTGATATGCAGGCTTTTGACAAGATCATTGTATTGGACTTTGGGAGTCAATATAACCAATTGATCACACGCCGGATCCGTGAATTTGGGATCTATTCTGAATTATTATCCCACAAGATCACAGCTGAAGAGATCAAACAAATGGCACCTAAGGGAATCATTTTCTCTGGTGGTCCAAACAGTGTCTACGATGAAGGGGCATTTAAGGTCGATCCTGAGATCTTTAACTTAGGTATTCCTGTGCTTGGGATCTGTTACGGGATGCAATTGATGACACAAGAACTCGGTGGTAAAGTTGAAGCTGCTGATAACAAGGAATACGGTAAAGCAGAAATTACAGTGACTGATGCCGATGCCGTAATGTTTGAAAACTTGCCTAAGGAACAAACTGTTTGGATGAGTCACGGGGATTTAGTTACAGATGTTCCTGCTGGCTTTGAAGTAACAGCTACAAGTGCTAACTGCCCAATTTCAGCAATGGCTAACACAGCCAAGAAATTCTATGCGTTACAATTCCATCCAGAAGTACGCAACAGTGAATACGGAAATGACATCTTACGTCACTTTGCTTTTGATGTTTGTGGCGCACGCGATAACTGGTCCATGGATGACTTTATCGACATGCAAATCGCTAAGATCAGAGAACAAGTGGGTGACCGCAAAGTCTTATTAGGTCTTTCTGGTGGGGTCGACTCCTCAGTTGTAGGTGTCTTATTACACAAGGCGATTGGTGACCAATTAACTTCGATCTTCGTTGATCATGGCTTGTTGCGTAAGGGTGAAGCAGAACAAGTTATGGAAAGTTTAGGCGGAAAGTTTGGCTTAAACATCATTAAAGTTGACGCCAAAGATCGCTTCATGGATAAATTAGCTGGCGTTTCTGATCCTGAAAAGAAACGTAAGATCATCGGTAACGAATTTATCCGCGTCTTTGATGATGAAGCAACTAAGCTTAAGGGCATTGACTTCTTGGCACAAGGGACACTTTATACTGACGTGATCGAATCTGGAACTGATACAGCCCAAACGATCAAGTCACACCATAACGTTGGTGGTTTGCCAGAAGACATGCAATTTAAATTGATCGAACCATTGAACACACTATTCAAAGATGAAGTGCGTGAATTAGGTGAAAAATTAGGGATGCCACACGAACTCGTTTGGCGTCAACCATTCCCAGGCCCAGGTCTTGGGATCCGTGTTATCGGTGAGATCACGGAAGAAAAACTTCAAATCGTGCGTGACTCTGACCTTATCTTGCGCGAAGAGATCGCTAAGCACGGTTTAGATAAAGAAATTTGGCAATACTTCACGGTATTACCAGGTATCCGTTCTGTTGGTGTGATGGGTGATGGCCGGACTTATGACTACACAGTAGGTATCCGTGCCGTAACTTCGATCGACGGGATGACAGCTGACTTTGCCAAGATTCCATGGGATGTCTTACAAGAAATCTCCGTGCGTATCGTAAACGAAGTCGCTCACGTTAACCGCGTAGTTTATGACATCACGTCTAAGCCACCGGCAACGATCGAATGGGAATAATGAACTAGATATAGAGAGACTTTTTCTGGTTAGCCAGAAAGGTCTCTTTTTTTGGTTCAAAGTGATGTTGTTTGCTGGTAAAGCGAGATTATGCTTTAATTTTTATATATAAAAAGGAAGTGACATTATGGATAAGGTAAAAATAGTGGCGAAGACTCTTCTACTAACGCTGGTGCTATTAGTGCTCGCAACGCTTCCGCTCCAAATAGCCATCATCATTACGAGTTTGATCTCGATGTTTGATGTAAGCCACATCACGCTTTATCAACCGTTGGCGTTAGCGCTAGGCTTGATGGGTGAAGGGTTCGTCTTGTTTGTTTTGCGACAAGAATTCAAAGGCGCTCAAGCGCGCTTGCAGCAGGTGATGCCGTTTGATAAAAAAGGCGCTTTGATCCGCTATGGGACAGGTTATGTCTTAGGGACGATCACTTTTGCCTTACTTTGGGGCGTAGCCGTCTTAGGTAAAGCTTTTCGCGTGACCGTTACTTGGGAAAATAGCAATTGGCTTTTCTTTGTCTTGTTTTTAGTCGGTTTTGGGATCCAAGGCATGGTCGAAGAAGTTATTTTTCGAGGTTATCTACAAGGAAAACTGACAAAAGAGCTTTCGCAAAGCGGGGCGATCGTGATCTCAGCTTTAGCGTTTGCGGTGGCGCACTTAGGTAATAGCGGGCTCTCGTTTTTAGGTTTTCTCAATTTGACTTTATTTGGGCTCTTGATGAGTCTCTTTCGGATCTATGCCGGCGATCTTTGGCTTGCGGGTGCTTTTCACAGCGCGTGGAATTTTGCTGAAGGTCCCCTATTTGGGACACCTGTTTCTGGGATCGTTGGCACAAATGTTGTTTTAGGCTCACAGTCGGTGGCGGCTCATCCGCTATTGAATGGTGGAAACTTTGGGATCGAAGCCAGCCTGTTGACTTTCAGCGGGTTCATTTTGTTGATAGCGTTCACCTATTACTTAGGGCAAAATTATGCTAAAAAATCTAATCGGATCGAAAAAATAATTTAGAGGCGGTAGTAAATGAAAGCTTATGCATTAACTAAAAAAGATAGTCATGGTCTAGAGGCGCTTGAATTGATCGAGGCGCCTGTGCCACGACCACAAGCAGATGAAGTATTAGTCAAAGTTGAAAGTATCGGTTTGAATCCAGTCGACTATAAATTGATAAAACGACCATTGCCAAGTTTTACTTATCCCCATATCTTCGGACTTGATGCGGCGGGGACAGTGGTAGCTGTCGGCGAAAATGTGCAAGGATTCAAAGTGGGTGACCGCGTGTCTGGTCATAATGATCTGCATCAAAACGGGACCTTTGCTGAATATGCAATTTTTCCGGCTTATAGTTTAGCAAAGATCCCAGCTGAAGTTTCTTTCAAGACAGCAGCTGCTCTTCTTTGTGGGGCGATGACAGCTTATCAGACGCTCTTTCGTAAGTTGAATTTGACAGGAAAAAAGACGATCTTGATCCATGCTGGGGCCGGTGGAGTCGGTTCGATCGCATTACAATTAGCCAAATTAAAGCACTTGGAAGTCTTAACGACTGTTTCGACCGCTAAAAAAGATTTTGTCAAAGCTTTTCATCCAGAAAAGATCATCGACTATAAGCAAGAAGACGTGACAAAAGCTGTTCTTGAATATACGAACGGCCAAGGTGTCGATCTGATCATAAATACAGTGGGAAGTAAAGAAGCTAAGCTTGATCTTACAGAACGGTTAGCTTACAATGGTGAACTTGTGTGTTTAGTCGAAGTACCTAAGGTCGATGATCCAGCATGGTTATTTGAAAATGGGCTTTCCCTTAGTGCGTTGAATTTAGGGGGCGCCCATGGCAGCACTTCGCCGACGCAAAAAGCTGATCTAGGACAAATGGCGCGTGAACTTTTAGAGTTAGCTAAAACAAAGCAGCTCGACCCGAATATCACGACTGTTTTGCCGTTTGAAAAATTAGTCGTAGGTCTAAAAAAACTCTATCAGCATGATTCACTTGGAAAGATCGTCGTTACTATGGGAAAATAAAAGATTGATTTATGAAACGTATCTTCGAGGTAATGTGGCAGGCATTACCTCTTTTTTCTTTAAATGAGACTATCGAAGTGAGATGATACGATCTAGCTAATTTTGAATTAACAATAAAAAAGAAGTATCACTTTGAGATAAGTTTTCACAAAGTGATACTTCTTTTTTAATTTAGGCTTTCAGAGGGATCATGAGCACTTGTTCGAACCAGTAATTATTAGAACGACAGTTGTCTTGGATATTTGGATATCTAGCCAAGATCATTTGGAGATTTTTAAGTCCGATCCCATGAGAACTGCCAAGTTTACTTTCTTGTTGTGCTAGAGTACTTAGATCGATCATTTCTTCTTTTGTTGAATTCCCAATGATCAAGTATTGGATCCCTTCAGAATCAAAAAATGAAAAATTGACCTTTTTTTCTTTAGAATTTACCGTAGCATTGATCGCGTTATCTAAAAGGATCGAGATACAACGGACAGCATCTAAGAGATCAAATGCCTCGGCTAATTTGATCTTGTGTTCGATCTCGACCTCAAAAGTAAGTCCTTGGTCTAAGGCCTGCATTATTTTATTGTAGATCAAACTTTTAAGCTCGATATTTTGGAGATTTTTCAGATCAGCTAAAACACTAGTTGAAGTTGTCACATTTCTTTGAGTCGGAATAACTACTGAATCAAAAGCTTTTTTGACAAGTTCGATATCGTTTGTGTCGATAGCACTAGATAAGCTGTACAAGATATTTTTATAGTCATGGCGGAAACGACGCATATCGTCATACATAACTTCGATCTGGCTAGTGTATTGTTGTAGTTCAGTCAATTCAAACATCGTGCTATACGAGAGTGTCTTGAATTTATAGTAATCTGCTGTGTGCTTTATAAACCAGATCCCGCAAATGAGCAGGATGCTACCGAGTAAGTAAAAGATCGATAGTGAAACGGAAAGCATTCTATAGTTGATCGCATAAAGAAGATATAGTGATGCGATAGTGGAGATATTAAAGCACCATGCAAGAAGCGGTGTTTGTGTAACGACATAGCGACTATAGCTTTCAAAGTATTTTGTCGTGAGTTTGATCACGTACAGTATTACTACTAAAGCACATGCTAATCGGATAAAGCTAAGCTGATAAAACGACACAAAATAAGTCGGTGTAGGCGATATAGTGCGATAGCTTAATGTAACGAACTGTCCGATCAATCCATAGAGCCAGTTACATAAAAAATTGGTATAAAAGAACTGTGCTGCAACGATGTTCAGATCTGTCCGCTTATGTAAGACAAAATAATATAAGACTAACGTCATTAAAATAATTGCAAAAGTTGTGCCGATGATAGTAATTGCAAAAGCGTAGATAATACCTGCGATCACGTAATAGATCGGTGCGATACGAGTTTTAGTCAAACGACTATAAGCATATAAAAACATTGATCCATAGCACAAATTAAAGAGTACTGCGGATGAAAGCCAAGCCCATAAAGATGGATATTGGGTAGGTATAAATGTTGGAATTGCAAAATATGGCATAATAAAATATTCCCCCTTAAAAGCAATAAGTGTTACTATAGTGTTAAAAATCACTTATGATTTTACCATAAATCAAATAGGTTGTGATAAATATTGAAAATATTTTTAAGCTGGAGGATATTAATTGAGTAGGAAACAGCCATATCGGTATAGTCTAGTCTGTCCAAAATGTGGGAAATTATGCCCTTTAGGTAGTAATTGGTGTAGTAATTGCGGAGCTTCGTTGACAAAAAAGAAAGCTCCTTTTTTGAAAAATCTTCGGAAAGTTCCTAAAAGTTTTTTACAATCTAAAAATGTATTCGTTATTTTTAGTAGCCTGATGGTCTTGTTTGGTGGGATAGGAATATTTTATGGAGTAAGAAAATATACATCTGTTAGTTATACTGAGCAAAATTATAAGAAGATCAAAGTTATCTACTTAGATAAGAAAAAACACCCATTACAAACACAATACTATGTTATTCGTGGTGATGGAAAGTCTAGTAATTATTTCAGCAATAAAAAAACATATTGGAAAAACAAATCTATTATGGAAAAAAAGGTTGCTTTTATCAGTAACAAAGATCGAAACCTCAACATAGTAAAGGCATATTTAAAGAGTCCAAAGGGGAGGATGAGAATAGATACTGCAAATAAAAAAATTGAGTTTATGGATCGAAATAGGATCATATTATCCTCAAAAGATACTAGTAACAATTTTTTAGATGTTCTAATAGATCATGGAGTTTGCTTTTACAAAGGAAAACCAAAGATCAAGTACTATAAATGGATCGTTATAAGTTATTAAAAGAGCTGTAGTCTACAAACCGACTATAGCTCTTTTAATGATCGTATATTATATTTAGCAAATTCTTTTAAGAAGCTGCGATATCGCCCGCGGGCAATGCTGATCTTAGTTTGAACATGCCCTGCTAAAACAAGGTAATGTTCTTTGTAATTGATCAACTCGATCGCATAAGGATTGACAAGATAACTTCGATGTGGTTTTAAAAAGACTCCAGGATACTTTTTTTCGATCTCACCTAATTTTAGATTGATCTTGTACTGACGGTTATCCCGAGTAAATAAAACAGTAGAATGTGCCCCTTTACTAAAAGTTGTGAAGTAAGAGATCTCCTCTAAAGGAATACGAACTATGCCAGTATTGATCTTTAGAGAGAGAATGTTTTTGTTGAAAACTGACCAACTGTCTAGTTTTTGAATAACTTGCTCAATATCAGTTTTTAACGTGTCATATAATTCATCGTTATTACTTTTAGCAATAAAATTCAAGGCCTCGATCCGATATTTGTAAGTTACGCTCAAGAAGTCCTCGTGCACTGTCAGGAAAATAATGGAGGCATAGAGGTCTTTTTGACGAATATATTTACCGATCTTCAGACCAGCATATTTATCACCTTGAAGCTCTAGATCCAAAATATAGATATTTTGGGGAGAAGGCAACAAGAGATTATTTTCCAAGTCTGTAGTTTTTGAAAAGGCCTCGATATTTATATGCGATAAAGATAATTCGCCCGCGATTTTGCGTAGTATTTTTTCCAAAAGTATTTGCTGGGTCCGATCGTCATCTAAAATGTAAAAGTTAAACATAATAAAATCCCCAATAACAATATTATATCTCCTATGATAAACACTAAAAATCAGTTTTTGAAGCGAGAACAAAAATAAATTTTATTCGCGTAGAAATTACTACATTTCACGCTAAAATATTAATATTTGTTTAAAGTTTTGTAAAATACTTACGTATAGTGTTAAAGATAAAAAACTATGATAGTAGGTAAATGAGTAAGTAGATATACATAATAAAAATCATCTGGACTATGATTTTTGGATATATCTGGGATAAAACTCGAATTGGAGATAGGGGGATCATTTAAGATGAAAAAAGTTTTAACTGTTAGTGCATTGAGTTTAGCAACATTTAGTGCGGTTCAAACAGCCAAAGCTGATGAGACGCAAACGAATTCAGGGCAAACTGACGATCGATCGACACAAGTTCAGCAGCAACAAGTATCGCCAGTCGATCAAGCACAGTCAAAAGTTACTGAAGCGCAAACAAATGTTAATGTTAAGCAAAATGAAGTAAACCAAGCCCAGGCTAAGGTAGATCAAGCACAAGTTAATTTAGAGACAACACAAAATGAATATAATGATGCTGCAAATAAAGAACAACAAGTTGCTAATGATGTAAATCAAGCTAAACAAGCTCAACAAGAAGCAGAAAAAACTGCTGAAAATGCAACGTCTGAAAATATCCAATCAACTAAAGATGATATTAATCAAACTCAACAACAAATTACAGATCAACAAACACAAGTTGATCAAGCTCAATCAGATTATGATGCTTCACAAAAAGTTGTTGAAGATGAACAAAACAAAGTAAATGATGCTCAAGCAGTTGTTGATCAAGCCCAAACTAAGGTCGATCAAGCTCAAGATATTGTTGATAATAGTAGTGCAAAGGATGCTCAAGATAAAGTAGATCAAGCTCAAGCTAATTTACAACAAGCTGAACAAGATAAAAAAAATGTTGAACAACAAATTTCTAACACAGAACAAGAAATTAATTCTAATCAAAATAAAGTAAATGATGCTCAATCAACAGTTGACCAAACTAAATCTGATTTAAATACTGCTAATGAACGAGTTGACCAAGCTAAAACAAATGTTGATAATGCTAATAAAGCTGTTTCAACTCAACAAAATAAAGTAAACGATCTTCAAAGCAAAGTAGATTCTTTAAAAGATCAAGTTGACAATGTAGTTATTGTGCCACAAATGCCAGAAAATGCAATGAAAGAAATTTTAGCTAATAATGTTTCAGCTGAAACTGCTAAAATGTTGCAAAATATGTATATGGATCCAAAAACATTTATCATTAATAATGATTACTTATATCATGGTCCGCAATCAGATAAAAATCGTCCAGCAGATTATGCTAATTTGACTTATGATCAAGCTAAAGAACTTACATTATTTGCTGCTGATCTAGTAAATCAATATCGTTCACAAGCTGGATTACCTCCAGTTAAAGTTAATGAAGATTCGATTTTATATGCTCTAGAAGCTGGACAAAAATCAAATGTTAAAAATTATCATGATACAAAAGTATTGCAAACTATTATGAAGGAACATAATGTATCATCATATGAAAATTTGCATAAAAGTTATAGTTCAGCCGAATTAGGTGAAATGAATACTATGTACGATTTAAAATATGAAATTTTTCAAGGTGTCGTTGCAATGATGTTTAACGATGCTGGATCTAATTGGGGACATGCTTATACAATTTTAAGTTCACATGAAAATGATGATTTTGAAAATAAAGATAATACATTTTTAGGTGTAAGCACCGATAAATTTGGCAACGTTCATTATGAATTCATTTATCCTATTACTTTATATAAGGATCAGTTTGCAGATTTGAATACAAAAGACTCTCAATTTAGCCAACAAAATTTGATCGATATTCCAGATAATGCAGCTACTATTAAAGAATATAATGATCAAAAGAATAAGTTAGCTACTGAAAATGCAACTCTGGATAACTTAAGATCTGTAGCACAAAAAGCAGAACGATCATACGCTGTTCAGTTAAACTCACAAAAAGATGCACAGATTAAAGTCGAGCAAGCACAAACAGCATTAGCTCAAGCTAAAGATGCTTTAGTACGCAGTCAAGCCCAACTTACTAAGCTAAAACAAGATCAACAAGTTGCTGTGAATAAAGTAGCTGTGGCTACACAGAATTTAGAACAAGCTCAAAATGCACTAAAAGCTGTTGAAGTAGAATTTAAATCTGAATTAGAAAAATTAGCTCAAGCCAAAGAAGAACTAAATACTGCAAAAAATCAGTTAGTTCAAGCTAAAACAAACTTATCTCAGGCCGTTGCTACTAGTGAAGACAAAAAGACTGAGTTAGAAAAGCAGATCACCAAATTAAATAATCTAAAAGCTCAGTTGGTTCAAAAGCAAGCTCAGTTGGAAAGTTATGAAAAAGCCGGAGTTAATTTAGCGAAGGCAAATGAAAACTATGCAGCTAAACAAGCTGAACATGTAACTGCTAAACAGGCATTAACATTCAAAGCAACAAAACTAGACCAAGCCAAAGCAGAATATGAAACGGCTAAAGCGGTATTGGATAAAACGACTGATGAACTGATTCAACTACAAAGCGAGTTAACTCAGGCTCAAAATGATCTTGCTCAAGCACTTAAAGAACGATCAGAAGAAGAACAAAGAAGACGTGAGCAAGAAAAAGAATTACAACGTGTAGAAAATGAACTAGCTGTTAAAGATAAGGGCTACCATGAGCATAATGGTCAAGTTGTAGATCAAAATGGTAAGCAAGTTTCAGGTTGGACTACTAAAAATGATAAGCTTGTCGATCCAGCAGGAAATGAATTTACTGTAGTTAGCAAAGAAGCTTCAAACGATACGACTGAAACACCTACTACGAGTTTTGAAAAGAACGCCCAAGATAGTGCTGCAAAGAAGGCAGAACTTGAGAAAAAAGCTCAAGTAGCCGTTCCACAAGCTTCTGAGAAAGTAACAGCTACTACTCGTGATAAGGTTGTAGCGCAAGTGACTGCCACCTCGGTAGTATCAGAAACAAGTAAAGATGAACAAAAACAAGGAAATACATTGCCACAGACAGGAGATAAGTCGGAAATGGGACTTGTTAGTCTTGGATTTACAATGATCCTTGGAATGCTTGGTGTAAATATCTTTAGAAAAAAACGTGTTAAGTAGTCTAAATAAATAATGTGGCATATTTATAATTACAAGTAGAAAAATTGTTGGAGGATATAAAAAATATGAATAATAAAGTGTTTTATAAAGAAATCATTCAAGATAATGAAGGGATGGATCAACAAGTTACAGTAACAGATAAAATGATTAGCTATGGTGGAAATAGTATATCCTTAAAAAAGGTAAACAATGTATCAGTTCAAAAGTATGGTGTGCCTTTTCCGAAGAGATCACTTTTAATCTTCGGATTAGCTCTTTTAGGATTGATTTTCTTCAATGAATTTGGATTATTGTTAGATCTTATTTTTATATTGGTAATGGGATTTTGTGGGTATAACATTTATTTTTGGACTCAAAATAATGTATATGGATCAATCGAATTTATAACCTCTGCAGGACAAACACATAGGATATTTTCTAGCCCATCTGATTTTCAGAAATTGAATAAGTTACACACTTATATTCTAGAAGCCATGGCTGAATTTTGATGTAGTTGCTAATTGAAAACGATAAGAAATTAATATTTAAAAAGTTTATATCTAGGTCATTTTAGTCTTTGATATAAACTTTTTTATAATCAGGATACTTAAACTGAGTAGCAGTGAATTATTTATAGGTGTAGTAAATTAGGTAGTTTAAATATCACTATGGATATAGATATCTGTTGTTTAAGGCATTTTCATATAAAGAGGGGGAGTATTGATGAGAAAATGTCCTAAATGCGGTCATAAAAACGATAATGATGCAAAGTATTGTAGTAATTGTAGAGAAAAATTAGTAGCTGATAGACATTCTGAAAAGAAAGAAGAAAATAAGCTCAAAAAATTCATGCCATATTTGTTAATAACGTTTTGTGTAGCTATAGCCGTCGTTATTTTTTTCTTTTTCAGTGGCAATAATACAAGTAAAACTACAACTAAAGTAACGTCAAGGATAGAAAAGAAAAGTAGTAGTGCAAGCACAGAAGATAAGCCAAAAAAGAGTAACTCCTCGATCAAGATGACCTCGTCTAGTGAAGAAAGTGAAAAATTGATTGTTAAAGATCTAACGCCAGAGCAAACTGCAGCGGCGATCATTTACTATGGATCGAAAAAAACAATGTCAGATCGAAATGTTTGGGAACCACTCTATGTATCTACTGAGCCAATAAATATCAATATAACTAAGAAAATAACATCTAATTTGGAAAAGCCAGGGCAAAATGTTCGGTATGCGGCGACGAATGCAACAGACGAATCTAAGAAGACTGCGTATTCTGGTAAACAATATATCGCACCTTCTTATACGATAGATCCAGATAATACGATCAATTATTATGATCCTAGAACTTTAGATGAAAATTTTGATAATATTTCGGCAGTAGAAAGCGTGAATTTAAAAGATATTGTCGAATATATCAATGAACAACATGCAGTTACAGAAGTCGATGCATTAAGTAAAAGGATCTCTATTCAGGATAACCGTTCTGAAGGGGATGGAAATGAAATAACAGATAGTGATCTAACAAATGATCGTTTACTGTGTGAGATCTTGATTTTTTATGCGATCAGTAATTACAAAGAATTTAAGGTACTGGATCAGGCAAGTAAAGATAGTTATCTGAATGTTTTGACTGATGACGACTATAGGACGCTCAAGGTCGCTGATGAACAAAATCGTAATACTTTTGTGATCGCTTATATTCCTAAAGTAAATGGGCAAGTAGTCAATATGTACACATTTGGTAGTTTAAATGCTGATCATCAAGTAGATCTAGTTACGAGTGGAATGACACCTGTCGATAGAAGTGAGATAGTAAAGTACGTAAATCAAGCAGGCGGTAAACGTGTTTTAAAAGATATGAAATTGAGCATAACAGATAACTGAGTAAAAGGAGGCGCAACATATGAAAAAGTGTCCAAAATGCGGGCATAAGAATGATAATGATGCCAATTTTTGCAGTAATTGTCGGGAAAAACTGGAAGAAAAAGTCAGCAGAGTCGATCAAAGTAGTGGCAAGAAGAAAAAGACTATTACTGTGATCGCAAGTATATTCTTGATATTGGTACTTGGAATCATAGCTGTCTTTTTGTTTACTAGAAATAACGATCAGACTACTACAG
Source organism: Ligilactobacillus apodemi DSM 16634 = JCM 16172 (assembly GCF_001434405.1). Taxonomy (GTDB): domain Bacteria; phylum Bacillota; class Bacilli; order Lactobacillales; family Lactobacillaceae; genus Ligilactobacillus; species Ligilactobacillus apodemi. The sequence goes on along the minus strand of NZ_AZFT01000030.1, from coordinate 12,034 downwards.
CTACTTCAAATAGTGGTACTGAAAGTTCTAAGAAAAGTAGCTTGACTGCTAAACAAAAGTCAGAATCAACGACCAAAAAGGAAGCTACAGCTAATTCCAAAAAAGAAACAGATAAATTAGTCGTTAATAAATTGACCCCGCAGCAGACAGCAGCAGCGATCATCTACTATGGAGTAGAAAATGTAAAACCATACGATACATGGAAAGAACTATATGATGCAAATTCGATCAATGTTTACATTACAAAGAGATTGATCAGTAATTTGGACAAACCAGGGCAGGGTATTCGGTACGCTTTGATAAAAGATACTAACACAAGTGATGAAAACTATATTGGGCCTTCGTACACTTTGAGTGCTGATAATACTGTCAATTACTACAGTTTTAATGGTTTTGGTGGACAACGTAGTACCAATTCTGAACAAAGTGTAGCCTTAGATACGATCATTAAATATATCAATGATAATAATGATCTAGCGACGATCAATAAGTTAGCCGAAAAGATCTCAGTTGAAGACAAGCGAGCTGAAAGTAGCAGTAATACTATTACGATAGATGATTACAATCAAGACCAACTGCTGAAGTATAAAGCCTTGATCTTATACGGTATAAATCACTGTGAAGAATGGAGGGCCTTACGTAATCCTGGCGCAAAATTTATTGTTACAAGCGGTGGACCTCTGATCACTATAACTCTTGATCAAGCCGGTGGTGGATTCCAAATTGCTGAAACTGCCGCTACCGATGGAGCAAAGAATGATCGCTATGTATTTGGGGGAGCCGATATTAGAACAGGTAAATTTTTACCAGGCACTAACACTGATGGAAGAGTAGGACTGATCAGCAGTAAAGAAGTCATCGATTATGCTAACCAAAGTGGTGGAAAGCAAAGACTTGATGAAATGAATGTGGAGATCCAATATAAGTAACTAATATCCCTAATAAAAAATAAAGGTGGTAACTTAGTTTAGTTGACCACCTTTATTTGGTTTAATCTTCATGATCATTACGATGAACTGTTTTTGAGATAGTGATGAAACTTTGAACGAGTCGTTTTTGATCAGTGGAAGATAATTGTTGAAGCTCGTGTTCTAATTCTTCAATATAGTGAATTTTTTCAGTTTTTGTTTGGGGTGCAACTAGAGTCGTAATAGGGACATTTAGAGCTGAAGCAATTTGTAGTAATTTGTTGAACGTGATCCCTTTTGTACCACGCTCGACAGCAGAGATAAAATTCAAGGATAACGAGCTTTTTTCGGCTAATTGTTCTTGTGTATAACCTCTCTTTTTTCTAAAAAAGCGAATGTTATCCCCGATATTGATGTTATTTTTCATGAGATCACCTTATCGTCAAGTATAAATATAACGATAGGTTAAATATTAACTGGTTTTAACTTCCTATTGGAATTATTAATAGTGTCTATAGTGTGAATTAATGTATAATTTAAAAGTACGCTATCTATTCTAAAGTACCTTGTAGATTGGTTTACTGCTAAAGATAGCACAAAAGTAAGTTAGGGAGAAATGTAGATTTATGACAAAAAGAAATTATGGGATCGATCTACTCAGGATCGTTTCGATGTATATGATCGTTTTGAATCATGTTTTGCTTATTGGGGGCGTGATCGGTCAAGCTACACAATTAGGAACAGGAACGTTCAATTATAAATTGAGTTGGTTGCTTGACATTATCTGTTATGGAGCTGTTAATTGCTATGCTTTGATATCGGGGTATGTAGGTGTTACGAGTCGATACAAACCTCAAAACATCATCCGCTTATGGTTACAAGTTTTATTTTATTCAGTCGTTTTGAATGTTGCAGTGGTAGCTTTAGTGCCTGGTCTAAAGCTAAGTAAAGAAGATATTCTGGCAATGTTTATGCCGATCTCATATCAAAGATACTGGTATTTTTCCGCGTATTTTGTGCTTTTTCTTTTTATACCGCTTTTGAACTATCTTTTGAATACTCTAAGTCGAGCTTCATTGCAAAAAATGCTCTTCATGCTGATCATGATCTTTTCTTTTGGCGAGACCTTTATCTTTCGGGTCAAAGATTTTCTAGCACTTAACAGTGGGTACAGCGCTTTATGGCTTCTTGTCTTGTATTTGATCGGGGGCTATATTCGCTTATATGATTGGAACTTATGGCATGCCGATCGACTGGTATTTAGTGGACTTGTACTCCTTTCTTTTATTTGCTTTTTAGCCTTTGGTGGTGAGGCAGGGCACGGGCGAGTCTTAGTCAACTATCCGGCGCCCACGATCCTGTTGATGGCAATTGCATTATTAGCTTACTTCAAAGACCTCAAACTTGATCCTCGAAGTATCAAATGGATAAAAGGTTTTGCTCCTTTGACGTTTGGGGTCTATTTGATCCACTTACAACCCATGGTAGCAGTACATCTTATACAGGGGCGTTTTAGCTCACTTGCAAAAGAGGCGCCTTTGATCTTATTAGTAGATGTTGTAGGTGGAAGTTTGTTGATCTATTTAGGATGTTCATTGCTTGAAAAATTAAGGCAAGTACTTTTTAGCTTATTAAGAATAGAGTTACTTGTCCAAAAGCTAGAAGCTCTTTTATTACGAGTCGTTCATTTAGGAACGAGGAGATTATAGTTGATGATCGAGGTGGATAAAGTGAACAGATCAAAAAGAAATATTGAGATCTTGATATTATTTTGTTGTTTGAGTTTCTTTTTTACCTTTTGGGTAGCCAGGACGCAATTATTGAGTGGCTTTACTTCAGACGGTAGTTTTCATTTCTCACGAGTAGAAGAGATCTATCAAAACTTGCGTTCGGGACAGTTATTTACATTTATTGCAACGCATACTTTCCACAATAGCGGTGTCGGTTCATTCTTATTTTATCCGACAGTCTTTTTATATCCTTGGGCGCTTTTAAGATTCGTATTTGATCCGATCATGGCTTTTTATATTTGGTATGGCCTTTTCATGTTTTTGACCCTTAGTTGTGCATATTATGCTATGTATGGTTTTTCACGTGATCGCTTGCGGGCGGTAATGTTTGCCCTTTTTTATACGATCTCGGTCTACCATGTTTATTTGGGACTTAGAAATTACGTTTTAGGTGAATTTATCGCCTATACTTTCGTTCCTCTTGCATTGTATGGCTTTTACGAAGTCATCTGGGGCGATCAGCGTAAGTGGCCCTTTTTGGCAGGAGGGATGGCCTTACTGACTTATAGTCACATGATCAGTGTTGTTATTGCAGTAGGGCTTTTTACTTGTTTATTTCTTTGCCGACTGGTAGTAGATCGCCATTTTCCAAAAGGAAGATGGATAGCACTTCTTAAAAGTGTAACAGTAACTTTTCTTTTGACCGCTTGGTTCATATATCCATTTGGGACAGATTTTATCAAAATGCGTTTAGGTACCCCTAGTTTTGGCTTTGCATTTTTATATAGTATGCAAGATCTATGGCAAGCATCTTTAGAAAATTATGCGACTAACCGTGGTCTAGGGATCGTTTTACTTGCAGTAGCACTTGGTGGTTGGTATTTTGTACGCCGTGATAAACGTGAATTGAGTCTCTATATCTTAGGGTTGATCTTTATCGTGTTGTCGACAAATCTTTTCCCATATACTGAGATAGCTCGGATCAAGCTTCTGAGGATCTTAGGCGTGATCCAGTTTCCATATCGATTTACGACCTATTCGTCATTATTTATGGCGGCTATCTTATCTTTGATCTTGGCGCGCATATTTAGACATTTCCAAGGTAAAGCAAAAGTATTAGTAGGCTTGTTTGTGCTTAGTATTGCAATGTGTTTATATGTTCAGACACTTACTCCTGTGCTGGAGCGACTCTATAATGTTTCAGCAACAACTCGATTAAAGAAAGCAACAGATAAATTTGCGATTCCTTCAGAAGGAGCTGTCATAGATAAAGGAAACTACTATGATCTTTATACTTATCGAATTCCTTATGGTGAGACCGATTATTATCCTAAAGTTGCATTTGACGGAAATATGATCGAGACAAATCCTAAGACGCAAAGTATTCTTTTACATCAGGCTTATATCGATCATAAAACGGTGGTGGTTTCGCCACGATCACAAGCTAATGCACTTGAGTATCAAATAAAATTAAAAAATGCGGCCACGGTCGATCTACCAGTCGTAGCTTATTCGAGCGAAAAAGTTTCCGTTAATGGTCAAACGAGTGCATATACAATCAGTGAGCGCGGAACAATTCAAGTCAACTTAGAACGTGGTGTGAATAAAATCACCGTCCGTTTTGAAATGAAGAAGACTTACTATGTTTTATTTGGTCTTGCCGTGCTGACATGGTTTGTTTTGCTCGTGACACCATTTATCAAATTGAAAAAAGTATCGCGCGATAGTAATTTATAGCCATACTTGAGTTCTAAACTTTCAACGAGTCCATTGATTTAGAGAGCTGGATGAGTTTTTGGGGAATATATTCTAGAGAGATGTTCAAAGTGGTTTGATCAATGTCATAATGATCATGTATTATTTTATATTACCCTTTCGAGGGTGATCGTGAGGTAGCCGGGCGGGGCTACCTTTTTTTAGATAAGTCAACTGAAGTGAGATGAATAAGATTATCGTCGCAAAAAAAGTGAGACGATTAGCGTAATCGTTGCAAAAAGATTGCGACGATGATACGATTTGGACAAGATAGGGGTGGGCCTAATGAAAGAGACAAAGACACTCGAATATAAAGAAAAGATCACCAATACTTTTCTTAAAACAGTCAGCGCTTATGCTAATTACGAGACAGGGGTCATCAAATTTGGGATCACAGATAGTGGTGAAGTGGTCGGGGTCACAGATCCTAAAGCAACTTGTTTGAATATCGAAAATAAGATCAATGATAGCATTGATCCTCGACCTAATTTTAAGTTAACGATCGAAGCGCATAACGTTATTGCTTTAAAAGTATTTGAGGGGTTAGAAAAACCGTATTTATATAAAGGCAAAGCCTATAAACGAAATGATACAGCTACGATCGAAGTTTCTCGGGGCGAGCTCAATCGCTTGACGTTACAAGGCGTGGAAAAAACTTTTGATGAGCAGCTAACATCGACTAAAGAACTACATTTCACAGCGCTTGAAAAAGAATTACAAGATAAACTGGGGATCAAAAAACTCACTCCTGATATTTTGAAGACGCTAGATCTTCTTTCACCTGCTGGGTATAATCACGCTGCAGAGTTACTCGCCGATGAAAATGACTTTACTGGGGTCGATCTAGTCTGATTTGGTAAGAGCATCGATGAGATCATGGAACGAAAAACGTTTAGACAGCGCTCGCTCTTGCTTCAATTTAGAGGTGCACTTAAGCAGTATCGAAAGTATTATGAATACGAACAAATAAGCGGAACAACAAGAAAGAAGGTACAATTGCTCCCTGAAGTTGCTTTTCGCGAAGCTGTGGCGAATGCTTTGGTACATCGGGCTTGGGATGAACGTGCGAATATTTTGATTTCACTGTATGAAGACCGGATAGAGATCAAATCTCCCGGTGGGTTACCCTTTGGGATCACAGAAGCTGGAGTATCTTAGCGGCTATCTTTCAGTTCCTCGTAATCCGCTCATCGCGAATATATTTTTTAGATTAAATTATATTGAAATGTTTGGTACAGGAATTTTACGCATTAAACAAGCCTATGTAAATGAAATCGTTTCGCCTAAATTTAAAGTAACACCTAATGCGTTGGTGGTGATTTTACCTGTGTTAAATGTTGCTGATGATTTGTCGGCGAATGAATGGCAAGTATTGGCACAATTTGAAGCAGACAAGCCATTATCTAAAAGACAATTAGTGGCTCAAACTAATTTGAGTGCTAGTAAGATCAGTCGCATCTTACCTAACCTAGTAGAGAAGAATTTACTCACTAAAATAGGTGCTGGTCGAGCAACGCAATACCATAATAACCAGGGAAATACAAAATGACCCCAGTCAAAATTTTTGACTGGGGCCTTGTTTGTTTAACCTTTAATAGCTAATAGTTTTTCTTTGACTGTCTTTAAATCTAGTGTGCTAAGATAAGGGATCGCTTCTTCCAGTTGTTCTGGCGAGAAGTCCCACCATTTTAAGTCTTCTAAGAAATTGATCGTTTCTTCATCAAACCGGTAGCGGATGACTTTGGCTGGATTTCCCCCGACGATCGCATATGGTGGCACATCTTTAGTAACTAGCGAACGGGCACCAATGATCGCACCATTACCGATCGTAACGCCAGGCATGATCATTGCTTGGCGTCCGATCCAAACGTCATTACCAATGATCGTATCGCCCTTATCAGGCATATCTTTTTTCGTCATCCCTTGTTTGTGGAGCCATTCTTCAGAGTATTCACCAAAAATATAGGTCGAGAAACTCTGAATCGGGTGGTTGGCAGCCCCCATGATGATTTCGACGCCGTTTGCGATCGAAGTAAATTTACCGATGATCAAATCACCGTGACCAGGGAAATTATACAAAACATTATCACGGTCAAAAACAACATCTTTTTGCCCATCTGTCCCATAGTATGTGTAGTCGCCAACTTTTATATTACTGGCAGTCACATGGTCTTTGAGTAATAACATCTTATCGTCTTTACTTTTTTTCATCGTGAGTCTCCTTTTTGTAGCTTATTTATATTGTATCCAACGCATCTAGCGTGTCAATCTAATTTTAAAATAACAAGCAATAAATATATAACAATTTAAGTTGTATATTATTTATTGTATAAAAACATATTTATAGAACTAACCAACATTTTTTCCGGATAAAAAGTTGTATTACCATAAAAATAGTTTTATAACAATATTTGATAGGCAGGATGTTTTTTAGGGAAGCATATTTTACAGAACGGGGAAGATGGTATTATGCTCTCAAAAAACAATCATAATTTACGTATACAAAAAATGGCATCTAAGCGCCAAAGATTTGCGATCAAGAAATTCACTATTGGGGTAGCATCAGTCTTGATCGGGACAACTTTTGCAGTTTATGCAGGTTCAAATAGTGTTCTGGCTGATCAAACGGGTAATGAGCAGCCAACACAAAGTCAACCGCAAGCGTCAACTACAGCTCAGGCACAGACAGCAACTTTAGGTGAAAAGCAGGCAACGTCTGAGCCAAAAGTAACCTCAGTTGCAGCTACAACAGTTAATACGCCAGCTGAACAGTCACAACAATCATCAGCACAAGCTAGTCAAGCAACGGCAGCTAAAGAAGTTACTGCACCTGAGCAAAAGGCACCGGTAGCATCGCAGTCAGTGGCTACGACACCACAAACAAATGCTACAGCAACAACTACGCCAACACAGGCGCCAGCAGTTGCAGCAACCTCAGCGGAAGTAGATTCACAGTCAGCGCCAACGCCAGTCACAAGTTCACCAGCACCAAAGGCAACGGTAGCAACAACGCCACAACCAACATCGACTGCGCCTACACCAACGTCAGCTGCAAAACAACCACAAGCAGCGACCGCCCAACCAGCGCAACCAACAGTAGTTCAACCTGAGACGGCGACGCCTAGTGTAACTGCAAGTCATGTGTCGAATATGACGCAATTTCAAACTGCTTTAAATAATAAAGCGGTCAGTGAGATCGTTTTAGATCAAGATTTAAAAAATACAACAAATAGTGATGTTTCCGTCAATAATAGTGGAGTAGCACGTAACGTTACTATTTGGGGAAATAAGACTGACGGGCAAAATGCAACTCTAGATATGGGAAATTCGTCACTTTATTTTTACAGCACAACGGCAAATACCAATAAAAAATGGAATCTCACCTTTAAGAATTTACATTTGCTGACAAATAATTATCAAGGGCATGGAGTCGTTAGATTTCAAAATAATGGCACTGATGCGACTGTAAATTTTGAGCAAGTTACTAATGATGGTAATGGGGTTTTAGCTTATGTTCCGAATGCTACTGTCAATTTGACCGATGTAACGTCTAAAGCTACTGCGCCAGTTAGTTCAGCTCAACCGACTGTGACCGCTAATAATGTTAATTTAGCTGGTAAAGTAGATTTAGCATCGTCCGTATCAAATACTAATACTCCGCAAAATCTGTATGTCAGTGGTGTTGTAACAGCTAAGGCGGGTTCGCAAGTCAATTTGACTACTAATAACAGTTATGGTAACCGCTTCCGGAATCTTTATGCAGGTTCTTTGAATGTAGAAAAAGGGGCAAGCTTAACAGTTAATGCTAATACGACCGCAAGTGGAGTTGCTGTGCCAAGTGGTGGTACTTCGGGTTACTTGGTCAATGGTTCGACAGCTGTTTATGTCAATAATGGTACGGCCAATATTGCTGGTGATCTAACAGTCAATGCAACTTCTAAAGATCAAACCTCAAATGGTGTAGTAGCTGCGCTTGTGTTAGGTGCCCCTGCAACAGCTGCTGGTGATCTTAAAGTTAGTGGTACATTGACCGTTAACGCAACCGATTCCCCTAATACTCGTGGTGTCTATTTTATCAATGATAATCATGTATTTGGGTTGATGAAAGATGCTAAAGTCACTTTAAATATGGGGCATGGTGTGTCAAGTGCAGTGTGGGATCCTGATAATTTAGTGCTAAATGAAGGCTCAAAATTACTGATCAATACCTATCAAGATAACAATGGTGGCACTAATGCTGGTATTTCAGCTAGTGGAGCTGGAGCACACTCAGGCGTGATCACTTTAAATTGGAATAGTAAACTCAGTCCAGATAATACCGACTTATTGACTGGTAATGTCCATGGTAACTTAAACATTAATAAAAATGCGACTTTGAAAATCGTCCGTAAAATGGATGTAAGATCTAAACAAGCAGCAACCCCGTTGATCTCGTATGGTGGTACTGGTGCAAATAATGGCTCGACTGCTTTAAATGTCGATCAAGGAACTTTAGATTTAGAAGATGGTCTGCAAATGGATAGTATGTATGGCACGCTTGATTATTACTATGACTATTTAGGGATAACAGATGACGCTAATTCACCGATCTATCCATTAGGAATGGTCGCAATGTACGGGGTAGCTACGGTCAATCGAGTGAATGTGGTTGATCCTAAGCTATTTAAGATGGTTCGGACAGGTAGACAAAAAGGGATGCTTTTCCGTTTAGAAGGAAAAGATAATAAAATCACGGTCTCAGCTACTAATGAGAAGACGATCCCGTTAAAATATGGCACAGTTGGTAATATTAAATACAGCAATGGTAATGTGTCTCAAGCCAAAAATTATGAGTGGAAAATAAAAGCTTTAAGCTCAAATAATTGGCAAGGTGACTACTCCATGAATTACAACGGAAGTAAAGAAGGAACACCATTTGGTTTGGCGAACTTAAATAGCGTTAGCTTTGCGCAAGATACTCCTCAAGCTGCTAAAGACGATTTTAATAACTATTTTAATTGGTGGGGTTCAAGTAATCTAGTGATGGGCACAGATTTAATTGCTTACCATCCAGTATATGAGTCAACAGCTGTAATGCAGACTGAAACTAAGACTGTAGTTGTGCAATACCAAGATAAAGAAAAGCCAACAGATGTTATGTATTCCTTAGTTGATCCAAATAAGGAATTTAGCTGGGTGACCGTAGCTCCAGATGGAACTTTGACTGTGGCACCAACAGCTCAAACAAAAGTAGGTCTGTATAACGTACCTGTAGTAGCTACATTTTCAAGCGGTGAAAAGAAAACAGTTTATGCAGGGATTGCGGTTGTTGATGGAACAACAAAGGTCACTTTTAATGATAAAGGAGCGTTATTTGCAGAAGTATCTCCGGTCGTAACGCATAAGACAAGTGGTCGTAATATTTTTCCAACTGCGACTCAAGTGGTAGATTCACTAACTACTTATCAAAGGGATCCTAGGACAGGAGATTATTTTAAAAATGCTACCTACTTTATAAATGCAGAGCAAGATTTGGTTAATGAAAATGATGGTAGCCTTTTAAAGGGTGCTAAGGTATCTTGGCAAGATAATGATTTAACGACAGTTGTACCAACTGGGAGTGATGATACTAGCTCTAGTGAAGAAAATGCTGTGATTGGAGTAAATAATGAAAATGTTGATTTTCCTGATTTAGGTAAATTTTCAAACTTAGGAAATATGTCGGTACCAGTCAACGTTTATGGAGCAACTCCAAATAATGGTAAGGCAGTGACCCAAGGGGTATATAGTTCGATTCCTAGGGCAAGTTCGATGGTTCAAACTACAGATCTTACAGCTAGTCACAATTCAGGTTTTACTTCGATAACTTGGCAAAAACAGCCATCCTTGGAAGAAGTATATCCAGTAGTAGTAAGTGGTAGCGTTAATATAAACTTTGCCGATGGAACACACTTAATTGTGCCGGTAACCCTTATGGTCAATAGTAGCTTAGCTAGTCAATATACGCCTAAAGGTCAATTAGTAAAGACGGATTTAAATAAGTCCCCATTGGCTGAAGCTGGAATAGCTAATAAATCTGAATTACCAAAAAATACAGCTTATGCTTGGGTATCGCCGGTAGAAGTTACTACGCCAGGATTGAAAAATGGTACGGTAGATGTAGCTTATCCAGACGGCTCAGAAACTGAAGTGTCAGTGCAAGTGAAAGTAGGCACTGATGCTGATCAATATCGTCCACAGGGACAATTAGTGAAAACCGATTTAGGT
>NZ_AZFT01000030.1:0-1385 GCF_001434405.1 Ligilactobacillus apodemi DSM 16634 = JCM 16172 | reverse complement strand
GCAGGAGTAGCTAATAAGTCAGACTTACCGCAAAATGCTCAATACAGCTGGAAGACCCCGGTAGAAGTAGCGATACCAGGTAAGAAGCCAGGTACGGTAGAAGTAACGTACCTAGATGGCTCGAAGGATGAAGTACCGGTGCAAGTGAAGGTAGGCACCGACGCTGAAGAATATACCCCGAAGGGTCAGTTAGTGAAGACCGATTTGGGCAAAACTCCAAGTGCTGAAGCAGGAGTAGCCAATAAGGACGACTTACCGCAAAATGTCCAATACAGCTGGAAGACCCCAGTGGAAGTAGCGACACCAGGCGAGAAGCCGGGTACGGTAGAAGTGACATACCCAGATGGCTCAAAAGATGAAGTGCCGGTCCAAGTTAAAGTGGGAACTGACGCTGAAGAATATACCCCGAAGGGTCAGTTAGTGAAAACAGATTTGGGTAAGGCACCGAGTGCTGAAGCAGGAGTAGCTAATAAGTCAGACTTACCGCAAGATGCTAAATACAGCTGGAAGACCCCGGTAGAAGTAGCGACACCAGGTAAGAAGCCAGGTACGGTGGAAGTGACATACCCAGATGGCTCAAAAGATGAAGTACCAGTGCAAGTGAAAGTAGGCACCGACGCCGAAGAGTACGCCCCGAAGGGACAATTAGTGAAGACCGATTTAGGCAAAGCCCCAAGTGCTGAAGCAGGAGTAGCTAATAAGTCAGACTTACCGCAAGATGCTAAATACAGCTGGAAGACCCCAGTGGAAGTAGCAACACCAGGCGAGAAGCCGGGTACGGTAGAAGTAACGTATTCAGATGGCTCAAAAGATGAAGTGCCGGTTCAAGTTAAAGTGGGAACTGACGCTGAAGAATACGCCCCGAAGGGTCAGTTAGTGAAGGCCGATTTGGGTAAAACTCCAAGTGCTGAAGTAGGAGTATCCAATAAGGACGACTTACCGCAAGATACGAATTACGTTTGGAAGACACCATTGGACGCAACAACCCCAGGTAAGAAACCAGGTACGGTAGAAGTAACATACCCAGATGGCTCGAAAGATGAAGTGCCGGTCCAAGTTAAAGTGGGAACTGACGCCGAAAAGTACGCCCCGAAGGGACAATTAGTGAAGACTGATTTGGGTAAGGCACCGAGTGCCAAAGCAGGAGTATCCAATAAGGATGACTTGCCACAAAATGCTCAATACAGCTGGAAGACCCCAGTGGAAGTAGCAACACCAGGCGAGAAGCCGGGTACGGTAGAAGTAACGTATTCAGATGGCTCAGAAGATGAAGTACCAGTTCAAGTGAAAGTAGGTACCGACGCCGAAGAGTATGCTCCGAAGGGCCAGTTAGTGAAGGCCGATTTGGGTAAAACTCCAAGTGCTGAAGTAGGAGTATCCAATAA
>NZ_AZFT01000029.1 GCF_001434405.1 Ligilactobacillus apodemi DSM 16634 = JCM 16172 | reverse complement strand
CTTCACTGGCAGCGGAACTTGCGGTTGACGCATATTCACTCGTCTTCACACTTGAGGAATCTGCTTCGCTCGCTGAGTTGTCGGCATCACTAGCGGACTTATCTGCGTCAGCTTGATCGATCGCCTTTTGTGCGTCATCTTTTGCTTGATTTACATCATCCAAAGCATCGTTTGCTTGATCGGCTAAGTTTGCGGCTTCTTCGGCTGCGCTCTTAGCAATCTCATCATTCTTGATTGCTTCACTTGCGGCCGAACTGGCTGTACTTTCAGCTTCACTTGCCACTGCGGCAGCGGAACTTGCAACTGAAGCTGCGCTAGATGCTTTATCCTTGTTACCCGCACTTGCATAGCTATTTGCTTCACTAGCTGCATTATTGGCGACTGAAGCGGCAGAACTTGCTATTGAGTCTGCTTGACTTGCATCTTCATAGTTCTTCGTTGCTTCATCAGCCGCAGAACTTGCCACACTGGCTGCACTCGATGATGCTGAAGCCGCAGAACTTGCCACACTGGCTGCACTCGAAGCAGTTGAAGCGGAACTGGATACACCGGCATTATTTGGATATTCACTTGCTAAATCTGCTACATCTTTGGCTGTACTATCAGCGTTTGAAGCTGCATTAGATGCTTGACTTGCACTTTCTGAGGCATCGGAAGCATAACTATGTGCTTCACTGGCAGCAGAACTTGCGGTTGACGCATATTCACTCGTCTTCACACTTGAGGAATCTGCTTCGCTCGCTGAGTTGTCGGCATCACTAGCGGACTTATCTGCGTCAGCTTGATTGATCGCCTTTTGTGCGTCATCTTTTGCTTGATTTACATCATCCAAGGCATCGTTTGCTTGATCAGCTAAGTTTGCGGCTTCTTCGGCTGCGCTCTTAGCAATCTCGTCGTTCTTGATTGCTTCACTTGCGGCTGAGCTGGCTATACTTTCGGCGGAACTTGCCACTGCTGCAGCAGAACTTGCTACGCTTGCAGCGCTAGAGGCTTTGTCCTTATCGCCTGCTTGAGCGTAACTATTTGCTTCACTGGCTGCACTATTGGCTGTTGAAGCAGCGGAACTTGCTACTGAATCGGATTGGCTTGCATCTTCGTAGTTCTTCGTTGCTTCATCAGCGGCAGAACTTGCCACACTGGCTGCACTCGATGATGCTGAAGCCGCAGAACTTGCCACACTGGCTGCACTCGAAGCAGTTGAAGCGGCACTGGATACACCGGCATTATTTGGATATTCACTTGCTAAATCTGCTACATCTTTGGCTGTACTATCAGCGTTTGAAGCTGCATTAGATGCTTGACTTGCACTTTCTGAGGCATCGGAAGCATAACTATGTGCTTCACTGGCAGCGGAACTTGCAGTGGAGGCATATTCACTGGTCTTCACACTTGAGAAATCTGCTTCACTCGCTGATTTATCCGCATCGCTTGCTGACTTATCGGCATCTTCTTGGTCTGCTGCTTTTTGAGCGTCATCCTTAGCTTGATTTACATCATCCAAGGCATCGTTTGCTTGATCAGCTAAGTTTGCGGCTTCTTCGGCTGCGCTCTTAGCGATCTCATCGTTCTTGATTGCTTCACTTGCGGCTGAGCTGGCTGTACTTTCGGCGGAACTTGCCACTGCGGCAGCTGAGCTTGCAACTGAAGCGGCACTAGATGCTTTGTCCTTGTCACCTGCTTGCGCATAACTATTTGCTTCGCTGGCTGCACTATTAGCTGTTGAAGCTGCGGAACTTGCTACTGAGTCTGCTTGGCTTGCTTCTTCGTAGTTCTTCGTTGCTTCATCGGCTGCGGAACTGGCTACGCTTGCGGCACTAGATGAGGCACTAGCTGCGGAACTTGCTACACTCGCAGCACTAGAAGCGGTGGAAGCGGCACTAGCTACACCAGCATTATTCGGTCGTTCACTTGCTAGGTCTGCGATGTCTTGAGCTGTACTATCCGCCGTAGATGCTACACTGGATGCTTGACTTGCACTTTCTGAGGCATTAGAAGCATAGCTATGGGCTTCATTAGCGGCAGAACTTGCTATTGAAGCATATTCACTTATTTTTATACTTGAGGTGTCTGCTGCTTCAGATGATTTATTGGCATCACTAGCTGAGTTGTCAGCATCTTCTTGATCGGCTGCTTTTTGAGCGTCTTCTTTTGCTTGATTTACGTCAGCTAAAGCTGCTTGCGCTTGATCTGCAAAGTTAGCGGCATCTTCGGCTGCTTTCTTAGCGATCTCATCATTCTTAATTGCTTCGTCTGCAGCTGAACTGGCTGTATTTTCAGCGGAACTGGCCACTGCGGCAGCAGAACTTGCCACTGAAGCTGCGCTAGATGCTTTGTCCTTGTCACCTGCACTTGCATAGCTATTTGCTTCACTAGCGGCACTATTGGCGACTGAAGCGGCAGAACTTGCTATTGAGTCTGCTTGGCTTGCATCTTCATAGTTCTTTGTTGCTTCATCAGCGGCTGAGCTTGCTACGCTGGCGGCACTAGATGAGGCACTAGCAGCTGAGCTAGCTACACTGGCAGCACTTGATGCGGTGGAAGCGGCACTAGCGACACTGGCATTATCTGGGCGTTCACTCGCCATATTTGCTACATCTTTGGCTGTACTATCGGCGTTTGAAGCAGCTTCAGAGGCTTGACTTGCACTTTCTGAGGCATTATCAGCATAGCTATGGGCTTCATTAGCGGCAGAACTTGCTATTGAAGCATATTCGCTAGTTTTTACACTTGAGGAGTCTGCTGCTTCAGATGATTTATTGGCATCACTAGCTGAGTTGTCAGCATCTTCTTGATCGGCTGCCTTTTGCGCGTCTTCTTTTGCTTGATTTACATCATCTAAAGCTGCTTGTGCTTGATCCGCAAAGTTAGCGGCATCTTCGGCTGCTTTCTTAGCGATCTCATCATTCTTGATTGCTTCACTTGCGGCCGAACTGGCTGTACTTTCAGCTTCACTTGCCACTGCGGCAGCGGAACTTGCAACTGAAGCTGCGCTAGATGCTTTATCCTTGTTACCCGCACTTGCATAGCTATTTGCTTCACTAGCTGCATTATTGGCGACTGAAGCGGCAGAACTTGCTATTGAGTCTGCTTGACTTGC
>NZ_AZFT01000028.1 GCF_001434405.1 Ligilactobacillus apodemi DSM 16634 = JCM 16172 | reverse complement strand
CTTCACTGGCAGCGGAACTTGCGGTTGACGCATATTCACTCGTCTTCACACTTGAGAAATCTGCTTCGCTTGCTGATTTATCCGCATCGCTTGCTGACTTATCGGCATCTTCTTGGTCTGCTGCTTTTTGAGCGTCATCCTTAGCTTGATTTACATCATCCAAGGCATCGTTTGCTTGATCAGCTAAGTTTGCGGCTTCTTCGGCTGCGCTCTTAGCGATCTCATCGTTCTTGATTGCTTCACTTGCGGCTGAGCTTGCGGTACTTTCGGCGGAACTTGCCACTGCTGCAGCTGAGCTTGCAACTGAAGCGGCACTCGATGCTTTGTCCTTGTCACCTGCTTGCGCATAACTATGTGCTTCGCTGGCTGCACTATTAGCTGTTGAAGCTGCTGACTTAGCTACTGAATCGGCTTGACTTGCATCTTCATAGTTCTTCGTTGCTTCATCAGCCGCAGAACTTGCCACACTGGCTGCACTCGATGATGCTGAAGCCGCAGAACTTGCCACACTGGCTGCACTCGAAGCAGTTGAAGCGGCACTGGATACAACTGTATTGTTTGGACGTTCACTTGCCATATCAGCTACATCTTTAGCTGTACTTTCGGCATTGGAAGCTGCGTCAGATGCTTGACTTGCACTTTCTGAGGCATCGGAAGCATAACTATGTGCTTCACTGGCAGCGGAACTTGCGGTTGACGCATATTCACTCGTCTTCACACTTGAGAAATCTGCTTCGCTTGCTGATTTATCCGCATCACTGGCAGACTTATCGGCATCTTCTTGATCGGCTGCCTTTTGCGCGTCTTCTTTTGCTTGATTTACATCATCTAAAGCTGCTTGTGCTTGATCCGCAAAGTTAGCGGCATCTTCGGCTGCTTTCTTAGCGATCTCATCATTCTTGATTGCTTCACTTGCGGCCGAACTGGCTGTACTTTCAGCTTCACTTGCCACTGCGGCAGCGGAACTTGCTACACTGGCTGCACTGGACGCTTTGTCTTTGTCACCTGCTTGCGCATAGCTATGGGCTTCGCTTGCGGCACTATTGGCTGTTGAAGTGGCGGAACTTGCTACTGAGTCTGCTTGGCTTGCATCTTCATAGTTTTTTGTTGCTTCATCAGCGGCGGAGCTTGCTACGCTGGCGGCACTCGATGATGCTGAAGCTGCTGAGTTGGCTACAGATGCCGCACTTGAAGCTGTAGAAGCGGCACTAGATACAACTGTATTGTTTGGACGTTCACTTGCCATATCAGCTACATCTTTAGCTGTACTTTCGGCATTGGAAGCTGCGTCAGATGCTTGACTTGCACTTTCTGAGGCATCGGAAGCATAACTATGTGCTTCACTGGCAGCTGAGCTAGCTGTAGAAGCATATTCACTCGTCTTCACGCTTGAGGAGTTGGCTTCGTTGGCTGATTTGTCAGCGTCTTCTTGGTCTGCTGCTTTTTGCGCGTCTTCTTTTGCTTGGTTTACATCAGCTAAAGCATCGTTTGCTTGGTCGGCTAAGTTTGCAGCTTCTTCAGCAGCACTCTTAGCGATCTCATCGTTCTTGATTGCTTCACTGGCTGCTGAGCTAGCTGTACTTTCAGCTTCACTTGCCACTGTGGCAGCAGAACTTGCTACGCTTGCAGCGCTAGAAGCTTTGTCCTTATCGCCTGCTTGAGCGTAACTATTGGCTTCGCTAGCGGCACTATTGGCTGTTGAAGCGGCGGAACTTGCTACTGAGTCTGCTTGGCTTGCATCTTCATAGTTCTTCGTTGCTTCATCAGCGGCGGAGCTTGCCACATTGGCTGCACTTGATGAGGCACTAGCGGCTGAGCTGGCTACACTTGCGGCACTCGAAGCAGTTGAGGCAGCACTAGATACGCCTGCATTGTCTGGGTGTTCACTTGCCATATCAGCTACGTCCTTAGCTGTACTATCGGCATTGGAAGCTGCATCAGACGCTTGACTTGCACCTTCCGAAGCATTAGATGCGTAACTGTGTGCTTCGCTGGCTGCAGAACTTGCGGTTGACGCATATTCACTGGTCTTCACACTTAAGGAATCTGCTTCACAGGCTGATTTATCAGCATCACTTGCTGAGTTGTCGGTATCTTCTTGATCCGCTGCTTTTTGCGCGTCTTCTTTTGCTTGAGTTACATCAGCTAAAGCATCATTTGCTTGGTCCGCAAAGTTAGCAGCTTCTTCGGCTGCGCTCTTAGCGATCTCATCGTTCTTGATTGCTTCACTTGCGGCTAAGCTTGAGGTACTTTCGGCGGAACTTGCCACTGCTGCAGCTGAGCTTGCTACGCTTGCAGCGCTAGAAGCTTTGTCCTTATCGCCTGCTTGAGCGTAACT
>NZ_AZFT01000027.1 GCF_001434405.1 Ligilactobacillus apodemi DSM 16634 = JCM 16172 | reverse complement strand
TCGCTCACGGATGTTGATGTGGATTCACTGGCGCTTTCTGATTCGCTCAATGAGGTCGATGTGGATTCACTTGTGCTTAATGATTCGCTCAATGAGGTGCTTGTTGACTCACTTGCTCTTGCTGATTCGCTCAACGATGTTGAGGTAGATTCACTTGTGCTTAATGATTCGCTCAATGACGTTGACGCTGATTCACTTGCTCTTGCTGACTCGCTCAATGAGGTTGAGGTTGATTCACTTGCACTTAATGATTCACTCAACGAGGTGCTTGTTGACTCACTTGCGCTTGCTGACTCGCTCAATGAGGTCGATGTGGATTCGCTTGTACTTAA
>NZ_AZFT01000026.1 GCF_001434405.1 Ligilactobacillus apodemi DSM 16634 = JCM 16172 | reverse complement strand
AGCGCTAGCGAATCTGCCTCAACATCGTTGAGTGAATCGGTAAGCGCCAGTGAATCCGCCTCGACATCGTTGAGTGAATCAGTAAGCGCCAGCGAATCAGCAAGCACATCGTTGAGCGAATCAGTAAGCGCAAGTGAATCAGCAAGCACATCATTGAGCGAATCAGTAAGCACATCATTGAGTGAATCAGTAAGTGCCAGTGAATCGGC
>NZ_AZFT01000025.1 GCF_001434405.1 Ligilactobacillus apodemi DSM 16634 = JCM 16172 | reverse complement strand
GCAGAGCAACGGACTCTTAATCCGTGGGTCCAGGGTTCGATCCCCTGACCACCCATCAGAGATTTACTAACAGCAATTGCAGATTTGGCTCTGTGGTTGCTGTTTTTTTTTAGAAAAATTTTTGCGCTAGACTCGATAGTGTAATAGCACTGGACTTTGTAGTACAATGAGAGTGATGTAGCCGTTACTTAGCATGGGGAAGAGAACTTAATTTTTGACAAAGAGGAACGAATGAAATGAAGAAAATTTTAGTTGTTGATGATGAAAAACCGATCTTAGATATTATCAAATTTAATTTGACTAAAGAAGGATATGAAGTTCATACCGCTGAAGATGGGCAAGAAGCACTTGAGAAAGTCGAAGAAGTATTGCCGGATTTGATCATCTTAGATTTAATGCTCCCAAAAGTCGATGGCTTAGAAGTTGCTCGTGAAGTTCGGAAAAAATACGATATGCCGATCATTATGGTAACAGCTAAAGACACAGAGATCGACAAAGTTTTAGGCTTAGAAATGGGAGCTGACGATTATGTCACTAAACCATTTTCTAACCGCGAATTAGTTGCCCGGGTCAAGGCTAACTTACGGCGCCAAGCTACTGTGGTCGCTAGTTCACAAAGCGAAGAAGATGAAAAAAACAGTGATATCACGATCGGAAATTTGACGATCCATCCAGAAGCCTATGTAGTTTCAAAAGATGATGAAAATATTGAATTGACACACCGTGAATTTGAATTGTTATACTACTTAGCTAAACATATCGGTCAAGTCATGACGCGCGAGCACTTACTGCAAACGGTCTGGGGATATGATTATTTTGGTGATGTGCGTACAGTCGATGTAACGGTACGGCGTTTGCGCGAAAAGATCGAAGATAATCCTAGTCGTCCGATGTGGCTAGTTACTAGACGTGGGGTCGGCTATTATTTACGCAATCCTGAGGCTGAATAATGATGAACAAAAAGTTACATTTTTTTCAGTCGATCCACTTTAAGATCGCTTTAGTTTTTGCACTACTGCTTTTTTTAGCTTTTCAAATCGTTGGTGCTGTCTTTGTGCAACGCTTGCGCAACGAAAATTTAAAGCAGTTTAAGCAAAGTGTGGAAATGCCAGCTTACGTCAATAGTTTATTAGTGACTCAATTGACTGAGGCAGATACAACTGAAGCAAATGATAAGATCAAAAATATTTTAGAAGATATTAATAACAATAATATCTCTGATCTCCAAATTATTGATGCTAAAGGCGTTATTCGGGGAGAAATTAATGTTAACAACCGTTCTGTGATCGGCCAAAAGTCCACAAACACTTATGTTAAGCAAGTTTTATACAGTGGGCGCACCTTTACGCAAACGACATATAATGAACGGACAAATCAGCGTTACTATGTGTCGATCACGCCTTTATTCAATAATAACGGTAATAATAATAGTACAGTTGTGGGTGCGATTTATATCCGCGCTAATTTAGAGTCGGTCTATGACTCGGTCAATGATGTCACGGTTATTTTTGTTACGGCGGCATTGATTGCCACTGCGATCGGGCTGGCGTTAGCGATCTTGATCTCAAATGCGATCACGCGTCCGATCGATGAAATGAAAAAGCAAACGGCCCGGATCGCGCGTGGTGATTATTCGGGTCAAGTTCATATTTATGGAAGTGATGAATTGGGGCAATTAGCCCAAGCCGTCAATAATTTATCGACGCGGGTGCAAGAAGCTCAAGAAGGGATCGAGTCAGAGCGGCGACGCTTAGATTTGATCTTAGCGCATATGTCTGATGGGGTGATCGCTACCGACCGTGGGGGCAAGATCACGATCATTAATGAAATGGCGTGTGAGTCGCTAGATGTGACGCCTGACGAAGTGCGAGGTAAGTCTATCTTAGATGTCTTAAATATTAGAGATAAGTACTCGATCCGTGAATTGTTAGAGAGTCAAGACGAATTGATCTTAGATGAATTAAATAGTAGAAGAGATCAGATTTTAAATGCTAATTTCTCATTGATCCAGCGCCGTTCAGGTTTTATCATCGGGATCGTGTGTGTCTTGCATGATATTACTGAACAACAACGGATCGACCGCGAACGCCGCCAATTTGTGTCGAATGTTTCGCATGAATTGCGGACACCATTGACAAGTATGCGCAGTTATATTGAAGCCTTAAATGAAGGTGCTTGGAAAGACGAAGAAATTGCGCCGACCTTTTTAAAGGTGACCCAAGAAGAAACTGATCGGATGATTCGGATGATCAATGATCTGTTGAGCTTATCACGGATGGACTTAGGAAAAGTTGAATTAGATCTTGAATTAGTCAATTTAAATGAATTGTTCAATTATATTTTGAACCGTTTCGACATGATGCTAGAAAAAGACAATAATGATACGCGTGAGATCAAGAAAAACTATACGATCAAACGTGACTTTACCGATAAAGATCTATGGGTCGAAATCGATACCGATAAGATTATTCAAGTTGTCGATAATATCATGAATAATGCGATCAAATATTCGCCTGATGGTGGTGTGATCACTTGTCGCTTGTTGGAGACACACAATCACGTTATCATGAGCATTTCTGACCAAGGGCTAGGGATGCCTAAAAAAGAATTAGCCCATATCTTTGAACGTTTCTATCGCGTTGATAAAGCACGTTCAAGGGCACAAGGTGGTACTGGCCTTGGATTAGCGATCTCTAAAGAAGTTATTGAGATGCATCATGGTCGCATTTGGGTCGATAGTACCGAGGGCAAGGGTTCAACCTTCTATATCTCATTGCCTTATGAAGAATACGCGGAAGGAGACTTATGGGATGAAGAATAATCGTTTTCGTGGCTGGTTCTTACACTCACTTTTGATCATTGCGGTTTTGATCAGTTTGATCTTTACAGTCTTGATCTGGGTCACACCCGGTTATTTTCAACGGCTGATCAATATCAATTCGACCACTAAGTCAACTTCAACGACTACGACCGTCAATGAAGATTCGACGGCCGAAAAAAAGAACCTAGCTAATATTTATATCCCGACTTCGATCACGGCGACTGTCAAAAAGGAAAATTATCAGTTGATGAGTAACCGAATCGATGTGGTAAATTCAATGATGACAGTGCTTGAAGGGGCTAAATTTACTGATATCAAAGCACCAAAAGAAGTCTCAAGAAAAGAATACTTGAAGTTGCTTCAGACTAATAATGCCTATCAGTTGAATTATGGTTCGGCAGTCTCTTTTGAAATATTGAAAAATTATGTTAAGACCCAACCTGAAAATAGTTCAAGTTATAGTTTTGATCGGATCGTGCTCAGTTTTGATGGTAAAACTGTTTACTTTTTAGATGATGCTGACTTAAAAGTTTATACGGCTAAATTAACTGGAGTCGATCTTACTAAATTAAAAAGTCTCATCAATGGGAAAAATATAAAGAAGATGGCGATCTCATATCATTATCAGGGTGATAACTTGTTGACTTATTATGATACGTCGTTGACGATCCCCCGATATAGTTATCTTTATAATAAGGAAAACGCGGGGATGTATGTGACGCGTTTATTAGGTGCAGAAAAGAGTGGAAGTTCATCTTTAACAACGCGTGAGCATGGAAATTCAACGGTATATGCCGATAATTCAGGCCAAAAACTTAGTGTGAATAATAAAACTGGGGTAATAACTTATACGGATTATTTGACAGATGATACTAAGCAACAAAACTGGACGTTAAGTGATTATTTATCTAACTCGTTTACTCAATTAGAACAGTTAGGTGTTAGTTTAAATGACGTGCGTTATTCTGAATATGATCAACAGGAAAAAAATGTGATCTATCGTAGTTATATTGACGGTTTTCCAGTGATTTCAGCCCGTGATTTTGGAACTTATCAGATCCAAAATCGAGTCCGCAGTAAAAAGATCGTCTTTTCGCAGTGTAGTCTACAAGTTCCAGTTCCCGCTGCGGGTAAGGCTGTGACATTAAAGGCAACAAAAGAGGTATTAGCTGAACTTTCTGCGACAAATAAGATAGATGTTGATAAGATCGAAGATATAGAGATCGGCTATGAAGTGACCCAAAATGGGACTGCTTCGTTAGTGACGGATCTAACACCAACATATTTTGTGAAGTATAACAATAGTTGGATCAACTATGAAGATCTACTCACAGGAGAGACGGGGTCGAGTAAAGATGAACTTTAAACGAATCGAATGGATCTTTGTCATCGCATTTATTGCGTTAGATATTTTCTTATTGAGCGTTTATTTAACTCAAAATGAGACGATCTATCAGCATACGAGTTCGAGCTCGACGACTGGTTCAAGTTCGGTCTTAAAGAGTATCAAAAATGACCAGATCACATATGGCAAATTGTCTGATGAAACAGCATCGGGTTATTATATTTCTAGTCCTAACTCTAATGTTTTACGCGATAAAGCTGAGAAACTTCAATATAGTTGGGAATATTCCAATCACCGCCTGACCGTTGATTTTACGGATAGCGTTAAGATTGCTGATCCAGATGACCCGCAAAAGACGACCGATAATTTGTTGAAAGATACAACTGCTGTTTTGTATGGGAAATACTATGCTTATAACGCCACGCTTTCGAGTAGTTCAGTGCTCGTCTATACGCAAATGGTTTATGGTAGCCCCGTTTATTCCAATGATGGACAGATTCGCTTTACCATCAAAAATGGCTATGTAACAGGTTATACGCAAGGATATTTGAGCAATATCAAGATCTTGCGGGAAAGAAAAGACACGATCAGCCAAAAGCGGGCTTTGATCTGGCTTTATCAATATAATAAGTTACCGTCAAATTCTCAGGTGCAGTGGATCAAATTAGGCTATACGCGCTTGTTGTCGGTCAATAATAGTATCGTTTATATTCCAACTTGGAATTTTTCGATCAAAAATAACGCCAACGGTAATGTTCAATACCGGCGGATCAATGCCTTTACGGGTAGTGTGATGGATGAAACGATCAGTGTTAAATAGCAAAAAATAAACTGTGGTAACTTTCACAGTTTATTTTTTTTGAAAAAGTGCTATGATAATTTTTGAGTCAAAGGGAAAGGTAATGTGAAAATGAATTCTGAAAATGATGCTTTAAAAGTCAGTGTTTTAGCGAGTGGAAGTGGTGGTAATGCTACATATCTCGAAACGCCGCACCAAAAATTGTTGATCGACGCGGGCTTGTCAGGCAAAAAAATTGAAGAATTAATGAATTCGATCGGGCGGACGCTAAAAGACGTTGATCGCTTGTTAGTTACGCATGAACATAGCGATCACATTCAAAGTGTGGGCGTTTTAGCTAGGCGTTATGGTTTAGATGTTTACGCTAATCAAGCCACTTGGAAAGCTATGGAACCCCGGATCGGCAACGTCAAGGTCGAACAAAAGCATCTTTTTGAAATGGAAACAACCAAAACTTTTGGTGATTTAGACGTTGAGAGCTTTGGGGTCTCCCATGATGCTTGTGCCCCACAGTTTTACGAAGTTCATTACCAAGACCATGCCTTTGCGATCGTGACGGATACAGGTTATGTCTCCGAACGTGTCCAAGGGATCGTTAAAAATGCCGATGGTTATTTATTTGAATGTAACCATGATACCGAGATGTTGCGGGCCGGGATCTATCCGTGGGCATTAAAGCAACGTATTTTAGGAGATCAAGGACATTTATCCAATGAAGATGGCGCTAATGCCTTGATGAGCGTTTTAGGACCACGGACGAAAAAAATTTATCTAGGTCATTTGAGTCAGGAAAATAATTTAAAAGAACTGGCACATTTAACGGTCAAACGCACCATGCAAGCCCATGATCTCGGGGTTGGTAGCGATTTTGAATTGTTAGCCACAGACCCTGCTAAGGCAACGGAACTTGCTGAGATTAAATAAGTAATTTTTAGAATAATCTTAATTTTTGCCTAAAAACAAGCATTTTTATGGAAAAGCAGTTATTATAATTTTATATACTTAATACTAAAACGAGGGGTGACTTTTTGTATGAGCAAAAATGAACAATTTGATGGCGAAACAACTGAAGTAAATTCAGGTAATCGTCCACCAAAGAAGAATAAACTTGGAAAGGTCTTTTTGGTGGCTTTGTGTGCCGGTGTGATAGGTGGTGGCGCTGTCGTTGGTGGTTACAGCCTGTATCAAAATTATTCAGGTAGTGATGCTCAAGGCACAGCTTCAACTAGCAACATTAGTGTTAACGTAAGTACCCAAACAACGAAAGCCTTTAACAAGGTCAAAAATGCTGTTGTTTCGGTCGAAGCTTATACTGAATCAGATTCAAGTTCTTCTTTGGAAGACCTCTTTGGTCAAAGTTCAGATAGTTCAGAAAGTAGCCAAACTTCTACGAGCGAAGGCTCTGGTGTTATTTATAAGAAGAGTGGCAATTATGCTTATATCGTTACAAATAATCACGTTATTTCGGGCGCAAATAAAGTTGAGATCTTATTAGCAAGTGGTAAGAAATTATCTGCGACAGTCGTTGGTACTGACTCAGTAACTGACTTGGCTGTGCTTAAGATCAAAGCAACTGATGTTAAACAAGTGGCAACATTTGGTAACTCTGATAACATCAAAGTTGGTGAAACAGCTTTAGCGATCGGTTCGCCTTTAGGTTCTGATTATGCAACATCCTTGACTCAAGGTATCATCTCAGCTAAGAGTCGGACGATTGATGTGACCGATAGCAATGGTGTGACAACAGGTCAAGCAACAGTTATCCAAACTGATGCTGCGATCAACCCTGGTAACTCTGGTGGTCCATTAGTTAACTTGCAAGGTCAAGTTATCGGGATCAACTCAATGAAGTTATCTAGCACAGGTTCAAGCTCTAGTTCATCTTCGACAACTGTTGAAGGGATGGGCTTTGCGATCCCAAGTAATGAAGTTGTAACGATCATCAACCAATTAGTTAAAAACGGTAAAGTAGTTCGTCCTGCTTTAGGGATCTCATTAGTTGACTTGAGTTATGTTTCTGAAAGTGCGCGGACAAGCACCCTTAAACTTCCAAGTAGCGTAACTAGTGGGGTCGTGGTCATGAAAGTTGAATCCAACTCACCACTAGCTGATAGCGGAATTTCGAAGTACGACGTGATTACATCACTTGGCGGAACAAAAGTTACAAGTTTAGCTACTTTACGTCAAGCATTGTATAAACACAAGATCGGTGATACAGTTGAGATCGAATATTACCATGAAGGTACTAAGAAGACTGCTAGCGTCAAATTAACGCTAGAAGCAGATGACTCGAACACAACGACATCATCTAATTCAGAATCATCTTCAGCTGAATAAAAGCTGAGCAAAAACGATAGTCAGCCAACGACTATCGTTTTTTTATGCATTTTTATTTGATGAGAAATTTTAATCATAAATCTAGTGTGTTAAACTAAATGTGGACCTAGATATTGTGGTTAACTCTGTGGATATGTGGATAAGTCTGTGGATAACTTTAAAAAAAGGAGAATATTTAGTGAATATTAAAATCGTCTGTGTGGGAAAATTAAAGGAAAAATACTTGAAACAAGGAATTGCGGAATATGCAAAACGCTTGAGCAAGTTTTGTAAATTTGAAATTGTGGAAGTCCCCGATGAAAAAGCGCCTGAAAAATTAAGTCCCGCCCAAATGGAAGCTGTGAAAGAAAAAGAAGGAGAACGCATATTGCATAAGATCAAGGATAAAGAGTATGTTTATGCATTAGCGATCGAGGGTAAGGAGCGTTCATCTGAAGAATTTGCGGCTGAGTTAGCACAACTTGGGACTTACGGGCACAGTGATGTGACATTTGTGATCGGGGGCTCATTGGGGTTGAGTCCAGCCGTGTTAAAGCGTTCCAATACCAAGATTTCATTTGGGCGCTTTACTTTACCCCATCAATTGATGCGCTTAGTTTTAAGTGAGCAGATCTATCGGGGCTTTATGATCAATAATGGTAGTCCTTATCATAAGTAGTGATCAAAAAATTAGTGGCTTGCATGGGTGCGAGTCACTATTTTTTTAAGTAAAACTAGATCGAAATCAATAAGTGTAAACGCTATCATAAAAAGGATATATTGTGCTAAACTAAAAGTGTTAAAACGTACGAAAAACAAGGGGGTTTTATTATGTTTACGTTTTTACGTCCGGCACCAGATGCCACAAAAAAGGTACCACCAGAAAAGGTGGCTAGTAGTTATCGTTGGCACCAGACTGGCGTTATTTTAGCGCTTTGTATCGGTTATATTGGCTATTATATTATTCGTTTGATTTTTACGACCGAGCAAAACGATATCATGCGTCAATATGGTTTTACGACTGCCGAAGTGGGGTTAGTACTTTCTTGTTTTGGGGTCGGTTATGGGATTTCTAAACTCTTTATGGGTGCCTTGAGCGATAAAAGTAATACGATTCGGTATTTAGCTACCGGGTTGATCGTTTCAGCCGTATTAAATATTGGGTTAGGTGCAACGCGTAACCTATATGTCATGATGTTTTTGATGTTGATCATGTCGATCGCTCAAGGGATGGGGGCAGCAGCATGTCAACGAACTATCCAGTTATGGTGGGGAAAGCATTGGCGAGGTACGATCTATTCGATCTGGTCTTCAGCCCATAATGCAGGAGCTTTTGCTTGCGTAGCAGTGGTCCAGTTAGCTAGCTTTTTGTTCACTGGTTCGATCGCAGCCGTATTTTATACGGCTTCAGTGATCTCACTTGTGATCGCTGCTTTTATTTTGTGGGCAGGCTCAGAACGACCTGCTGCAGTAGGTTTACCAAGTATTTCTGAATATACTGGTGACGAAGTTATTTTAGATAATGGGGAAAAATCAGCTGCTGATTTAACAGACTTATCTTTATGGCAAGTATTTGTAGTCTATATCTTAAAAAATCCATTGGTGTGGGCGATCACCCTTACTTCGATGGCGCTTTATCTTGTTAGATATGGAATTATGAGTTGGATCCCGAGTTACTTAGTTCAATCTAAAGGATTTTCAGAAGCTTTTGCCAAATGGCTAGTCGGGATCTTTGAATTAGCTGCTGTTCCAGGAGTGATCTTGCTAGGTGCCTTATCAGATTTTTTGAAAGATCGCCGTGCGCTAGTTTGCATTGGGTGTGTGATCGGGTTACTGATCTGTTTGACGCTGTACTTTTTTAGCACAGCTCATAGTGCGATCGTTCTCGTATTATTGATCATGGGAACTTTGATCTATGCACCGTTAACATTAGTTGGGTTAATGGTAAACGAGGTGGTCCCTAAATTTGCCGTTGGTTCATCGACAGGATTTATGGGCTTTTTCCAGTATATCTTTGGTGAGACTTTAGCGACCGCTTTGATCGGGATCTTAGTTGCAAAATATGGTTGGATCGCAAGTAATACCGTCTTATATGTAGCTGTAGGGGTGGCCTTGGTATTGTTGATCTATATCATGCTCCATGAAAGAAAATTAAATAAAAATAAGTAAAAATGCAAATATAAGTAATGGCTAACTTAGAACTATTTATTAGTAAAGTTAGCTATTTTTATTTTGAGAAAAATTAACATTTATTTGTTTTTATGTTAATTATTGTATCTCAACTAACAGCTTGGTATACTAAGGCAGTTAAGGGATGTGTGAACTATGAATGTAATTGATCGAACGCGAGAGTTGTTAATAGACCTAGATTACACGTTACAACCGATCGTGATCTTAAAAAAAGATGGGACAAAACAAATTATTTGTTATGAATTATTGTTGCGTTCTTTGAAAGATATGAAAGTGCCCTTAGAGCTATTAAAACTGGTGAGTATGTCTGAACAAGTCAATACCTTATTTTTAAGGTGGAAAAGAGACGTATTGCGCCAAGTAATCAAAAAACATAGTGGCAGTCAGATCTGTATTAATTTGACTTCACAACAACTTTCATATCGTAGTACTTGGAAATTTTTGGCAGATTTTAAGTTTGTTAAAGAACATATCCTCATTGAAATTACAGAAGATAAAACGCCAATGCTGGGTAAAAAGATTCATACCCAACTTAGCGCACTCAGGCATTTGGGGTATGGGATCGTGCTAGATGATATCGGGTACGGACAAAATACATATGAGTTGATCAAAGAAAATATTACCAAAGTGGTTTCCTTGAAAATCTCGCTCCTTAAATTGACTGATATGTCATTAAGCACCAAGTTATTGTTTGTTCGTGCTTGGAAAGCATATGCTACTGCGCATGGAGTTTCATTAGTTGTAGAAGGGATCGAAGATGCAAATGTAGCTACTAAGGTAGCTAAAATTGGTTGTTTACAGCAAGGTTATTACTGGTGTGCTTAAACCTTGGCTGTATGCTTGAGGGGTTGCATCTGATAATGGAAGGTGGAACAGATGTATGAATTTGTTATCATGGTCATAGTTTTACCAATAGTGATCACTAGTGTCTTTTTAGGAAAGCTATTATTTCATGATTTTTTACTTGCTCAAAATTTAGGCTGGGCTGCATATTTAATGGCTGCGATCGTCTATTGTGTGCAAGAATATTTTGTCCTTAAACTTTCACTTGAGACGATCGGATATGTTTATTTTCAATATGCAATTGCTGTGTCAGTCTTTTTTTTAGGAAAAAAGTGGTTTGGCCATATGTTGTTAGTGCTCTCACCGTTGCTCTTAGCGATTTTCTTTTATGTCAATGATTTGGTCTCTTTGGCTCAAGTCGATCGATGTTTGATAGAAATGTTTTTGTTATTTGGCTGCTGTTTATTGCTCAAACGCTATTTGCATAGCCAGATCGGTCTAGGAGTGGCAATGATCTTAATGACTTCGTTTACACCACTGATCGAGTGTGGGCTTTATGGGATAAACTTTGATACTGATCTGATGACATTATCGTTACTATGTTTAGGTACGAGTGTGTTGATGTGTTTAGAATTTGCATATCATAATTATTCACTTCACCAACAAAAGAAATATGCAGCGATCGAATATAGTAGTAGACATGATAAATTAACAGGTTTGTTGAACTATGCTGCGTTTTCAGAGCAATTAGAAAATTTTAAATTGGAAAAAAATACGCCCGTCGTGATCTGTGCATTGGATCTTGATTCATTTAAACAAGTAAACGATACTTACGGACATCTAGAGGGAAATAATGTCTTACGCTACTTTGGTAATTTTTTAACGACAAGTTGTTCAAAGTATTTTGGTGAAAATAGTAAAATATATCGCTTTGGCGGTGAAGAGTTTTGTGTGATCATTTATGGCTTTTCAGCTAAACAATGTTTAAAGCGTTTTAATAAGATCGAAAAAGAATTAGAGAAAAGTTCCTTTACAACAGGATATAAGCAAATGATCAACTTAAGTTTTTCTGGTGGGATCTCGCAAGTCAAAAAATATACGGACCTACATAGTGCAGTTAGACGAGCTGATGTTTCACTTTATAGTGCAAAGGCTGAGGGACGAGCGCATGTTTGTCTTGATCCTTTGCTATTTAGTTGAAATTGCGCTGGTACAATAAGGTAAAATATGAAAAAACGTTCATTTTCGGAAATAAAAGAACCGTTTGGAATTTTTCTCAATACTCCCAAACGGTTCTTTTATTTGTTATTTTAACCACGCAAAACGACGTTGGAGCCAGTTTTTGGCATTATCAGCACTAAGCGTGGCTAGGATAAGTAGACTTGGTAAAAACTGGATCATATAGCGCGAACGCCCGCCTTCAAAGAGTAACAGGTAAAGAAAACCCCCGATCAATGTTAGTTTTAGCATTTGAACGATCGGATCTGTTTGTTTAAAATGACACCCTAAGCCTAAAAGTAAGATGATCAAAAGCCACCAACATTGGGCGATATAACGAAAATCCGCACTATATTTTCCTTGCGCATAAACGGCTTCGGCTAAAAAGTTACTGTTAGTTGGTTTTTTAGTAGTAAAGAAATTTCCTTCTTGTTGCCAAGCAAAAGTTCCATCAGATGTATTGCGTTGGTGTTTAAAGAAAAGAAATTTAAGATAGCCCCAAAAGCCTTTTTGTTTAAGTTGGCGTGCGATATTTTTCTTAGCATAGGCTTCTTTTTGTGTCTTAGTAGGCAATTTAGCCATGATCAAAGCTTCATTTGCATCATAGCCTCCGTCACCAGTCATCCCGATACTGATAAAATGAAGCGGTGGGAGTGCTCGGGACGCTTGGATCTTAATGTATGTTTGGGTATTAAGCTTGTGGTCGAGCATTATAAAACTATTTGCTATCCCACCTAATAAAAACAGCACACCCAAACTAAAAGTTAGCCATGAAGTAGGTTTTTGGCATAATAAAAATAGTCCTTCGACTAAAAAGACAGCTATGACAGGGATGATCGCAGATGGTTTGATAAAAT
Source organism: Ligilactobacillus apodemi DSM 16634 = JCM 16172 (assembly GCF_001434405.1). Lineage (GTDB taxonomy): Bacteria > Bacillota > Bacilli > Lactobacillales > Lactobacillaceae > Ligilactobacillus > Ligilactobacillus apodemi. The sequence goes on along the minus strand of NZ_AZFT01000025.1, from coordinate 7,083 downwards.
AGATCACACCAACGCAAAGTCCGCCACTGATCGCGGCCCCAAGTTTCAAATAAGTAGGGAGTTTACTATGAAAAGAAGCAACATAGCATAAAATAAAACAAGAGACAAAGGGCAAGACCCAAGTATCAGAGTAAGGAACGATGATCATGGGAAATAAAGCAAGCCATAGTATTTGTAAATAAGCCCCTAAAGCTACTTTCTTACGTGCGATCAAAGCAAGCGTAGTTAAGTTAAATAAGACGCTTAGATCAGTTAAGATCAGGGAAACAAAATCAAAGAAGACCCAAGAATCCGTGCCGAAAATAACACTTAATTTATGCATGACCAAGAGTAAAAAGAGATTGTTTTGGTTAAGACTAAAATAACCCCTTAGTTCACTTGCGCTTGGATCGCGCAAGGCCGTATGTAATGCTTGAGGATCAAAACCGATCGCTGGATGGACAGTCAGGATAAAGAAGATCTGCCAACTACAAACGAGTAGTAGACAAAATGGGACGGTAATACACGCCGCTTTAAAAAAGATCTTTTGTAAAAATTGGCGTGAGCGTGGTGAGCCCCAAAGTGTGAGCCCTAAAGTGAGCATAAACGCTAAAAAAATAACGGTGACTTTCGTTGTGCGAGTTCCGAGCGTTTTTTTAGTCACAGTATCTCCTAGCGTGAAGTTAGCCGAGATGATGACAAAATAAAGCGTTAGTAGCATAAAAAACGCATAAAGACCATTAAAAAATTTATTTGTTTTGTTAAAGAGCCAATTTTTCATCACACCATTCCTTTCACGTTTATAAAGCTGTGATCACACAAGTTCTAGTGGGAGATTCAGAAACTTCCAGGCTTAATAGCTGACAATCTAACTTTTTTAAAGCTTCGTTGAATCTATCAAAGAGATAATCAGTGAAATTTTCGATCGTGGGATTAAGTTGATCAAAAGGAGGGATATGATTTAGTGTGCTTTGCGAAAATGGTTCTAATACTTCGTCTAAGACTTTCTCGATCGTAGTAAATTTGTATTGGGGGAAAGTCAAAGCGTCAAGTGTGCCGATCATACAGATGATCTGCCACGTGTGGATGTGGATCTTACCAGTCGTATCTTTCCAACGAATAGCATGTCCTGCGTTGAGATAACTAGTGATCTTTAGGTGATGTTTTTTGATCATGGGGCTTATTCCTTTCAAGCGATTTTTTCAAGTCAGTGAGCATGATTTTTTTTACTTTATGACATTCTTGACTAAAAGGGATCGTATTCCATTGAGCTGGAAGAACGATCGAATTGATGATCCCTAACAAGCGTACTAGCGCACAAAAAAAGTTATATAACGGTAACGTAAAGACCGTCCAAGCTTTATGTAATAAGAAACGGCGCTCTTTAGGGAAAAGTTTTAAATAAATTAACGCTGTCCAAAGACTCAAGCAACTATTAAAGACATATAAAAGATACAATAATCCCAATGAAGCTACGAGCAGTTTAGGAGAGTAACCTAAATAGATCAAGATCGCTAACCCAAAGATCCAGATGATCCGACAAAAGATAAATGTATGATCAAGAATCATTTTACGTACCATAAAATTACTAAAAAAAGTTTTGATACTTGCCTGTTGATGCATAAAACTTTGAACTGTTTCGATCTGACCGCGTTGCCAGCGCTGGCGTTGCAAGTAAAGTTTGCCTAAACTTTCCAGCGGTTCCGTATAAAAAATCGCGTTAGGACACAAAGCGATCTTACGCTTGAGTGTTTCACGGATCTGAAAGGTGATCTCAGTATCTTCACCAACAGTATGGGGATCATATAAAAAAGTTTCTAAGAGTGTTTTTTTACGAAAGGCCGAAAAAGCACCTGATAGGGTGAAAAGTTGATCGTGAGACGTTTCGATCCGCCGTCCAGTCAAGAAAGCTTGAATATATTCGAAATATTCATTTGATCGTAAAAAAAGTAAGGACCACTTGCTAGTTTGACGTAATGATTTTTTATTGATCAAGATCGCGCCGGTCAAAGCCTCTACTGTTAGATCATTTTCAAAGTGGGTGATAATATTGGTCAAGGCATGTTTTTCCAAGACACCATCACTATCGATATTGATGATATATTGTCCCCAAGCACTATAGATCGCCGAATTTAGAGCTCTTGCTTTACCGTTGTCAGTATTTAACCAATGTAAAGCAAGTGCAGGGAAATCTTGTTGGGCGCGTTCAAACTCCAGAAAGCTTTGATCAGTACTACCGTTGTTGGCAATGATGACTTGCATTTGTTCTGTCGGATATAAAGAATTTGCAAGCGATCTTAGGCACCGATAAAGCGTGTCTTGCGAATTATAGACCGGAATGATCACGGTGATATAAGGATAAAATAATAGTGGCTCGGTATGCTTTTTTTTTCGTTTATCCCATAAAAGCTGGCAAAAAAAGGCCAGTGCGGGGATGATCTCAAACAAAAGCGGAAGTAATAACCATGAGAGCCAAAAACCAAAACGAGATAAGATAAGCATCAAATTTTTTCTCCTTTATCATGTAAGAATTTTTGAACGATATGTGAGCGGGTAAAGACATTATAGTAAAGAATGAGCACTAAAAGATAAAAGACGATCCGACCGATGAGCGAGTGCCAAAGATAAAAGCTAGGGCTCCCAAAATGATAAAGTGCAATAGCGATCAATGAAAGTCGTAAAAGATTGGCACAAAAAATAAATAAACTACCTGCAAAGGCTAACAAGAGTCGTTCTTGGCGAGCGTAGAGTGGGTAAAAGGCGATCAGTCCGATAAAAGCAGTCGTTTCAATGATCCCGGAGCATTCAAAGTCGACCCAGAGGTACAAAGTTTCATGTGACCGGATGATCTGAAGCAAGTTAGCTTGGATAGCGTTAAAAGTTCCCGTTAGTTCACCAATAACGTTGACACATTTAGTCAATGTGGCGGAAAAAAGCCACACAAGGTAATTTTGTCCCAAGAAAACGAGTGCGGAAAAAAGCCCGACACTTCCAAAGATAAAATAATATCCTGCTAAAGCAGCGCGTTTTAAGACTGATAATAGGTAAAGCCATAAAATGACGCAGCCCCAAAAAATAGTCGTATAAATCATTAGTTAGCCCTCGAAAAGGTCAAGTTGTCGCGCTTGAACCATAAAAGTGTGGTCGCAAAAACTAAGCCTAGACCTGCTAAAATGTAAGGCGCGGAACTTGCGCCCATGATAATTAATTCTTGGGAACCAAGATTAGTATTTTTGACGGTGATTTTTTGGCTTGCGAGCGAATCGATCTTAAAATCACTAAGTGGGATCCTTAATTCGGCGATTTCGGTAAAGTTTTGGGAACTTAATCGTGTTACGATCCCTTGTGAAGCGGTTGATAACTGGTTGACTCCATTATTTCCTGCTTCATATATGTATGCTTTGAATTCTCTTGATTGACCAGTAGCTAGGTCGGAAGTTACCAGTGTTTGGCCAGATGGGGTACGAAAGTCGATATAGTAATGGTGTGAACCGATCGTGAATTCATAATTAGCGACTTGTAAGACATTATACCCATTACCCTGCTTAGGTGACATATCGATATAAAGGTAAAGCGCATTGTCGTCAACACTTAACGCCATTTGTTTATAGTTATAACTATCCCATGAAAACGAAATATCAGTTTTGGGGATCTGAGCCCAATCGTCAAACGAACCATCGATCATAATTGTAGAAGATGCTTTCACTGAAAGGGGGGTCCCCAAGATCCCTATGAAGCATATGAGTGGTAATAGCCACTTTTTCATCGAAAGATCACTCCTTAATTAGTATGACTATTATGAATTATACACCCCTAACAAACTAAGATAAATTTATTTTGATAAACAATTGAGCCAGTGACTGTAAATTTTACAGTCACTGGCTCAGTCGTTTGGGCTAAGCGTCAAAAACGCGCCGATAATTACCTAATTCAGCATTGGAACTTTGTGTACTGATAAAAGCATCTTGGTCAACAGCTTTGATCATTTGTTTTAGATAGTTGAGTTGCCCTTTTTGGGCGACTACAATGATGATGTCGGTCGTTTGCCCAGTATAGACGCCGATCCCCTTGATCAAAGTCGCACCATGAACAAATTTTTTTAGAGATGCTGCGATCTGGTCGGATCTCTTAGTAAAGATCATAATATTAACATCTTTTTGTAAAACAAAGACATAATCCATGAGATAGCTAGTCACAAGCATCCCTAACAAACTATAAACTGTTCTACCTAGATCAAAGAAAAGTGCAGTGATGATCAAAGTTCCACTGTTGATCAAATTACTGACAAAGCCAACTTTTTTATGGTAATGGAGTTGGATGTAATTAACGATGATGTCAGTTCCTCCCGTAGAAAAGCCATTATTAAAGCATAAACCAACACCGATCCCGATCAATGCAGCTCCGATCAAAGTATTAGTCAAGGGATCTTTGACGATTTCTGTTTGGGGAATGAGTTGTAAAAAGACAATATTTGATAAAACTGCTAATAAGGAAAAAAAGATATATTTTAAGCCAAAAGCCCGCCAAGCAAAAATAAAAAGGGGGATATTGAAGATGATCAATAACAGACTTAAGCTGACGTGGATGCTAAAGGTGGCTAAAATTGCTTGTAATAATTGAGCGATCCCTGCGACTCCAACAGAATATGATTGGGCATTATTTAAAAATAGATTGATCCCGATCGCTGACAGTAAGCCGTAAAAAAGTGCAAAAAAATAGTTACGAAATTTTTTATTATTTAGGATAAATGAAATTGTATGTAACATATATTTTTCTCCTTATATTTATTAATAATTTCTTTTTCATTATATACCGGTGTTGATCAGTTTGAGCTAATGATTTTTTCCCTCTTAATGCTTCCAAGATAACATTAAAAAATATGAATATTAATTTTTTATTAGATAATATTAGTTTTTTTATATAATATATATTATCATCAGCTTTTCTTTTTCCTATAATAACAAAAATAAAGGCGGTTTTAAACTAGCTAATCATTTGATTTAATATTAAAAAAATTTTAATATAATATTACAGATAATAATAATCTGTCATGTGTACTTAATTTCATATCAAAAGAATGGAGGTCGACATAATGCTTTCGAGAAATAATACTAAGTTCCATCTCCAACGAATGGAGCCACAAAAGCAACATTTTACGATCAAAAAATTTAGTGTTGGTGTGGCTTCTGTGTTAGTGAGCTGTACCTTTGCAGCTTACAGTAACGCTAATCTCACCGCTCGAGCTGATGAAAACGCTACTACTGATGAAACTGCTGAAGTTATTTCCAATACTGCGAATGATTCAAATGTTGTGACTTTGTCTGGCAGCTCTGCTGGGGCAAACTCAGAAACACCAGCATCGTCTACGCCAAGTAGTGCGCCTGCTTCAGCCGGGACTCAAAGTACTGAAAACACCACAACAACAAAAACAGCCGCTCCTGCTGCTTCAAGTACCGCTAATACTCAAGCACAAACAGCAACGACTGTTGAACCATCCAGTGAAACAAATGAAAATTCGTCAAGTGCGGGAACACAAGCTTCAGAAGCAGCAACTTCAGAAGCAACAACGAATTTTGAAAATGCCACTAGCGAAGCCAATAATAACATAAACAATGCTGAAAATACAACTTCTTTGGCGACAGCATCAGCAAATGAAGCTGCAACTTCGCAAGCGAGTTCAACTACAGCGCCCACTTCTACGCCATCAAATGAGGCGCTAACTACCAATTCAGTTGCTCCAGCTGATGAAACGACTCAAAGTTTTGGTGAATCTGCTCTAACAGCATTAGCAGCAGACACACCAGTGGCAGTAGCAGAAACGACTAATGAGACCACAGTTAGCAGCTGGGCTGATCTGGTCAGCGCCATGGCTAACTCGAATTATAATATCATCAATGTTAACGGGGCCCTTACAGCTACTAGCAACAATAGTATTGGAAGCAACGGCCATACAGTTACCGTTAAGGGGGCTGATGGTGCAAGTATCAACTTTGGTAACTACAGTCTGACCGCAACTGGTGGTTCTTGGAACGTTACTTTTGATAACTTGACTGTGACGACTGGTGTCGGTACTGGGGTCATTGACCTTAATGCAACAACAGGTACAAATACCGTGACCTTTAAAGATGTCACTGCTACAGGGACTTCCTTATATGGTGGTGGTGGTACGACTAACGTTATCATCGATGGGACCACGACCTCAACGGTCGATAATGCAAGTACGGGTAAGGCAAATACCTATAGTGCAACTAGTCGTGAAGCCAATATCCATAGCGCAAACTCAGTGACGATCGCTGATGGTGCGACCTTTACACTTAACCGTTCTTCGATCGGGGATGGGATCAACTTACCAGATGGTTCGACGGTAAAAGTTGGCGATAATGCGACCTTTACAGTCAACATGAATACAAATAACGCGACTGATTCGGCTCGTTACCACAATGCTGGTATTTTTATGGAACAAGGTGGTAGCTTTATCACTGGCCGTGATTCCGTTGTAACGATGAATACAAGTATTGGACAAGCGGTTTCGATCGGGGTAAAACGTCCGGCAGACTCATATACAGATACTGATCGTTGGGGTGGCTATACTGAAAATCCAACGCGTTATGATGGCCCAACTGTGGTGACATTTGGTGAAAATTCGACCTTTAACTTTACTGGTCGTGATGGTTTTATGTTAGGTGACAATGCGACCTTTACTTCGGGCGAATATTCGACCGTGCACTTCCAAAATAAAGGACGTGGGGTAGCTTTAGATCTCGGTGATGACTCAAATATCATTATTTCTAAACATTCTAATACCTTATTTGAATCAGATGGGAAAGGTCCTAACAGTTCCACTGCTACCCCATCTGGTGGGTATTCTGCCTATAACTATATTGGGGTCGACGAAAATAGTAATATCTTGATCGATGAATATGCGACCTTCCGTGTGATCTTGACAAATCGGGGCGATAATGATTGGGATGACGTTATCTCACTTAACTCACAAAAAACGGCTTCAGTTGTCTCATTTACTTCTAAACAAGGGGCAGTCGTTGATATCCGTGATGATAATACTAACTTCTATGCCGAATTGATCTCCTTCCCATTAGGAACACC
>NZ_AZFT01000024.1 GCF_001434405.1 Ligilactobacillus apodemi DSM 16634 = JCM 16172 | reverse complement strand
CCAGGTGATCCAATCAACCCTAACGATCCAGATGGTCCAAAATGGCCAGCTGAAGCAGGTGAAGTATCCAAGGATGTAACGTTAACTGTCACATACAGTGGTGCCGGTGACCAAACACCAGCAGATAACGTGCAAACTGCAACATGGTCACGGACAGTTACAGTTGACAAGGTTACAGGTGAAGTAGTTTCATCTACCGAATGGACATCAGATAAGGAAACTTACGATGCTGTAACGACACCAGTGATTACAGGTTACTATGCTGACACAGCTGAAGTAACAGCCCAAACAGTAACGCAAGAAAATATTATAATTCCAGTTGTGTACAAAGAATTAGGTAAGATCGTACCAGTTGACCCAGATGGCAACCCAATTCCAGGTGCAGAAACACCTACCTACAACAACGATCCAAGTGATCCAACTAAGGGTGGCATCACAGATGTACCAGAAGTTCCTGGCTATGTACCACAAGTACCAAGTGTGACACCAGAAAACCCAGGTGAAGATACACCGGTAGTTTATGTACCAGTAACTCCTGAAGCACAAACTCAAACAGCGACGATCACTTATGTTGACAGTACAACAGGCGAAACGATCCAAGTTGATACAGTTACAGGTGAATCAGGCTCAACGATCAACTACAGCACCGCTGATGTGATCAAAGAACTTGAAGAAAAGGGTTATGTCTT
>NZ_AZFT01000006.1 GCF_001434405.1 Ligilactobacillus apodemi DSM 16634 = JCM 16172 | reverse complement strand
AAGAGACCCTGCACATTTGCTTATCGAAACTTTGTTCAGTTTTCAAAGATCTACTTTTTAAATAATCAAATCGTTACAAACGACTTAACTATTATATCATCTTTCAAAAATAATGTCAACATTTATTTTTTATTATCGAAATAAATTATCAATTATTTTTCCAGGCGACTTATTTATTATATCAAATCTTAAAAAGATTTGTCAATAAATATTTTTTACTTTTTTGTTTGTCGTTGCTAAACCTTTAAGCGACAACTTTTATATCTTATCACCATTCACAACTCAATGTCAACGATTAATTTCATAAAAATTGTTTACGTCATTCAACAACAAATAATATCTTACCAATTACATCTGGCTACGTCAACAATTTTTTTAAATTTAATTCAAATGTTTTGTTTCGTTCCATTTTACCAATGAAAATTCCTTAAAATCAGGTGTTTCCAAAACTGTGATCGAAGTATTAGCAACTAACCCCTCTTCTCTGATCGTACGATAATCTTTACCTAACAAATGTTTGACTGCAAAAGTAATGACTAAAGCATGTGCTGTGAGCAAAATATTGTCATTAGGATAGGTAGACACGATCTTAGCTAAGGCATTTTCTACTCGCTCAGTCAAATCAGCGTAACTTTCAGCACCAAAAGATGAGCCATCAAAATTATCAGGATCAGTTTTAAAAGTCTGCCATAGTTTATCATTAATGTGCTCAGACACTAAATCTCCATCCCAAGCACCAAAGTTAAACTCTTTTAATGCCGGTAGTGTTTCGATCTCGACTGGCTTTTTAAATTGTTCTACGATATATTTACCGGTATCTAGCGCACGCTTTTGCGGACTGGAAAATACCTTAGCAAAATCGACCGTTGCCAAAGCTTTCCCGGTCTTTTTAGCATCAGCAATACTTTGTGGTAATAAGGGGGAATCCATTATTGCGCCTTGAATCTTTCCTGCTTGATTGAACTGCGTCTTACCGTGGCGTACAAAATATAAGTTAGTCATTTACATTATAGTTCCTTTCTACTTGCTATCTTGTTAATTTTAGCTAATCTGCCCTGCAGTTGTAAACTTTAGCGCAACAAAAAAACGGTAGGACAGCTGCCCTACCGTTTAAAGTAAAAATTATGCTTCTGGATTATCTTTGGTGATTTTTTCTAAGCCACCCATATATGGACGTAATGCTTCTGGAATCGTCACCGAACCGTCTTCATTTTGGTAATTTTCCAAAATAGCTGCGACAGTCCGACCAACCGCTAGACCAGAACCATTTAAGGTATGAACAAATTGTAACTTACCATTTTCGTCACGGTATTGGATGTGTGCGCGACGTGCTTGGAAGTCTTCACAGTTAGAACAACTTGAAATTTCACGATAAGTATCTTGGGCTGGCATCCAAACTTCCAAGTCATGAGTCATAGCGGCACTAAAGCCCATGTCACCAGTTGAAAGAGTGATCACGTGATATGGCAACCCTAATTTTTCCATAATGTCGCCTGCATTTTGGGTCATCTTTTCTAATTCATTATATGATTCTTCTGGCTTAGCAAATTTAACCATTTCAACCTTATTGAATTGGTGCATTCGGATCAAACCACGAGTATCACGGCCGGCACTCCCAGCTTCAGAACGGAAACTTGGTGTCAACGCGGTGAAATAAACTGGTAATTGTTCAGTTGGGATCACTTCATCGCGGTAATAATTAGTCAATGGAACTTCCGCAGTTGGGATCAGAGTCATATCTTCTCCATTTACTTGGTAGACATCTTCTTTAAACTTAGGGAATTGACCGGTACCATACATTGTTTTGGCATTTACGATATATGGTGGTAAAACTTCGGTATAACCTTCCTTAGCATGTTCATCTAACATAAAGTTATAAACGGCACGTTCTAAGCGTGCACCCCAGCCTTTATAGTAAACAAAACGCGCCCCAGATACTTTAGCTCCGCGTTCAAAATCTAAGATCCCTAAATCTTCACCGATATCCCAGTGAGCTTTAGGTTCAAAATCAAATTTACGTGGGGTACCTACTTTTCTGATTTCAACGTTAGCTTCTTCATCTGCACCAACTGGAATCGTCTTATTAGGTAAGTTTGGTAAGCGAGCTGCCATATCATGGACAACTTCTTCAACTTCGGCTAATTTAGCATCTAATTCCTTGATTTGGGCACCAACTTCACGCATCGCAGTAATTGCTTCTGTTGCATCTTCTTTGTTGCGCTTAGCTTGTGCGATCGCTTCAGAAACTTCATTACGCTTTTGCTTTAAAGTTTCAGATTGCACTAAAAGTTCCCGACGTTCTTTATCTTTGGCGATCAAAACATCGATCGTTTCAGCTTCAACGCCACGAGTTGCTAAACGCGCTTTGATCTCATCGGTATTTTGACGAATCATTTTAATATCTAACATATTAAGAGCCCCCTAATTATCATTTCAAACTTTAACTACTAATCGAAAAAAGAGCCTTTCCATCCCCTCTCATTGGGACGAAAAGACTCTTTCGCGGTACCACCCAAGTTCGACATAAAGTCGCACTTAACATCGCATAACGGCGCTTACCGTGCGGCATTACCCGCCCATACAAAATTTCGCTGGAGTTTCAGCTTCATGGTTTGCAGCAACCACCATGTCTCTGTTGTGCCTACTTATGGCGAACTTAGATGTTTCGATTATTTATATGTGTATCATAATATTTATTTTCAAAAATAGCAAGTTTATTCGAGCGCTTCATCGATTTTTTCTTGCTCAGCTAATTTTTCTTGTGAAATATCATGCGGTGTTAGATCCACTTGGTCTAATGGGATCAACTTAGTTTTATATTTGATCTTATAGTAAGCATACAAGATGATAAACAATGGAACTGACATATATGAAACTAAGATCGCTTGCCAGTTAAAGTCTTTAAATGATTGAATATCTTGCCCGATAATGACCAAAATACATAAAACTAATGCCAATAATGGACCGGCTGGGAACCATTTAGCCTTATATTTCAATTCACTTAAGTCATGACCTTGCGCCTTAAATGCACGTCTAAAGCGATAGTGCGACACGGCAATCCCGATCCAAGCGATAAAACCAGTCAAACCACTGGCACTCACTAAAAATGAATAGACTTGATTCCCAAAGATACTTGCTAAAAATGTCAATAACCCGACTAAAGTAGTTCCTAACAAAGCAAAAACTGGGATCCCACGTGTGTTGATCCGTGAGAAGATCTTTGGTGCATCCCCATCCACACTCAAGGCAAATAACATCCGTGTCGATGCATACATCCCTGAGTTAGCGGCTGATAAAACTGAGGTCAAAATAACCGCGTTCATCACTGAAGCTGCTGAAGCTAAGCCAGCACGCTTAAAGACTAACGTAAAAGGACTGATCGCAATATCGCTTGCTTCTGAACCTAAAAGATTAGGACTTGTGTAAGGAATAATGCAGGCGATCACGAAAATCGACAAGATATAAAAGAGTAAGATCCGCCAAAAGACTTGTTTGATCGCTTTTGGCAAACTCTTTTCTGGGTCTTTGGTTTCACCAGCTGTGATCCCGATCAATTCTGTCCCTTGAAATGAGAAACCAGCAACAACAAAGACACTTAAGATCGTTGGAATTCCACCGACAAATGGTGCTTTACCAACCGTAAAGTTTTCTAAATAAGTTGCGTGACCACCTAAGATCCCAAAAATCGTTAACAACCCGATCGCTAAAAAGACGATCACGGTCACAACTTTGATCAAAGCCATCCAATATTCTGCCTCACCAAACGATTTGACCGAAAGTGCGTTGATCAAAAAGATGATGAGTAACGCTGATAAACTAAAGATCCAAGACGGAACGTGTGGGAACCAGAATTTTAACACTAAGGCAACCGTTGAAACATCGACGGCCAAAGTGATCGCCCAGTTGAACCAATAATTCCATCCCATCGCAAACCCAAAGGCTGGATCAACAAAGCGACGGGCGTAAGTTGCAAATGAACCGGTGACCGGCAAATATGTAGCCATTTCTCCGAGTGATGTCATCAAAAAATAGACCATGAGCCCGATCCCAAGGTAAGCGACTAACGCCCCACCTGGACCGGCAGTGGAGATCGCCGAACCACTGGCGACAAACAAACCAGTCCCAATACTTCCCCCTAAAGCGATCATCGACAAGTGCCTTGTCTTTAATGAACGCTTCATCGTGTTCTTCTCTGCCATAATAAAAAATTCCTCCTAAAAATTTTTAGAGAAGGTCGTGCAAGCAAATTAAAAAGCACGACTCCGTAGTTTTTCATCGAAATCGCGCTTTTGATCATCTATCAAAATCAATAATTAGGTGTAGCTCTTTTTTAGGCTACTCATCTCGATAGCGCTCCGTAGTTTTTGACCACGACAGTTCCTAGTCTCTTAAACTAGGACCCAGCTTTACCAAAATAAAGTTTGGCTCGCTTCGGCAAATTCCCCTTTCACTGCATCTCACCGTTGCTTTATCAACTCGATCCAGTTACTGATGGTTTTTGCGACCTCTTCTTCGACGTTTACCCATAGATTTTAACTTGTATACGATCTAAATGCAAGGGGTTTTTCTAATTTTGTCCCTCAGCTTGTTCAATTTGCGCATGCAGATCACTTAAATCAATGTCTGCTGCTAAAAATTCTTGGTCTTCATCCGGGAAATGTTGTTCCACCGTTGCAAATGGTTGTAACTCAACTTGCGCATTAGCCACTTTGAAGTCTAACAAATGCCCGCCGATCGTATGATCCGTAGCTAAAAAGTGCAAATGATAGCCTGCCGCTGCCATCCCGTGGAAAAGTGCCGGTGCATAATAACCGATCAAGGTCCCGGAAACATTATTAGCTTCAAACACAGCTTGTTCATCAGCCACTTGGGTCAAAGTTTTATAAGGACGTTCTTGTTTAGCGACTGCTCTTGTTTTGACAAATTCAAACTCACCGGTGAGCTTGACTGCAAAGAAGAGATTTTTATAAGGATAATTAGCTAAAATAAATTGTCCTAATTGTGCTTGCGTCATCTTTTCGACGGTCAAAGCATCTTTAACTTGGGTAAAGTGCACTGTCGCAAACGGAACTTTTTCGGATCCCTTTAAAATGCGAACTTGCCCATTACTTTGAAACAGATAAGGTACGTGATCTAACAAGATCATCTCACCATCTAAACCACTAGCTGTCCCGATCCCAAAATCACCGTGTAACAACAGATCAGAAACACTAAGCGTTCCTTCAAATAAACCTGGGACAAGTTGACCTAGGGTACCATGTTGAAAGACCCGACTGTCATATTTTCCCATTTCTTTCACCTCGATTAATGTAATTGATCTTCCAAGATCGTCTTGCCTAATTCTTGGTTGAAACTATAGTCGACCGGTACATCGACGATCGTTGGTCCTTCTTCTTTAAAGGCCTTATCTAAAACAGCTTCTAACTCGGATGCTTTATTGACCCGATAACCTTTGGCCCCGAAACTTTCGGCATACTTCACAAAGTCGACCGGACCAAATTTAACGGCAGCTGATTTACCATATTTCATTTCTTCTTGGAACTTGACCATGTCGTAGTTACCATCATTCCAAATAATATGAACAATGTTTAATTTCAAACGCACGGCGGTTTCTAAGTCTTGCGAAGAAAAGAGAAAACCACCGTCACCTGAGATCGAAACGATCTTTGTATTTGGACGAACTAACGCTGCCGAGATCGCCCAAGGTAAGGCTACACCCAACGTTTGCATCCCATTACTAAAGAGCAAATGCCGTGGTTCGTAGCTTCTAAAGTGACGTGCCATCCAGATATAAAAACTCCCCACGTCAACTGTGACTGTCATTTCATCGGTCACGCGATCTTGTAAGGCTTGAATAATGCTTAACGGATGATTTAGCACTTGATCTTTAGTCACTTCTGGTGGAACATCGCGTTTTTGGAGAGCTTTACGTAGCGTTTGCAAATATTTTTTAGACTCTTCTGGCATCGAATAGCCCTTCATATATGGCAATAAGAAATCAAGTGTTTGTGAAATATCACCGACTAATTCACGTTCTGGTTGATAATTCTTATCGATCTCCGCGCGCATTGAATCGATCACCACGATATTGGCACTGCGATCAGAGTTCCAGTTTCGTGGTTCATATTCGATCGGATCATAACCGATCGCGATCACGAGATCACTTTTCTTCAATAATTGATCCCCTGGTTGGTTGCGGAAAAGTCCGACCCGACCAAAGAAATCGTCCTCTAATTCACGCGGAATGATCCCGGCACCTTGGAATGTTTCGACCACTGGTAAATGAGTTGCAGCGATCAAACGGCGAATCGCATCTGTCGTTTCTGGATCAGAAGCACGCATCCCCAATAACAAGACTGGTAGCTTAGCTGCTTTGATCCGTTGTGATAGTAACGTTGATTCGATCGGACTAGCTGGTCCTAATTTAGGCGCAACTAACGGTTCGATCACACTTGTTTTAACTTTGCCATCAGTCACATCTTGTGGGACCGAAACAAAGCTAGCTCCTTGTTTAGCTGCTTCTGCTTCTTGGTAAGCGTTGGCAATAACTTCCGAAATGTTTTCTGGTTCTTGCACTTCAGCACTGTATTTTGTGATCGGTTCAAACAACGCCGCATTTTTCATGCTTTGGTGCGTTAACCGCAATAAGTCTGTTCGTTGCACTTGCCCAGCGATTGCTAAGACAGGATCACCTTCGGCCGTAGCTGTCACTAACCCAGTCGCCAAGTTAGAAGCCCCTGGTCCAGATGTTGCGATCACTACGCCAGGTTTACCCGTGATCCGTCCGACACCAGCCGCCATAAATGCTGCGTTTTGTTCGTGACGTGTCAAGATAAACTGCGGTGTACGTGGATCTTTTGGATGTTCTAAAGCTTCAAACACTCGATCGATCTTAGCACCTGGAATCCCAAAAACAAACTTGACGTCATGATTGATCAAACTATCAACGATCGCATCTGCGCCATAATATTCTTTTTCTGACAAATTTTATTCCCCCTAAATATTGCACTAAATAATGTATCTATCATCCACTATATACTTATTTCCCGTCCCTTAGCAAGATTTAAACTTTTACCTAACAAAAAAAGGCACCCAAACGAGTACCTTTTAGTTATCACATTGTTTACCTTGAAGCATTGTGTCTTCGTTATTTTTTAAGCAAACTTTGTCGAAGCTTTTGCAAAGTATATTTGACTTGCTCGGCTGAATTACACTCAAAATCATTCCAATCAATATTGGGGATCTCATGGGTTCCAAATGTTTCACACAATAATTGATAGATCGTGATCTGAGATAATTCTTCCATCCAAGCTTGATCTGCTTTAGCAAACGCCTTTTGTAAGACGTTGACTCCTTCTTTTGCTAGCGGGCGAAAATCGGTAAATACATCATTAAAGACCCCTGTATTTGGATAAGAATGAAGTTTTCCTTCAACGACTGTCACGATCTGCAATAAAGTGATCTCGGCCGGATCATGCGCCAACGTAAAACCACCACTATTGCCCGAAGCCGAACTGACTAGGCCACCAACAACTAAGCAACGCATCAATTTACGCAAATATGTTTGAGAGCCCTTGATCCGTTCGTGGATCACCCGCGATGATAAGGGGATCTCACGTTTTTGGGTCGCTAATAATGCTAAAATACACACCGATTGTTCTAATCCTTTTTTTAGTTGCATGTGCTCACCCCAAGTTTGATAGATCTTTACAAAAGAGCAATTGCGCTCGATTTTCAGCTGCAACAAACCATTCCGAGACCACATAATTCTCGACAAATTTAAACCCCTGGCGTTCTAATAGTTTGATCGAAGCTTGATTTCGCTTGGCGACCCGTGCGTGGATCTGCTGATAGTTTTTTTTGCGAGCATCTTTTAACATGGCTTCAAGTGCCTCGGACATATAACCTTGATGCCAGTAATCTTGATTTAAGGCATAACCAACTTCATAGGTCAGCTTATCTTCGGTTTGAACTTCATAAAAGCCAATATTACCGATCACCTTGTGTAATGCTTTATGTTCGATCACTAAAACATTTTTATCCCGAAGCATCTTGCCAAAAAATAACGCTTGCTCCAACGTCTCACACGCAACAAAACCAGCATCTTGCGCAACTTGTTCTTGACTAGTATAAGCTAAAACATCAGCTACATCGCTCGTCTCAAATGGTCGTAAACAAAGGCGTTTCGTTGTGATCACCTTTTTTCACCCCTTTTGCGACATTCAATATCTAAATTATACTCTGGCTTTGATATGAATGCTATCATCTGTCTGATTTATTTTTGTCATTTTGTCGCTTTTGACTCAAAGAAGTAAAGGAATAATCAAAATTTGTCACTTGTTGTGGTTTGATCGCTAATAACAAACAAATTAACTCACCGATCCCTGTAAGCATTAAGATCAAATACATCAACGGGATCTCAGCATCTCTAAAGCGCCGGACTAACCCCGTAAAGATCACTAAAAACACCGCAAAAAATGACACATAAACTAAGATCGATAAACCTAATTCAGCCGACTTGGGTGCTAATCGATACCATAGATCATAAATAACAGAATCCAAGAGCATCAAGGCAACAAAAATTAAATTCATCCCTAAAAAGCCCCACCAAAAATCGGCGCGCCCCATCCGTTTATCGGTCTTAAAGGCATCTTTTAACATCAAACGAGTCGAAACGATCAAGTTTGGGTTTTGATTTTCATTTTTACCAAAGGTGTGTTCTCGTTCGGCTTTTTTCGCTAATTGTTCACGCTCTTTGACAAACTTTTCATTTTCCGCGCGAATCTGATCGATCAACATTTTCAAGTCATTTGCATCTTGTGCAATGATCTTTTCAGCTTCTGGTTCTGGCTTTGGCTTAGTTTCGTCTGGCGTGTCTAAAGGCGTTTCATGATACTCAAAGATCGCTTGATCATGCCCACAGTAAGGGCAATAATTCGCATTGACCGGAATTGATCTCGCACACTTTTTACAAGGTTTTTTCTCTTCATCTAAATCTCGTTCTTGTAAAACGCCACAATACGGACAGCGCTTTTTGTCCTCATCGATCTGGCGACCACAACGTTGACAATAGTTCATGACTCGTTCACCTCAGTTACATATTTACTTTAATTATAACGTACTTTCTTTACTTACTACAATTTGCTAAAATCAAAGTGTTAAAAATCCAGTAAAAGGGGTAGTTGATTTATGCTACAAACAGCACTTCTCATGCTTTTAGTCGGCGTCTTTGCCGGAACCATGGGAGCAATTTTAGGAATCGGTGGTGGCATGATCGTTACACCGATCGTTACTTTAGCGATGGGCTTAGATATCAAATATGCAATCGGCGCTAGTATCATTGCGGTTATCGCCACTAGTTCGGGCTCAACGATCGCATTTTTAAAAGATGACGTCTTAAACTTACGCGTCGCCATGTTTTTAGAGATCGCCACAACGATCGGCGCTATCGTTGGTGCTTTACTTACGGGCGCTTTTGATCCGTTTATTTTATATATTTTATTTGGTGCACTCTTAGTTTTTTCCAGTTGGAATATGTATCGTAAGTTACACCGCGGTGAAGAAGGCTTACAGAAAGTTACTGCCGATAAATGGGCTAAAAAATTTAAATTAAACAGCTCATATTATGATAAAAACTTGCAAAAACAAATCGACTATCAAGTTGAAAACGTGCCCCAAGGCTTTTTGATCATGCTGGGCGCTGGCCTAGCCTCTGGCATGCTCGGGATCGGCTCGGGTGCTTTTAAAGTTATGGCAATGGACGGTGCGATGAAAATGCCCCTTAAGCCATCAAGTGCCACCAGTAATTTGATGATGGGTGTTACCGCTGCCGCTAGTGCAACTGTTTATTTTTTCAATGGTTCGATCAGACCCGATCTCGCTGTGCCACTGGCGTTAGGGATCTTAGGGGGCTCAGCTTTAGGCAGTCGGATCATGCAACATTTGCCATCCAGGATCATTCGGATCATTTTTATTCCGATCCTGCTATATCTTGGGTTGCAAATGATTCTTAAAGGATTTGGGGTGGCGATCTAATGAAAGAAACACGCAAAGAAATGCTTGAAGTTGAGATCATCATTGGAAAAATCATGCGAATCGGAGTCTTAATTTCTGCCCTTATAATGCTCTTAGGGTTTATAATGTTTTTAGTGACTGGTCACAGTGGTTACCCCGGCGATAGTTTCCCGACCGCGCTTCTTGCAATTTATCATGGGATACTTGCCTTTAAGCCCTATGCTTTAATGATGGGTGGGGTCTATTTATTGATCTTGACTCCGATCTTACGAGTGGTGATCTCAATTTATGCTTTTTATAAAGAAAATGATTTCCTCTACGTTAAGATCACTAGCTTAGTTTTATTGATCTTGATCATCAGTGTGATCGTTGGTCACAAATAATAATTTCTAATCTCTATTCGTTACGAAAGGATCAAATCTATGCCAAATAATGAGCAACAGCCTCCAAAACGGCGGCGGCAACCTGAGTCCGTCTCTTCTCATCGGCGGACAGAGCACAAACAAGCTGCTAAAAGAGAAGAAATGCATCAGGTCCAAGCTAAAAAAAAGCGCCTGCGTGGCTGTTTTTTTTGGTTCCTCTTATTTTTTGTTGGTTCTTTGATCTTTGCTGGTCACTATGGCTACCAAAAGTATCAAAGCGCTAAAAAAGCCGCTAATTCGATCTATCATGCTTCTAAAGCGCAAAAAGTCCGCGACGTCGAATCAACGCTAAAAGAAGGTAAGCCGATCGCGATCCTCTTATTAGGTACGGATACTGGTGCCTTAGGCCGGACCTTTAAAGGCCGGACCGACACGATCATCGTGGCCGTCTTAAATCCTACCAAAAAGAAAATGACGATCGTGAGCTTGCCTCGAGATGCCGAAGTAGCTGTTTCTGGATATGAAAAATATTTCCCAAGTAAACTTAACTCGGCTTACGAATATGGTGGTTCGACTACCGCGGTCGAAACCGTCCAAAAATATCTGAACATCCCGATCGACTTTTACGCAACGATCAACATGGGTGGGCTAGAAACCTTGATTGATGCTGTTGGTGGGGTCGATGTCGAGCCTTTGCTAACATTTACGTATGATAATCAAAGTTTTACTAAGGGCAAAAAGACTCATATGAACGGAAAACGAGCTTTAGCCTATGTGCGGATGCGTTATGACGATCCTAATGGTGATTATGGTCGCCAAGCGCGCCAACGCCAAGTCTTGACGCAAGTCGCCTTAAAAGGAGCGAGCGTTTCTAACTTGCTCAATCAAAAATTCTTATCCACGATCTCCAAACAAATGGTCACAGATTTAAGTTTCAATGACCTCTTGTTACTAGGGACTAAATATCGTGTCGCCACTCATGACATGAAGACTGATAGCTTGCAAGGCCAAAGCCAAATGATCAACGGCTCTTCGTTTGAAGTTCCAACGACCGAAGAAAAACAACGGATCACCGATCTTTTGCGCTCTGCCTTAGGGTTAAAATCTGCCGAAACTGGTAACACTTTATCTAGTTCGACCGAGATCGATGCCGAAGAAAGCGAATAAAAATAAACGATCTGCCCAGTTATTTCTGGGTTAGATCGTTTATTTTTTGCTTAAATTTATCTTGGCGACAAACAACAAATTTACGGTCGCTAACGCCATCAGCCCGATCATTGCTAAAAATAATACCTGATAAGAAAAGCCATCAATCAAGATCCCACCGACAAGGGGCCCGATCGCACGCCCTAATGCCGCAAAAATGCTAACGGCGCCTTGATATTTTCCCTTTTCACCTAATGTGCTTAACGTATCAACTAGCGCTGGGATCGTTGGGAAAGTCAAGATCTCACCTAATGTAATAATGATCATCGTGACCACAAAATGAACATAAGTCTGGGCGTACAACAGCGTGACAAAACCTAAGGTAAATAAACTAGCACCTAAGTAGATCTTATTAACTAATTTAACTTCAAGCCAGTCATCTAAGAGCTTGTTGAGTAGTGGCTGACCAAAAACGATCACCAAACCATTGATCGTCCATAAAAAGCCATAATTTTTTACTGAGATACCTAACGATTCCATATAGATCGAAAGGTTACTTTGCCACTGAGAATAGCCCGCTTCGATCGCAAAAAATAGGCCTAAAATCGCAAAGATCACGATCACGTAGCGCACCGGTGTTCTTTTTACCTGTTGTGCTGTCGGCTGGCCTGGGCTAACATGGCTTAATGCCGCTTTAGGCACATAATAATGGCGATAAACGATGACTAAGAAAAATAAAAAGAGCACAAAATTAGTGATGAAGATCCAGCGAATATCGATCTCTACGATAAAACCAACTAATAATGTCCCAATCACAACCCCCACATTTTGCATAAAATACATCAGATTAAAGACTTGGCGTGAACTCTTTTCTTTAATCCCCGTTGCTAGCGAATTAACAAGCGTCGTTGAGACCCCACCACCAAAATTATCTACCAATAATAACAGGGCAAACGTCGGCCAACCATTGAAAAAAATCAGCAAAAAAACGGCTAAAGTTGCTAAAAAGATCGCCAGTAATAGCCACCGGCGTACATTGGCACGATCGCGGTCATAAATGATTCCCCCTAAATAGCTGCCTAAGATCAAAGCTAACGAATTGATAAATAACACGACCCCGGCGGTTGTCAAATTTTGGTGTAAATAATTATGTAAATAAATCGTCGTTAACGGCCACAATAGGCTACTTCCGATTGAAACGATCAAACTTCCACATAAAAGCCAATTTAGCCGTAATTCTTTTTCTGCCATACTTTCCCCCAAAATAACAAAAAAGAGACCGCAAACGCAGCCTCTTTCTTTAATATATATAACGTTAAATCACTTAAAATTAAGCTTTAACAACGTTTGCAGCTTGTGGTCCACGTTCGCTTTCTTCAACGTCGAAAGTTACGCTTTGGCCTTCTTCTAAAGTCTTGAAGCCTTCACCTTGGATAGCGGAGAAGTGTACAAACACGTCACTACCATCTTCACGTGTGATGAAGCCAAATCCTTTATCAGCGTTAAACCATTTAACTGTACCTTGTTCCATAAGTTAAAATCCTCCTTGCGCCTGAACGGCACACAAAATATTGTAATTCCAATCGGCGCATAATGGAGAAAGTTATAAAGAAACATCCTAGCCACAATAACCTAATACAGAAATACAATTATATTATAGCATAGTTGCAGCATTTACCCTAACAAAAAGCTTTATTTTACAAAGATATAATGTGCCGCTTTATAACCAATGCTAGTCTCTTGGCCGGAATCTTTGAAGCGTAACTTGATTGGACCTTCAAATGGTGCTTGCGCTAATACTTCTAGGTGATCACCTATCTTAATATCAATATCATCTAAATACGTCAAAAGATCATGGTTATCCGTGAAACGATCAACTACGATCTCTTGACCTACTTTAGCTTCAGCTAAGGTCAAATGACTTTCTTCTTCATAATGTCCCGTTTTATCAGGAATAACTCCGCCGTGTGGACAATGTTTAGGATGGTCTAAAAACACTTCTAAGTGGTCCATTAAATTATCACTTGTCACGTGCTCCAAGACTTCTGCATCACTGTGGACGTCTTGCAACTTGTAATTTAATTTTTCCACTAAAAATGTTTCCCAGAGACGATGACGGCGCACTAATCTTTCCGCCACGCTCACGCCTTCTTCAGTCAAAGAGATACCAGCGTAAGGTTCATGCGTTGCTAGTCCTTCTTTGACCAGCTTATTGACCATCTCTGTTACCGAGCCAGCTGCAATGTTTAAGCTCATTGCGATTTGTTTATTAGTGACCTTCTTTTCACGACCACCTAATTCAAATATTATTTTTAGATAGTCTTCCTTTTTTGGTGTCATTTTTTCTACCTCGAAACACTGATTTATTCTCAAAAAAACTTCACTTACTTATTATAACAGATGTGACACGATTTACAGTTTTTCTGCCCCATAAGCTAAAATGCTTGCGTGATCACCTTTTCCATATCTGCCGGTACAGGTGCTGTAAAACTAAGCTTTTTTTGGCTAAATGGATCGTCAAAGCTCAACCGATAAGCATGTAAAGCTTGGCGCGCGATCAAAGAACGACTACCGCCATAGAGCTTGTCACCTAATAATGGATGACCATTTTCACTAAAATGAACTCTAATTTGATGCGTGCGTCCAGTATGAAGTTTAACTCGCACTAAAGAAAGCTCTGCATTTTTAGCCTCACACCAATATTCACTTTTGGCAGGCTTACCCGCTGGATCGATCAGATACTTAACATCATTTTCTTTACGCGCGATCGGTCCTTCGATAAAGCCATGTTTTTCTTTGATCTCACCGGTCACTAATGCTAAATAACGTTTATCCATTAAATGAGAACTAACTTGGGTTGCAATTTGGGCTTGCGCAAAGGAATGCTTGGCAAACAAAACTAAACCACTAGTATAGCGATCCAAGCGCGTAATGATCCGTGGTGCTTGGTCGAAAGCATTTTTCTGTTGTAAATACCCTTTGACCCGATTGACCAATGTATCGGTACGATTACTTGGACCAGGAACACTTGTAAGTCCAGCTTCTTTATTGACGACCAACCAATATTTATCTTCATAGATCACATCGATCGGAGCAAAGCTTGGCTCGACCGTTTCATCAGGACCTTCAGCGGGCAAACAGAGCGTGACCGTGGCATTTTTGGGCACAGTGGTCGCCAGTTGTACCTTTTGACCATCAAGTTTAACTGCACCAAACCCGTTTTGTAGCTTACGATAGAGTCGCTGACTAACGCCTCTTTTCCGTAAAAAACGCTTTAAGCTTTGTTCTTTTCCATCTTTATTTTGCCAAGTTATCTCCATCTAGCACCATTCCTTAAACTTTAACGCCTAGCTAAGCAACTATTTTCCACGCCAATAGATCATCGTCAAAATATCAAAGACCATTACTAACAAAAGCAACAACAATAGTGCTTTGATCCAAAAGTCTTGACTCGTGATCACTGGTGGTACTAGTGTGCCAAAGCAATAAGCACCCACACCAGCTAAAATAATCAATATTTCGATATAATTTCTTCTCGGTAACATTTTTAGACCCCTTTTTTACCGCATACTCACTTATCTACTATACCAACTTGTCTAAACCGGTGCAATCAACATTGTGACACAATTTTATAATTGTAGTAGAATAGTTACTGTTTACTTTAAAAAAAGTTACATTGTCTCATGAAAGACTTTGTAAATAAACTATGAAAGGAATACTTTCCCAAGAATTATGATGACACAAAGCAACAAAACACGGAGCCGTGCAACTTGGGCCGGTATTTTTGGCGGAGCTTTTCTGATTTTAGCCTTTCTTGTCAAGGCTAATGCCCCCGTGATCTCAGCCTTTGATAAGAGTATTCAAGCACTTCTCTACCCCATTACCAATCCACAGATGACAAGTTTTGTGGACAAATTGACCTTTTTAGGTGGACCAGAGATGTCTTTTATCTACTGTTTGATCCTCGTGGTAATTTTAGCGTTAAAGCACTCCTACTTTAATGCATGGTGGACTTTAGCAACCGTAGTTATTTGTAACCTCCTCAATTGGATCATCAAATATATTGTTGCTAGACCACGCCCAGCTGATCGCTTAGTCCACATTACTGGTTATAGTTTTCCGAGTGGACATACCTTTGGAACAGCGTTGTTCGTGTTTTTAGTTCTTTACTTACTTTGGCCCCATTTTAAAACAAACATTACTAAATATTTGATGCTATTTATCGGGGGCATTTGGATCGTCACGATTGCTTTGACGCGGATCTATTTACACGTTCACTATCCATCTGACACACTTGCTAGTGTCCTTTTAGTCGCCACGCTCTTTAATTGTTCATTGATCATCCGAACACACTTTAAAAATAAAAACTAACTAAAAAACAGATAACTCGGGCTTACATCAAGCGAGTTATCTGTTTTTTTATGTTGTTTTTTTGAGTTTAGCATTTAATTTATCAGCAGCTGTTAAATCTGGACTAAAAGCCATCTTACTGCGCACACCCCAGAAATAAAAGCCCAAACTGACAACAATGATCACGATAAAGTCAAAGGGATATTTCAAATAATTTTGCCCGTTAAAGCCTTCACTACCAATGTAAGACATCACTGCAATAAAAGCTAAATAAAGTAATAGCCACGCCCCACTGTGTAATTGTTGTTTAAGTGAGACTTGTTTATTTTTCAAATCATAATACAAGTAAATTGGTAGTCCTAATAAAACGGCTAAAATAACTTGTACTGTAGTTGGCCACATTGCCCAATAAATCGCTAGACTGACAAAGACAAACGTGACCGGAGCAATGATATTCATCCGCTTAGATTTTACTGGACGCGTATAATTAGGGCGTAATTTCCTAAAGGCCATGACCGTCACCGGACCAGTTGCATATGCGATCAAAGTTGAGGTCGCCATTACACTTGCTAACAAACTCCAATCCCGGAAACAACCAACTAAGATCGCTCCGACTAAAAAGTTTGCTAAATAAGCAAAACGCGGGTTGCCATAGGTACTATCGATCTTACCTAACCATTTAGGCAAATACCGGTTCAACGTCATCGCTGCTAAAGCACGCCCGGAAGTTGCTGCAAAGGAAACACCGGTCCCAAACGGCGAAACAAAAGCGTCCATGTACAATAAGACGGCTAGCCAATGGATCCCTAACAAAATTGCAATATCAGCAAAAGGCGAATCAAAATTCAACCCGGCCCAGCCATGCTTAGCTAAATCAGCCGGAGAAACCGCACCAATATAGGCGATTTGTAACATCACATAAATGATCGTTGCAATCGTTAATGAGATCGTGATCGCGCGGAAAATATTTTTTTGTGGATGTTTGATTTCACCACCGATATTGATCACCGTTTGAAAGGCATTATATGACAAAATTATCCCGGAAACAGTTGTTGCTTCAAAGACGGGACTACTTCCGTTAGGCATAAATTCAGCCCAACTGTGTCCAAAATTTCCAACATGAAAACCAGCACACATCAAAAGCGTGATCGTCAATAACGGAATCGCGATCTTAAAGACCGAGATCAAATTCGTAAAACGGGTCATTAGACTGACCGACCAAAAATTAAGTAAGGTAAAGATCCCCATAAACACAAAGACTACTAACAGACCTTGCGAAGTTATCGTCCCATTTTTCATAAATGAGTTCGTCCAATTTGCCCAAGCCCACGGCCAAGTGCTCATATATTGTACTGCTGCCACGGCTTCGATCGGGATCAAAGCCACTAACGACAGCCAGTTAGCCCAAGCAGCAATAAAACCAACTAAGGGCCCATGGCTGTACTGAGAATAGCGACTCATCCCCCCACTTTCAGGTAACATTACGCCTAATTCGATATAGTTAAAAGCAACGATCCCGATCAGTACCGCCCCGATGATCCACGAAATAACCGCCGCTGGTCCGGCGACTGCGGCTGCTTCACTTGAACCAAAGAGCCAACCTGAACCGATCAACGAGCTCAAGGCTAACATCGTAGCTGAAAACAAACTAATACTTCTTTTTTGCACAATATGCACATCCTATAATTTTTCTAATTACAATTGCCTGTAAATTCCTAGTAATAACGCAATTTTTTAACAAGAATTAGTTATCATGTTATCATCTCTTAAAATCTTATGCAAATTTGTTCATGTTAATATTAAGACTATATGTGACATTTCTAACCAACATTTTTGCACAATGAAAAAAGAGTAGTGTTGCCCACTACTCTAATAAGCTATTTAAATTCTTCGACCACTTCAGCAATCGACTTATTTTCTGCTTTAGCCTGTAAAATGATTTTGATGATCTGCTTATCGTCTAACTCAGAAACATTGACACCACTTGCTTTTAACTCCTTTTTAGCCGCTGCAAGCTGACTTTTAGTGATGTTATTTTGTTTTTGAAGTTCCTTAGCACTTTTTTCTTCATAAGCTGGTTGGACCGTATAGCCTAATTCACGCAATCTTGCATCATTTTCCCGTTTCAAAGCCTGCGCCTTTTTTAAAATATCTGCGTAATATGATTCCTTAATATTGCTATAACCTAAAATTATTGCAAGCTGGGTATTGGAGGATGAATATTCGTAATTTTTAGCTTGTGACTTGGCCTTGGCGTAAATCGTTTGAAAGTTTTTGCGTTGGGCGATAACTTCTTTTAGCTCTGTTTGTTTTTCAGATGCACGTTTAACTAAAATACCTAATCCATCATTTTCCGCAGCCACTTTTTGGAAATATGTCCGCGCTTGTTCGTATTTTTTAGCTTCGATCGCATCTAAACCTTGCCCATACGTTTTAGTTTGTGCTAAATAGACGGTTGCGGTCTTATCATTGGGCTTTTTCTTTAACGCATCTTGAAAGGCTACTTGGGCGGCTGCATAATTACCGTCAGTCACATACGTTTGCCCTAGACTCATGACGTTGTGGTAGACTTTGTTAGTTTCGACCCGCTTAGTTAAGCCATAGCCAATAAAGATCACTGCAATAAAGGTCCCCACTAAAGACCACCATAGCCACCGTTTCATTTTTTAGCCCCCTCTCTTTTTTATCCACTACATTATAGCATTTTATTTTAGCTCATTTGATTAAAAAAGACCATTACCCCAATTTAGGTAACAGTCTTTTGAATTATTAATGATCAAACTGGTAAAACCAGTGCTAGAAGTGCAACTGCGATCAATCCAAGCACCACTGAAAGTCCCATCGAACGTGAACGATACGCCACGCCGATCACACAGATAGCAGCAACGATCTTGGCTAAATATCCTAAACCAACAAAACTGTAGTCGCTAGTATCAATAAAGATATCTTTTACGACCAAGGCTGTAAATAATGAGACCGGAACGTATTTCATCCATTCATTGAACCACCGTGGGATCTGACGTGTCGAAAAAATACGCAACGGAATAAAACGCGGAATAAATGCTACGACCATTGATAATAGGACTAAGATCAAATGATCCATACTCGACATATTCATAGTTATTCTCCTGACTTGCTAATGACTTTTCGACTTGCTTTAGGCTTTATCTTCTTCAATAAGAAGCCTTTTTCTCGCCCGTGCTTGACTAAATAGTCTTCGATGATAAATCCGACTAAAGAAGCAAGCAAGGTTGCTACTACAAGCCCCATCGTACTCTTGATCAACACCATTGAGATCACAGCTAATACTGCTGCTAGTAAGCTGATCAAAATCGTCAACACGTTTTTGATCTGCATTACGACCATGTACAAGAATAGCGCCGTCAAAGCAAAATCAACGATATCTAAATTAATATTGATCATATTTCCGATCAAACTACCGATCAGATTTGCGCCCGTCCAAAAAAGTAAGGAATAATGTTCGACCATTAAAGCATCTTTAGGTGACCAACCCTTATCTGTCGCAAACTTCAAGTAATTCACGGCATAATTTTCATCATTTAGCGAAGCTGCAAAAATATATAGGAATTTCTTGCTCGTATTGCGCATATATTGTGACAAACTAGAACCTAGTAGCGCATAACGTAATTCAAGGAAAAACAACATGATCAAAATCGTATGCATCGGTGCATTAGCGACCAACATTGAGGCAATCATAAATTGAGCCCCACCAGAAAAGACAAGTAATGACACCAATGTCGTTAAGATCCAGTTAAAGCCTGCCGCATGTAATAAGATCCCACACGCAAGACCAATCGGAATATAGCTCAAACATAATGGCATTGAGATCTCTAGGACCTCACGCCAACGTGGTTTTTCTGTTTCCACTAGCCAACCTCCATTAAAATTACAGCTAATTGCTGTAAAAGATCACAGAAGTGCCAGGCACTCCTTTTTTAAATATAGCTAAAAACTTCTCACGGTTTCGATTATAACATATTATTATCCGTGACTAAATTCAATCTTTATGTCACTAAAAAAGACATTTGTTGCTTTTTAACTATTAACCAATGATTATTTTTTCTGTCGGCAACTTATAACTTAAGTCACGATCACGCTTGCGGATAAAGAACATCAAGGTATATAACATTCCGATCCGCCCGACAAACATCAAGATCATGATCACGATTTTTCCGACCGTTGATAAATCGCTAGTGATCCCTAAAGAAAAGCCGGTCGTCCCAAAGGCTGAAGTTACTTCAAAGATCAGCGCCAGTAGGGAAGCATCTTCTGTGGCAGTCAATATCAAAACTGCTGAAATACATAATAGTGTTGATAAGCTAACTACCACGATCGCTTTTTGAATATCTTTTTGACTGATTCGACGATTAAAGACATTAACGTTATTACGCCCGCGAATAAACGAATACAAATATAAGATCAAGATCCCAATTGTTGTCGTCCGCACACCACCACCGACCGAGCTTGGACTAGCACCAATAAACATCAAAATGGCAATTAGTAACAAGGTCGTAGGGTTAAAATCATTCATACTGTTGATCTGTAGCCCCGCATTACGCGCCGAAACACTATAAAACATCGCCGACATAAAATTATTAAAACTATCAGCCCGGAGCCCAAACCCTTCATTTTCGGAAAGAAATAAGAGCACTGTTCCGATCACGGTAAAAATTGCCGCAAAAAAGACGGCTAATTTACAAAATAACGAAAAACGAAACTTACGTAAGCCACGATAACGCACCTTATAAATGATCCAGGCTTCGATCTCAGTCAACACGGGATAACCAATGCTCCCAATGATCACTAAGACCATAATGATCAGTAAAAAGATATAATCATGCCGAAACGGTGCGATCGAATCACCAGTTACGTCAAAGCCCGCATTGGTGACCGCACTAATGGAAATGTACATTCCGTGAAAAAGCGCATCAGCAAATGAATGGTAAATATGCTTAAAAGAGAAATAAAGCGAAAATAAGATCCCAAAAACGACCTGAACCATGATCATCAAGCCAAACACCGAAGTTACTAACTTGACCATCCCACTTAAACGCGGTTGGTTCATATCAAATTGGATCAATTGACGCTGATGCAAGCCAATCCGGCGCCCCGTTAAGACCATCGCTACGGTCGCTAACATCGTCACACCAAAACCACCGACTTGGAAAAGAAATTCCAATAAAATGACGCCATATTGATTATAGACTTGGTCGATCGGAAACGTAGACAACCCCGTTACGCTGATCGTTGAGACTGCCATAAATAAATTGTCGAGAAAAGTCGTGTGGGGCGCATCAGGTAACCTGATCCACGGCAGACATAACAAGAAAAATGTGATGACTGTCGCGATCGCATAGTACGCCACTAATAACTGGATCGGCGTGGCCTCGCGATATTTTGCCCGCATTTTCTTTTTTAATTTATAAAACATCTTCTTAATAAAACATCCTCTAACTGCTATGATTGCAATAAAACTGGTGCTAAAAAGTGAATAACTTGTTCACATCAAAAACTGCCAGCACTAGATCTTACGCTACAATAATTTTCATCTTAGCATAGCTGATCACAATGCGCTGTTTTAATTCCAACGCGATATAGGAATCTGCAAACTCAGGGTCAAAAACAATGATCGCTGAATTACGCAATTGTTTTTCAATAATACCAGTAAACTTATGGCGTTTATATGTAAATTCAACATGTGTTCCTTTTACATATGGCTTGCCTTCTGCCGAAACTTCAAATTTTTCTTCCGTTCGACGTACTTTACGTTTTTCCATTTTATCCACCCTTTTTCATTGACCTATAACTATTATAACGCAACTACTAAAATTTTCGGGTCTTTGTGCTGAGATATTTTCACTCACTGTCCTATGATCGGAGCATTTTAACTGCTTGACGCAAAGCCGCCAAAATTCCCCGTTGATTGTAAACTAAAACATTTACTTTATACATTCTAGCCGAAAGGATCGCTAAAACAACTAGCGAAACAAACAAGATGACCAAGGATACAAGCGCTGCGCCCCCACTGACAACTCCATTTGCTAAGGCGATCGGCATCAAGATCATCGAGAAAAATGGAATATAGCTGCTGACAAGCACGACCATGTTGGCAGGATCATTAGGCACGATCACAATTCCAATGATATAGGCGATAAATAGCAAATAAGTTACCGGCATGACTGCCTTTGAGGTGTCTTCTGACCGATTGACTAATGATCCACAAAGTGCTGCCAAGGTAGCATAGAAAAGACAACCTAATAAAATAAAGGCGATAACGAGCACGATAAAATTCATTGAAAGGCCCGTAAAATTGACGCTTGCTAACAGATCATGAACTTGTGTACTATCTTTCATCACTAAGGCTGCCAGTCCAACCAGTACCCCCGTTCCGACCAGTTGAGTTAAAGCTGCCAAAATAACCCCCAATAATTTCCCGTAAAAATGCGTCTTGGCATTTGTACTAGATAAAATAACTTCCATGATCCGAAGTCCTTTTTCACTCGCGATCTCTTGAGCAATGATACTTGCGTAGGTCATTACCAAAAAGTACGTAAAGGCACAAGCAATAAGGCTTACGACATATTTGGCAGTGGAATTATCTTTAGTCGTGGTAACTTTGCCATCATCACTAAAAGAAAGCTCTTTTTTGGTCAACGTTGCCGGGGTCAGTAAGACTTTGACTTGCTCAGGCGTCAAGTTAAACTTGCTAGCATTAAGCGTCGCCTTTAAGCCATTTAAGGTCTGTTGTAACGCAACGATCGTATCATTTCCCGGGACATTTTTTCCGTACACAACTGCCTTGAGCGTATCTTTAGTCACTGTGACTACTAAATAATTATCCAAATCATCATTTTTGACCTTAGTTTGTGCCGCCTTAACTGAAGTGACTGCGGTCAACTTCACATCTGTAGTTGAACTTTTAACAATTGCTTGCGTGATCGCTGGGTCATTGGTGTAAACTCCGATCTTTTTTACGGTCGAGTTATTTAAAACTGCACCGATAGCAAAAAAGATCACCGCTACGATAAAAGGCGCAAGTAACGCAATAATAAAAGTTGGCGCCTTAATCGTCTTTAAATAGACATCACGAGCGATCACTAGTAATTTCTTTTTATCCATTAAGTTCACCTACTTTCAGCTTAAATATTTCCTCTAACGTCAGTGTTTGTTGGCTAAAGGTTGGAATATAACCGTCTTTTGTGGCTAATTTAAAGAGCTCTTTACCTACCGCAGGATCTGCCAACTTAACCTCAAAAACTTTGCCTTGCGCTTTAACGTCAAGTACTCCAGGAACTGCCATAATTTCACTTTTCGTCAAATTGGATTCTAAAAAGACTTTTGTGCGACCAAATGATTCCTTGATCTCATCAACTGAGCCTGTCATGATCTGCTGTCCATTTTTGATCATCAATAAACGGTCACAAATCTTTTCAACATTATCCATGTTATGGCTCGAAAAGATGACACAAGCGCCCTGCTTACGCAACTCAATGATCGCATCTTTCATAATATCCGCATTGATCGGGTCAAGCCCACTAAAAGGTTCATCTAAGATCACCAATTTAGGCTCATGGATCAAGGTTGTGATCAATTGGACTTTTTGCTGATTACCCTTGGAAAGTTCCTTGATCTTGGAAGACTTTTTCCCTTTTACCTTAAGTTTAGTGAGCCATTCATCAACTTTAGGTTTTAATTCTTTAGGATCTTTGCCGCGCAAACTACCAAAGTAAACGATCTGGTGTTCCACGGTCTCTTTAGGATATAAGCCCCGTTCTTCGGGTAAATAGCCGATCAAATCGCGGACTTTATCATTTAGGGGCGCGCCATTCCATAAAACTTCACCTTCATCGGGGCACATCAAGCCTAACAACATCCGAAAAGTCGTCGTTTTCCCAGCGCCATTAGGACCAACTAACCCTAGGATCTCACCATCATTGATCTGAAACGACATCGCTGAGACCGCTCTTAAATCGCCAAAATTTTTGACTAAATTATTGACTGTTAGCATTGCTTCACCTCATTTTATTTTAATGAAACTTTTCAAAATACTGCTCGAGATAGATCTTATGTGCCACCGCACTGATAATGTTGTTTAACATGATCTTTTGCTCGGGTTGACTACCATTTTCATGTGTCAGCGCCTGATTAGCAAAAACTGCCTGTAAGGCCGCACCAAATTCTTCACAAAAATATGTATACGCGCGCTCAGTCGTAAAACTTTCTTGTTGAACTTTTACGGCAATTTTTAAATCATCTAGTGATAACACCGTTTTACTGATCGCAATAAATAATAGATACGCGATCTGTTCGCGGGAATATAGCTTCTTTTGTGGCCGGGCAAGTAACTTTTTCTTAACATAATTGCTGATCATTGAAGACGTTAATTCAACATTTGGCAACGGTGCTAGGCACTCATTTAAATACTGGTTCACCTGCTCTAGATAAAGTCCGACCGCGGGGATCTCTTGGTATTTAGGCAAGGTAAACGACCTTAATTCGATTTCTTTTGAAAAATTTCTCATTTTTAACTCCTTAATTTAATTATATATTAATTTTTCTCTACAAGCCACGATCTAACCATAAATCTTTACAAATCATGGCGCAATGTTTATACTCAAATATACCATAAGTTTTTCAACAACCGCTAATAAAGTATTTAAAATCTTTTTAAGTAGAAAAGGAAAAAACACATGACTTATAAAATTATTACTGACTCGGGTTCAAACGTTGTTACGCTCCCTAACCAAAATTTTGCCAGTGTTCCGATCACGATCATGGCTGGGGGAAAAGAATACGTGGACGATGCTAATTTAGATATCCACCAAATGACGGACGAATTAAGTCAGCTCTCTAGCAAAAGTAGTACCGCTTGTCCTAATATTGGTCAGTGGATGGAAGCCTTTGCGGGCGCAGAAAAAATCGTGGCGATCACGATCACTGGGGCACTTTCGGGCAGTTATTCTGCTGCGATCAAAGCGCGCGAACAGTATTTAGAAACACATCCCGACGCCCAAATTTTTGTCCTTGATTCACGCTCAGCGGGTCCGCGCATGCAACTTTTGCTCGAATATGCAGCGCAATTATTAGCAGAAGACTGTGATTTTATGACTCTAACACAAAAATTAAGTGACTACCAAACAAAAACAGGGCTCTTATTTTCCCTTGAATCGTTGACTAATCTCGTCAATAACGGACGTATCAGCACTACTGCTGCCAAAGTCTCTAATTTATTGAAACTGCGGATCATAGGTACTGACACTGACGGAAAATTGGCCTCCGTCGGTAAAGCACGTGGGCAAGCCAAGGCCATTTCGTTACTACTAAAAGAGATGCAAGCTAACAACTTCAACGGCAAAAAAGCTTGCATTTCCCATTGCTTCAACGAAACTGGGGCCAAGGCACTAAAAGAAAAAATTCTGGCAGTTGCGCCTGACTGTGAAATTTCCATCAATGAAACACGGGGCGTTTGCAGTTATTATGCCGAAGTCGGTGGCTTATTAGTCGGCTTTGAAACAGCCTAAAAAATAGCATTGCAGCTTTTCACACAAGCTACAATGCTATTTTTATTTATTATTCACTTTCACTAGTGCGATCAACGTCGACGTAAGTTACCTTACTACGTTCAATGTTCATTGCTAACCACATAAAGGCTAATGAAGCAATGATGTAGATCAATTGAACTCCGATCGAAATCCAAATTTGTTGTGAACCTAACCCTGATGTCAAGGATTCACGGAAACCGTAAACTGAGTAAGTCATTGGGAGATAACCATTTACTGCTTGGAAGAATCCGCCCATTGCACGGGTAACTTGAATTGGGAAAGAACCACCACTTGAACCAAGCTGGATGACCAAGAACAGTAAGGCGATAAAGCGCCCGACATTGCCAAATGCAATCGACAAGAACATGACTAAAAAGACACTCGTCATCGCAAAGAAGAAGGCATTTACCAACGTAGCTGCTAGGTGTTGTGGTTGTAACCCAACCGCAAACATCAAGAGAACTTCGATCAAGGAAGAACCAAGGGCTACGAGTAAACCGATCGAAACTTTGCTAAACCACCATTGGGTCGCACTTGCATCTGGATCAGATAGCCGTTTAACTGGATAGATCGTACTAAAGGTCAACGCCCCAACAAACAATGCCACTGAAAGCATGTATGGTGCTAAAGCATAACCATAGTTTGGAACTTTACTGTAGTTTGAATGCTTCAATGTTGTTGGTGAAGCTAACATATTCGAAGTCTTTGAAGAAATATTCTTCGTTGTATCATTGACTTGCGTTGCACCTTGTTTCAAGGATTTAGCTAATTTAGCATTACCTTGTTGCACTTGGGTTGCTCCGTCAGTCAACTTAGCTGAGTTGGAGACTAATTGCATTGTCCCAGCAGCTAATTGCTCAATCCCACTTGTTAACGTTGGAACTTGCGCATTTAATTGGCTTAACCCACTGGAAAGTTGGCTCGCACCACTGCGTAAAGCTTCAGAATTAGCAGCTAATTGACTTGTTCCAGCAGCTAATTGGCTGATTCCACCAGTTAAGGTTGGAACTTGCGCATTTAATTGCCCTAAGCCACTTGCAAGTTGACCAGCACCTGAAGTAAGGGCACTTGAGTTAGCGACTAATTGGTTTGAACCTGTAGCAAGTTGGTTGATCCCACTTGTTAAGGTTGGAACTTGTGCATTTAATTGCCCTAAGCCTCTCGTCAATTGGTTTGAACCTGAAACTAATAGACTGCTGTTAGTTGCTAAACTGTTTGCCCCACTAGAAGCTTGATCGACCCCGTTAGTATACGTATCGACCCCAGACTTCAAGGTTTGTGCCCCAGTTGCTAAAGCATTAGCATTTGTCTTTAATTCTGTTAATAAGCTCGTCAAACTTGAAAGGTCACTCACCTTAGAAAGATCTGTGTTACTTAATTTATCAAGTAAACTTGTGACCGTCGAAGCTGAAGAGTTCAATTGATTTGCGCTTTGAACGGCAGAATTCAATTGAGTCGAAGCACTGCTCAAGCTTGATTTGAAGCTTTCAGCGGCACTTGCGATCGTTTGTAAGTTTTGACTAGCAGACTTGATATTGTCACCAGCTGCTTGGTTAGCCGTCAATGCATCTTTTAATTTTTGTTGATCTTCAGCAGATAAAGTATCACTATTTGCAGCTAAAACTTCGTTGACTTTAGTTGAAGAAGTTGTAATGTTTTCTCCCGCAGAAGTCATGCTTTGCCCTGCTTTTGTCAAATTATCACTCAAAGTAGAACTAAACGTATTAGCACTATCTTCAAAGCCTTTTAATAAGGTTGGTAAACTACTTGTTGTTGTTTGCAACTGTTCTAACATTTGCTTGATCTGTGGTGCTTGTTTTTGCAATTGTTGAACTTGACTCAAAACTTCACTCGTATCACTAGAGTTAAGTTGGTTAATGATCTGATCAGCATTTTTGCTGATCGCATTTGCCATTTGTGTATTACCATCTGCTACTGCACTTGCACCACTGCGAAGCGCATCTGAGTTAGCTTGTAATTGTGCTAAACCACTTTGTAATTGGGAGACCCCGTCGGTATAACTTTGGATCCCACTTGTCAGTGTCGTTGAACCGTTGGCTAATTGACTGACCCCACTTGCAAGTGAGCCACTACCCACTTGTAATTGTAAGATCCCCATATTAACTTGGCTGACACCATTTGTATAAGCCGTTAAACCACTAGAAAGCGTGTTTGAACCAGTTGCTAATTGGCCCACACCACTAGCTAACGCACCAGTACCACTTTGCAATTGACTTACACCGTCATTTACTTGGTCAACGCCAGCCGTGTAGGTGTTGATCCCTTCAGCTAAAGCGCTAGCACCATCAGTAAGTTGCAATACGCCTTGACCTAAAGGCACAACACCAGTTTGTAATTGGATCACCCCATCATTTACTTGGGAGACCCCAGCCGTGTAAGTGTTGATTCCATCAGACAAAGTCTTAGAACCATCACTTAATTGTTGAGAACCTTTAGCAGCCTTAGTAATTCCTGTACCTAGCTCTTTGATCACATCAAAGATCGTGTCCGCATAAGCCGTTGAAACAGTTTCTTTGACCTGTGAATTGATTTGTTTAATGCCTGTTTCACTGATAACTTTCCCAATATAGTTAAGGGAATCATTCGTCGTGTACTTAAGTTGCATCTTCTTAGGATTCTTATCTAAAATCGTCGTTGCATTCTTCGAAAAATCCTTAGGAATTGTGATGACCATATAATATTTCTTATTCTTTAAACCAGCTTCAGCCATTTTCTTTGAAACGAAATGCCACTCTAAGGAATCATTTTTCTTTAACTGCTTAACTAATTGATCCCCGACATCAAAAGTCTTTCCCTGAAACTTAACTGATTTATCTTCATTGACCACTGCTACGGGTAAATATTCGGTGTTCCCGTATGGATCCCACACTGATTTCAAGAAGAAAACTGAATATAAGAACGGAATAAACATAATCGCTACAATTGAGATCAACAACATCTTGTGACTCATAATATGCTTAAATTCAGCCTTGATCGTCTTCAACTTTGTTTCAACTCCTTAACTAAATTATTTGCCGATTAATAATATACACTGAATGTCCACGAAAAACAATATCTTTGATTTTTTTAATTTTTCTCAATGTAAACGTCATCAACATTAATTTATCAAGGTTCTATGTTTTAGAAATAAAGTTAGGTTACCCAAAAATGCGACACTTATCTCAAA
Source organism: Ligilactobacillus apodemi DSM 16634 = JCM 16172 (assembly GCF_001434405.1). GTDB lineage: Bacteria > Bacillota > Bacilli > Lactobacillales > Lactobacillaceae > Ligilactobacillus > Ligilactobacillus apodemi. Next base: position 60,661 of record NZ_AZFT01000006.1, on the reverse strand, counting down.
TTGTATGCAAAAAAAGACCCCTGAACTTAAACCAATTCAAGGGTCTTTTAGCTATTTAATTAAAAGAGACTTGTCAGTGTGCGCCAACCAATCACAAAGATATTAGCTTTCTCGACTGCTTTAGTCGTTTGAGCATCTGCTTTTAGATAAGTATCACCATTTAGATAATACAGTTTTTGCGCACTCGTTGAAATTTGAAGTGTCCCAACTGTTTGGCCTTTCTTCAATGGAGCTTCAAGTCCAGCTTTTTTGTAAAGTTTCTTATTACCAACTGCTTTAGCGGTTAATTGTGACTTAGAAACGCCATTTTTCAACCACACGTTAGTCTTTTTAGCCAACGAAACACTTACCGTATAATCTTTACCATTGTGGACTCGTAAAGCGTTCGTATTCTTAAAGGTCGTTCCCTTAGCCAAGGTTGTGTAAGTGTAGTTATTGTAGCAATAAGACATCAATTTTTGGGTTTCTTCAAACCGTGATACGTCTTCTTGACTTTCATGTTTAGCACCTAAAACGATCGTGATCAAGCGGTGACCATCTTTATTAACTGTCGCTGCAAAACATGCCCCAGCTGAATCGGAAGTACCCGTCTTTAACCCGTCGACTGGTAATTCAGTATAAGCCTTAGCTAAACCAGGAAGCATCCAGTTCCAGTTTTCCATTTGTGTCTTATCTGTACCATTATCAAATTCTAAACGAGTGATCTTAGTTGTCTTTAATACTTCAGGATAATCTTGGATCAATTTTTGACTCAAGATCGCCATATCTTTAGCAGAGAATTTATTTTCTGCGTCATCAGAAGCACCTGGGTACTTGCCATCGCCAACTTCGCCGTTGGATAAACCATTAGCCGTGTAAAATTCGGCGTCGGTGATTCCCATCTTCTTTAATTCCTTGCGTGCCATGTCCACAAAGTTCTTTTGTGAGCCACCCACAGCATCTGCTAGTGCCATTGCCGCCCCGTTAGCCGAATAGATCAAGGTTGCTTGATACAAAGAACGCACCGTATAACTTGTACCTTCTTTTAAAGGAACGTTTGATAAACTCGTGTCTTGGCTGACCTTTTGAGCTGCACTACTTGGTGTGATTTTTTGATTCCACTTCAACTTACCACTCTTAACCGCCTTTAACACCATGTAAGCCGTTAATAATTTTGACATTGAAGCAACTGGCAAAGTTTGTTCCGCATTTTTAGCATATAAAATCTGCCCCGTATTAGCATCAACTGCAATCGCAGCTTTAACATCTAAACTTAATGAACTGTCAGTTGTTGTGGGTAAACTACTACTTGCTGAAACGCTTTGTTGTCCCACACCACAAAAGCCAGCAATTAAAAATACTGCGATAGCTGCAATAAAAGCTATTACTTGTTTTTTCAAAGATTTGAAAAATTCCATTTTTTTAAGTTCCTCTCAGTTTATTTCATTTACTAGAATACCTAAAAAATAGCGACTAATCAGTAAAAAACGATGTCCAAACTGACACCGTTTGCTTAAAGACTTGGTCTCGTCTTACCTGCACTTTTTTTATTTTTTATCAGTGTACTATCATGCTTGATCGGAAAATGCATTACAAACTCCGTAAGTTCCTCATTTGAGGTCACATAAATATAACCATGATGCCGCTCAACGATCCCTTGAGCAATCGCCAAGCCTAAGCCTGAACCACCTGTTTCACGCGAGCGAGAACTTTCAGCCCGATAGAAACGATCAAAAATCTGTGGTAAGGAGTCTTTAGGGATCGGTTCACCATCATTGGCGATGCCGACACGAACTTCATCAGGCGTAACTTTTTTAGCTTGCAGGTAGATATTTTTTCCACCATGTCCATACTTCAATGCATTTGATAACAAGTTATTGAAGACGCGCGCTAATTTTTCACCATCGGCTTCGATCATGAGTGGCTCGGCTGGAACATCTACATGGATCTGCATCTGCTTTTTTCGTGCCTCTAATTCGTAGCTAGCCGCAATCTGCCCTAACATTGCCCCTAAATTGATCTCATTGATATTTAAAGTCACACCATCTTGGCGAACCTTAGTATATTCAAACAGATCATCGACCAAAGATTTCATCTGATTGGCTTTTAAAAAAGCAGTATGCGTATACTGTAAAAGTTCAGTCTCAGTGTTATACTGTTTATTTTCGATCAGCCCTAAATAACCAATGATCGAAGTCAACGGCGTCCGAATATCATGACTCACGTTAGTCACGAGCTCATCTTTTGAGCGTTCGATCCGTCTTTCTTCTTCCATCGCACTGATCGTACTATCTACTAATGCATTAACACTTTCAACGACACGTTGCATCTGTCCACTTAATTTAAAAGGGATCCGATGTTCAAAATGGCCCGAGGCAATGTAGTGCAACTCTGCGATCACATGCCGTAATTGCATCTGATGATAGCGTCTTGTTAGGCGCCAATAAACGACCCAACAATCAACTAATAGCATAATAAAGGTAAATAGACCACCCCAACTCCAGATCTGTAAGTCAGTCGGTCCGATCAATAACGACATCTTGATTTGAAAAATGCCGTCTTGTAAACCAGGGTTACTCGAGATCTCTTGATTGACGATCATGAGAATCGACATATTAAGCAATAAAAGCAAGATCACCGTGACGATCCCTTCACCAAACAATTCACTTTTTTCGCGTGCTGTTAACGAAAATTTCATACGGTCACCTCATCTTTTATCAGCGAGATTCGATTTTATAACCTACACCCCACACAGTTTGAATGACTTTTTCGCCACCCGTTGCTTCTTCGATCTTATCACGCAAATGGCTCACGTGGACCATGACTGTTTTAGCTGAAACAACTGATTCTTGTTGCCAAACACGCTCAAAGATCTCATCAGCAGAAAATACGCGATTTGGATGACTTGCAAGCAAGTACAAAATTCCAAATTCTAACGCCGTCAAGGAAATTTCTTTACCATCAACAGTTTCCACTTCATGGGAATCTTTTTTAATGATCAATGAACCAACTTCGATTTGATCAGGTTCTTCATTTTTAACATCATGTTGTGCCCGGCGTAATAATGATTTGACCCGTGCCATCACTTCTAATGGGTTAAATGGTTTAGTTACATAATCATCAGCACCTTGAACTAACCCTTGGATCTTATCTAAATCATCAGTTTTAGCCGAAAGCATCAAGATCGGGATCTGGCTGTCTTTACGCACAGCGCGCACAACTGCCATCCCGTCCATTTGTGGCATCATGACATCCAAGATCATTAGATCAATATCTGGATTAGTATTGATCTTAGTGATCGCTTCTTTACCGTTATAGGCTTTTTCTACTTCGTATCCTTCATTTTTTACATAAATACTTAATAATTCAACGATATCTTTATCGTCATCAACAATCAAAATTCTCATATTTTGATCCCCCTTGTCAAACTTAATACCTATCATATATTTTACCAAAACTTTAGCTGCTTAGACCTAAAGAAATTCGTAAAAATCAACTATGTGACCACGTAAACTCGGTCTGAAATAAAATCAAACGGCTGGTGATGCACATTTAAACTTGGTGGTGCATTCACCTGAGCTTGTTGCCAAAAGGCCTGCGAATTAGTAGCACCTTGGCGTTCACCGATCACGATGAATTTTCCCGCCCACTTTTTAGTGCGTAAAAAAGCCAAAATTGCCGTATCGCAGGTCGTCTGCTCGGGTGCCCATTCTAAAATAATATTGTCCACCTGTTCACAATATTTTTCAACTGCAAGTAACGCATCCATTTTTTCGACCGTGCGCCACGGTCTAGGTGTCGTGTTATCTTGTTTTTGCCAATCAAGGTCATCAACCGCAATGGCGTCGGGTAATTGCGCGGCTAAGATCGCATTGCCACACATAAGGACTAAAGATTTCCCGGGTTGTAACTCCTTTTTAAGATCGGTCAACCAGACTTGTGAAAAAACATGCCACACGCCAAAATTTTCGATCAACGTCTGACGCAGATCGGCTAAACAACTCGCTAGCGCAAACAGTTCTGGATGCTTTAACATATGTAATTCTAAATAGTGCTCAGAAAAACTAAGCTTTGGTAACGACGTCGGTGGAATTTGCCGCATACTGTAAGCTTTTACGGTTGCCTGAGTAGCCTTGATCTTTTTATGCGCTAACGTCAACTGACCACATTGTTGGTCAAATTTAGTTAATTTCGCTAAATATTTATGCCATTCCATCACTTATCCTTCATTCCTATGCTAAAAACAACTTCATTATACCAGTAACTACCCTTAAAACATATCCATAAGAACTTTTAGTTAGTAAAAAATAAAGAGCAACTAAACAGCTGCTCTTTTTGATTATTCTAAACACAACCCTTGGTGATGAAGCGCCGCTACGATATCATCGCGCTTTGTTACGCGTTTATCTAATTTGGCTGATGCGATTTGGGTCGTGAACTCATCAACACGGCGATTAGCATCGCGTAGATCGTAATACGTGTGCACGATTTTATCATAATCAGCCAATTTTTCTACTGGAAATTCAGTAGGATAATCATTTTCAAAGACGGTAAACTCTAACGGTAAGCGAGGCTTTAATTGTGGCTCTTGGGCAGGATGACCGATTTGTAACCCTAAGATCGGATAAGTCAATTTAGGCAACTCCAAAACTTCCACTAAACGCTTAGGATCATCATTGATACTACCAAGAATGACACCACCTAAACCTAGACTTTCCGCTGCTAGTAAGGTATTTTGGACCGCTAAGACCATATCGTTTTGGGCTTGGAAAAAGAGATCAGTTGTTTGTAAACGGCCAACGTCTTTACCAAGTTGTTTTCTGATCTGATAATTACGATTTAAATCAGCTAAAAAGATCAATAATTCACCGTTTCCTCCCACATAATCTTGGTGAGAAATTTCGCGGATCGCTTCTTTTTTAGCGGGATCAGTAATCCGCAAAATCGAAAATTGTTGTAAAAATTCACTAGTCGAAGTATGACGGGCCGCTTCAAATAGCAATGCTAATTCGTTTTGTGTGACTGGCTTAGGACTGAATTTTCTGATCGTCCGATGATTCAATTGTGTGGTTAAAGTCTCATTTAATTTTTCCATATTCACCCTTCTGACTTACTTAAAGTAAATAAAATGATAGCACTTATTCTTTAAAAATGCAAAAAGCAGCCTAAGTTTAGACTGCTTTGACCGTTTATTGGCGAATTTGACCGTTACCATTTACGATATATTTAGTTGTCGTTAGCGCTTCTAAGCCCATTGGTCCACGGGCGTGTAATTTTTGCGTCGAGATCCCGATCTCAGCGCCAAATCCAAAGACAAAACCATCTGTAAAGCGCGTGGAGGCATTGATATAGACCGTTGAAGCATCCACTTCATCAACAAAGCGTTGGCCATTTTGATAACTATCGGTGACAATTGCTTCTGAGTGTTTGGTATTATGCGCATTGATATGAGTAATTGCATCTGCCAAAGTATCAACAACGCCAACAGTCAAAATGTAATCATTGTATTCAGTATCCCAGTCACGTTCGCTTGCAGGGACCGCATCCCCTAAGATCTCACATGTTCTTTCATCACCACGCAACTCCACGTGATATTTAGCTAACGCTTGCGCTACTTGTGGCAAGAAAGTTTCGGCTACAGCTTGGTGAACCAAGAGCGTTTCCGCTGCATTGCAGACCGATGGACGTTGGCATTTTGCGTTGACCACGATTTTTTCAGCCATCCCTAGATCTGCTTTTTCATCCACATAGATATGGCAATTGCCGGCCCCCGTTTCGATCACTGGAACCGTTGCTTTTTGGACAACTGTTTGGATCAAACGTGCCGAACCACGCGGAATCAACACGTCAAGGTAGCCATTTAGTTGCATGAATTTTTCAGCAACATGGTGTGAAGTTTCTGTGATGAGTTGGATCGCATTTTGATCTACCCCATTTGCTTGCAAAACATCTTGCAATACTTGGGCTAATTTAGTATTTGTTGCTAAGGCTTCCTTGCCCCCTCGTAAGATCACCGCATTGCCGGCTTTAAAGCACAGACCAGCCGCATCAACGGTCACATTAGGACGTGCTTCATAGATCATCCCAACGACACCTAAAGGAACGCGCCGTTTAACGATCTTTAAGCCATCTTGATTTGTCCAGCCCGTATCAATATTACCGATCGGATCGGGCAAGTTAGCGATCTGCTTTAACCCATTTGCCATATCTTTAATCCGGGCTTCGTCTAAGGTCAAACGATCGACAAAGTTTTGGGGCATTTCCTTAGCTTTTTTCAAGTCAGTTTGATTGGCAGTGATGATTACTTCAGTGTTTGCCACTAAAGCTTGTGCCATCGTCATTAAAAGTTCATTTTTTTTAGTCGTACTCATTTGGGCTAATTCAAAGGCTGCTTTGCGGGCAGCTTGGCCCATTTCGATCAAATCAATTGCCATTATTTTTCCTCCTTTGCAAAAAGCGTCCCACGGGCTTCACCTTTCATTAGATCAAAGATGATCGCTGGGTCAGCACCATTTGCTAATACCATCATCTTATCATTTTCTAGCATCTTTTGAGCAGCTTTTAGCTTGGTCGTCATCCCACCAGTACCAAATTTAGAGCCCTTGCCACCGGCAGCTTCTAAGATTTCTTCATCGATCTGGGTAATTCGTTCAAATAATTTAGCGTCGGGATATTTACGCGGATTTTTGTCAAAGAAACCATCAATATCTGATAACATGATCAAAAGATCAGCATCAACGATCGATGCAACAATGGCAGACAGTTGGTCATTATCACCAAATTTAGTATAGTGATCCATTTCATCGACGGCTACCGTATCGTTTTCGTTAACGATCGGGATCACCCCCCACTCTAATAAGCGTTCAAACGTATTGAGGGCGTTTTTACGACTTGTCGGATATTCTAAGACATCATGAGTCAACAAGATCTGACTGATCCGTTGCCCATAAAGCGCAAATCGTTGTTGATACACGGCCATCAACCCACTTTGCCCGATCGCAGCCAAAGCTTGTTGTGCCGGAATCGCTTCGGGGCGCGCATGCAAGCCTAATTGTCCCATTCCAACACCGATCGCACCAGACGAGACTAACACAACTTGTTTGCCTTCATTTACCAGGCCCGTCAAAGTGTAACAAAGTTGGTCGATTGCTTGTAAGTTGACCTTACCGTTACTGTGGATCAAAGTACTTGTTCCCACTTTGACGACGATTCGTTGCGCATCTAGCTTTTGTCTTGTCATAAAAATTCCTCCAAGTTAAACAATATTTTTCACTGAAAGATCAATTACTTTCTTTTAGTTTTTTACTCTTTTGTGTTTGTTGATCAAGGACATAGCGACTGATCAATTCGATGATCTGATCATTTTGCGGTAGATCTGAGTGTTGCGCATCTTCGCCAGTCACGGTGATCTGTGTAAAATGCTTCACTACTCCTTGATAGATGTATTTTCCGGCCGCCACACTTGCTTCTGGGACAAGCCCGTCTGAGTCGTAAGTCTTGGTTCCAGCCACTGTATACACTGACAGATCTTTCGGTAAATTTTTGCGGTTTTTAATAAAATCGGCTAACATCTGTGTCTTGCGTTGGACTGACGTTTCCGAAAAGTTATACGGGGTCCCAACGGTCATTAAAACTTTAGCTCTAACATCATATTTAGACATATATTTTTCTAAAAAGGCCGTGTAGATCAAGCCCCCGTTAGAATGGCCAAAAGCTTTAAAATTGTTGAATTCATAACGTTTAGCTAGCTGATTAAAAGCTTTATCAAACATCTTAGCTTGTTTTAAAATATTGCTATAACCATCTTTATTATTTTCAAAACCGACCACAATAAATGGTTCATTATCTTTTGGTTGGATCTTACCAGAATAAGTGATCTTACCATTATTATAAACTTTGACTTTTAACAAGCTGTGCTTTTTTTGACTGCGACTATTGATCTTTTTGATCAGTGCATCGAAACGATTAACCGAAGCTGAACTGCCCGGGATCATAATAACCGGCGAAAGTTGCGAATTATGCAAGCGTGCCATTTGTTTAACGTTTTTTTGCGTCCAGTTATAAGACGGGATCGCCAACCCAATAAGCGCTAGTAACACTAAACCAACTAAGAGCAGCCCACGCTTATTTAACTTCATGTGCTACACCTTCTTTTCTTTGTTCTGCTTCCATGGCATCCGAGATTTTTTCGGCAAACCGCACAAAGGGAATATATAGGCAAGTATCACAGATCAATAAGACTAGTGGCACGAGCAAACTTACCCACGCCCCATTAGTCCCAATGAAACTGTATAAAACTCCCGGAGTCGTCAACAATACTGGATAAACAGCTGGTAAAATCAGCCCACTTGCTAACAAAAGCGCCCCGATCAACATGTTAAATAACGGAATTAATAAAAATGGCACGAGATAAAACGGATTAAACAAGATCGGTAAACCGATCATAAATGACGCATTCGCATTAAAAATTCCCGGGAAAACTGTTAGGTAAGCTAAACGGCGATTATTTTTGCGATGTGACACGATAAATAACGCCAAGATCAATGCCAGTAAAGCACCCGTGCCACTTAATGTTCCAAAACTAAAGTAAAGCGTATTAGCGTTGAACTTATCCGGTACTTTAGCAAGATCGCTATGTGTTAACGCATAATTCAAGTTGCGTAACGCACTTTGATCGCTATCAAAAGTGTTACTTTCATACGGTCCACTCAACCCCAACCAAGAAAAGATCAGCGTTAAGGTTGCTAGTAAGAACACTGGCAAGACCCCACTTTGCTTGAGCGCTTGACTTTGGAGCCAATCATTGATCGTTTCAAAGACTTGATATTTATAGATCAATCCCAGTAAAACATTGATCACTAACGCTCCGATCAAGGCAAATGTGATCGGCAAGAGTGCCCGGAAAGAACGTTCAAATAGCGCAGCATTGTGTTCTTTGTCAGTCGTTAATTCTGGGCTCGCCCATTTAAATAAGAGACCGACAAAATAACCACATAACAGTCCTAAGATCAAACCAGAAAAGCCTAGTAATTCCAGTTTAAAATTCAATTGGTCGCCATTTTGTGAACGCTGGTAACAAATCGCAAAAAAGGCGATCATCCCTGTTACCCCCGCGATCTGACCGTCACGTTTAGCAAATTGGGCGGTATATTTAGCCGCTAGCCCCGCTGCAAAGACCGAAATGATCCCTGCAGTCAACATATAGATCCCCCCAAATAACTGATTAAACGCCCGATAATGTGGCAACCAATCATAGATTTTAGTCAGATTAGCTAAAAAGCCATCACGGTATAATAAAGAAAATTCCAGCACTTGGGCAAAACTTCCGATCAAAATGAAGGGAAATAACACCGCAAAAGTTCGCTGGATAATTCGTAAAAAAGACCATTTACGTACCTTTAGTCCCCAGGCAATAATTTTTTGTTCTAACAATGGTCTCCCCCCTTAAAAACGATTTCTTCTTTTCAGTATATACTAAATTTTTGGGGTTTAAAATATCTTGGTCACAAATTAGTTGCAAACAAAATTTTTTCTGTTTATCATAGTAATTTGCTGGAATTAATCTTTATGAGGTGGATATTTTGAAAAATGCAATCAGCAATTATTTTGATTTAAAGGGTCTAAATACCAACATCAAACGCGAATTACTCGCCGGTTTTACGACCTTTATCTCCATGGCTTATATCCTGTTTGTTAACCCTGAGATCTTAGGGGCTTCTGGCATGGATAAAGGAGCTGTTTTTACTGCCACTGCTTTAGCCAGTGCGATCGGCTGTATCTTAATGGGGATCTTAGCTAAATACCCGATCGCAACTGCTCCTAGTTTAGGGATCAATGCCTTTTTTGCTTATTCGGTTTGTATCGGCATGAAGATCCCCTGGCAAACAACTTTAGCCGGGGTCTTTGTGGCATCCGTGATCTTCTTATTGATCACCGTTTTTAAGTTACGCGAAATGATCATTGATGCGATCCCAGCCGACTTAAAAGCAGCGATCTCAGCGGGGATCGGATTATTTATCGCTTTTATCGGTCTACAAGGCGGGGGCTTGATCGTCGCTAATAAATCAACTTTAGTTAGCCTTGGGAGCTTTTCGGGCACGACTTGGGTCACTATTTTTGGCTTAGTTGTTGTAGCGATCTTAATGGTCATGCGCGTTCCAGGTGCGATCTTTATTGGAATGGTCTTATCTGCGATTTTTGGGATCATAACCGGTAACATTGCTGTTCCAACCGGGATCGTCGCCCCAGCACCAAGTATGGACCAAACATTTTTAGTAGCCTTACAACACTTAAAAGACATCAACACGCTCCAAATGTGGATCGTCGTGTTGACTTTCTTATTAGTAACTTTCTTTGATACTGCTGGAACTTTGATCGCTTTAGCCCAACAAGCTGGCTTTTTAACGAATAATAAGATGCCACGTGTCGGCAAAGCCTTGATGTCTGACTCGACTGCGATGCTTTGCGGTTCGCTTTTTGGGACTTCTCCTGTCGGTGCTTACGTTGAATCTTCTGCAGGGATCGCCGTGGGAGGACGTTCCGGGTTAACTGCCGTAACGACCGGTTTTTTGTTCATCTTTGGGCTATTTTTCTCACCCCTTTTAACGGTGGCAACATCGCAAGTCACGGCACCAGCTTTGATCATCGTCGGGGTCTTAATGGCACAAAGTATGGCACAGATCACCTGGACAAAACTTGAGATCGCGATCCCATCATTTTTGATCGTGGCAGGAATGCCTTTGACTTATAGCATTTCAGATGGCTTAGCTTTAGGCTTTATCGCTTATCCGATCACAATGATCGCCGCTAAACGTGGAAAAGAAGTCCCAGCCTTGATGTATGGCTTATTCTTTGTCTTTTTGATCTTTTTCTGGGTTTTAAATAACGGAAAATAAAAATATGGGTACTCGTTTTTTGCGAGTACCCATTTTTGTTAGCTATTTAGCGGCATTTTTAGCGATCCAATTTTCAACATGTTTAGCAATGGTATCACTATTTTTATCTTGGAACATGAAGTGAGTATTGCCCTTGATCCCTTCTTTAGGCAGATCGACTAACGTTGCTTTCCCACCGGCTTGTTGATACTGCTTGACAAAATCACTCGCATTTTGCCGAATCCCTTGCCAAATCGCAGTCGCTGCGATATCTTCATCTCCGTTATCAATGTAATCACCATAGTAAAATGTCACTGGGACCTTTTTTGCCAAGAGCGCCTTAAATTCATCACTATCTTCACTTGGCGCATTGCCAGGTTCAATTGCAATAATTCCCGCAATATTATCAGTATAACGCGCTGCCGTCCAACCAGCTCCACCACCTTGTGAATGAGTAACTACGAGCGCTTTTTTCCCAGTTCGTTGCTTGACTTCATCGACTGTAGCCGCCAGATCACGCGCGACTAATTCATTGTCGAAATCTTCCCCCATATCAGATTTCATGCCAGTATCAGGCGTCATTTGCCGAAAAAATTGATTTAAAGATGCTTCATCATTTGGGAACTGGGAGCCTTGGTAAACATTTGACTTACCATTTTCCCACCGCCCGATCCGAAATTGGGTATACCAGCGTTGATCTAAGGTCTTAGTACTGATATCACCTGCGATTGACGTTTGTCCAGCTTCGCCCCGATGCGGTTGATCGACAAGATACACACTATGCCCTTGGCGCAAGAAATAGTTTGCCCAACCTGCGCGACCATCAGGCGTCGTTTGCCACCCCATTCGTGACTGCCCATAGCCATGTAAAAAGACCATTGGTAACTCATTTGCTTTTTGTGGTACTTGATAAAAGACATTAGCATGGTCAACGTGCGAAGTTTGACCGGCCCCAGTTTCTTCCCATTGATCAGTTGGCTCAAAGATCCCTTCAGATTGCGTTACGGTTCCCCCTGCAGAAAATAATCCTTGATTAGCGATTTGCAAGACTTTTGAACTACTACTTGTTGTTTTTGCTTGACTTGAACTCGAATTAGTTACTTTGCTAGAACTAGTATTAGTTGAACATGCACTCAAAGTCCCAAGCGTCAAAACTACCAAAGCGGCTAATTTTAATCTTTGTTGCATCATCATATTTTTCCTTTTCTTTATCAAATTACAAGCATCATGCTTGCCCCTTCTTTCATTTCAAATTATAGGGGGCAGCGTTTTCAAAGTACAATATGATATTTTTATCGTGCTATAACTAGCATTAATACTGGAAATTTGTGCAAATTAAGTATTTTTGCTTCATAGCTACTAAAGCAACATTAACCAAGTCAAAAAGCGTCCAGAATCCTATTTTTTAATGGTTTCAACGAGCCGATCTAAACCGTTAAGTAAAGCACCACCGCCAACTAAACAAACTAGCACAACGACAATCATTTTAGGGGTTACTAAGTATTGAAGAAAGCTACATTCAGGCGCTGTTAAAAGCCAGATCCCAAACGGAATTGCTACTGCCTCTGACAGTGGAAAAATGATGTAGCGTTTGTTGCCTTTGATCCCGCCTTGTAACCACCAGTGCCATAACTTCATCAAATCATCTTCTTTCAATTTCTTGACTATTGTTTGCAACTTGATTATATTTTTCTCCCAAAAATTGTGTTAAATTTGGCAAATTTGGCGCTTTTTCCCTTCAAATTTGGACTACATGGCAAATAAAAAGCAAGATATTCATCAAGCGACAAATATCTTGCTTCAAAATAATTATTTATTTTTCTTCGTAACTTGCAGCTTTTGCTTGGTACAATTTGATCTCATCTTCCGAACAACGTACATAGTGTCCCGGTGTGATCTCATGTAACTTGCGTGGCTTACCTTCTTTATCATCTTCAATTGAGGCATCGTATTCGATCTGCCGGCGATTACGTTCAAATTCTGGATCTGGCTCTGGAACAGCCGAGATCAAACTGGCAGTGTAATCGTGGAGTGGTTTGTTATACACATCATCTGCTGGGCCCACTTCCAACAAACGACCATAGTGCATTACCCCAATACGATCTGAAATGTACTTCACCATTGAAAGGTCATGTGCGATGAAAAGATAAGTCAAGCCTTTTTGTTCCTGCAATTCTTTTAACAAGTTGACCACTTGGGCTTGGATCGACACGTCCAAAGCCGAGATCGGTTCATCGGCAATGATAAAACGTGGTTCGACCGCTAAAGCACGGGCGATCCCGATTCTTTGCCGTTGTCCCCCGGAAAATTCGTGCGGATAACGACTAGCATGGTCTTTGTTTAAGCCAACAGTTTCTAAGAGATCTTCTACGATCTTACGCCGTTCAGCTTTATTTTTTGCCAAATGGTGAATATCAATTCCTTCGGCAATAATATCTTCGACCGTCATCCGCGGGTTCAAAGAAGCATAAGGATCTTGGAAGATCATTTGCATTTCACGGCAAAATTCTAAGTGATCCTTGCGTGAAGTTAGCTTGCTGACATCTTTGCCGTTAAATAAAATCTGACCATCAGTTGGATCATAAAGATGAATAATACTACGTCCCGTCGTTGTTTTCCCGGAACCAGATTCACCTACCAACCCAAAAGTTTCACCTTCATAAATGTGAAAAGTAACATCATCAACGGCTTTGACCATACTAGGTTTGCCCACGCCGAAGTATTGTTTTAAGTGCTTGACTTCAAGCAATTTTTTGTGATTTTCTGGCATGTAAAAATTCCTCCTGGTCTATTTGCCTTTAGCAGCTTCTTTTTGTGCTTTTTCGCGGCGATTGCGTGCCACTTCTTCTTGTTCTTGAATCTCACGCCAAATCTTTGCTCGGCGAATGATCTCAGCTGGGGGCTCGATTGCTGGTGCATCGGGATGCAAGAGCCAAGTTGCAGCATAGTGTGAATCGGACACTTTGAAAAACGGTGGTTGTTTTTGCGCATCGATCTTCATCGCATACGGATTTCTTGCTGCAAATGGATCGCCTTTTGGTGGATCCAATAAATCTGGTGGTGTCCCTGGGATCGCTTCTAGTTTTGTACTGGAAAGCGTTGGCATGGAGTTTAACAAGCCCCAAGTATATGGATGTTTTGGATTATAAAAGATCTCATCAACTGTCCCATATTCAACGATCTGACCCGCATACATTACGGCGACCCGATCAGCCATCCCCGCTACGACACCTAAGTCGTGGGTGATAAAGATGATCGAAGTTTCGATTTTTTCTTGTAATTCTTTCATCAAGTTCAAGATCTGTGCTTGGATCGTTACGTCCAAGGCCGTTGTTGGTTCATCGGCGATCAAGATCTCAGGGTAACAAACTAATGCGATCGCAATCACGATCCGTTGCCGTTGTCCCCCAGAAAATTGGTGCGGATAATTGTTGAAGCGTTCTTCGGCATTTTTGATCCCAACTAATTTTAAGATCTCTAACGCTTGCGCCATCGCTTTTTTCTTATCCATATTTTTATGGACCATTAAAGGTTCGGCGATCTGACGCCCGATTTTCATCGTTGGGTCAAGCGAAGTCATCGGATCTTGGAAGATCATTGCGATGTCTTTGCCCCGGATCTTTTGCATCTCTTTTTCAGTTTTTTGTAAGAGATCTTGACCCCTAAACATGATTTGACCACCGACAACTTTAGCATTACTTGCTAAAAGGCCCATAATACTTTTAGTCGTAACTGATTTACCTGAACCAGATTCGCCCACAATAGCTAAAGTTTCACCTTTATTTAAATGAAAGCTCACGTCGCGAATGGCCTTTACTTCACCAGCATAAGTGTGAAAATCAATCTTAAGGTTTTTTACATCTAAAATACGTTCAGCCATACTACAACCTACCTTCTAGTTTTTGGATCAAATGCATCCCGCAGACCGTCACCTAATAAGTTAAATGAGATCATCAAGACACATAAAACGATAGCTGGGTACCACATTTGATATGGTAAAAATTGGAAATTCTTTTGGCCTTCATTTAATAAGACACCTAAAGAAGTTTCTGGCGCCGAGATCCCGATCCCAATAAAGCTCAAGAAAGCTTCAAAGAAGATCGCATTTGGAATCGTGTACATCGTTTGGATGATAATGATACTTGATAAGTTTGGTACCAAGTGCTTCCAAGCGATCTTTGTTGGCGATTCACCTAAAGTCCTTGCCGCTAAAACATATTCTTGACTCTTTAACTGCAAGGTCTCAGCCCGGATCATCCGCGCCATCGTTGTCCAACTAGAGATCGCGATCGCTAAAATGATCGAACCGATCCCTGGTTTAAAGACAACTAACATCAAAACAACAATAACTAAACTTGGAACCGAGGAGATAACTTCGATGATCCGCTGCATCACGTTATCGGTGCGTCCACCTTTCCACCCCGAGACGATCCCATAGGTCACCCCGATGGTCAGATCAAAGAAGGTGGCGACTAACGCAACGATCAACGAGATCTTTGTCCCATAAAGGATCCGTTGCCCTAATGAACGACCTAAGTAGTCTGTCCCAAAGATAAAGTATTTGTCTTTAGGAACACCAGCTTGGGCATATTTATCGACCCAGACTCCACCAACTTCTGCTTTACCATTTAACCCATTGATATTTACCCCTGGGATCTTAGATGGTAAGTTAGCGTATTGTGGTTGTGATTTGACCAACGTATCACGGTTAACAAATGGTGTCGAGCCAAATGAGAGCACGATCATAATTAACACGATGAACAGTGAGATAACTGCTCCTTTATTCTTCTTTAAACGGCGCCATGCATCTTGCGTAAACGTCAAAGAGGGCGCTGCAATTTTTTCAGCATCAAGCTCGGTCGTTACCTCAAGCGCTTGAAAATCTTCTGGTTGTAATTTCATTTTTTCTTCCATAGTGATTAGTCCCCATTTCCAGCGAGTCGAATACGCGGATCAATGATACCGTAAATAATATCAGTCAATAAGATAACGGCTACTAAGCCCGCAGAGTACAACATTGTGACCCCCATGATCGTTGGGTAGTCATTGGTTAAGATCGATTTAACGAACTGTTCCCCGATACCTGGGATCGAGAAAATGTTTTCGATAACCATCGACCCAGTCATCAAAGCAACTGTATATGGTCCGATCAAAGTTACTAAAGGAATCAAACTATTCCGCAATGCGTGGTGGTACACGATCTGAAACTTGCTTAGCCCTTTTGCTTTTGCAAGCTCAATATAGTCGGAGTTTAACACATCGACCATCCCCGTTCGCATAAACCTAGAAGTTTCTGCCAACGGACCTACACCTAAGGCGATCGTCGGTAAAATCGTATATGCAAAGCCGTCCCAGTCAGCGATCGGGAACCAGCCTAATTTCAAGGCAATATAGTATTGCAACAAGACAGCTAACACAAAGTTAGGCACTGATTTGCCGATGATGGAAAGAACCGTCACCGAAGTATCAACCCAAGTATTGCGGTTGATCGCTGCGATCGAACCAAAGATGATCCCAAAAAAGATCCCAAAGATCATCGCTTGGATCCCTAATTGAGCAGATGCACCGATCCGACTAGAGATCAAATAAGAGACCGGTTGGTTACTAAATTGGAATGATGTTCCGAGATCACCGTGGAGCATCCCGCCCATATAAAGCAAGTATTGCATCCAGATCGGCTTATCTAAACCATATTGTTGGTTCATGATCGCAATCTGTTCAGGTGACATTTTTTCTTGGTTTGAATATGGCGTCCCTGGCATGAGCTTCATCAAGAAAAAGGTGATGGTAGCTACCAAAAACAAGGTCAACGCCATATAGAAAACCCGCTTTAGTAGGTATTTCTTCATATTGTTTTCCTCTCATTCTCGAGATGTCTTTTTGTGGCAAACAACGCAGGAGAGTTAGTCCTGCGTTGTTCAACTATTTTTAATTATCTTTTGTCATTAAAGGTTAGTTACCTGAAATATAAGTTTCCTTGAAGTTGTAATTTACCCCAGCCGAGTTAAAGATAATATTCTTCACTGAAGGTTTGACCATCCATGCTTCTGAAGCTTGGTAAACTGGAATGATACCTTGATCGTTCATCAAGATCTTTTCAGCTTCCACTAAGTCGTTCCAACGTTTTGCTTCATCGTTAGCATCAGTTGTCTTAGATGCTTCGATCAACTTGTCGTATTCTTCGTTCTTCCACTTACCAGCATTTTGCGAGTTATCAGATGTCATCAAGTCTAAGAACGAGATCGGATCAGCAAAGTCTGCGCCCCAACCAGAAAGCACAACATCAAAGTTACCTTCTGTTGTTCTAGATAAACGAGTCTTAAATGGCACGTTTGAAGCAGAAACTTTGATCTTGTCAGAACCAAATGCTTCCGTCAAAGCACTTTGTAAGAATTCAGTTGATTTCTTACCTTTGTCTGTATCATCAGATAAGATCGTAAATTCGATGCTATCTTTACCGATTTCTTTTAAGCCTTCTTCAAAGAGCTTCTTAGCTTCTTTTGTATCATAGTTGACCGCTGATTTCACGTATGATGCAGTGGTGAAATCTGTTCCGTTGTATGTGGCTAAACCGCTAGAAACAAAACCTTTAGCCGGTGTAGATGCCCCCGCTAAAACTTGTTT
The DNA here is from genome assembly GCF_001434405.1 of Ligilactobacillus apodemi DSM 16634 = JCM 16172. Taxonomy (GTDB): domain Bacteria; phylum Bacillota; class Bacilli; order Lactobacillales; family Lactobacillaceae; genus Ligilactobacillus; species Ligilactobacillus apodemi. The sequence goes on along the minus strand of NZ_AZFT01000006.1, from coordinate 43,184 downwards.
AACGAATTGGGAACGATCGATCGCCTTAGAGATCGCTTGACGGATCTTTAAGTTTTGGAATTCAGATTTTGTTTGGTTAAGTTGCAAGTAGAACGTTGATGCTTGTTCACGGTTAGTATAACCTGTTTGACCTTTAAGGTTACGTGCTTGTTCAGCCCCTAAAACAGTTGCATCGATCTTGCCTGATTGATACAAGTTGTAAGCTGTGGAATCTTGCTTGTTGACCTTGAAGTTGATCGTGTCAAGTTTAACGTTCTTCTTATCCCAGTAACTGCTATTCTTAACTAATGACCAGGATAAGTTTGAACCAGTCCAGCCAGAAAGTTTAAATGGTCCGTTATAAACCATGTACTTAGAAGCTGTCCCGTATTTAGAACCGTATTCTTTAACCGCACTTTCATTTTGTGGGAAGAATACTGGGAAGCCCATCAAGAGCTTGAAGTATGGAATCTGTTTGTCAAGCGTTACAACTAACTTGTAGTCGCCATCGGCTTTGATCCCTAATTCACTAGGTTGCTTTTTGCCTTCCATGATGTCATTTGCATTAGCAATGCCATCAAATAAGTAAGCATATTGTGACCCTGTAGCTGGGTCTACTGTACGTTGCCAAGAATAAACAAAATCTTTGGCAGTTACCTTATCACCGTTTGACCACTTAGCATTTTCTCTAAGGGTAAAGGTATAAGTTAAACCATCATCAGAAACTTCTGTCTTCTTAGCGATCCCCGGTAAGATCTTTGAATTTTTCCCTAAACGATAAAGACCTTCCATCGAGTTGTTCAATTGGTTAAAACTAACGGTATCTGTTGCTTTGGACGGATCCATTGTTGGCAACTCAGCGTTAATACTCCAATTGAGCACTTGCTTATCAGCGGAACTATTGCTAGATTTACTGCCACAAGCAGTTAAAAAAACAGCTGAAATCGCTACAACAGCGCTAGCTTTGGCTAATTTAGCTAATTTCATATATCTACAACTCCTTAATAATTGCACTATGACTTATTTGCCATATCCTACTTATAATAACTTCGTGACTAAAATATTATATGAAAACACCATTAAAATCAAGCTTTTATTCTAATTAAAACTAACGATATTTATAAATATAAATTTAGTTTTCTGTCCCACCCCTTGATGCTAAAGGTTTTTACCTTTATTAAAGCCACTCATTCTTATCTAAATTTTTTTGTATTTCACACTTAAAAATGCCCATTTTATCGTTAAAAAAATAAAACGTTTGTCATTTTTTTATCTTTTTAACCACTTTTAAATATCATCATTTTATCTAAAATATTAATTTACGCTGCCAAAGTCTAACTTTTACCCGATCAGTGGTATAATTTTACTCAAAGAAACGAAAAGGGGGTTTAAGTTTGACACCAGTTATCATCGCCGGAATCGAACAAGAACAAGAAAATTTTGCCTACACCATGGAAGAATTAGTGTCCTTGGCACAGGCTGCCGAGATGGAAGTTACCAAAAGCTTTAAGCAAAAATTAGAGCGTCCGATCGCCGCTACTTATTTGGGCAAAGGCAAAGCAGAAGAGATCAAAACTGCAGGTGAGATCACTAATAGTGAAATTTTGATCTTAAACGATGAGCTAACACCGACTCAAATCAGAAACTTAGAAAATATCACCGGCTTACGCGTCTTGGACCGCACGTCACTGATCTTAGAGATCTTTGCGGCTCGGGCTAAAACAAGAGAAGCTAAATTACAAGTTAAGATCGCCCAATTGCAATACCGTTTGCCGCGTCTGCATACCGGTCTAGTCAATAAATTAGACCAACAGACCTCAGGTGGAGGTTACACTAACCGTGGTGCCGGGGAAACTAAACTCGAATTAAATCGCCGGGTCATCGAAAAAAAGATCAGTGCGCTCAACAAAGAGTTAAAAACGATCGAAAAAGAACAACAGACACGCCAAAAACAACGGCAACGCTCGGGCATCAAAACCGCTGCTCTAGTTGGTTATACTAATGCGGGTAAATCGACCACGTTAAATGGTCTATTAAAACTTTTTGGGCACAGTGCCAATAAACAAGTTTTTGAAAAAGATATGTTATTTGCGACGCTTGATACTTCAGTCCGCAAGTTACACTTTGAAGACAATAAAGAGATCTTATTAAGTGATACGGTTGGCTTTGTCTCCAAGTTGCCCCATCAATTAGTCAAAGCTTTCCGCACGACTTTAGCAGCAGCTGCAAATGCTGACTTATTGATCCAAGTTGTTGATTTATCAGATAAACATTATCAAGACATGATCGAAACGACCGAAAAAACTTTGGCCGAGATCGGTGTAACTGACATCCCAATGTTATATGTTTTCAACAAAGCCGATAAACTTTCGTTGCAATATCCTTCTTTTGAAGGCAAGGAATTGATTTTTAGTGCGCGCGATGAAGCATCTTTGCGGGCCCTGGCAGATATCTTGAAAAAAGAGCTGTTCAAAGACTATCAAACATGTCAATATTTGATTCCTTATACCCAAGGAAAGCTCGTCGAAGAGCTCAATCAAAATGCCACGGTCTTACATACTGATTACCACGCCGATGGTACTTTGATCACTGCCGAAGTTTCCCCGGTTTTAGCGGGTCGCTTAGAGAAATTTAAGAAAGTAAAATAAGACGCATCCATGTGACGGATACGTCTTATTTTTTTACCAAAAATCAGCCATGATATTAGTTATTTTTTAGTAAAGATTAGAAAAATACTGAAGATATCAGGGGTTATTTTCCTAAATAAATTGCCACGCTGCTTAAAATATACCGATTGTTGCGTGATTTTTTTAGTAAATCTACTAAAAAAATATATGAAATTTTAAAATAAACTTTCCATAAAAACTAAAATATGCTAACTTTTATCTTAGATACTTTTTAAGAAGGTTGGTGTTTACGATCAAACAAGAAAACGTCCGTCTAGAACGTTCGATTAATCTCTATTCCGCGTTAGCCTTAGTAATCGGGACTGTCATTGGTTCTGGGATCTTCTTTAAACAGGCTTCGGTTTTAAGTTATTCTCACTCAACGACTTTAGCTTTATTAGCTTGGTTTTTGGGGGGGATCTTAACACTGACAAGTGGTCTAACGATTGCTGAGATCGGTTCTCAAATGCCAGAAACCGGTGGGCTTTACACGTACATGCACAATTTATACGGCAAACTGTGGGGCTTTTTATCCGGTTGGATGCAGATCACGGTCTATGGACCAGCAGTGATCGCTGCTTTGGGGGCTTATCTTGCCATTTTATTACAAGCCTTTTTCGGTTTCTCTGCTACTTACACTCCTTATGTGGGTGTCTTATCCGTCGTCTTGATCTCAGCCTTTAACTTTTTGTCAAATCGTTTTGGATCTGCCCTTCAAATCATCACGACCATCTGTAAGCTCGTACCGATCTTTGCGATCATTATTTTTGGGCTCATGTTTGGTGACCAAAATGCTGTTGGGCAAGTCTTAGCTGAACAATCTACCACTGTTGCAGGTAACTTTGGGGTGGCGATCTTAGCTACACTTTTTGCTTACGATGGCTGGATCTTGATCGCCAATATGGGTGGTGAGATCAAAAACCCGCAAAGGATCTTGCCATTAGCGATCGTCTTAGGACTTTCGATCGTCTTATTGATCTACGTGTTTGTTTCGTATAGCGTCTTTAAAACGATGCCTGCTGACATGATCGCTCGCTATGGGGAAAATGCTACCCCCCACTTTGCTGAAATGGCATTTGGGAAACTAGGGGGTAAGATCTTAAATATTGGGATCATCATTTCGATCCTAGGTTGTATGAATGGGAAAGTTATGACAATGCCACGGATCATGTATGCCATGGCTAAAAATAATGAATTGCCATTTTCTAAACAACTTGCTTATCTCAATCCAACGATGCACACGCCAATGGTTTCGATCACTGTTATCGCTACGATCGCATCGGGTATGATCTTAACAGTCGATCCTGATCGTTTAACTGAGATCTGTATCTTTACCGTGTATTGTTTTTACGTGATGACATTCTTTGGAGTCTTTAAGCTACGGCGCCAAGATTCTCAAGCAAAACGCCCCTTCTCCGTGCCACTTTATCCGTTGACACCGATCGTGGCGATCTTAGGAGCTGCCTTTGTTTTAGTCAGTGAATTGTTCTCTGATCTAAGTGGCGTCTTGATCTCACTTATGATCGTCTTGTGTGGGATCCCGATCTTTTATTACAAAGAAAAACAAAAGAAATAACTTAGCTTTTTAGACAAAAACAGCCTGATCATAATTGATCAAGCTGTTTTTTAGTTTCTATTTACTGCGATAGCGATCTTTGCGACTCAAGCCACTTTCAAGCTCAGTCGTTTCTTTTTTCACTTCTTGTTCAACTTCGGCTTTGATTTTTTCACCTGTGCTTAAGTCTTCATCTTTTTCACGATAAGCAACTTGGACTTCTAGTTTAAATGGCGTTTCTTTTTTCATCATCGTTGAACGTCCAGCAAACTTATATGGTCCAGCAGTGATCACGGCAGTCGCTAAGGAGAGTTGATAACGATCCAAAGCTTCATGTCCACGCAAAAGCCCGACTTGGGTCAATTCACCTAGTTCATGGCGCTCAATTTGGTTAACACCACCATAAACTAATAACTTGCCGTTTTTCTCCCGTAATTCATAATATGGCAAAGCGACTGGTTCTTCTAATGCTAAGAAACGATCACCACTTTTAGCACCCTTAAAGAGTTCACGGTCTTTTTTACCACCAAAATCCAACTTAAGGTAACCAACTTCTTCTAATTGCTTAACAATTTTTTGTAAATTTTCGCGTTGCTTGCGATCAACCACTAACGTCGAAGGTAAAAATTCTTCGTCTTTAAAAATTCCGTTTGTTTGCACAAAACCTGGCGCTGCCGTTTGCGCAGCTTTTTCTTGTGCCCTTGTATCAGGGATCTTGACCCCTAACATTTTTTCGACTTTAGGCGAGATATCAAATTTAGAAACTCGAGTCTCTGTAAAAAAGTACAAGATGTTTAAATATGCGAAATACGCTAAGATCAAAAAGACACAGATAAATAATAGTCCCCGAATGAAAAATCCATTTGCAAAAAAGCGGTAAGCTACGTATAACAAATAAAAATTACCCACGGAGCCAACGACCGTATAAATGCGATTTTTTAACGTCGCATTCATGTTGAAATATCCAATGTAACTATTGATCATGCCTAAAAGACTAAACATTAATCGATCACCTCTAACCTATTGTGTATCACTGCTTTGCGTAGCACCACTACTCGTTGTTGTATTTTGATTGCCGGTACCACTAGTTTGATCAGTACCACTGCGCGTTGTGCTACTTGAAGCTGAGCTAGAACTACCAGTCGTGACTGAACTTTGGGTAGCGGAACTACTTTGTTGTGTTGTTTGCGTACTGTCATCATCAGTTCGATCAGTCGTCGAACTACTTGTTTTATTGGCAGATGATGAATCACGGCCACTATCAGTTGATGATGAGCTAGCATCTGTCTTATCCGATGAACTAGAACTATCGTCTTTTTTATCTTCATCGTGGTCATCGCTTGAACTGCTACTTGTCACACTACTTTGATATGAACTAAGCGATGAAGCTGTACTACTACTGCTAGTAGAAACAGTTGAGACAGCCTTTCCTTCTGTTGTGTGCGTTACTTTATTGACGGCTACGTTTGTTGCGCCTAACCCCAAAACGATCGATAAGATCGCAAATGGTGTCAATAAAGGAGGCGTGCGGTATCCCATACTTATTTCCTCCAATTTTTTCTTATTACACTTTATCGTACTACATCTTAGCTAGCAAACCCCTTAAAACTTTGCTAAATTTTCTTAAGCTTCTGATTACAACTTGCGCACAAGCCATATAATTCAAAGCGATGGCCCTTGATCTCACACCCCGCAAGTTGATTTTGAAACATAGTCAACGGACACATTTCAACTTCCATGACTCGTCCACAATTTTGACAGATAAAATGGTGGTGATGCAAATTACCAAAGTCACATTGATATTTTACACAAGCCCCTGTCGGTTTATTTTTAGTCTCAATGATCCCGATTTCACTAAAATCTTTCAGATTGCGATAAACCGTGTTAAAACTCATTCCAGGATACAGTGTTTTCATATGCTCAGTCACTTGGGTAATACTTACATATTGCTCTTTAAATTCTGATAAATATTCCAACAAACTCCGCCGTTGCTTGGTGATCCGATAATGATGACTCTGTAAAAGTCGCACGGCTTCTTCGATCACTTTTTCTCCCTCCTAAACAATAACTATTACTATTTAACCTTCATTTTACCATGGATCATTCAAAGGTGGCAGTAACAAATGCCGAAAGTTTTTGGTAAGTCTTTGATAAATCAAGATTTTCTAGTTCATAAGCCTGGTTTTCTAATGCTTTTGGCAATTTTTGATCGCGTTTAGCTTCTTGGCTAGCTAGTCGTTGTTTGATCTGACTGGGAGAATCTCCTCGTTTTTGCAGGCGTTTAGCTTGTATTTCCCGGGGAATTTTAACAAAGACAACGACCACATTTTCAGGAGCTAGCTTTGCCACATAGGTAGCTGCTCCTTTCGTATCTAACACGATCACCGCCCGGCCCTTAGCTTGTAAGGCTTGTTTTAAGCCTTCATATGATGAGCCATAGTAATTGCCCGCATAACTGACGGATTCCAAATAATTTTTAGTGAAAAAACTCGTTTTATCTTCAAAATAATAATCGATTCCATTAATTTCACCTACTCGTTTCGGACGTGTAGTATGGGTGATGACTTTCGTGAAACCGTGGTTTGCTAGTAAATAATTCTGTAAAGTCGTCTTACCGCTACCGGGTACACCACACAATATTAATAATTTACCTTTTAATCTTTCCATCATAATAACCTCATCAATATAATTCCATGCTTATTTCTTGCAAAAAATTTTTATTCATTATAAAATTGGAAGCGTTGACAAGATAAACCTTGTCGCAAATAATTTTATACTTAATGGAGGGCAATTTCTATGGAATTTGGCGAATTTTCAAAAACCAATTATTCGATCTCACTTGACACGAAAAGCCAACTTTTTAGTGCCCGCTCAAATGATAACCCTGAATTTGAAGCAACGGGCGTGACGATTCAAGATGCTTTATCTGAATTATCAAAACTCGATACATCAATTCGACGTTAACTAAAAAATCATCGTAAATAATTTGATAGTATCTTTGAGGAGCCGCAATTGTTGCGGTTCCTTTTTTTATAGTTAAAACTTTTTTAGTTGTTAGCAAACACTAATTGACATTTAATGTTATTCCAAGTATTATATACTAATTAATAACAAGCAAAGAGGTACCTTATTATGGGAATCAAAGAGCGCATCTTCAAAAAAGAAAGTCTGTCTCGCTATTTAGCAGAAGACGGCAAATTTAGCAAGACTCTCACCGCTCGCGACTTGATCTCGATGGGGATCGGGGCCGTGATCGGGACTGGGATCTTTATTTTACCAGGAACTGTCGCAGCTCTTCACAGTGGACCTGCGATTTCCATTTCATTTATTATCGCTGCTTTGGTCTGTTCGACCGCAGCGATGTGTTACGCCGAATTTTCTTCGGCGCTTCCGATCGCCGGGAGTGCTTATTCTTTTGGTAACGTTGTTTTTGGCGAAATCGTTGGTTGGTTTTTAGGTTGGGCATTGATCTTAGAGTATATGCTCGCCGTTGCCGCTGTTTCAACTGGTTTTTCGGCTTATTTTGCATCATTATTAAAAGGATTTGGCTTAGCTTTACCAAAAGCATTGACCGGTCCTTTTGATCCAGCTAACGGAACTTATCTCAACTTGCCCGCAGTTTTGATCGTTTTATTTATCGCTTATGTCTTATCACGTGGACTTAGAACATCAATGACGATCAATTCGATCGTGGTGGTCGTTAAAATTGCAATTATTATTTTATTCTTGTTAGTTGGTGCTTTTTACGTTAAACCAGCTAACTGGAATCCATTTATGCCTTTTGGTTCAAAAGGTATTTTGGTAGGGGCAGCTCAAGTTTTCTTTGCCTATCTTGGCTTTGACGTGGTTGCTTCATCTGCGGCGGAAGTTAAAAATCCTGCTAAAAATATGCCACGTGGAATCATCGGCACGTTAGCGATCTGTACGTTACTTTATATTCTTGTCTCGATCGTTTTAACTGGGATGGTTTCTTATACTAAGTTAAACGTGGCTGACCCAGTTTCATTTGCACTTTATGCCGTAAATCAAAACTGGGTCGCTGGGATCATCTCGGTTAGTGCGTTAGCGGGAATGTTTACCATGATGGTCACGATGGTCTATAGTTCATCCCGGTTGATCTATTCGATCGGACGTGACGGCTTATTACCAAAATTCTTAGGTCAGATCAATGAAAAGACTAAGACTCCAGAAAAAAGTATGTTAGTCGTAACCGTGATCATCGCTGCTACCGGCGGACTTTTCTCCTTGAACCAATTGACTAACTTGGTTAATATCGGAACATTACTAGCATTTATGTTCGTTTCCCTTGGGGTCATTCCATTGCGTAAACGCAAAGATATCCCGAATAAAGGTGGCTTTAAAGTTCCATTTTATCCGGTCTTACCGATCATTTCAGCGCTCTTATGTGTTGTAATGCTTGCCCAACTTTCCCTTGAAACATGGGCTGCTGCCTTTATCTGGTTTATCTTAGGCATGATCATCTACTTTAGTTATGGAATCAAACACAGTAAAATAAGCGAAAAATAACGCTGACAAAAATGCGCCTGTCAAATCAAACTTTTGACGGGCGCATTTTTATCTATTCACCAAAAAATAGCTGCTCAATTTTGCCAAAACAAAATTTGAGCAGCTATTTTAAGCTTATTACGCTTTTTTCAATGTTTTATTTTGCCGAACGATTGCTTGTTTAAGCATAAACGGTGCAATGATCGTGGTTAAAATGATTACAATGATCACACTTGAATAGTAGTCACTCGTTAAGAGTTTGGCACCATAACCAACTTGAGCAATGATCAACGCCATTTCACCACGTGAGACCATGCCGGCACCAATGATATCAGCTGAATGCCAGTCCATACCTAAAGCCTTTGCCCCAGCACCACAGCCGATCCACTTGGTCAAGAGTGCTAAGATCGTCAAGAGTACGATAAAGCCAATATCTGACCAGAAGCCTTCAAAGGTCATTTGTAATCCGATGCTGACAAAAAACATCGGAATAAAGACTGCATAACCAATTGGTTCAACACTTTCTTCTACTTCACGCTTGTAGCTTGTTTGTGCCACTGCTACACCAGCGAAAAATGAGCCCACAACGCCACTTAAGCCGACTAATTCTGCTAAATATGCCATGCCTAAGCAGATCACTAATGACATTAAAATAACTGAAGCAGAAACGGTCATCTTTTCACCCAAACGCATCAATGTTGGGGTGACCCACTTAAAGACCACATAGATCCCAACAAAGTAAAGGACTTGTAAGGTGATTCCTAATGCTAAGTTAGTTTGAACGTGCCCACCTTCACTTGCAGCCACATCACTAAAGATGCTGACTAGCACACTTAAAATAAGCACCGCTAAAATATCATCGATCACAGCTGCGCCTAAGATCGTAGTCCCTTCCTTAGAATCTAAACGCCGTAATTCTTTTAATACTTCGACCGAGATGCTGACCGAGGTTGCCGCAAAAGTCACCCCTAAGAAGATTGCTTGTTCATTAGTAAAGTTAAAAAATCTACCTAAAATATAAACCAAGGCAACCGGAACGACGATCCCACAGACTGCCACAGACATTGATGGTTTGAAATACTTTTTCAATAATTCAAGATCACTTTCAAGTCCTGCCATAAACATCAATAAAATAACACCGATCTCGGAAAAAGTAGTGACAAATTCATTTTCTGTGACCCATCCTAAAACAGCCGGTCCTAAGATGATCCCGACTAGTAACTGGCCAATAACCGCCGGCATCCCAATTCGCCGGCTCAAATGACCTGCTAATGCTGTCGCAAACAACACTAGACACAAAATTCCTAAATATTCCATTTTAGAATTGCTTCCTTTCTATTCTGTACCCCCTAAACCGTCTTAAGATGCAGTTTAAGACTTGTCTCAATAAGAATAATTATAACTAAAAATTAAAGGCTAGGCTACTATAATACTTATACAACAATTAGGAATTAACCTTTTTTAGGAAACATTAAAAATTTCCTGGGTTATTTTAGCTGATCACTAAAAAAGCTTGCAGGACAAAATTTCCCTGCAAGCTTTTTAAACGTCTATTTTAGCTATTCAATTCAACATCACGATAAAAGAGCACTGTTCCGTATGGTGAGATCGTTAACCCTTTAACGCGTGTATTTAACAAGTATGTCATTGATCCTTGGTAAACTGGGGCAGTATACGCATCGTCTTTGATCAAATGAGTTTCAGCATTGATCAAAGTCTCCCAGCGTTTGGTTGGATCAGTCGCGTATTCGGTAGCTGCCTTATTTAAATCGTTCCAAAATTCTTCGCTCTTATAATCAGTGTTTAAATGGTATTGACCACCATCGCTGATAAAGTTGACCGGATCAGCATAATCAGCTTGCCAAGTTCCGTAAACAATATCGTAGTTATAAGCGGTTGTCGCTGCTAAGCGTGATTTTAATGGAATCGAACGAACCGTGACTTTCAAGCCTGGTAAGTTTTGTTCTAACTGGCTTTGTAAAAAGGCCCCCACTTGCTTAGCCTCATTGGTATCTGATGTCAGTAATTCCAAAGTCAAGTTATCCTTACCTAATTCTTCTTTGGCTTTTGCCCATTCTGTTTGAGCTGCCTTTTTATTATAAGTGATCATATTACCAGCTTGGCTACGATATTCTTTTTTCGTTTCCGAATTATAGGCAAAGTCAGTTGGCACGATCCCATTTAGTGGTGTACCAGCATTTAACACATTTTTGACTAAAGATTTCTTGTCAAAAGCTTGCGCGGTCGCTTTACGCGCGTGAACATTTCCTGTCACCGAGCGTTGCGTATTAAAGCCTAGATACCCGATCAACGGAATCTTCTTGCTGTGATACCCCGTTGTATTAGCGTATTGTTTGGCAAATTCATTGCCTAAGATCGTATAATCGATCTTACCCGTTTGGAATAACTTACCCGCTGTTGAAGTATCCTTAACAACTTTGACATCTGCTCGCTTGAGCTTGACGTTTGCCTTATCCCAATATTTAGTATTTTTTACATAACTCCACGTATCATTTGTCCCAGTCCAACCAGTCACAACATATGGTCCGTTATAGACGGTCTTGGCCGAAGTTGTCCCGTACTTATCCCCATATTTAGCGACCGCTTTTTCATTTTTAGGGAAAAATGGCGCCCCGGTCAATAATTCATCTAAATAGCTGATCGGTGCTTCCAAATCGACTTCTAAGGTATAATCATCAATTGCTTTGACCCCTAATTGATCAGGTGACATTTCACCTTTGCGGATTGCTTGAGCATTTTTGATTGGATCTAACCGTTGTGAATTTGGTGATGCTGTAGTTGGATCGATCAAGTTTTGCCATGCATAGACATAGTCTTTAGCAGTTACTGCATCACCATTTGACCACTTAGCATTGGTCCGAAGTTTAAACGTATAAACATCGCTTGCGTCGTTTTTCGTTACGCTCTTAGCCCCTGCCAAAACTGGTTTGCCGTTGCTATCAAAGCGATATAACCCTTCAAAGGCATTATCCATCGCTTCCAAACTGATCATGTCGCTATACTTAGCGGTATTTAACGTAGCGATCTGATCGCTTGTGGCAACTTTGAAAGTTTGACTTGTTGAATTTTGAGATTTTGAATTATTGCTACAACCAACAAGCACTAAGCTTAAAAAAACGACCCCAAATAACATAGCTAATTTTTTACTTTTCATGTTGTCATTCTCCCCTCAATTAGTATATAGTAATCGCTTACTATATTGTGCCCTATTTTTTCTTTCTTGGCAATAATTTTTACTTACAAATAATGCGTAATTTTGCGACTGGTATTTCTCCAAACAAACAGCTATAATGTTCTCATCAACTCTACAGGGGGCTATCAAAGCATGAAAATCAACCAATTTGCGCACCTGCAACTAACACCAGAGCAAAAAGCGCACGAACTCCATCAGATCGGCTTTTTAAACTGTGACGCACAAAACGATCCTGACTTAAATCACATCTGGTTACAATTTATCGGCCTTGCTTTACCACACTTAAAAACATTTCCGACTAAAGAAGCAAAATTTAAAACACTACTAGCTTCACCGACGCAAAATATTTTGGAATATAGTGCGCATGAAACGGTTGATTTAGATTCCTTTTACTTAGTAGCATTACAACTTTTAGGCTTTGAACCAGAAGTTGATTTTGCTGTGGCTAAGCCTGTCGCTGAAATGGAACGTCTCGGGCTTTATCACGCCTCCAGTTTGGATGAGCGGATGCAACTGATCGGTGCTTGGTATGACCTTTTGTGTACCTTCACTAAAAATGGGCAGACCTTGCTAGATCAGTTAGCTGCTCAAGGGTATTTCACCCGCTTTTTTGACCTCCCAGCGATCAAAAAGCCCCTCTTTTTCAACGGTAAAGCGCAACCGATCTTTGACACGCGCACCTTGATCAGGGAAGTCGTCTACATTGAATCTGATTTAGATACAGATGGCGACGGTCAGCTTGATCTTTTAAAAGCTGAGATCATTCGTCCCCGTGATACCGAGCACGGACTCAAAGTCCCGGTACTTTACACGGCAAGTCCTTATAACCAAGGAATTAACGAAGCTCTAGCCGATAAACTCATGCATCCGGCTAACGTTAAATTAACGCACAAAACACCAACAAATACGACCTATGATGAGATCAAATATCATGCAAGTGAATCTTTGGAGGCTGAGCGTCGCACCGTTCAAGGGCGTTCGACACGAGCAGAAGAAACTTTTAGCTGTGAAAAATCTTATAGCTTAAATGACTACTTTTTAGCACGAGGCTTTGCCGTTGTTTACGCAGCGGGAATCGGCACCCTTGATTCTGACGGTTTTCGGACTTGTGGCTCAACGGCAGAAACTGCTTCGACTACCGCAGTCATTGAATGGTTGAATGGTGAAAGACGTGCCTTTACCAATAAGACTGACAACATCGAAGTGCGAGCTTGGTGGTGCAATAAAAAAGTTGCCATGACTGGGAAATCATATTTAGGAACACTCGCTACCGCAGCAGCCACAACTGGCGTCAAGGGGTTAGAGACTATCATTTCTGAAGCTGCGATCTCAAGTTGGTACGACTACTACCGTGATGGTGGCTTAGTGGTCTCTCCCGATGGTTTTGTCGGCGAAGATGCAGATATTTTAGCCGAAGAATGCTTTAGTCGGCGCAAAAATGCCGGAGAATTTATTAAGATCGCGGATAAATGGCAAGAAGCTTTAGCGCAGATCACTGCCGGCCAAGATCGTAAAACGGGGAATTATAACCAATTTTGGGATGAACGTAATTATTTGAATAACGTCCAAAACATCACCTGTGACGTGGTCATGGTCCACGGGCTAAATGATTGGAACGTTAAACCGCGTAACGTCTACCAACTTCAAGAAAAACTTGCTCAATTACCGCTCAAACATAAACTGATCTTGCATCAAGGAGAACACATCTATATCAATAACTTCCAGTCACTAGACTTTACCGATATGATGAACTTATGGCTCTCTTATAAGCTTTATGACGTTCAAAATGACGCAGCTGAAATCTTACCTGATGTTTTAGTCCAAGATAACGTTACCCCGGCAACTTGGACGAAATACACTACTTGGAAAGGTCCAAAAAAACAAACCTTATATCCAACTACGGCCGGGGAACTTTTAGCAACACCTACTGTTGGACAAGTATCTTTCCATGATCAACTAAGTGAAGCAGAATTTGAAATGTATCAAAGTGATTTGACGGCTTGGAAACAAGATATCGTCAGGGAAAAACAAACGCCACTTAGCGAGACACGATTGCTTTTTAAGACTCCTGAATTGACCGAAGAATTATTGCTCAGTGGAACACCAAAATTGACCGTTAAAGTTGCTAGTTCGGTGGATCACGGCCTTTTAAGTGCGATGCTCGTTGATTTTGGTGAAGCTAAACGTCTTACCCAAAAACCTGTATTACTTTCGCCTAAAGCAATCGCGCTTGGCTATGATTGGCGCCAAAATGATCTAGTCGAATTTAAATTAGCGCCAAAAACCAAGCATAAATTGATCAGTAAAGGGCACCGTAACTTGCAAAATCGGACAAATCTTTGGCAAAACAATGACTTAGTTGCTGACGAGTTCTATGAAGTTGAGATTCCACTGCAACCAACTTTTTATCGTTTACCTAAAGGGCGTCAGTTAGGATTGATCATCTACGCCACTGACATGACAGCAACCTTGCGCGGAAATGAAGATATCACCTATACGCTCGAACTAGCCGATTGCCATCTTGAATTACCACTGCACTGAAAAGGTTTTTTGCTGTCCACTAAAACAACTTAATTTAATATAACCAAAATGAGTCGCAAGTGAACGTAGTTGTCCACTTGCGACTCATTTTGAATTATATTTTTAGTTTAAATGATTGATCTGTTGTGTTTCGATCAATGGAAATGCGACATATTTATCTGAATCTAAATCAGCTTTCCGAAGATCTAATGCTGTTAATTGACTGTTATAGTATGTGCGGTAATACATTACACCAGTTTCGGTATTGTAGCAGTTGCTATAGATCGTGTATTCATATTCATCATTACCGACATCACAGCAACCTTTTTGTTGTGCTACTGAACCTAAAATATGGAAAAATTGGCTCACACTAGAGTTTTCATCGTCATCACACACAGAATGTGCGCGCGTAAAGGTTGCTTTGACAAAACGTGAACTTGATGTTAAGTCACCAGGAAGACCTAATGTCCCCATCCCACGGCTATAGACATCTAGATCAGCATTAGGGTCAAAAGTATTTTCTGGCGTCTTAGCGGATAACCCACGGTAGTTGTTCAAGTTGAACAATTGACGATCAAAGGTTGGATTATTGGTCAAAACTCCCACTGGATCATCATAAATCTTTAAACCATCAGCTAAAGGTTCAACTACGATCGATTCGTCTTTATCAGCAATGATCCAATGTAGGGATGCAACTGGCAAATTATCACTAAAAGCAAGATTAACTAAATTGACTTTTTCTAACAAGACACGCGCTTCTGCTACAGTCTTACATTGTCCTAAAATATATGGGATAAATTCGTATGGTGCTACGTTATCCATGTTAGGATCAATTTCGTTAAATACAGCATTACCTTCGAAGTTTAAACCAGCCATGCCTAAGCCATATTCATTCACGGCATCATAATATAGTGGTACATCATCGAAAATAGCGGCAATCCCAACTAAAGCATAATGCTTTTTCAAAGCTGAGAGTTCACGTAATTTAAATTCGAATTCACGTGGTGTTATTACGGCCTGTTCGCTATATGAAAAATCAAAATCAAAATTGCGTCCAAAGTAGTGATCTTTGGTCTTGAACGAAACTGCTGTACACATATTTATCGCTTATTTCTATCCATAGGTTATAAAACCTAATCATTATGTATAATTGCTTTTGAGCAATTTGTTAAAAAAATGAACTACTACATCATAGTAGCACAATGTCTATTTTTAAATCATCTTTTTAACCATTAGTTGATAATTGAGGATACTATCATATGGTCACACATACAACTTTTCTAACAGTATATTTGTGTTTACATATCTAATTTACCTCCTAAAATAGTCGTTAGAACTTTAAAATTTTTAATTCCTCTCAAAATTTCTTGTGTTGCCTAATATATCAAGTTTATTTTGTGGTAAAAAAGTTAAAATATTTCATTTTTTCTCGCATTATCTCGCACTTTTTCCCCCTTTTGACCGCTTGTTTTAGTAAAAAAAACGATAAATTATCTGAGTTGTTAAAAAAAATTGGTTTAATTATCAAAATAATAACCATTTAATTATAAATATAAAATTATGTTTCTATAATCTATATTTTAACAGTTATGGTTAACTTATTTTTGTTACCTTGCATATTTCCTTGGAGCTATATATAATTTATTTGTCTATTTTTACGAGTAATTACCTAAAATTATTGATGCTGGAGGCCATTTTATGCACAAAGAACAGCTTTTCGACCACAAAAAATTGCAGTTATACTCATTATTACTGCTACTACATTTACATAATAATCATGCCTCTAAATCAAAGTTATGTAGTGTTTTAAAGATAACTTCACCAACTTTAAACCAATTAACGGAACATATTAATTCTTTTGATTCTCAGATCCTTACAACTACACGGCATGAAGTCATTTTAAATCTTCCCTACAGTAGCCAACCGATCACTACTTTAAACCATCAGATCCTGACCTCGTCTTTACGTTTTCAGTTGCTAGATATCTATTTTAAGTATTCACGTTTGTCGCGTGAGGAAATCGCAGATCTACTCAATATTAGTCTTTCTTCTACTAATACCTTGATTAGTGAATGCAACAAGTTTTTAGCCGAATTTTCACTTGAGATCAAGCAAGGCATGCTAAGGGGCTCGGGACTTCAATATTTTTATTTTTATTTTTACTGGAGCAATTATAGTAACGGCATTATCAAAGATCAACTAATGATTTCTGATCACGGATTTAAAGAATTTGCAGCCAAAAGACTAGGCTCAAAACTAAATATCATCCAAACTAATCAAATCAGCTTATGGCTCACCTTATTGAGCTTTAAGCACGAACTTTTGCCCCACCATTTAGCTCAAGTAACCTCAACGAAATTATGGGCAAAGGTGAAAGAAACTGCACTTTACCGTGCCTTATGCGATTATTTTAGACAAAATTGGCCCTTTTTAGAGCGAAATGTTAGTGATTATTGTAGCTATTTGACTTTTATCTTCTTAAATACTCACAGCATTTTAAATTATCCCGTGACCGAAATAAACTCCGGGCTAAGTCAAACAAACACCCAACAACTTTTGACGCAGATCACCACGATCCTGACAAATTCTTATAATTTCAGCGATGATTTTTTCGAACTGCAACAAAGTCTTTACTACACTATCAATAAATTTTTATTACTAGATGGGTATTACTATACCGATGACCTTTTGAGTTTAGAATCGCAGAAAAGTTCGATCCAACCCTTTGAAGAAAAAGTTATTGATGAGATCTTACATATTCCACTGGTCCAAAACTTTAAACTATCACCAGATAA
The DNA here is from genome assembly GCF_001434405.1 of Ligilactobacillus apodemi DSM 16634 = JCM 16172. Lineage (GTDB taxonomy): Bacteria > Bacillota > Bacilli > Lactobacillales > Lactobacillaceae > Ligilactobacillus > Ligilactobacillus apodemi. Next base: position 25,949 of record NZ_AZFT01000006.1, on the reverse strand, counting down.
ACAAGCTGCGATCCGCGAAAATTTGAAATTGATCATCTGTCCGTATAAAAATCAAAAGCGTTATCAAATCAAGATCGGAGTCGTTTCGCAACTGACGATCTCTTCGCGACACGCTTATATTGCCGAGTTAAAAACGCTTTTAAATAAAGGTCATAACATTGACGTGAGTGATTATACTGAGGAAAAACATTATGATTTGATCGTTTCAGACTTTGACTTTAACGTTTCTATTGCTGATAAGCCCCCCATTCTTTTGTTGGATGATCTTACCATTAAAGACAACATCACACGTCTCGAGCATGTAGTAGCTCAGATCGAAGGCGAGTCCTTCCAATCATTGTTGTTAAAATAAAAATGTCTACGTTCTGAGAAGCCAGGTTTTTAACTTAGCTTCTTTTTATTTGCCCTAGTTTTTTACCAAAATAGACTGCACAGATCCCTAAAAGTAACGTTAACACTAGATAAGCTACCCCCCAAAAGATTCGTTGTTGTAAAAAAAGCGTGGTAGAACCTAGCATCAGCGTCGAAAATGTCGTCAAACCGCCACAAAAACCGGTCGTTAAAAATTTTTGGCGTACTTTATTAGTGCTAAAAGCTGCTTTAAAGATGCCAAATAAAAAACAACCACTAAGATTGACTACTAAAATTATTATTTCAGCTAATAAAAACGAAGCCAAAAAACTCACACAAGTATAGCGCACCAACGCGCCTAACATGCAACCACAGCCGACTCCCAGCGGCTCAGCTAATTTCTTCATCAAAATTTGCCACCTAACATACCTAAATACGCACACAATAAACCGCCTAAAAAACTTATTAGCACATACCAAACTGCTGTTTTATACGCTGCTTTTTGCCAGGATGTGACGACTTCAAAGGCAAAAGTCGAAAAAGTCGTTAAGCCACCACAAAAACCTAGACTTAAAAAGGCTGTTAGTTGTTGCCCCGAATCATGTAACAAGATCGTGGTCGTGGCCCAACCTAAAATAAAGGTACCTAACAAATTTGCACTCAATGTTCCCAGCGCAAAATTTCCATTAAGCCGAGCTAAAAAATTGCGTAAAATGCCACCTAAAAAAGCTCCTAAGCCACATAAAATAATTAAAATAAGCATTTATTTCACCTACCTCAAACTCTTACTAGGATACGCTTATTGTTTTTAGCCGTCTAGATGTAAAAAAGCTGCCTGCGTTTAACAGACAGCTTTTTTCATTATTTAGCGACTGCTTCTTTCGCTAAAAGTAAGCAACCGGTGATCCCGGCATCATCACCGAGATCGACATGGACAATATAATCTTCTAATGGTGGAGTTTGCACATAATCATTTAATTGTTTAGCAAATGATTCGCGGATCATTGGGAAAAGTTGCGCTTGTTTGGAAACACCGCCACCAAAAATGATTTTTTCTGGTGAAAGCGTCAAAGTAAGATCAACACATGCTTGGGCTAAATAGTAAGCCACGATTTCCCAAGCCTGATCATCTTTTGGAATGTCATAAGCCTTGATCCCACCTTGACGAGCTTCGATCGCTGGACCAGCCGCAAGACCTTCCAAACAATCTTTGTGGAACGGACAATGCCCTTCATAGTGATCTTTTGGATGACGACGCATCACGATATGACCGATCTCAGGGTGACCATAGCCTTCGATCACTTTGCCATTGATCACGACACCGCCACCGATCCCAGTTCCAACAGTCAAATAAACACAACTGTCCTTGCCACTAGCAGCGCCACGTTTCAATTCACCATAAGCAGCACCATTTACGTCAGTGGTCCAAGCATAAGGAACTGCAAAACGTTTTTTCATTTCGCCTAAGAAATCATAGTTTTTCCAATCTGGTTTAGGGGTATTTGTGATATAGCCATAAGTTTTTGAGTTACGGTTAACATCGATCGGGCCAAAAGAAGCAATTCCGATCGCTTCAACTTGGTGTTTTTCAAAAAAGGCAAACACTTCTGCCATTGTTTCTGCTGGTACCGTTGTTTTGATCGATACTCGTTCTAAAATATTTAAATCTTCATCAGCTACGGCACAAACAAATTTTGTACCTCCTGCTTCGATCGCACCATATAATTTACTCACTAAATATCACTCCGATCAATAAATATAGAAATCGTTTTCGTATCTATATCTTACCGTAAAGTAAGCGCTTTGAAAAGGGGTAAAATAAAAATATGTTAAACGTTTAGCAGAAATTTAAGTGGACTAGCATTTTTAAAAATATTTTGGTAAACTCAAAACGTTGAAAAATGAAATAAGGGCTGCAAAATCGCCGGGTTTTGCAAAAAATAACATCTTAAACGTTCTGACAGGCGATCACTATGATAGAGGAGCGTTTCTTTTGGGAGGTAATTTTTTGCAATCACGTTCTGCGATCCGACACGAAGTCGGGCAATACATCATCCGCAATATTTTTGCATCATCGGGCTTATCACTTTATATCTTGGTCGATACGGTCTTTATCGCTGCCGCTGGGGGCACATTTGGCTTAGCCGCGCTAAATATTTCGCTACCGGTCTTTAACTTTTTTAATTCTCTCGGGTTATTATTTGGGATCGGTGGTTCAACGATCTATTCGATCAACAAGCTAAAAGATCCTAAAAAAGTTGAGACGCTCTTTGGCAAATTATTGCTTTTTTGCATTCTTTTAGGCTGTGGTTTTGCGATCTTACTCAATTTGTTTCCTACACAGATCTTGACCATTTTAGGCGCCGAAGGGCAAACTATGGCAGTCGCACTCGGTTATTTTCGCATCATTGCTTTGGGTGCACCACTTTTTATGTGTAACTACGTCTGCGTTAACTTTATTCGTAACGATGGAAATCCGCAATTGACGATGATCGCGACTTTAAGTGCGACCTTAGTGGTAGTCTTTTTAGACTGGCTATTGATCTTTGTCTTTAACTTACACATGTTAGGCGCTGCGATCGCCACCCTCTTTTCACCGTTAACGAGTTTGACGGTCTTAACTTTTCATCGTAAAAATAAACAACGCCAGCTAAAATTGAAGTTTGCCTTTCCTGAGCCTAAAACTTTGTTAAAAGCAGCTAGCCTAGGGATCCCTTCTTTTTTGACCGAAATGAGTACTGGGGTCAGCATCTTTGTTTTTAACTGGGTCTTATTAAAACTAAGCGGTAACTATGCTGTGGCTGCTTATGGAGTGATCGCTAACATTGCGATCGTTGTTTTAGCACTTTCAAACGGGATCGCATTAGGGGTACAACCGATCGCTAGCCGAGAATATGGAAAGCGTAACTGGGAAAATGTTAAGACCGCCATGAAACTGGGGATCCAAGTTGCATTTGGCTTAGCATGTTTGTTGTACTTCATCTTAGTTGTCTTCAAAACACCGATCGTTAGTGTCTTTAACCATGATCATTCAGCTAAATTAGCACAAATTGCAGTCAATGGCTTGCCTCTTTATTTTTTGAGCGTCTTTTTTGCGAGCCAAAATCTCGTGATCATGTTATCTTTAGCTGCGATCGAACGAGCTAAAATGGCATTTGTACTCTCACTTTTACGGGGCTACTTTATCTTAATCGCTGCAGTTTTGATCTTTGCTAAATTCTTTGGCGTAAATGGTGTTTGGCTCAGTGTTCCCTTCACGGAAGCTTGTGTTTGTGCCTTAGGCTTTTATTTCCTCACCAGTGCATTAAAAAATAAAAATTAGAGGTGTTTTCCTTGAAAATCAAACGTTTAGATCACATCGTTGTGACTGTCGCTGACTTACAACGTGCAGTTCGTTTTTACCATGAAGTCTTTGATTTACCAGTCTTAGAAGATCAAAGCGATGAGTTTGTGACTACTTTGCGCTGTGGTCATCAACTCTTAAAATTACAACTAGCGACTCGCAACACACCGTTAAAGGCTAAAGAACCAACGAGTGCTAGTGCTGATTTTTGTCTCGTAACAGGGGATAAACTTGATGATGTAAAAAATCATCTCAAGAGTTACTTTGTTGAGATCATCGCTGGCCCGGTTGAAAAAATTGGCGCAAACGGCAAAATGACTTCACTTTATGTCAATGATCCCGACGGTAATTTGATCGAAATCGCCGTTTATTAAGACTAAATAGGAGTTAGCTCCCTTAGCTAGGTGAACTAACTCCTATTTTTTTAGGTTATTCGGTTTTCTTTTTACATCTCTTGCCAAATGCACCTAACAAGGTCGCACTACTCAATAAGCCTAAGCCAATAAATACAAGAGAAATAGCTTCACTATCACCAGTTTGTGGTAACTCTGGTGCCATAACCAACATTTCACGTGGCTGTTCTTTAGCGGAAGTATTTTGTTGTTCTACTTGTCTTGGTGTTTCCTGAACAGTCACTTTTTTAGTTTCTGTTTGTGTGGTCACTGGAGCAACAGTGGCTGGTATTTCCTGGGAAATAACCGCATCATTTAATAAATAATAAACCGTCTGGATCCGATCCGTCATCTCTGGGGTTAAGATCGTGCTCAAAATGACCCAGTGATCTGGCGTATAACCTGGGATCTGTGGTACGATCCGGGCCTCGATCAGACCATCCCCACTCCAAGTCACGCTAATGAGTTCACCCGTAACCTTGTCATACGTATACGTGGGCGTAAAGGTTCGTGTAGTTACATTTGGTGTAGCAACTGGTTGACCTACATGTGGTCCGTTGCCATAAATATAGTTGACAGTATCGGTGATCGTAATTGGTTCGCCCACACTAGTTACCGTGTCATGAACTAGGTAAACATAGTATTCTTGAACATTGGTCGGGTCATCATCAAAACTTCCGCTAGTAGCTTCTGGCTGAGCAATCACTAACTTATAGCCACTTTCAGCTACTTGGCGTAAGGTATTTTGATAAGACGTCCCACTTTGACCGATCAAGACCTGCAAAAATTCTGCTACTTCATGACCATCACTTGGAACATACCCCAATGGACTAGGCATTACACCATCAACATCAATGTAATGGATCTTGACGGTTTGTTCGCCTGCGTAATAATTGACCACTTGCGTTAAATCATCCATTTCTGCGGTGATCAAAGTTGCATCAACTTGCGCTAGCTCTGGTAAATATCCTTGGATCATTGGGCTGATCACAACACCGGAACTTTGGGGCTCACTCCAAGTTGTCGTTAGCACTGTATCAGTCACAGCATCAACCACCATCGTTGAAGTAAAGCGATATTCTTGGACTACGCTTGGAGCAGCACTTTGATTTTGCATTGGTCCGTTACCATAAAGATAATTGATCGTTTGTTTGACCACTTTATCAGCACCAGTTTGAACTTTCTTGGCGTGAACTAACTTAAGTGTGACTATTTGATCAACGTTACTATCGGTATCAAAGTTAGGTGGCAAATCAGTCGCACTTACTACTTGGTACCCACGTTTTTGATACTCTGAAATGAGCTGCTCATAAGTTTGGCTTGTGTCTGGTGGTAACTCACTGCCACTTTCACCTTGCGTTAGGACTTCGCCATCAACCAACACTTCACCTGTTTCATCATCAGTGACTTGTAAGATGACCCTTTGTGTGTCAGCCGTGTAATAAACTGTCTGGCTTATATTTTCACTAGTTGGCGTGATTGTCACTGCAGGGATCACCGCTTGATCAGCCGTATAGCCAGCAATAATTGGACTATTCACTGCGCCTAAAGTAACTGTTTGCGGTCCCCAACTCACTTCACCAACAGGTTGTTTAGTCACTTGATCGATCGTGTAGGTTGGAACAAATACCGTCGTTGTGACCTTACTATCTCCGACTGGTTGACCTTTATTTGGTCCACTGCCATAAACATAATTAATCGTTTGACTCACCGTGATCGGTGTCCCCTCAATTTGTTTTAGCGCATGGGTCAAATAAACATAATAATCTTGAGTCTCTGCTGGATCTTCATCAAATTCACCGGCAGTTGTTTGTGTTTGAGCTTCTAGCAATTCATAGCCATTAGCAGCATAATCCCACAAAACATTTTGATAAGCTGTCCCGGCATCCCCAGTCAACGTTTGTTTTTGCGCCGATAATTCAACCCCATCTCCCGTAGCATCATACATATCAATGTAATGAATATTTACGGTTTGTGGTCCAGCCGTATAAAGGATCGTTACTGTTTGATCCGGACTAGCGGCTGTTAATTTCTGACTAGCGACTTCAAGTTGACTTGCTAGATAACCATCGACGGTTGGGCTGACCACAACTGCAGTATTTTGTGGCTGACTCCAAGTTGTGCTCAAACGCTCACCTGTCACAGCATCAAGTACGTTTGTAGCTGTAAAGGTGTAGGCTTTGATCACACTAGTAGCTGCACTTGTCCCCACATTTGGACCATTACCGTAAAGATAGTTGATCGTTTGGGTCACCACTTTATCTTCAGTAGTAACTTTTTTACCGTGAATAAGCTTAACATTTACCACTTGATCAACCTTACTATCAGTATCAAAGCTATTTGGCAATGGATCGGCACTAACCACTTCATAACCTTGTTGTTGGTAGTAAGCGATAATTTGGGCATAAGTTTGATTTGCAGCTGCCGAAAGTCCACTTGCGCTCAAACCTGCAGTGACTACTTGCCCACTTGAAATAATCACCCCCGTCGTCTCATCGCTAATAGTTACCGTAACTTTTTGGATCTCAGCTTGATAGTAGACATTTTCTACTATATCTTGACTTGTTGGCGTAACATTTACACTAGCTACCACCGATCTATCGGCAGTATAGCCACTGATCGTTGGGCTGACCACCGCGCTAAATTCAGCTAGCGGTGGCGTCCACACGGTTTCACTGACATTTTGTTTAGTCACTTGATCGACCGTATACATTGGCACAAAGGTCTGACTGGTTGTAACAGTTTCACTTGCTGGTTGTCCAGCTAATTGACCTGTTTGGTAAAGATAATTGATCGTTTGGGTCACAGTCACTGGTGTACCAACTACTTGCGCTAGCGCATGCGTCAAGTAAACATAATAATCTTGTGTCGTAGCTGGATCTTCATCAAACTCACCACTGAGTGCTGCTGGATCTACTTTTACTAGTTCATAACCATTAGCAGTATAATCCCAAAGTACATTCGTATAAGTTGCACCTGCTGCACCCGTTAACGTCTGCATTTGAGCCGTCAATTCTTGCTCATTTGCTTGATCGTACATATCAATGTAATGGATCTTAACGAGCTGCTCACCAGCAGTATATAAGACAGTTACCCGTTGTGCTGGACTTTCAGACGTCAAAATTTGACTTGCCACTTCACTTTGACTTGGTAGGTAACCATCAACTGTCGGACTGACCACGGTCTCTGTTGTTTGCGTATCACTCCAAACCGTGCTTAAGATCTCACCAGTCACACTATCAAGCGTGTCAATTGACGTGAAAGTATAACTCTTAGTGTAAGTGTCAGCTACTGTTTGATCTTTCAGTGGACCATTGCCATAAAGATACTCGATCGTTTGAGTGACCACCTTTGTTGCCCCCGCTTTTTTAGTTTGACCATGAACCAAATGCAACGTCACATTTTGATCAAGTGCATCATCATGATCGAAGTTAGTCGGTAATTGATCAGCACTGGCCAAAACGTAGCCTTGCGCTAAATAACTAGCGATAAGTGCTTGATAATTATCATTAACACTTGACTCAAGTGCACTATCAGTCTTGCCGATCGCTAACTCAATATTTTTCACTAAAGTCTTCGCACTAGTATCATCGATCACTGTATAGGTCAAACGTTGGTCATTAGCGCGATAAGTCACTGTGATTACACTATATGGTGTCGTTGGGGTGATCATTTCTTCAGCTACTTCGCTCAAATCTGGGGTATAGCCCGCAAGCGTTGGCGTAATCACTAACTCAAATTTAGCACTTGGCGGTGTCCACGTTGGTTCACCGACATTTTGACCAGTTACTTGATCGACCGTGTACGTTGGCACAAAGGTCCGACTAGCCGTGACCGGATCGCTTGCAGTTTGACCAGCTAATGGCCCATTACCATACACATAATTGATCGTTTGACTCACTGTTACTGGAGTGCCCTCAACTTGACTCAAAGTATGAGTCAAATAAACGTAATAAACTTGCGCAGTTGCTGAATCTTCATCAAAGATACCACTACTTGCGCCTGCATCGGCACTGATCAATTCATAACCGTTAGCTGCATAATCCCACAGTGTGTTAGTATAACTTGCGCCTGCATCTCCCGTTAAAGTTTGCATCCGGGCGATCAAATCAACACCTTGTGCCCCTGTGGCTACACCATACATATCAAGATAGTGCACTTGTACACTTTGCGTTCCCGCCATATATAAGACAGTCACAACTTGATCACTACTATCATGGGTCAAAAGTTGGCTAGCAACTTCAGTTTGACTTGGTAAATAGCCACTGATCGTTGGGCTAAGTACGATTTCTGTCGGTTGAGCTTCACTCCAAACCGTATTCAAAACTTTGCCAGTCACTTTATCGACTGTATCGACTGAAGTGAAAGTATAACTCTTAGTGTATGTTTCAGCTGCTGTTTGATCTTTCTTTGGTCCATTGCCGTAGACATAGTTGATCGTTTGGGTCACTACTTTATCTGCCCCGGCTTGTTCTTCTTGCCCATGTTTTAAGTGAATCGTCACATTTTGGGTAACAGCACTATTATTGTCATAGGTAGCCGGTAATTGGTCCGCACTCACTAAGTCATAGCCTTGCGCTAAATATTCCGCGATCACTGCTTGATAATCGGTGGCAACACTTGAAGCTAACGGCATTTCACTTAAGCCCGTTGCTAAATCAACATTTTCTGCCAGCGTTGTTTGCGTCGTGTCATCGATCACCGTATACGTCAATACCTGTTCTAAGGCATTGTAGTTGACCGTGATCACACGATCGGAGCTTGTTGGCGTAACGTTTACAGCCAAAACTTCTGGCGTATCTGCTTCATATCCTGCGATGGTTGGACTGACTACGGCGCTAAACTCAGCGGTATCTGGGGCCCAACTTGGCTCACCAACATTTTGACCGGTCACTTGATCGACCGTATACGTCGGGACAAAGGTTTGACTAGCACTGACCGGCGTACTTGCAGTTTGCCCCGCCTTTGGTCCCGTGAGATAAACGTAATTGATCGTCTGGGTCACGGTTACAGGTATACCTTCAACTTGATTCAGCGCATGCGTCAAATAAACGTAATAATCTTGTGCGGTATCAGGATCTTGGTCAAATGTACCACTCAGAGCTTCTGATTGCGCTAAAAGCAATTCATAACCATTGGCGGCATAATCCCACAATGTATTCGTATAATTTGACCCGGCATCCCCCGTTAAGGTCTGCATTTGAGCCGTTATTTCCACTCCAGAGTCAGCTGTGGAAACACCATACATGTCAACATAATGAATTTGGACACTTTGAGTTCCTGCTGTATACAAGATCGTTTCTGTTTGATCAAAACTTTCATGCGTCAATAATTGGCTGACCACTTCACTTTGACTAGGAACATAACCACTGACAGTCGGACTGACTACCGTTTCTGTTTCTTGTGCTTCACTCCAAGCTGTACTCAAAACTTCATTTGTAACGGTATCAATAGTGTCAACTGAGGTAAATGTATAACTCTTAGTGTACGTGTCGGCTGCACTTTGCCCTTGTTTTGGCCCATTGCCATACAAATAATTGATCGTTTGGGTGACCACTTTATTCGCCCCAGCTTGGTTTGTTTGCCCGTGTTTCAAATGAACAGTCACATTTTGGGCGACATTTTCATCATTATCATAAGTTGCGGGCAATTGATCAGCACTCACTAAGACATAACCTTGGGCTAAATAAGCTGCGATCATTGCTTGATAATCATCACTAACACTTGAAGCTAACGGCATCCCCGTCAAGCCCGTGGCCAAATCAACGTTTTGGGCTAAGGTTATTTGCGTTGTATCATCAATGACCGTGTAAGTTAGCACTTGTTCTAAAGCATTATAATAAACAGTAATCACTTTATCAGGACTGTCATACGTGAATGTTTCGGCCGCTACTACAGCTTGATCATTAGCATAGCCTGCCACCACTGGACTCGTTATGCTCGTAGTATTTTGAGCCGGACTCCATACGGTGTTTAAAATTTCACCAGTCACCTGATCGACGGTTTGGGTCGACGTAAAGGTAAGTTGCTGAATATTTGGGGTAGCAACTTGATTTCCTTGGTTTGGTCCACTTGCATAAATGTAGTTGATCGTTTGCGTTACATCCTTAGTCTCGCCCGCTTGTTCATAAGTTCCGTGTGCCAAATGAACGACAACTTCTTGATCAACACTTGGATCGTTATCGTAATTATCTGGTGTGGCACTTTGCGAGACTAAAATATAGCCTTGATCAGTGTAGTTTTTAACTAATTGAGCTAAAGTCTGCTTCGTTTCAGCCGTGACTGCAGTATTTGATAAACCAGTCCCTAAAACTTGGCTTGCTACCAAAGTTGTCGGTGTGTATGCGCCAGCCTCAGTTCTAGTTCCTTGATCATCAATGATGGTGACCCGTAGAGTTTGTAAGTCTTCTTCATAAATAATTTGGTAAACTTGAACTTCGCTATCTGTTTGCCCCGAATTATCGGTGGTATCAAAGGTCAATTTAGCAGCTAAAGCTTCAGCCAAACTAGTATAGGATCTGCCATCTGGTGCAAGTACCGTGTAACGATAATTCTCACGTTTAAAACCAGGTGTCCCGTTGATCGTAGTGTCGTCGGAAATGAGCGGTGTTTGTGTGTCATCATAAAACATCAATTCACCCGATTTACCATCATCATAAAATGGTGCTTGGCTTTGAGCTGCCGTAACTGTTTTAGGGATCAAGTCTAACGGATCATTACCGCTAATGATGACCGCTTGTTGGAAGACCCCTTCATAGTTGACGATAAAGTTTTGCGTTGCCCCATTTTTATCACTCGTAGTATCAAAAACACCTTGAGCCACTAACGCTTGGGCTAAAGTTTGATATTGGCTTTGTCCATTGCTGTCAGTCAGGCGTTTTCCATTTAGATCAACAACAGTCACTGTGTAAGTGTATCCCGGTTTAGCCAATTGATCGTCCGTTACACTAAAGACGATATCTGTGACCCCAGTTGGTGTGTCGGAATAATTACTGCCGGTATTGGCATTGGGATCACCTGTGGCAGTCGCTAGTAATGTTCCTTGTAAACTCCCCACCAAAAGTTTAGCTTGATCAACTTGATAGACGCGCGTAACTAACGTCGAACCATCTGCTTTAAACGTCGAAGAAGAGTTTGTTGTTTGGACGTATTCATAACCCGTGATCGTTTCGGCTGTTCCCAATTTGAGCGTTTCGCCTGGCACACCGACCAATTCAGGATAATTAACGTCATACGTACCAGTTTGTTGGTTTAACGTCGCTTGGCCAGTAACGGTCGGATGTCCATTGATCTGGTTACCTGCTTGATCAACAAAGGTCATGGAAGCATAAACAGCATACGTATCAGTGACGCTATTTTTTAGTAACGAAGCTTGACCGTCATAGCCCACAACTTGGGTCAAGACAGCTTGTTTACCAGCATTATCCAAGCTTGTTGGCGAATATGCACTAAAATCATAAAGCAATTCTGATTCTTTAGTCATCGATGGAACAAATAAGATCAAAGATTTGATCTGGGACCAATCAGTGACTTGATCAGCAGTTAGCATTGACGCTGGAATTAGATCTCCTTTAGCCCAAGTCGTGCCATCCGCAAAGGTCACCGTCTGGCCATCAGCACTTAAGGTCGCCATTTGCGTAACGTAATAAAGCGTATGGGCATCGTTTGGAACGTTATTGACGGGACTACTATCAACGCTTCCAGCACCACTGATGTTTAAGGTAAATTCGTGTTTAGCCGTTTCATTATTACTATCAGCAGTATCAACTTGAGGCAAGTTTAAGACCGAAATTGCGTTAGTAATACTTTCATCGGTATTATTGACGATCCCAAATTGGAATGTCTGTAGTCCTTGTTTTTCACCATTAACTTCAAGATAATCTTGCGTTGGATAGTTGGCCCCAGCGGCACTTAGGGCATTATCTTTTGTACCTTGCAATAAGATTCCCGGGCTAACAACTGCTGGAGCAACAATGCGTAGATAAGCATTGTTGCTGGCAGCATCTAAGATCATCGTATCTGCCACCGTTCCATCAGCAAATTTGATCTGTGTTTTATAGCTATCAGGTAACGTGGTATTGCTAAAATCGCCTCCAACTTGGATCCAAGTTGTGTTACTTTCACTATTAACGTTAGGGTTATAAGCCCGTAAACCATCGGTCGAAACTCCTAATTTAGCTAATTGAGCTGCCGTATAAAGGTCCTTGGTCTTACCGGTCTCAGTGTATTCATACAAAGTATCGGCGGTCCGCGCTGTATCAAAACCATTGATCGCATTTTCATTGACCTTTAAATTAAGCGTAATGAGCATCTCTGGCAATAATTCAAATCCAGTCCCCGTCCAATCTAAGATCATTACAGTTTGTCCATCTGTATTGGTCGTTTGGGTGGTCTTGGGCGTTGGAACACCTGTCGCTGGTGGCTTAGTTATTTGATAAAAAGTATTGCTGTTTTTAAAATTAGTTACTTGTGTTTGGTCCGGTAGCGTAAAATACAAGATCGGGTCAGTTACTGTCAAATAAGGCACATTTAAGCCATGACCTGGTAAATCAGTGTCTGTTCGATTAGCGTTACCTGTCAAAATACCACCTGCATCTAAATTGACGCCCGTTTGTGGTGTATAACGTTTTCCTAAAACTTGAACCCCGATCGTAAAGGTGTCACCAGCTTGATAAACTGTTTGATTCGTCCCAGTCCCTACATTTGAAGCAGGATAATTATACCCTTGGATCTCTAATTTTTGCGATGCGATCGGGACAACTGTGAGATTAAATGGGACCGAACGATTTTCAGAATTTACAACTATTTTGACCACATAACTTTCAGCTTCATTTGCCGTTGTATTTAGATAACCTAACACGCTGATCATCCCAGTTGCAATATCATTTATCCCCGTTGAATTAGCCGATGACTGAAAGGCATTTGCGAAATACTCATTATCTGGCGTAACATCATAGGCTGCGATCTTAACGCCTTCTGCTAATTTTGCCCCGGTACTAAATGTCCCAAAATGATCGATCAAACCTGTAAGCGGGTTATAATTTTCGCCCGCCTGTAAATGTTGGGTCACAGTACTGCCATCATCACCAGTCACCACGACAGTATAGCCCGTTTGTGCTGGGTTATATGAGCGATAATCAGCAAAATCATCTTCTACGTTGTTTAACGGCATCGTGATCCCCGTACTCGTGATCTGCGTAGGTAACTCGATATGGTAGGTTGGCGTAAAAGCTGCCGCCCCAGTTGCATTTAACCCCACAGAAAACAATACTGGTGCTGATGGATCACCACTTTCACTGATCGGGGTCTTGATCGTAGCTTGACCGATCGTTTGGGTACTCGTGCGGTCGGTGTAATTGTTATTATAACCCGGTCTATGAAACACCAACATACTTGTAGTTTGTTGATCGTTTGTTACCCTGAGATATACACTATAATATTCAGTTGTTTGTGCTGAACCTGCTGCTAAAACATTTTGATTAAAACCAGTTCCGGTCAATGGTGTCGCTAACTCTTCTTTTGTATCAACATTTATCTTCCCAAAATATTGACGTTCGCCATCCCCTAGATCATACCACCCAGAAGGAATATCACTTTTACCAGAAGTTTCCGTACTAGTGTAATGACCAACAAAATAGATCTCTGGTTGTGTCGTGCCGCCAGCAAGTGTATGGATATTTTTTACCACGATCGGCGTACCTTCACCGCCTGGTTGTGTGATCGAAACTGCCCCATACATGATATAAGCACCCGTTGGCCAAGTACGAAGCATTTTTTGCGTTTCGTCTTCATCTAACACAAAATGCTCGGGTACCGGAATTTCAAGGTAATATTCTTTCAAGCGTAAACTATATGTCGCAGCATCTTTAGTCAAAGTAGTCTTATACAAGTAATTAGTATCGGGATTTACTTGTGACACACCATTGATCTTGTTGCCACTATCAATAAAATCAATCACATTTGAACTAGTGACCGCAAATTCTTTTTCTAAAACGATCTTGGCACTGGTTTCGGCAGGTGCCTTTAAGCCGTTGATCAAAAAGTCGATTTGGTAGTAGTCGCCCGTGGCTAAAATCGTTGCATCTCCGCCAGAACTTCCTTGATAAGGTGGGTAAGGATCGTTAGCCGAAGCATTAGACTCATAAAATAAACTGCCCGCTGCCGGTAACTCTTGTTTAACGGTACTAGTTTCGGCACTGCCCCCGATCGTCCACGTGTACTTGATCGTCCCATCAGCTAACTTTTCAATTTGCGGTGAACCAGTTGGCGCATAGTTATTAAAGCCCGTCAACTGTGAGTTAGACGGGGTAACGACCATAGTAAAAGTATCACCTTTGTTCCCGGTATAGGTGACAGTCATCCCTACTTTAGTTTGATTGGTGCCAGTTGAAGTCGCATGGTACGTATAAACCGTTGAGCCATCATCGGCTTGTTCTGTGGTGATCGAACCTAACGTTGAGCCGTTTGTCACCGCTTGGATCTTGATGACGTCTGAGCCCGTATAATACTCTTCTTCCGTTGTTGCAGTTGTGGCGATCCCGTTGTCGCTAGTAGTAGCTTTTGTATCATTTTCAGATACATTTTCATCTGCGACCAAAATAGATTCAGAGGTAGTAGTTAAGGCTTCACTTGTTTGCGCGACTTGACTAGTTTCACTGGTTTGAACCGCATCACTGGTCGTTTCTACTAGCTCACTTGTAGAATTTACTGGCGCGTTTGTTGCATTAGTTTCACTGGTAATTTCAGCCGCAGAAGTTGCGGTAGTTTCAACTGAAGCGCTCTCATCTGTTGGTGTAATTTGTTCTAGATCCGTTTGAGGCTCAGCTTCGGCTACGACTTCAACCTGATTTACTTCATTTGCGGAAATATAAGTCGGCACAAAAGCTACTGGCCCAAATAACAATACCCCTGCGACGACCCAAACTTTCTTTTTCTTGTACAACTTATAATGGCGTTTTTCTTCGGTCGTATACTTGTACAACTTTGAATTATGATTATGTCTAAACATATTTCCCCCATACTCTTTCTAGCGTCATTTTCCAAAATGCACCCCACACTCGGGCTCATTTATTGACGCAAACCCTTTCCAATTAACTGTAGTAAGTAAAAAATTAATAAATCTTAAACTTTAAATTATATTTTTTTAATATACACCTAAAAATATACCTTTAAACATTTTAAATGTCAATTATTTAATTCTAAATATATATGTAATTTTTTATTTATACTAAAAACGAACAAATCCCATAAACACAATAAATTAATCACTTAAATATATCTTATTTTTTATGTATTTACCCATTATTTTTTGATAACCAACAAAAAACACCTCTTAAAACAGTTCTTACCGTTTTAGGAGGTGTACTAGTATTCGATTATCACTAAGCCAAAATAATTCAATACTTTTAACTAATAAAAAACAAGCATTCAAAAGAATACTTGTTTTTCCATGCTAAGCTTGAGCTGCACCCCATGTCACTGTCGCTTCAACATTGGCAATTAATTTATCACCATATTTAGCAGTTTGATTATCATTGTAGAAATTCCAGGCTTTTTGATCAGCTGTATTTCCTTCTGTAAACCAATAGACATAGTGATATGCATCACCATTTTCTGTATAGTAAGTCGTTTTACCTTCAAGTGCTGTCTCAATTCCACCCATACCCTTAGCAATTGCTTCTAAGGTTGATTGTGACATAGTTGTGTCTGCAGCGCCTGAAAGTAGTGCTGTTGCATCAGAGGTTAATGGATCGATCATGTCACTTGCGCTTACGAGGTCTCCTTCAGCTAACCCATTTTGCAATGCAACATTATCACTATTCCAAACTTTAGTGATCTTAAAAGCAAGCGTTGACGTTAAATTTTGCGGTGTTTCATAACCATTTAAAAATCCATTGTACATCTTGAGAGATTGGAGTGGATGTCCTTGATCATCAAACAAGGCAACATTATCCCATGTTGATCCACCCCATGTAGGTTCACCATTATAATACATTACACTGTCTGGTGCATAGCCAACTGCATATTGTGAAGCCCAACCTGTACCATACTTATCAGAGGCATCTTTGTTGTATTGCCAGTTTTCCCAACCAGCTTTTACAGGGATCCAAGCAGGTTCCCACCAGAAGCCACCTAAGCCACCTTGTGCGATCAATGCCTTGTACATATCCGCCATTGCATCAACTTGTCCTTGTGGATCATGACTATAAGCTTGAATTTCAGAATCTGCCCCAATTGAGTTACCTGTACCATCTGAATCACGAACATTGTTGATCCAACCAGTTTCAAGTACGACTACTTGCTTACCAAATTCTTCTTTGGCCATTTTTTCAACGCCTTCAAGACTCTTAGGTGTATTAGCACCCCAGCCCATATCAACGTCATCATACCAACCGTTACCATCGTTTGTAGACCAGAATGGGTAATATGAAGTTCCTAGTAAATCGTAATCAACATTGTTATCACGTAAGGCAGTCATAATATTACGATATTTTGGCACATTTGGTGTTTCTAGTTGGATAGCAATCTTAGCATCTGGTAAAACTTTACGAACAGCACTTGAACCGGCATTTAAATATTGGCAGATCTCACTTGCCTTAGTTTCATTTCCCCAGATGTTGTAGTAAGATTCACCACGATCTCGGTTTGAGTAAATGCCAAATACACCATTTGTAATCTCATTACCAATTTGAACCATTCCGATATCAACACCAGCATTCTTCAAATCAGTTAAAATCTTACTTGTGTAGTTGTAAACTGACTTAGCTAATGCTTCACCGCTTTCATCTTCCCAAGCTTTAGGAAGTGGTTGTTTAGCTGGATCAGCCCAGAAATCAGAATAATGGAAGTCTAAAAGTACTTTCAAGCCATATTTTGAGGCATCCGTTGCCATCTTCATGACATTTTCTTCGCTACAATCCCCACCAGCATAGGTGTTATTGTTAGCATCATACGGATCATTCCAAATACGCAATCTGATCCAGTTGACCCCTGCATCTTTTAATACCTTGTAAATTGGAGCTTCATTGCCATCAAAATCATAGAATTTGACGCCTGCATTGATCAAGGATTGATAACTTCCAATATCAACGCCTCGGATCATATCATCAGTCATACCTTCAATTGGTTCAACCTTAACAGAATCATAACGTAATCCAGTATCCGTACCAGTCTTATAAGCTAAGTCAATTTCTTCATCTGTCATTTGACTAGTTGGAACTCCGTTGACACCCGTACTTGGTGCAACAGGTGCTCCCCAAGTTAACGTAGCTGAATAAGTTACAGTTAAGACATCGCCATAAACAGCATCTTTATTGGCTGCCAAAAAGGCCTCTTGCTTACCAACTTGGTCCCCATCAAACGTATCGCTCAACCAAAAGACATAGTGGTAATCATTGCCATCAGTTCCCTTATAAACTTTTTGACCTTCAAGTCCAGATTCGTTACCTGGCAAACTACTAAAGATCATCTTCAAGTTTTGTTCACCGATTTTTTCACCTTTAACACCATCTAATAATGACGTGTCTACAGTAAATGTACTTCCAAGCTCATCAGCGCTAATCACACTTCCACTTGTTAGCCCATCAATTGCTGTTGCATTAACACCTGGTGCTAAATATGTTTCTGAGACTTTAGCCGTTAGACTAGAAGTTGCTTTAGTTTGCTCTGTTGTTGAATTTTCACCTAATGTAAAGACAATAATGGCAACATTTAAGGTTCCATCCATATTCTTAGCACCAACACCAAGTGCTGTCTTAGATAAATCAGCTCTTGGGGTGTAGCTTGCCATAAAATCATTTATTGCTTGAGTTACTGCAGCTTTCATATCTGAACTATCATAACTCTTTACCCAAATAGTATCAGCAGTTCCTTCAAATAATGCGTTTGTTTTAAGATTTTTTTCTACTGCTTCAGCCGTTGCAGTTAAATTATTTCGTGCCACTAACTGAGCAACATCATGAACTGAGAAAGCTAGATAATTATCATTTTGATTATCCCAATTTGCATCGATCGTTTGACGATATTTATCTTGGATAGCAGCAGCAATGCCATCAGCGACTTCTTGACGGTAATCTTGTAGTGAAAGATCTAGTAAGGCACCACTAGTTCCAAAAGTATAACTTGTTCCATCAATCAAATGACTGCCGGTATACATTGCACCATCAAAGGTATCAAAGTAGTATTTGCTACCGTCAATGTCTTGCCAACCATATTGCATTTGAGCTGTTGTTGGCGAATAATATACAGTCTTATTTTGATCAGAAATATACTGGAATCCTGTCATTACTTGACCGTCTGTGAATAAATACCAATTTCCTGCAATCTTTTGTTGACCATCAAGATTTTCTAATGCTCCATCAAAGGTATTGAAATCATATGTGGTACCATCAATTGTTTGTTGACCGTATTGCATTTGACCATCTTCGTTATAGTAAACAAGTTTATTTTGATCTGGAATATAATTGATACCAGTTTGCATTACACCATTAGCATCAAATAGATACCAGTAATCACCGATTTTTTGTTGACCAACACTCATCTTGCCATCATAGGTATCAAAATAATAGACGTTACCATCAATCATTTGCCAACCATACTGCATTTGACCTTTTTCATTGTAATAAACAGTCTTATCTTGTTCTGGAATTTCTACAAAACTAGTCTTCATTGCTCCATCAAAAGTATCAAAGTAGTACCAGTTATCGTCGATCTTTTGTTGACCATATTGCATCTTACCATCAGCTGCGTAATAGACTGTCTTGTTTTGTTCTGGTATCTCTACAAAGCCAGTCTTCATCGCTCCATCAAAAGTATCAAAGTTATACCAGTTGCCGTCGATCTTTTGTTGACCGTATTGCATCTTACCATCAGTTGCATAATAGACTGTCTTGTTTTGTTCTGGTATTTCTACAAAACCGGTCTTCATCGCACCGTCAAAAGTATCAAAGTAATACCAACTGCCGTTGATCTTTTGTTGACCGTATTGCATCTTGGCCGTTGTTGGATCGTAGTAGACAACTTTGTTTTGTTCTGCAATCGTTTGAAAACCTGTGACTATTTGTTGTTGTTGATTAAATAAATACCAATTGTTTGCGATCTTTTGTTGACCCTTTGCTTCGATCGCACCTGTAACAGGATTTGTTTGATAAACTTTATTATCAATATTTACTTGGCCATGTTGCATTTGACCTTGTTCATTATAGTAAACTAATTTATTTTGAGTTCTAATATATTGAACACCGGTTTGCATTGCACCATTAAAGGTATCAAACAAGTACCAACTACCATTGATCTTTTGTTGACCGTATTGCATTTGATAAGTTGTTGGATCGTAGTAAACTGTCTTATTTTGATCAGTAATCGTTTGAAAACCTGAAAGATAATTGCCTGTTGCATCCACTAAGTACCAATTACCATCTTGGTTTACTTGCGTATATTCTGGCGTTGTCGCTACTTCTTTGGATGTTGCAGTAGTATCCGTTTGAGAATCTACCGTAGCAGTATCTGTTTTTAAATCAGCTGTAGCCGAATTTGTTGTTGCTTCACTACTCGATGTTTCAGCAGACGTAGTTTCATTAGTACTACTTGAAGTATCAGCTGTGGTTGCTTTTGTTGTCTCAACTTCTTGGCTTGCCTTACTTGTATCTACCACAGTAGTATCTTTAGTAGCTGTCGTCACATCAGTCGTTACAGCTGAATCTGTTGTTGGAGAATTTGTCGCATCACTTGTATTGTCTACTGTACTTTCATTTTCAGATGATGAACTTTCTACAGTAGTTGCTGTATCTTGACTCGTTGTACTTTTATCAACTGTTGTTGTTTGGTTTGCATCAACTGTTGTTGTTTGATCAGCTTTAACATCCCCAGTTGCAAAACTCATAGATACAGCAATTGTAGCAATGGCAGCAAATACCCAATTTTTGCCAGCCTTATACATCTTATAATGGACTTTTCTTTCAAACATTAATAACTTACCCTTTCCTGATTACTTAAGTCACTTAAATTTTATCACCAATAATTATTTAAGTATATTTTAAAAAGGTAAATTTTTTCTAATTTAAATTATAATTTCTTATACGTATGTTTTTATCTTCCATTTTCATAGGCACAAAAAGTTCGCAGAAAATAACCTAGGTTATTCTCTGCGAACTTTTCTTTTTATCTCAAGCTCTTCTTACCTTTAAAATACGGAAGTTCGGCCTGCAGTTTCAATTTCATCTAGTTTTTGTAAAACTTTTTCTTCGACTACTTTACCAGTCGCATCAGTTGTGTACTCGACACTATTTACCGTAACTTTCCCATTGATTAATTTACGGCCATTTTCGTCGTAATAGTAAGTATCACCACTTGCTGTTTGCAAGAAACCATTTCGGACTGAGACACCATTGGCTAAGAAGTAATATTCTGCCGTTGTGTTATCTGTTGTTATTTGTAAAGAAGTATTTGAAACCATATTTCCATTTTCGTCAAAGTAATACCAGTTGTTTTTACCATCTTTAACGAAAGCATTAGTCATGATTTTACCCATATCGTCATAGTAATTGACAGTACCATCTTCATTAGTCCAAAAACCTGTTCTAAATGGTTCGCCACCATTATCCACAACTTTTCCTTCTAATTGACTTGGTAAGAAGACTTCATCTGTTTCAGCAACTCGGTAATATTGATTACTATCATGTAAAACATAGCCCACACCACGACGTAATACATTAGTTCCGTTGAAATACTTAGCAGACCATTGAGTGATCTTTTCACTTGGATCAATTGTTTCACCCGTCGAAACTTGCTTAGTTGTAAATAGTGTTGGATATTTTTCTTGTAGTTCTTCTAAGAATTTACCACCATATTCAGCCTGATATTGGCCACCACCAACTGTATTAACCACATAAGCAACATTATCAAGGGCAGTACCATCGATCTTACCACCATATTCATCGGTCCGTACAACTGTTACAACTTCTTGACCAGACAAGCTATAAACTTGATCTGGTACATAGTCAGCAATAACTTGAATCCCTACACTGTGAAGTGCTTTGATCGCATTGATCAAATCTTGATAAGATCCATACTTATTATTCTTGCTCATTGCAAGGTCGTAACGGTCACTAAAGGCATAGCCATTATCAATCGTAGAATCAATAAATGTTCCATCACTAGTTGAGACATATTGCGGTGCTAATTGGAAACTTGTTACACCCCATGACTTGAAGAGCTCTGCATTTTGCGCAATTAATGCATTAGCATTCTTAGAATCATCAGATGGGAAGGCTTGGAAATTAGAGAATCCTTCGTAAATAACATTAGAATCCAAGGCAGCATTTGAGTGGAACACAGAACCATCAGTTGATGCTTCTGTACTTGCTTCAGTACGTGCATCCTGTGTTTCGCTAGCACCAACTGGAACCCAAAGTGCTACATAGCCAGAAACATAAGGATTCAATACACCTCTGATTGCAGTATTTGCTTGAACTTGTCCGTTAACAACAAGATCTTTGTTAGTGAAGATCAAATCACCATTTTCATCAGTATAAGCTATTGGAGCACCATCATCTGATGCATAGTTGAGAATACCATCATCAGTAGCGATCATTGCTGCTCGATAAGCTTGATTCTTATGCGCAGCTCCCATGTGAAGTACTACAGTATCTCCATCAGCTAAAGTAAGATTACTATTATTGCTAATGATCAAACCAATACCTGTTGTTCTCGTTTCAGCAGTTCCAGTATCACTGGCATTTAATGCATCTTTACCTAAACGAACACTTGTAAGGATATCATTTTGGTCAACATCCATTGTTTGACCACCAGAAACATATTTGATCCGTGTCTTCAATAAATTATCAATTGAATCGTAGTAGATCGATTTCGTTTCCATATATTGACCGTTATCAGTAAAGAGATCACCGTAATAAACACGTGGAATTACATCTTTATTAGTTAATAACATTGCATATGAACTTGGAATATTGTAACGATTATAGTGTTTAACCGTTGCTTTTTGGTCTTCCATATAATCTTCCATGGCAGCTTCGTATTCTTCAACTGTAAAGCTTGCTCCCCATGAACGACCATACTTATCTTGCATAAGAGTCATCAAATCTTCTTGCATTGAAGCATCATGAGCACGAACAAATGCATAGTTAGGAATTGCGGTGTTTTCTGTATTATCTACCGAACGATCAACTAAATACCATTCCAAGAAACGCTTCATGGATGATGCTGTTTCTGATGATTGACCTAACGAATACTTCATTTGTTGTACTAAGTAGTCATCCATTGTTAATTCTGGATTACCAATAGAGTTCGTATATGTTGCATCACGATTATCCCAGTCTTCTAAGATCGAGATATGTTGGTTAGCCGTAGCATCGTTAGCTCCAACATTAAAATGTGCTCGCAAGTAATCACCAGCTAAACTCAAGATACTTGCATCCATATTATCAACCGCATCAATTCGAATTCCATCAAAATTAGCACTTGGGTCATTAGCAGTAATTTCACCAAAATTCATTAAATAATGCAACCAGTTCAAATCTTCAGCTTGAACAACTGGATTAGAATTATCGACGTCGTTAGCAAGTAAAAATTCAGGCCCGATACTATTTTCTGAGATCATGGCTGGTTGATAGCCTAACTTCCGGTAATCCGAGTTAGCCCAAGGAGTAAGATCACTATTAACATAAGTTAAAAATCCGCCTTGGAATTTTTGCATCCCAGTATTACGAAGATCTTCACTATTTTCGTTCCAAATATCTTCAGTTTCAACAAACTCTTGCATTAATATTCTTAGCCAGTCTGTATTACCTTCTGTAGTGATTTTACTTTCAATATTTCGTTGAATCATTTCAGTTGCATAATCCATATAACTTGAATCAGAATCACTTGTGAAAGTATCATCTGTGTCAAACAGACCATTATCTTTCATAAAATTGATATAATCTGCTCTAATTTGATTATCGGGCCACCATGTCATCAGCAATGGACGAAAATCACTTTCGGTTGAAGCTTGCCAAGTTGTACCATTAACTAAAATTTCTTTTGGACGATACCAGCTATCTGCCGTCAAAAATCCATTAACATTTTCAAAGCTGTCGCCGTCAAACGAATAAGCTGCATTATTAGCTACAAATTCCGCATTATTACTTTCAACGCCTTGTTCATATTGTTGAGTAAGTGCATTGGTTCCTTTACCCGTTGTTGCATCAAAATACGTATAAGTATTATCTGCATTCAAAAGCATCAAATTCTTCTTGATCGTTCCAGAAATCGGGTCTACATAATAAAGATCGCCGTTAATATTTTGTACCCCTGTTAATAATGCACCTGTATTTGTATCAAAAGATAAAGTTACATTATTAACAGTTTGGATACCTTTTTGAAGGCTACCATCATAACTATCAAATAAATACCAGTTTCCATCAATGTTTTGATAACCATATAATATTTGAGCCGTTGTTGGGTCATAGTAAACAACTTTGTCTTGGCCATAAGCGCTGAGGTCTTGGAAACCTGTTAACACGTTTCCGTTTTCATCAAATAAATACCAATGTCCAGCTATCTTTTGTTGACCTGTAGCTTCTAGCGCACCATCAAAGGTATTGAAAGTATAGTTCACACCATCAATATTTTGTTCACCATAAAGCATCCAGCCATCTTGATTATAATAAACGAGCTTATCTTGTTCTGGAATGAATTGGAAACCACGTTGCATCGCTCCATCTTGATCAAACAAGTACCAATATCCAGCTATCTTTTGTTGACCTGTAGCCATTGCACCATTAAAGGTGTCAAAATAACGAGTAGCATTTTCTACCCATTGCCAACCATATAGCATCCAACCATCTTGATTATAGTAAACTGTTTTATCTTCACCATAATCTTTCAAATTTTGAAAGCCTCGTTGCATCGCTCCATCTTGATCAAATAAGTACCAATGATCGGCTATCTTTTGTTGGCCTGTTACCATGGCGCCATCAAAGGTATCAAAGTAACGAGTAGCATTATCCACCCATTGCCACCCATACTGCATTTGACCATTATCAGCATAATAAACAGTTTTATTTTGATCTGCTAAAGTTTGTAAGCCGGTTTGCATAGCTCCATCAAACGTATCAAACAAATACCAGTATCCATCGATCTTTTGTTGACCATATAACATCCAACCATCTTGGTTATAGTAAACTGTTTTATCTTCACCATAATCTTTCAAGTTTTGGAAACCACGTTGCATAGCTCCTGTTGTTTGATCAAATAAGTACCAATGTCCGTTGATATTTTGTTGACCATAGACCATTTGCGCTGTATTTTGGTCATAATATACAGTCTTTCCTTGGTCTGCAATGTATTGCCAGCTATTAACAACTTTATTATCAGTACTATATAAGTACCAATGTCCAGCTATTTTTTGTTGGCCTTCACCAATAATTGCACCTGTAATTGCGTCAGTATGGTATTGTTCACCATCAATTTCAACCGTACCATATTGCATTTGACCATCAGCATTATAGTAGACTAATTTTTGTTGATCTTTGATGTATTGTAAGCCAGTTTGCATGGCGCCATCAAACGTATCAAACAAATACCAGTAACCATCAATGTTTTGTTGACCATACTGCATTTGGTAGGTTGTTGGATCATAATAAACAGTTTTATTTTGATCAGTAATCGTTTGGAAGCCACTTACAAAATTTCCACTTGCATCTTGCAAGTACCAATTTCCATCAATATTTACTTGCGTTGTAGTTTGAGCTGATTCATCTTTATCGCTAGTTGTAGTCGCTGTGGCTGCTGTAGCTGTTGTGTCACTTACATTATTAGTTTGTGCATTGTCATCGGTAACACTATTTTCAGTATTCGCAGTGGTAGTTGCTGCCTCGGTGTTACTTGTTGTATCTGCCTGTGCATTTTCTGTTGTTGTTGCAGTTGTTGTCGCATTTTCTGTTGTTGTGGCTGTCGAATCAGTATTTTCCACAGTTGTAGCTTGCTGTTGTGCTGAAGCTACTTGATCAGTTGCCGTTGCTTGAGTCTCACTCTCATTTGTTACATTGCCAGTAGCAGCTGAATCAGTTGTTGTTTCAGCGTTAGCAACACTATCACTATCAGAAGTTGAACTTTCAGTTGACGTCTCTGCTGTTTGTACTTGTTCAACTTGAGAATCACTAGAACTTGTATCTACAGCATCAGCAGATACGTCATTGACCATTGCAGCACCAAAAACAATTGAAGTAATTGCTGCAAATACCCAGTGTTTTCCTGACTTATACATCTTATAATGTAGTTTTTTTTCAAACATTCTTTATATACTACCCCTTGTTTTTAATTGTTACTTAGTTTTTCAAGGCACCATTAAAGGTGTTAAAATAATATTTTTTGCCATCAATTGTTTGCCAACCGTAAAGCATCCAGCCATCTTGGTTATAGTAAACTGTCTTAGCTTTACCATTTTCCATAACGGTTTGGAAACCACGTTGCATTATCCCTTGCTCATCGAATAAATACCAATGTCCATTAATGTAACGTTCACCAGTTGTCATTGCACCATTGAAGGTATCAAAATAATAGGTATGATTATTGATCCGTTGCCAACCATAGAGCATTTGACCATTGTTACTATAATATACCGTCTTATCTTGATCTGCGATATAAACAAAGCCGGTTTGCATTGCACCGTTGAAGGTATCAAAATAGTACCAATGCCCATCGATCTTTTGTTGACCGTAAAGCATTTGACCGTTGCTACCGTAATATACTGTCTTGTTTTGATCTGCGATATAGACAAAACCGGTTTGCATTGCACCAGTTACTGGATCAAAGTAGTACCAATGTCCGTCGATCTTTTGTTGACCATATAGCATTTGACCATT
>NZ_AZFT01000023.1 GCF_001434405.1 Ligilactobacillus apodemi DSM 16634 = JCM 16172 | reverse complement strand
CGTGATGATAATACTAACTTCTATGCCGAATTGATCTCCTTCCCATTAGGAACACCAACGGCTACGATCAACATTGAAGATCCACTTTACTTGAACTTACAACGTTATTCAGCTGGTGGCGAAACAACTGGTTGGATGCCAGTTGGTGGGACAAACATCAACTCAACAAGTGACAAGTATACCGCTAACTTAGTCTATATTGGTGGTACAAACGGTAAAGTTAAGATCGGCGGGACTGATTATGTTGTTTACCAACAAATTAAATCTGATGGAACGCAACAAATTTGGTTAAATATCAATGAAGTTGAATTTGCTAAGAATGGTTTCCAAAGTTTACC
>NZ_AZFT01000022.1 GCF_001434405.1 Ligilactobacillus apodemi DSM 16634 = JCM 16172 | reverse complement strand
AATGAAAAAGGTGAGATGCAACGAGGTTTCCAATATATAGCTGATCAAAATAAGACGGTCTACTATAATCAGGATGGTTGGATGCTTTATGGCTGGCAATGGTTAAATAATGCAACTTACTATTTTGATACCTTTGATGGTAACATGGCAACAGGTCAACAAAATATCAATAATCACTGGTACCTATTTAATGAAAAAGGTGAGATGCAACGAGGTTTCCAATATATAGCTGATCAAAATAAGAC
>NZ_AZFT01000021.1 GCF_001434405.1 Ligilactobacillus apodemi DSM 16634 = JCM 16172 | reverse complement strand
AGTTACGCTCAAGCAGGCGATAAGGACAAAGCTTCTAGCGCTGCAAGCGTAGCAAGTTCTGCTGCCACAGTGGCAAGTGAAGCTGAAAGTACAGCTAGCTCAGCAGCCAGTGAAGCAATCAAGAACGACGAGATCGCTAAGAGCGCAGCCGAAGAAGCTGCAAACTTATCCGACCAAGCAAACGATGCTTTAGCTGATGTAAACCAAGCAAAAGAAGACGCGCAAAAAGCAGCAGACCAAGAAGACGCTGACAAATCAGCCAACGAAGCCAACTCCTCAAGCGTGAAGACGAGTGAATATGCGTCAACCGCAAGTTCCGCTGCCAGTGAAGCACATAG
>NZ_AZFT01000020.1 GCF_001434405.1 Ligilactobacillus apodemi DSM 16634 = JCM 16172 | reverse complement strand
TTACCACCAACAGTTGTTGTCACATCTTGGCCTTCTGGCGTGTACTTGTCTGCATCTGTCATTGATTGACTATCGCTAGTTGAACCAGTATTTGACGTTGATTGACTTTCACTTGTAGTCAATGAGTTGCTCATTGAGATCGAAGTTGAGATTGATTCACTCAAACTTACTGAGTTGCTCAATGATGTCGATGTTGAAATCGACTCGCTTGTGCTTACAGATGTGCTTGCTGATTCACTGGCACTCACTGATTCGCTCACGGATGTGGATGCGGATTCGCTCGCACTCACTGATTCACTTACTGATGTGCTTGCGGATTCGCTCACAGATGTTGAGGCGGACTCACTTGCACTTACTGATTCACTTACTGAAGTTGAAGCTGATTCGCTTACGGATGTTGAAGCTGATTCACTGGCGCTTACCGATTCACTCACAGATGTCGAGGCGGATTCGCTCGCACTTACTGATTCACTTACAGATGTTGAGGCGGATTCGCTCGCACTTACTGATTCGCTCACGGATGTGCTTGCGGACTCGCTGGC
>NZ_AZFT01000019.1 GCF_001434405.1 Ligilactobacillus apodemi DSM 16634 = JCM 16172 | reverse complement strand
GGCACTTCATCTTTCGACCCATCTGGATATGTCACTTCTACCGTACCTGGCTTCTCGCCTGGCATCGCTACTTCCACTGAAAATTCCCACATATATTGTGTATCTTTCGGCAAGTCTCCCTTATTAGCTACTCCTGCTTCAGCACTCGGTGCCTTACCTAAATCAGTTTTCACTAACTGGCCCTTTGGGGTATATTCTTCAGCGTCAGTTCCCACTTTAACTTGGAC
>NZ_AZFT01000005.1 GCF_001434405.1 Ligilactobacillus apodemi DSM 16634 = JCM 16172 | reverse complement strand
GTAGATCTTTGAAAACTGAACAAAGTTTCGATAAGCAAATGTGCAGGGTCTCTTATCTTAATAGGTAAGAGCAATAAACATTTTGCGAAGTCAATTCGCTAGTAAAAATAAAGAGTCACAAACTTTAAATTGAGAGTTTGATCCTGGCTCAGGATGAACGCTGGCGGCGTGCCTAATACATGCAAGTCGAACGAAGCTTCTTTATCACCGAGTGCTTGCACTCACCGATAAAGAGCTTAGTGGCGAACGGGTGAGTAACACGTGGGCAACCTGCCCAAAAGAGGGGGATAACACTTGGAAACAGGTGCTAATACCGCATAACCACAGTTACCGCATGGTAACTGTGTAAAAGGTGGCTATGCTACCGCTTTTGGATGGGCCCGCGGCGCATTAGCTAGTTGGTGAGGTAAAGGCTTACCAAGGCAATGATGCGTAGCCGAACTGAGAGGTTGATCGGCCACATTGGGACTGAGACACGGCCCAAACTCCTACGGGAGGCAGCAGTAGGGAATCTTCCACAATGGGCGAAAGCCTGATGGAGCAACGCCGCGTGGGTGAAGAAGGTCTTCGGATCGTAAAACCCTGTTGTTAGAGAAGAAAGTGCGTGAGAGTAACTGTTCACGTTTCGACGGTATCTAACCAGAAAGCCACGGCTAACTACGTGCCAGCAGCCGCGGTAATACGTAGGTGGCAAGCGTTATCCGGATTTATTGGGCGTAAAGGGAACGCAGGCGGTCTTTTAAGTCTGATGTGAAAGCCTTCGGCTTAACCGGAGTAGTGCATTGGAAACTGGGAGACTTGAGTGCAGAAGAGGAGAGTGGAACTCCATGTGTAGCGGTGAAATGCGTAGATATATGGAAGAACACCAGTGGCGAAAGCGGCTCTCTGGTCTGTAACTGACGCTGAGGTTCGAAAGCGTGGGTAGCAAACAGGATTAGATACCCTGGTAGTCCACGCCGTAAACGATGAATGCTAAGTGTTGGAGGGTTTCCGCCCTTCAGTGCTGCAGCTAACGCAATAAGCATTCCGCCTGGGGAGTACGACCGCAAGGTTGAAACTCAAAGGAATTGACGGGGGCCCGCACAAGCGGTGGAGCATGTGGTTTAATTCGAAGCAACGCGAAGAACCTTACCAGGTCTTGACATCTTCTGACAATCCTAGAGATAGGACTTCTCCTTCGGGAGCAGAATGACAGGTGGTGCATGGTTGTCGTCAGCTCGTGTCGTGAGATGTTGGGTTAAGTCCCGCAACGAGCGCAACCCTTGTTGTTAGTTGCCAGCATTAAGTTGGGCACTCTAGCAAGACTGCCGGTGACAAACCGGAGGAAGGTGGGGATGACGTCAAATCATCATGCCCCTTATGACCTGGGCTACACACGTGCTACAATGGACGGTACAACGAGTCGCGAGACCGCGAGGTTTAGCAAATCTCTTAAAGCCGTTCTCAGTTCGGATTGTAGGCTGCAACTCGCCTACATGAAGTCGGAATCGCTAGTAATCGCGGATCAGCATGCCGCGGTGAATACGTTCCCGGGCCTTGTACACACCGCCCGTCACACCATGAGAGTTTGTAACACCCAAAGCCGGTGGGGTAACCTTTTGGAGCCAGCCGTCTAAGGTGGGACAGATGATTGGGG
>NZ_AZFT01000018.1 GCF_001434405.1 Ligilactobacillus apodemi DSM 16634 = JCM 16172 | reverse complement strand
TAAACAAAGCCGGTCTTCATCGCACCATTAAAGGTGTCAAAGTAGTACCAATGTCCATCGATCTTTTGTTGGCCGTAAAGCATTTGACCGTTGCTACCATAGTATACAGTCTTATCTTTACCATTTTCTTGAATCGTTTGGAAACCATATTGCATTTGGCCGTTATCATTAAAGAGATACCAGTTTCCATCAATCTTTCGTTCACCGGTTGTCATTGCACCAGTTACTGTGTCAAAATAATATTTTTCATTATTGATAGTTTGGAAACCATACTGCATTTGACCATTATCAGCATAATAAACTGTTTTATCTTGATCTGCGATGTATACAAAACCGGTCTTCATCGCACCATCAAAAGTATCAAAATAATACCAATTTCCCGCAATTTTTTGTTGACCGTATAACATTTGACCATTTTCGTCATAATAAACGCTCTTATCTTGGCCATAAGCAGCTAAATTTTGAAATCCAGTTTGCATTTCACCAGTAGTTTGGTCAAATAAATACCAGTGTCCATCGATTTTTTGTTGACCGTATTGCATTTGACCATTTTCAGCATAATAATAAGTCTTATTTTGGCCTTCAATTGTTTGAAGTCCTGTTACATAATTACCTGTACTTGTATCTATCAAATACCAATGACCATCTTGGTAAACTTGTTGTTTATTTGAAGTAGCACTTCCATTAGAACTAGTATCTTCATCCGAACCAGAAACTTGGGTACCATATGTTAATAAACCGTTGAAATCCGTTGAAAGATCTAAAGATCCCATATTTTCTCGTCCAGGAATATATGCAGTCGAAGAAAATTGCCAAGCTCCATACCCTTCATCACGCCATTTAGTTTCATAACTACCACCACTAACTGGTGAATATGGATATTGAGCAATCCAAGTCTTTTCACGTCCCACAGTAGCGATTACTGCATCACGGTATAAATAATTACTGTATGTATATACGCCATAATTTGTAAAGCCTGCTGCAGTCAAAGCACTCCAAAAACTATTTAAATTAGCTTGAGCATTAACACTATAGGTTTTAGTATCTTCCATATCTGCAAAAATCAAAGTATTACTTCCTAAGCCTAATGAGCTCATTGTTTCTGCAGCATGTTGCCCTTCAGCATATCCATTACTACTATTATTAAATGTTGCATAATGATATACCGCAACATTTAATCCTGCATTTTGTGCATACGCAATTTGTTTACTTGCTGCTGGGTTAACATAAGTTTGGCCTTCAGTAATTTTTACGATTACTGTTTTAACGCCCAATTCTTTTAATTTATTGAAATCATCTTGTGTCATCCAAGATTGGTAAGAAGCAACGTCAACAGCATCTCCTCTAGTATATGTCGGATCACCAATATTAAAAGAATCAGGTGTAGTTGCTCTTGTACTGCTTACAGCAAATACTGCCTGGCTAACATTTGCTTGCGTTGCATTACTACTTTGATCCGTAGTGGTGTCAGTAGCTTGGACGGCTGCAGAATCTGTTGCTGTTGTAGTATCAGAAACATTTACTTGCGATTCTTCATTATTGCTGTCAGATTGATCTGCAGTTGCTTGATTTTCTGTAGTCGTTTGTGTCTCTGCCACTTGTGAGGCTTGAGTGCCATCTTCCGTTGTGGCTACCTTTGTTTCTAATGTATCTGTTAGTGCTTGTTCTCCCGTACTTGCTTCCGTTGTAGCTGTGTTGTCAGTTACTTCAGTTGCAGTGCTTGTAGCCGTACTAGCTGTTACATCAGTCGCATTATTTGCATCTGCTGTGCTAACTTCTGTTGTGTTATCCGTTGTTTGAGTCGAGTCTGCTTGAGCTGAATCAACTGAAACATTTGACTGATCAGTAGTAGCTTGGACTTGTTGTTGAACTTCACTGGTGGCTGCAGCTTCATCTGCATGTACCAATTGGGAACTATATAACCCCGCAGATAAGGCTAACATTGTCACACCAGATGCTAATAACACTTGGCGCTGGTTACGTTTACGATATTGCGATAAGGCCTTTTTTTTTCGTCTGTAATCCATCTTAAACTTCCTTTCATTACTTACCCTCTCCGACGCTTATGACAAAAAAATAGACGATATTATCGATAATATCTATAATATCCATATTATTATAACAGTTAGCAATTATTTTTTATAGCATTCAATTGCTTTTCAGCACATTTCTTCATATACTTAATATTGACGATAAATCAGGTGGTTCGCAACCATCCCACCTTAATAAAAAACTAGGAGAGATATTTCATGTCAAATACTAAAAATAAAACGTTACAATTGGTCAAAGCAGCGATGGTCACAGCACTTTACGTTGTTTTTACCTTGATCAACCCGCTTAGTTTCGGCGCGGTCCAGTTTCGTTTTTCTGAACTTTTTAATAATTTTGCAGTTTTTAATAAGCGTTATATTTGGGCCGTTACACTGGGCTGTGCGATCGCTAATCTAACTTCACCTTTAGGGATCATTGACGTGATCTTTGGTTCTTTAGGAACTTTACTGATGACTTCGCTTAGCTACTTTTTGACCCGAAAAATGACGTCTGTTCCCCTTAAATTAGCTACTTGCGTTATCATTTGTACACTGATGTCTTGGAGCGTCGCACTAGAACTTTATTATGTGAGTGGCTTACCATTTTGGGCATCCTACTTATCTGTTGGTCTGGGCGAATTTGGCTCGATGGCTGTCGGTGCTATCTTAGTCTATTTCTTAAATAAAGCAATTGATTTAACTAAATAAAATGAGGTATTAAGTATGACTTTTGAACAAATCTTACCCGCTTTAAAAGCTGGAAAAAAAGCTGTCCGCACTGTTGGTTGGGGTGGGAGTGAAGAATATATTTTTGTCGTAAACGATGACACTTTACACGGTGAAAAGATCAACCCATATTTAATGATCAAAACCAAAGAAGAACCAGCACTTTCACAATTTATGCCAACTTCTTGTGATGTTTTAGCCGACGACTGGGAATTGGTGGACTGATGATCACCTATCCTGAATTTTCTCAAAAAATAGTAGTTGGGACTGGTTGCGCTTCGGGAATCGGCTTGGCTCAAGCAGAACTTTTTTTACAACAAGGTGCAACCTTTTTTGGTGCCGATCTAAACCAAAACGAGGCGCTAAAAGAACTTAAACAACGCTATCCTAAGACTTTTTACTTCTTCAAATGCGACGTCCGTGCTAAAGAAGAAATAAGTGCTTTTGTCCAAACAGTTTTGGCTCAAGCACCAAAAATCGATATTTTACTCAATACGGCTGGAATCCTAGATGCCTATACTCCTTCACTAGAAACTAGCGAAGAATTGTGGGACAACATTTTTCAAACTAATTTAAAAAGTATTTTTCGGCTAACTAATGCTTTTTTACCCACAATGCTCGCTCAAAAACAAGGCGTGATCGTTAACATGGCTTCGATCGCAGGCTTAGTTGCTGGCGGCGGTGGCGCGGCTTATACCGCTAGTAAACATGCGATCATCGGTTATACCAAGCAACTTGATTACGATTATGCGCCCAAGGGGATCCGTGCTAACTGCATTGCGCCAGGTGCGATCAAAACCCCAATGAATCAAGCAGACTTTGTCGGTGAGGCTACGATGGCAAAAGAAGTTGCGCAAAATACGCCGGCCAGACGCTGGGCAGAGCCTAGTGAAGTTGCACAATTGAGTCTTTACCTTGCCAGCCAAGCTGCCGATTTTATTCACGGAACTGTTATGCCGATCGATGGTGGCTGGATCGAAAAATAAACTCAACAAAAAAGAGATGCGACCTCGCATCTCTTTTTTAATAACTCCAACTAAGTAATAAACTTTTTTCCCCCGTGTGGACTCGGATCGAAGGCTTTTGGCGTTTGATCTCAAGGGTCGCTTGCGGTAGATCTTCACTAAACTTAGCTAACCACTTATTGGCTAATTCCGCCGAACCATCATCACACATCAGCATTAAGCGGACATTGCCGTTTTCAGGTTGCCCTGCTTGGATATGTTCTAAAACTTTTTGATAAACTTTTTTCATCCGAACTCTAGTATCCAACACGGTCAGTTTACCATTATCAGTAAATTCCAACAAAGTCTTTAGATGCAACAAAGCATTGCCCATGGCTAATTTACCATTGGAGACATAGCCAGTCTTTTTCAAATTACGAATATCATCGATCACTACGGTTTGTGACTTGTCACGTAACGCTTCTAAAGCAGCTAAGATCTCGGCTGGTGTTTTTCCTTGTTGCGCTAATTTTCCCGCATAACGTACCATATGAGCTTGAGCTAAACCAATAGTATATGAATCGAATAAGTGGACAGTCAGCTTGCTGTCTTTTGACTTAGCATATGAACGCAAGCTATCATTTAGGTTAGTCAAGCCATTTGCTAGATGGATACAGATCACATCAGTGTAACCTTCATCAGCTAAGACAGCTATCTGGGCACTGATCTCTTCAAGCGAGACTGGTGCGATCGTCAAAGTTTCCTTAGACGAATTGGCTAGATCAAAAAGTTCACCATCACTAATATCTTTACTCTCATAATAAACGTTAGCGCCAAGCTTCAAAGGTAAGGGCAAAATTTTTATTCCTAGCTCCGTTGCGACCTGTTTATCGATCACGGCCGAACTATCAGTTAAAATTGCTGTTTTCATTTATTACAACACCCATTTTTTAAGTCTTAACTCTTATTCTATCATATTAACGGCAGTCTGACTTATTTTTACCCCAAGGAATCAGAGTCGCTAAAAAAGTTTAATGTTTTGCACCAATAAAAAAATTCACCGAAAATAGCCAAAACTATCTTCAGTGAACTATCCGAAAAAATATTTATCTAATCACCATAATCTGTCAGCTTTTTAGTCAAATATGTGCGCATATCCGCTAACTTACGATAGCCAGTGATTTTTTCTTTTGCGACTCCATCGACAAATAATAACATCGTTGGAATACTCATTACATTATATTCTTTGGCTAATGCTTGATCTTGTTGGACATCAACTTTGACAAACTTTATTTTACCGGAAAATTCCTGGGTTAACTTCTCCAAGACCGGCTCTAAAAGCTTACATGGTCCACACCAATCAGCATAAAAATCAACTAACACGAGCCCGTCAGAGACCTGCGTGGTAAAATCTTTTTTTCCCACCGTGATATCACCTCAAGTTTAAATAACATTCATTATAGCACAAGGCTTCGTAGCTTGGCGCTTTGTTCGTGCTTTAAGGCTGGGTTATAAACACTTGTCAGCACACCGTTATTAAAGTCTAAAGTGTCAAAAAATGTTTGGGCAACAAGTTGATCAACTGGGATCAAAGTAAACAACTCTTGATACCCTTCACGTTTGAGCGCACCTTTTAAAGCGTGCATGATCTTGGTAGCGATCCCTTGACGGACCAACTCTTTTTTGATCATGATCAACCCTAGCCAAGCACAAGTCGAGCTAGGATAATCTAAGATCAGATCAACCACGGCAACTAACTGTTTGGCTTGATAAAATCCTAGATAAAATTTTTGATCTGGCACTGCTTTTGGTGGCAATGACGTCAAATCTTCTAAGACATCTTCTTTAGTTACGCGTCGCCCTAAATATAACTTATGATGAGTATGATGCTTTGCTTGGAGAGCATAGATCTCATCAATATCTGCCACCGTCAAAAGTTTGACTTCAAATGGCAATAAAAAATCTAACCGCTGTAATAACATCTAAACGCCCCTAATTTCTAACTTTATGCACGATCAAGGTTACCACAACAGAACCTAAAACCACGATCCCAAAAGCAGCTGCTGGGATCTCGATATCGATCATTGGAATCGTCAAGAATAACTTGATTGCGATCAAGCCGATCAAGAAATAAGCCATCACTTCTAGTTCCGGCACGATTTCGATCAGTTTCATGATGACTTCAGCGATCCCCCGCATACAGATGATCCCGATCAAGCCCCCGATCAACACTATCACCGGGTTAGAGGAAACAGCTAACGAAGCTAAGATCGAATCAACCGAAAAGACAATATCCATTAATTCAATTGAAATTACAACTGACCAAAAAAGTGGTAAGAGTGGTTTTCTCTTTTTGGCTTGTTTATGCTTGACCTTTTCGGGATACTTCATTTGGTAGAAGTGATTGAGTGACAGATACATTAAATATGCTGCCCCTAAAACTTTGATCTCCCAGAAGTGGATCAAATAAGAGCCAACCCCGATCAAGATAAAGCG
This sequence comes from Ligilactobacillus apodemi DSM 16634 = JCM 16172, assembly GCF_001434405.1. Lineage (GTDB taxonomy): Bacteria > Bacillota > Bacilli > Lactobacillales > Lactobacillaceae > Ligilactobacillus > Ligilactobacillus apodemi. Next base: position 8,768 of record NZ_AZFT01000018.1, on the reverse strand, counting down.
GAAAAGATACGCTCCCCACAACCCATAAAACAGCGATTTTTCTTGTTGCTTTTTATCGGGCAATTTTTGGGTCTGCGCTGCTAAAACGATCGCATTATCAACTGACAAAAGGCATTCGATCAAAACTAATGATAAAATGATCATCCAATCTTCTCCCGATTCGATCACCGTTTTCCAGTTGTTCATATCAAAAAATGGTCCGTATAGTTTAGTTAATAGTTCCAATTTTTTCCTTCACTTTCTCTAAATTTATAGCCTACAACTTATCCATTCTCTATCCTAGCATATCCCCCATATTTTTGTTAATTTTACCTCTTATTGTTGGACTTTTTTCTGCCATTTTAAACCGATCCCTGTGACGCCACTTAAAATCGAAAAGACTGGACATAATAAGCTAAAGAAAGTAAACGGTAAAAAGGCCAGCACTGAGACGCCTAAAGTCGAAGCGGCAAAAGAGCCCGCCACGCCCCAAGGGATCAAGTAATTGATGACACTCCCCCCATCTTCTAAGACCCGGCTAAGACTCAACGGCGCTAATTTCAATCGTTCAAAGGCACCTTTGAAAGCCCGCCCTGGCAAAATAACTGAGAGATATTGTTCACCCACAAATAAGTTGATCGCGATTCCCGAACAGATCGTCACGGTGATCAATTTTCCTGGCGTATTTAATTTCTTGGCTAACGGATCCATCGCCGAAGCAACGATCCCAAATTTCATCAATAGACCACCTAAAGCTAACGTCATGATGATCAACGAAACTGTCCCCATCATATTTGAAATGCCCCCACGTGTAAGTAAGGCGTTCACGTCTGCATTTTTAGTTTGGGCAACAAAACCACTCTCAACTAAAGTTGCTAACTTTTGAACTGTGAAATGTGGGGCATTAATGAAGATCATCCCAGTTGAAACAAAAATATTTAAAAATAACGTTGGGATCGCAGGAATCTTACACCAAGCACAAACAAACATCAAAATAATCGGCAAACTTGCCCACCAGTTGATCGTAAAGTTTTGCTCTAAAATTTTGATCGTTTGTTCAACTCTAGTCATATCTGGCGTTTTGCTGGCATGTCCTAACATGAAAAAACCTAATAATGAAACAAGAAAAGCTGGGATCGTAGTCCACATCATATTTTTGATATGGGCAAATAATTCGGAACCTGCGATCGCTGAAGCTAAGTTAGTCGAATCTGACAACGGCGACATCTTATCCCCAAAGATTGCACCTGAAAGGATCGCACCTGCTACTAAGGCTGGATTTAGCCCCATCGTGGTCCCCATCCCTAAAATCGCGATCCCGACCGTTGAGATCGTAGTAAAACCACTCCCGATCGAAAGACCGACTAAGGAACAAACAATAAATGCCGAGGGAACAAAAAAATCAACACTTAAACTATTAAAACCAAATACCATCAAAGCGGGGATGATCCCAGCTTTGATCCAAACCGCAATCAAAGTCCCGATCAATAAGAAAATGAAAATCGGAATGATCGCTGTTGTGATCCCTTCAGTGATCCCATCATGAATATCTTTCCAAGTTGCTTTATGTATTTTCGCCCAAGCGATCAAAAGAGCGATCACAAATAAAACTGGTAATTGGGGTGATAACCCAAACCCGATCACACCGGTTCCCAAAATCAATAACATCAAAATTAAAATAATAATTGCTTCACCAAAGCCAATTTTCTTCATACTTGCTTACCTCCTAGTTTAAATTTCATAAATAATTACCTTCACTGTACAAATACCGCAAAAGTCCGCCACATTTTGTCACCGAAGCCTCACTCCTTTTCAAATTTACGGACAAAAAAAGTCGCCCCTTAAAAAAGGGACGACTTAAACAAACCGTGGTACCACCCAGCTTAAGCAGTAAAAACTGCTTCACTTTCACCGGTCAGATAACGGTCCGATCTTCCGTGCAGAATCTCATCGTATATATTTGGTACAAATCACCCTGACTGGCTCGCATCAACCGCCAGCTTTCTGACTCCCAGATGATAAGATTACTTCGTACGACTTCTGTTGTTTTAAATAATACTTATTTATGAGAGTCGTGTCAACTTATTTTTATAATAATTTAATCAAGTTTCCACCGTAGGCACTACGAACCTCTTCTAACACGACAAACGCTAGTGGATCGATCTGTTCGATCTGATGCATGACTTTAACTTGAAGATTAGCATCACAGACACAATAGATGATCTTTTTTGGTTCATTACTTACATAGCCATGACCATCAAGTAACGTTATCCCCGTCTGATTTAATTTTGCCAAAGCACAAGCCAATTCATCGCTTTTAGCCGAAATGATCATAAAGGAACGCTTGGCTACAAATAACGCTAACATCTTATTCAATACGACTGCTGAGATATATAATTCAATGATCGTTAACAACATATTTTCAAACCCGATCCAAATAAACGATGGCAAGGCAACTACGAGGTCAAAACAAAGCATCGCAGAACCTGTTTTTATCCCCCAATATTTGTTGACGATCTTCGCTAAGATCGTACTACCTGCGATCGTTCCTTCACCTTTCATGATGATGCCCATCGCAATTCCCATTAAAACACCACCAATGATCGCAGCGACTAACGGATCATGCAAGTTAAATTGCAAAGGGCTCGTCACGCGAAGCCAAAATGAAATGCTTACGATCGCAAAAACAGTGTATAAAACAGTTTGTTTGGGTAAAAATTTCCATCCAACAAAAAGCAAGATTCCATTTAAGACTAAATTAGTTAAGCTCGGTGGAATCTTTAACCAGTAATAAAAAATCGTCATCAAACCGGTGACGCCACCTTCACCTAACTTATTAGGTAACAAAAAAGAATTGATCGCTAAAGCATAGACCAATGCGCCGCTAAAATTCAGACCTAGATTTTTCAGCAGTGGTTTAGTTCTGTTCACTTTGATCAAATCCTAAATCTAAACTTATCTCTGTTACTTCAGTCGCTCTTGTTTGTGGACCTTTTAAATACCCCTTGATCAGCGCATAGATCTCGCCTCGTTCAGTAGCGGTCAATTTTTCACCTTGAAAATTCAATTGCGCATTGGAGGCAAAAAGATCGGCTAGATCATAATTTTCATACGAGCGTCCACTTAAATAATCGAGTGACACGTGGAAAAATTCGGCTAATTGACGCACTTCTAAATATGAAGGCGTTGTTGTACCCCGTTCCCACTTACCGATTTGAGAGATCGTCTTATTTCTTCTACTATATGAAACATCCATTTCATTTAACGCCTGAGCTAATTCACTTAATGAAAGGCCAGCCCCTAAACGTAAGGCTCTTAATCTGTCTGAAAGCATGTGATCACCTACTTTAATTAGTTACCTTAATTTTACCATTAATCACTCCTTTTTTGGGGGCACTAAAACAGCTTGTATTTTGCGCTAGATGTTTTTTCAAATATTAGACTTTAACTATTGCTTATTTTGCAAGAACCACGTACAATAAAATGGTCTTAACTTACTAAAAGTACATTAATTTTAAAGGTGGTGGATAAAATGTGGCACATAGTTTGGTCGTCATTGCCTGAATTGATCAGCGCCGGGATCAAATATACGATCCCACTAGCCGTTATTTCCTTTGCGTTAGGGCTAGTCTTAGCTTTGATCACAGCCTTGATTCGCATTTCACAGACTAAAGGTCCATTTTTGATTATCAAAGCAATTTTTAGATTCTATGTTTGGTTGTTTAGAAGTACGCCCTTGATCGTACAATTGTTCATCGTTTACTTCGGGTTACCATATCTCATTATTAAAGGTGTGGCTCCTGACGGGATCAAACTCGAACCCTTCACGGCCGGGATCATCGTTTTCTCATTAAATACTGGGGCTTATGCGTCAGAAACGATCCGCGCAGCCATCGAATCGATTCCTAAAGGACAGTGGGAAGCTGCCCAAGCGATCGGGATGACACGCACTCAAACACTTTTTAGAATCATTATTCCGCAAGCAGCGCGCGTTTCATTACCGCCGTTGTCCAACAGTTTTATCGGTTTGGTCAAAGACACTTCACTAGCATCAACGATCACGATCGTTGAAATGTTTGAAGTCAGTCAGCAAATTGCAGCCGAAAATTACCAACCTTTAGTGATGTACTGTACGGTAGCCGCTCTATACGCAATTTTGTGTACAATTTTATCGTTTGTTCAAAGTTGGCTTGAAAAAATAACAACTCGTTATCTCAAGCCCCAAGTATAGGGAGGCTCAAAAATGTTAAGACTTGAAAATGTAACGAAAACTTTTGGGACACATACCGTCTTAAAAGAGATCACAACTAATTTTAATGACCAAGAAACTACAGTCTTAGTCGGCCCTTCAGGTTCTGGTAAATCTACCTTACTGCGTTCCTTAAATCTCTTAGAACGGCCAGAAAGTGGATTCTACGACTGCGATGGGATCGAACTTGACTTTGCCAAAAAAATTACTAAAAAAGAAACTTTGGCAGTGCGCCAAAAAACTGAAATGGTCTTCCAAGATTACAATCTCTTTCCGCATTTGACTGTTTTAAAAAACATCATGGAAGGTCCAGTGCATGTTTTAAAAGAAGACAAAACTAGCGCGAAAAAACGCGCACTTGAACTGCTAAATAAAGTGGGCTTAAAGGATAAGGCTGATGCCTACCCTAACCAACTTTCCGGTGGGCAAGCTCAACGCGTGGCGATCGCGCGCTCTTTAGCCATGAAACCGCGTTATATCTTATTAGATGAACCAACTAGCGCACTTGATCCAGAATTAGAGCTTGAAGTTTTAAAAGTTTTACTGGAATTGGCTAAAGAAAAACAATCACTTGTCATCGTGACCCATAACTTGGAGTTTGCGCGTCACGTGGCGGACAAAATTTTATTTATTGAAGACGGCAAGATTTTCTTTGCTGGAAAAAAGGACGAATTTTTTAATTCAACTAATGCTCGGATCCAAGAATTTATCCACGCGATGACCTTGGATAACCTATCTAATGAAAACTAAGGGGAATTTTTACCATGAAAAAATTATTTAAAACGTTACTAGTAACAGCTAGTGCAATCGGACTTGTTTTTGCTTTAAACGCACTTGTGCCAAGTAAAGCACAAGCTGCAAGTTCTCTTTTGAGTAGCCAAGCTAAAAAAGAACTTAAGGATAGTGATACTTTAACAATCGGTCTTGAAGGCACTTATGCACCTTATTCTTACCGCAAAAACGGCAAGTTAACTGGCTTTGAGGTCGAACTCGGTAAGGCGATAGCCAAAGAATTAGGCTTAAAAGCTAAATTTGTACCTACTAAATGGGATGGTTTGATCGCTGGGGTCGATACCGGTAAGTACGATATTGTTTTAAACAACGTTACGATCACTAAAGACCGTCAAAAAAATTATCTTTTCTCAACACCATACATCTATACTCACTTTGCCTTGATCACAAAATCGAGTTCAAACTTAACCAAACTAAGCCAGATCAAGGGACTTAAGATCGCAGCTGGAACTGGGACTGATAACGCTACGGTAGCTAAAAAGTATGGTGCAACTGTTGTGCCATCATCTGATTTCACAACTTCGCTTGATTTGATCAAACAAGGACGGGTCAAAGGTGCGATCAACTCAATGGCAGCTTGGTATGCTTATAAGAAAGATCACTCAACTAAAGGACTAAAAGCAACTGATGTATCGAGCGAAGAAGATCCAGCTAAGATCGGTGCTTTAATGGCTAAGAAAAACACTGCACTTCAAAAGAGTGTCAATAAAGCCTTAGCTAAATTGAAAAAAGATGGTACACTCTCGAAGCTTTCTAAGGAATATATCGGTGGCGATATTACTAAAAAATAGTTGAATCTAAAAAACTTCCTATCAAAAAAGTTTGTGGGAAGTTTTTTTATGCCTATATTCCCTTTAAATCAAGCTTTTTTAGCTAACAAAAATTTAGTTGTAACTGTTGACGTTACATCTGGTCTCATGTAATATAATAGATGTCGAAAAAAGTTGTAACACAAACCGTTACAACAAATGAAAAAAGAATTAGTTAGTCGTGGTTACGACGTTACAGGTTTTGGTCGTGAAGAAGAAAACGCATCTGTTGCTCAACACTACGTACAAAAAGACTTATTCGATCTTACAAAAGAAGATCTTGCTAAATTTGATATCGTAGTTGATGCATTCGGTACATGGGCTCCAGAAACACTTCACTTACACGTTGAAGTAGTTAACTTCTTAGCTAACCTCTTGGCAAACACAGACAAGCGTCTTGTGATCGTCGGTGGTGCTGGTAGTCTTTACGTTGACCCAGAACACAAGGTTCAATTGGTTGAAACACCAGACTTCCCAGAAGAATACTACGCACTTGCTAAGGCTCAAACAGATGCCCTTGATGAATTACGCAAGCACACAGATGTTAAATGGACATTCGTTAGCCCAGCTGCTGACTTCCAAGCTGAAGGTGAACGTACAGGTCAATACATCCAAGCTGGTGATGAATTGACATTAAACGATCGTGGTGAAAGCATCATCAGTTACGCTGACTATGCTCTTGGTTTCGCTGATGAAATCGAAAAAGGTAACCACATCCAAGAACGTATCAGCTTAGTTCGTAAATAATCAAATCACCCCAACTCAGATATTTCATCCTAACTTAAGTCCTTAAATAAAAAAGCGGATCTCAGTAGAGATAGTATTACTATCTTGCTGAGATCCGCTTTTTATTTTATTAATTAAATTAATCTCACTAACCCCCCAAAAATACATCGTTCAACACTAAAATCGGCTTCAATAATTAGAGTCAATAATTATTGTATATTTCAATCCCCAAATTAATAGAAGCATTAAAAAATCCCCAGTTATCGGAACCAACGACAAACTCGGGGAGTAGAGGAAATATACTGTATAAACTAACTATGCAGCCTGTTAAGTTAAGTTAAGTTAATTTATTTATGTTTAAATGATACTATGTTAATAATGAAAACGCAATACAAAAAAATACGCTTAAAGATTTTTTAATCAAAATATTTTTTAGTAGCATCTTGATCGCAACTTAAATACCATATCTAAATCAAACTAATAGATTCTTTGCTTTAAATAAAAAAGTATCTCACAATCATTAGATCTATGTCTAACGATTATGAGATACCTCATAGCTTGAACATTTTCATGGAATATCTATGAAAATGTTTAACTTCTATCCATTATTATTTCAACATTTGGCTAACTTTACGTGCTACTTGTTCAACCTTATTAATTCCTGTTGAATACGAATTGTTGTAACTGTAGATAGCAATTGTATAACCATGTCCAGAATCAGGGATAAAGCCAATACTATTGATATACCAAGGACCTGTATATGTTACCCAACCATTCTTTAGGTAATAATCACTGCTACCAGCAGAAATCCCCCATCTTTGGTTAACATTGATCGTATGCATCAATTCTTTGATGTAATCTTGTGATTGTTTGTTAAGGTATGATGAATTGTCAGTCATATAGATTTGGTACAACAATTTTAACTGATCGGTTGGTGTTGTTAACGTTGAACCCCAACCTACTGTTCCTGGAGTCGTATTTGTCATTCCTAAATCACGGTAAAGACTATTAACTGGATTCCCTGCTTCATGAAGATGATAAGTGATCAAATTGGTTGTTGCATCATTATCACTGTTGCGAATCATATTTTCTGCTAAACTACGTTGATAAGCTGTCAAGTTACCACCAGTATTGTGTAATAACTCAGCTAAAACAGCTACCTTGATCGTACTTGCTGTTTTGAAACGCATATCGCCTGAATTACTGTAAGAATAAATTTGACCTGATTTTTGTGATTGAATAGCTACGGCAATATTACTTCCCAATTGATTTACCAATTGTGCTAATTCAGAAAAACTATGCGCCCCACCTTGACTATCAAATGCATACGCACTACCATCGATCCATAAAATTTCTGAAGTTGCTTCTGCACCTGTTACACGGTCAAAGAAGTAACGTCGTCCATTAATATCTTGCCAACCATATTGCATTTGACCGTTATCTGCGTAGTAAACAGTCTTATTTTGATCAGCGATATATTTAAAACCACGTACCATAACACCAGTATTTTCATCGAAATAATACCAATTATTATTTAACTTTTGTTGACCTGTAAGTACTTGTGAGCCACTAAGTAAATATGTTTGTCCCTTTAGCGTAACTAATTGTTTGCCACTGACCGTAAGATTTCCATTAGCAAAATTATACTCTTTTCCATCTAATACAACAGTACCAGTAACTTGTTTACCATCTTTACCATAATAACTCAGTGTACCAGTAGCTTTGTCATATGCAGCACTATCAACAGCCATCGCTCCAGTAATCAAATCAAAGTAATATTTATTTTGATCAATTTGTTGTACACCGTAAAGCATCCAACCATCTTGATTATAATAAACTGTCTTGTTTTGGCTTGAAATGTATTGGAAACCTCGTTGTATCTCGCCTTTTTCATTAAATAAATACCAATGTCGGTTGATATTTTGTTGACCTGTTGCCATCTTACCATCGAAAGTATCAAAGTAACGAGTTGCATTATCTATCCATTGCCAACCATATTGCATCTGACCTTTGTCATTATAGTAGACAGTTTTGTTTTGGTCTGGGATATTAACAAAATCAGTCTTCATAGCGCCATCAAAGGTGTCAAAGTTATACCAATAACCATCAATTTTTTGTTGACCATAAAGCATCCAACCATCCTGATTATAGTAGACTGTCTTATTTTGATCAGCTATATATTGGAAACCTCGTTGCATCTCACCTTTTTCATT
>NZ_AZFT01000004.1 GCF_001434405.1 Ligilactobacillus apodemi DSM 16634 = JCM 16172 | reverse complement strand
ACAACGGATGCAGACAAGTACACGCCAGAAGGTCAAGATGTGACAACAACTGTTGGCGGTAACCCATCAGCTTCCGATGGCATCAAGAATAAAGAAGACATGCCAGCAGGCACAACGTATGAATGGGAAAGTCCAGTAGATACTTCAACACCAGGTATCAAGGAAGGCATAGTTATCGTGAAGTATCCAGATGGATCAAGCGAACGCGTAGTAGTAAGAGTTATCGTTGGTACAAATGACGACTATGTAGCACCAACTACACCAGGTACACAAAAACCAACTGCTCCAACTCAAACTAAGACAGATGATACTAAAGCACCAGTTGTTAAGGTAACATCAAATACTGGTAATACAAGTGAAGGTAAAGAATTGCCACAAATGGGTAATGCAAATAACAATGCACTTGGATTAGCAGGTCTTGGATTACTTGCAAGTTCAGCCTTGATCGTAGCTAAAGGCAAAAAAAAACGCAAAAATAACTAAGCCTTAACATATGTGATCTGTTGATCATCCAAAAGAGACTGTGGCTACGGCTACAGTCTCTTTTACATATTAATTTAAATACAAAAAGACTTTATCTATTATTCTCAAACGAGATAAATGTATAATGTAAGTAGGGCAAAACCAAAATAATTTGAGTAAAATTAGGAGGGAAAAAATGAGCAGGAAACCACTTATTCGAAGGATTCTTTTTAGCGCAGTCATTTTGGCTGTTTATGGCTTTGGAAAAGATATTCCGTTACCCAATGCAGATATTTACCAGGTGACTGAACAACTTAAAGAAGCAAGTTTTTTGCAAATTACAAGTTTAGCTACCGGTGGGAATTTTACCGCACCAACGATTTTTTCCTTAGGGTTAGCGCCTTGGATGGCCGGAATGATCTTCTGGCAACTTTTAACATTAACTAAAATGGGTGGAATTGATCAAATGCCCAAAGAAAAAAGTGATCGGTGGCGCAACCTTTTGATTTTACTGATAGCGGTGATCGAAGGGTACGGCACGACTTATATGTTACGAGATTATTTTAGTGAATTTACTCAATTCCAAGTTTTTCAAACGTGTTTACTCATCGTGGCTGGAGCGTTCTTTTTGATTTGGTTAGCTAGCGTGAACACGGTGTACGGTCTAGGAGGTCCTAGTTTAGTGATCCTCTTTGGGATGGTCAGCTCTTATCGTGTCCCAGTTGCTCAAATTACCCGCATGATTTTGGTTGAAGATCTTTGGGGGAGAATCGTTTTAGCAATTCTCGTTGGCGTGATTGTTTTGGGGCTGATCGCCCTTGCATTGATTTTTGAACGCTCGGAATATCGTTTGCCGGTAAATCGTATTATGAACACGGCTGATATGCAAAAAAGTGCCTATATTCCTTTAAAGTTAAATGCTGGTGGGAGTTTAGCGTTTATGTTTAGTTTGACAGTTTTGTTGCTGCCACAAATTATTTTCCAATATTTGGCAGATAGCTACCCGCAAAATAATGTTTTTTGGTGGTTAGAGAACAATAGTACAACAACTTCATTTTTTGGAGTAACACTGTATAACGTGATTTTATTTGCGTTAGCCGTCTTGTTTGCGCAAGTAATGTTAGATGTAACTGATTTAGCGGAGAATTTACGCAAAAATGGTGATTACTTCACGAATATTCGTCCAGGAAAAGAGACAAAGAAGTATTTAAAACAAAAACAAAATGCGACTGCTTTTATCGGTGCAACGTTTACTGTTATCGTGGCGGGTTTACCGTTATATCTAGGCGTGATCTGGCCAGAATATGCTGCCGTGGTACTAATGCCAGGTTTGACGATTATTTTGGTCGGCATAATAACCTCGATCATTTTACAAATACGTGCGATCAATACTTTAAGTAGTTATGAAAAACTTTTATAGAAAGGGGCAAAACAGATGTATTATTTTGTACCTGCGTGGTTTAAGAACCCTGATCGGCCCTTTTACAACGTGGCGCAACCATGGTATTGGGAAAGTAACCGGCTAGAATTTGATGATGCGATCAATCAGCTCAAGATGTTTCAGCAAGCTGACCAAGACGTTAAACTGTTAAACATCGGTTATATGCCTAGTTTACGTTCCTTTTTGCACCGGCAAGAGATCGATAATTTGAAATATTTCAGTATCTTTGATGAATTACAAGCGATCAATGTTACCGGAATGCGTCGCATCGCTTTAGCTGACTTGAATTTTCCAGCTGAAGTGGAATTTAACTATACGCCTTTTAAGATCTTTGCCTTTAAAGCCAGCATGAAATATGCTGAAATTGAGCTGGGAAATTTAGGCGAAATTTTAAAGGTGACTCTTTATGAAAATGAAGCACTAAAAAAGACTTATGTTTTTGATGATCGGGGCTTCTTATCAAGTATTATGTACTATAAAAATAACGCGCCGGTTAAACAAGCGTATTTGAATCTAAATGGTGAAGTGCGTTTTAGTGAAGATCTAGTTACAAAAGAGATCACGGTCACTCCCAATTTTCAGGCTGAATTTCGCCAAGCACATTATCAAAATATTCAAGCTTTGGTGACGGAACGTTTGTTAGAATTTTTGAAAATCGTTACACCAAAGGATACATTTGTTTTAGCGGCTGGTGGGGGACGGACGAAGCTGACCTTAGAGTTATTGACCACACCTAAGATCGTATTGTCGTATTTTTCAGGACGCAACAAGCAAGCTGAAACGCTCCCGACTGAACAGCTCGCAAAAGTTGACCTAGTCGTGGCAGATACGAAAAAAACGGCTGAATTGCTTAAAGAGTCCTATCCAGCCGAAAAGATTAAGTTAGTTACGCCGTTTGATACTCGGTTGCGTTTAGGGCATAGTCAGCGCTTAGCCCAAGTGAAATTACTATTTTTAGTGGATCAAGTCACACCTAAAGTTTTTAAAGCAGCTTTGGAACAACTACTAACACTAGTGGAACAACGAAAAGACTTAGAGTTAGAAGTGGGAATCTTGCGCCGAAATGATTATGATCTTGAAAATTTAAAAGAAAAGATTTTAAAGAAGGCCCCAGAACTGCAAGTACTTTTACCCGGAGAGCTTGATGAACAAGGGGAAAATGAGCTTGAAGAAATGACGTATACGGGGAAAGTTACGTTAAACTACTTGGATACGGAAAATGCGCTCGTTAAGACGATGGATCAAACACGAATCTTGATCGATCTTGGGACGCCACCTAATCTTTATGCGCAGATTGCTGCAATCAGTGCAGGGATCCCCCAGATAACCTTAGCTGCCGATCCGTTAGTGGAACATCAAAAAAATGGCTTACAGCTCCAAAATGATGTCAAAAAATTGACGTCAGCGATCGCTTATTATACTGACGGGCTTAAACATTGGAATGAAGCCATGACACATGCGGTTGCTAAAATTGCTGATCTAACTGGGGGCAAGTTAGTAAATCAGTGGGAACAGTGGCTCAAAGACACAGATAAGTAGGTGATAAGATGAAGATCCTTCAAATCGGAAATGAAAATTTAGGGTTACAGGCCCAATTGAGTGCAGATACTGAATGGAAGTACTGTGAGCTAACAAAAATTACTGAATTGATCGCTTTTTACGCCGATAATGAAGATGAAAAATTTGATTTTGCTGCGGTGTTTTTCACATCTTATCTCAGTGAAGAACAATTAGCCCCACTCAAGAAATATTTAAGTGCTTATCGCGTTTTTGTAGTTGAAGGTCTTAAAATTCCTGAGTTGGAACAAAAATATTGTCCGTGGCATTTTAAGCTCGCCGACTTAGCTCAAACTGTCAAAGATGTCGAAAAAAACTTCTTTAAACGCCAATATGGTGAAAACATTGCGGTGGAACAAATTTCACTCAATCAGAGTTTTACGGGAGAAAAAACCTATCTTGGACGCCATAAACTAAAACTTGTAGGCAATTTTGGCAAAGAATTTACGCCGTTAGTTTTTTGGCGCCGAAACCTTGATATCAACGCCGAAAATGATTTAGAATTTTGGCCTGTCTATCAAAAGAGCGCTAATGTTGCCGTTAAATTGGTCATTAAAGTAATTACTGGTGCAGGTGAACTTAAGCAATATGAGTTTGATGAACATGCTTTACAACGACCAGTGATCATTAAGAGTGAGCAAAAAGGTTACGTGTCGCTTAGTTTATGGGCTAAAGGAAAAGGTGACTTGGAATTAGGCAACATTAATTGGCGCTTGAGTCGTAATCAGTATGGTACTTTGATCTTAGGTGGTCAAAGATATGCCGATGCTGAGCGAGACGAATTATTTTATTATTTTGAACCTGGTGACCTGACCCCACCATTAAATGTTTATTTTGCGGGTTATCAACAACGGACTGGTTTTGAAGGTTACTTCATGATGAAGCGGATGGGAAAACCTTTTATCTTATTTGCAGACCCACGTTTAGAAGGGGGCAGCTTTTATCTAGGTTCCCAACAGTATGAACAACAAATTCAATTCATTTTAAAAACGACGCTAGAAAAATTAGGCTTTAAACCAGAAGATTTGATCTTATCAGGTCTTTCAATGGGAACGACTGGCGCATTGTATTATGGCAGTAAAGTTGGTCCCACTGCGGTGATCGTTGGTAAGCCATTGGTAAATCTAGGGACGATCGCCCAAAATAACATGTTACACCGGGCAAATGAATTTGATACCTCCCTTGATCTATTGTTGAAGTTACGTAAAGAGGTCTCAAGTGAGCAAGCTAAAGCGTTAAACGCTCAAATGTTAGCCACACTCAAGGATTCAAAGCTCGCTCAAAGCCAACTAGCGCTAGCGTACATGCGCGAAGATGATTATGATGATCAGGCGTTTCATGATTTAGTTGAGGTTTTACCAAGTGATGAAGGCAAGATCATCGGGCACGGCTATACCGGTCGTCATAACGATGAATCAAGCAAGATCGTTAGGTGGTATTTACAGCAATACGAAGCCAGTTTGCAACAGTTTGAGGATGATGAAGATGAAAGAATTTAGAGCTAGTATCATTACTTGGAATCCAAGCGAAGATCAGACTTATTTACCTGGTTCGGTGATCAAAGAAACTGCAAAAGGGGTCTCGTTTAAAAATGAATTGATGAGTCCGGGAAAAACGATCGTTAAATGGTTTTCCCAGGTTAACTATCAAGCGACTAAGATCGTCCCTAAATTACCACTACTCGAAGTAGGTAAACGTTATTGCTTAACGCTTGAAGCAACAGTTCCGGCAAAGAAAGCCTACTTAAAATTAGTCTTTTTGAATCGCTTTGGTGAAATCATTACGACTGAATTTGTCAAAGAGTGCGTGGGAACTTTTATTGTCCCAGCTGGAACGTATGAATATCAGATCGAGTTGATCAATGCAGGGGTCAAAGAATTTGTCTTTGAGCGCTTGATCGTGACTCATGCAAAAGATGAATTTATTGATAACTATTTGTTTGAGCTAAACGACCCTGATCAAAAAGCAATGGCAGTCTTTTTTGCGGAACCGTCACTTCACGGACTGTTTAAGCCTAAGATGTTAAAAAATAGTTTATTGATCAGTAGTCTTAACGGTTATCACGCTTTTGCGCAAGTGCCTGAATTACAAAAACGTTTAACCGAGCTAAATGAACAGGTAGATAAGCTTGTCTTTGTAGGAAGTGGACCGATTTCAGCGCTAGTGGCGACTTATTATGGCGTGGTCTTTGAGCGTGAAGTATTAGTGCCCAATACAGCTGAAGTTGCTTTAGAAAAATTAGTTGAGCTTACAGGTACAAGTGAAAAAATTTCTGCACTCAAAGAAAAGTTGAAAACAGCAAAAAGTTATCATCAAAATGTGAAAAGTGCAGATTATTTTGCAGCCAAGTTGTATGAAAAGAATGCAAACTATGATTTTTTGAGGGTCAAATAAATGAAAATATCAAATTTGGTCGATCAGAAAGATTATCGACAAATACACCGACAATTAAATAAGATAAATCATTTAGCACCTACGATGGCAGAACTTTCGGATGCCCAACTACAGGCAAAAACAGCTGAATTTAAGGAACGTTACCACCAAACTCACGACCTGGATAGCCTGTTACCTGAAGCATTTGCCACGATCAGAGAAGCAGCTAAACGTGTGCTGAAAATGTATCCTTATGATGTTCAAGTCATTGGGGGAATCATCATGCATATGGGAAATATTGCTGAAATGAAAACCGGGGAAGGTAAGACTTTAACGGCGGTCATGCCCTTATATTTGAATGCTTTGAGTGGTGAAAGCACGATTTTGGTGACACCAAATGAATATTTAGCCAGTCGGGATGCTGAAGAAATGAAGCCACTCTATGAATTTTTAGGTTTAAGTTTAGGCTGTCGGGTAAGTGATGGTGAACGGCGGATCGAACCAGAAGAAAAACGGGCGATCTATCAAAAAGACATTGTGTACACGACCAATGCGGTCTTAGGTTTTGACTATTTGATCGATAACTTAGCGGAAAATGCGACTAAAAAATTCATGCCTGACTTTAACTACGTGATCATTGATGAAGCCGATGCAATTTTATTAGATTCGGCGCAAACCCCATTGATCATTTCAGGTGCACCTAGAGTTCAGTCCAATTTATACGAATTAGTTGATAACTTTGTTGTAACCCTTAAAGAAGATGAGGGCTACAGTTTAGATGAAAAACGAGAAGGGGTGTGGCTAACTAGCGCAGGGATCGATGAAGCAGAGCGTTATTTTTCCGTGGAAGATCTCTATGACAGTAAGCACACTGAACTAGTTAAACACATCGAATTGGCTTTAAAAGCCCACACGTTGTTTGAAAATGAAAAAGAATATGTGGTGCGCGCAGGTAAAGTTTGCTTGCTTGACCGGCAAGATGGGCGGATCTTAGAAATGACTAAGCTTCAAGGGGGCCAACACCAAGCACTAGAAGCTAAAGAACACGTTGAGATCACGCCAAACATGCGGGCGATGGCTTCGATCACTTATCAAAATTTATTCAAGCTGTTTAAAAAGACTGCAGGAATGTCGGGAACAGCTAAGACGCAAGAAGATGAATTGATCGATGTTTATCAGATGAAAGTTCTCCAAGTTCCGACTAATAACCCTGTTCAGCGAGTTGATGAGCCTGATGAAGTCTATCTGACCTTACCTGAAAAACTGCGGGCTTCCATGGAATTAGTCAAAAAATTACATGCGACTGGGCAACCGATCTTGTTAGCAACTGGCTCAGTTGAACTCTCAGAAATCTACTCGCAGTTGCTTTTAGCTGAAAAGATCCCGCATAACGTGTTGAATGCGTATAACGATGCCAAAGAAGCACAGATCATCAAAGAAGCTGGCCAATACGGCAGTGTGACCGTAGCGACTTCGATGGCGGGACGTGGCACTGATATCAAATTAGGTGAAGGTGTGGCCAAGCTAGGTGGCTTAGCGGTGATCGGGACCGAAAAAATGCTCAACAAGCGCATGGAATTACAATTGCGCGGTCGGGCTGGACGCCAGGGAGATCCGGGCTTTAGTAAATTTTTTGTCTCGTTAGAAGATGAGATCGTTCAAAAATATAGTGGTAAAAAAATCGAGAAATATTGGCGGAAGCACAAGGATGATCCGCCGAATCGTCCTTTGGGCGCTAGATATCGGCGCATCGTACAAAATGCCCAAGTTGTCAGTGAAATGAGTGGTGAATCGCAACGTCGCTTAGTCTTATCATTTGATGAAAGTGTTAAGACGCAACGTGAGATGATCTATCAACAACGCAATGACTTTATTTTTCAAAAAGGTGAATTTTCTTACGATATCATGGGTCTGATCGAAAAAGACATCGTTGCTTTTCTAAAAACGCCTGATTTGGACGCTCAAGCGGTCAAACGATATATTTTTGATAACCTGAGTTATACGGCTAAAATTTCAAGCAAAAAACTTGATGTCACACAGCCGGATAAGTTAAAAGAGATATTACTTGGAATCGCGCAAAATGAATTGCGCAAAAAAGATAAGTTTTTAAAAACGGCGGCACAAAAAGCTGATTTTTATCGCTTATGCTTATTAAAAGCGATCGATACGAGCTGGATCGAAGAAGTTGATACGTTAGAACAGTTGAAAAATCTAACTTTAGCACGGACATCATCCCAACGTAATCCAGTTTTTGAATATCACTTTGAAGCTCAAAAGGCATACCAAGTAATGCGCCAAAACATGCGCCGTTTAGCCTTACAAAATCTATTGTTGAGTACGATCACGGTGAAAAAAGATGGTAGTTTGGACATTTATTTTGCATAAAATTTTATTAGAAAGGAAAAAGCAAGATGACAGTATATAGCTTTAATCAAGGGATAGGTTGGGCAAGTAGTGGGGTCGAATATGCCCAAGCTTATCGGGCTAAAGTCTTTAAAAATTTAGGAATCGAGGCTAAATTTATTTTTACCGATTTGATCTTAGGTGAAAATCTTGAGACCTTAACTGCCAATATTGGCTTTGATGATGAAGAGATCATCTGGCTTTATCAATACTTTACCGATATTAAAATTGCGCCTTCAAGTTATACTTTAGATCAATTAAAAGCTAGTTTAGACTTTGAAAAGCGCCAAGGTAAACTTGAACGAGTCAATGAGCACACGGTACGGTTACTTTTTGCTAAAGATGATCAATATGCTACGGCGTATTTAAAAAAAGGTACTGCTGATATCGTTGATCGTGTTGAGTATGTTTCTGGGAAATATTTGATCAGAAAAGATTACTTTACGTATACGCGCTTGTTTACGGAATACTATGCTCCCTTTGACAATAAGGCGACCGTTTACTTACGTCGTTTTTATAACGAAGATGGCATCGCCTATGAAGAATTTGTCGATCAAGATAAATCCTGGTATCGGTTCAAAGATAAAATCTGCTATTCTAAAGCGGAATTCATCGAATACTTTATCAGATCATTGCAATTGACCAAAGATGACGTGCTGATCATTGATCGTGCCACGGTCGTAGGTCAACCAGCACTTGTAGCACATGGCCCGGCGAAAATAGGCGTGGTTGTGCATGCGGAACATTTCAGTGAAAATTCCACCGATGATGATTATATTTTGTGGAATAATTTTTATGAGTATCAATTTGATCATGCCGACGAGATCGATTTTTTTGTGACTGCGACGGAGAAACAAAAAGAACTCCTAAGTGCTCAATTCAAGAAATATCGCGGGATAGAACCAAAAATCGTTGCGATCCCAGTCGGAAGTTTAGCTAAACTTAGCCAACCAACCGTAAAACGCAAACCTTATTCATTGATCACCGCGTCACGTTTGGCGGGAGAAAAGCATATCGATTGGTTGATCCAAGCCGTTGTGAAAGCTAAAAAGCAATTGCCAGAATTGTCGTTTGATATCTATGGTGAAGGTTCGCAACGCTCGTTATTAAACAACTTGATCACTGCCAACAATGCCCAAGATTACATCAAATTAAAGGGGCATCATGACTTAAAAACGATTTATCCTAAATATGAAGCCTATCTTTCTGGTTCGACTAGCGAAGGCTTTGGGTTGACTTTGATGGAGGCGGTTGGATCTGGTTTGGGTATGATCGGGCTTAATGTCCGTTATGGTAACCAAACTTTTATTGCTGACGGAAAAAATGGTTATTTGTTAGATTTTAAAAATACAAATGAGCAAAAACTGTTGATCGATTCCTTAGCAGAAAAGATCGTTGAATTCTTTACGACAGCTGATTTAACTGAAGTTCATCAAGTCTCTTATGACTTAGCTAAAGGGTATTTAACAACTGAAGTGGAACAAAAATGGCAAAATTTATTGGGGGAATTGAAAAATGATTAATTTATTTGATAAAAATGATCAAAAAACGCGTGATTTGATGACCTCACTTGACCAAGCTGGCTTTGCGCACCAAACAGTTTTTTTAGCTGATGACGGCTGGTTGCCCCTTGGCAGTGAATCGCCTTATATGTATTTTACAGGGCGCACCAATCAGGGACGGGCACGTTATTTTAATGAGCTTACCTTGCCTAAATATTGGGAGATCCATGGAAGTAATAGTGAAGCTTCTATCAGCTTTTATGGTGTGACCAAAGCCAAGATCAATTATGCCTTACCAAAAGAACGTCGCTTGATCAAAAGCGTTGATTGGTTAGATCCAAGTGGCAAGCTTCATTTTACCGATCACTATGACCGAGCAGGGGTTCGCTTTGCCCAAACAGTCTACGATAAAGCGCAAACGCCGATCGTTAGGACTTATTTTGATGAGGCCCAAAATGAAGTGATCGTCGAAAATTTTGTCACCAAAGATATTTTATTGACTCAAGCTGGCAAGACGTTAAACTTCAAAAATTTAGTCGACTTTACGTTGTATTATTTAGCACAACGCAAATTTGACTTACAACAGATCTTTATCAATTCCTTGGGCACCCCACTCTTAGTTTTGGCCCGCTTACCGCAAACTGGTGCTGATGTCGTCTTTTGGCAAGAAGAGCTCACCGATAATATCCCGGGAAATATGCAATTTATTTTAGATGGCGAACTTCCACGGGTCAAAAAGATCGTTATGCAAGACGAAAAAACTTATGCACGGGCAAAAGAATTGGTGCCAGAGACGGAGATGTTTGCCAACCTTGGTTTTATTTATGCCAAGAAACGGGCTAATCACCACCAAAAAACGGCGCTTATCTTGACTAACAGCGATCAATTAGAACAATTTATCACCTTAGTTGACGAGTTGCCTGATTTTGAGTTTAAGATCGCAGCGGTCACCGAAATGTCACAACATTTGATGAATTTAGGTCAGGCGGATAATATTGAACTTTATCCGAATGTGTCGCAAAAAGAACTCGCTGATCTTTGGCAAAGCGCAGACTTTTACTTGGATATCAATCATCAAAATGAATTGCAAAATGCGGTCCGCCAAGCCTATGAAAATGACATGTTGATCTTGAGTTTTGAAAATACCTTGCATGATCCAAACTTTGTCGCTAAAGAAAATGTTTATCGGCCAAGCGAGGCTAAAGCCATGGCAGCTAAGCTCAGACGAGCAGCTAGTGAGCGCAAGTATTTAGCTGAACTTTTGGCTAAGCAAGCTAAACAAGCAAAAGAAGCAACGGTAGCACAATATCAGGAAATTTTAGGGCAGGTGAAGTAAAATGAATGACCCAAAAGATCCCTTGAACCAAGATATCGCTAAACGATTAGAGAAAGTTAGAAAAGAAGTTCCTAAAATCAAGCAAAAAAGTCTTAAACAACGCCTGACGATGATCTTTATGGCAGTCATCTTTTTGCTGATTATGATTTTTTCGATCATTCGATATTTCTAAATATCTGCAAAAGTAGTGTCACTTTGATGCTACTTTTTTGATTTGGTTGTTAGTTGTAATTTTGTTAAAATAAAACGATGTGTAAAAAATTAAACGAGGGGTAGAGTGATGTTAGCAAACTTTAAAAGCTTAACAAAAGAGCAGCGTAAAACAGAAATAATTGCTGGTCTAACAGGTTTTTTTGCGATTTCTTATATCATTATCGTTAATCCGATCATCTTGACCGATGCAAAGATCCCGGCTGCATTAAGCGTTTTTGCCACGATTTTTTCTTCGGCATTAGGGTGCTTGATCATGGGGCTCTGGGCTAATGCACCGATCATCATCACACCAGGGATGGGAGTCAATGCCTTTTTCACCTATACGTTGGTGATCGGGATGAAGCTTGATTGGCAACAGGCGATCGCGATTTCGATCATCAGTAGTGTGATCTATATGATCGTAGCGTTTAGCAAAGTGAGTGAAAAACTCTCCCAAGCGATCCCCCAAGAATTAAAGATCGGGATCACGGCTGGGATCGGGATGTTTTTAGTCACTTTAGGACTAGAAAAAGCACAATTGATCACGCAAGGTGACAGTCGTTCCTTACTAGCAGTGGGAGATCTGGCTAAACCTGAAGCGTTACTAGCTTTGTTTGGCTTAGCTTTGACCCTAGTCTTGTATTTACGGAAAACGACCGGGGGCTTTATGATTGCGATCATAGTGACAAGCGCACTGGGAGCGGTGTTAAATATTGGGTTACAAGATCCGCCCAAGGTCAGTTTGGCTGATTTGTGGCAATATAAGGAGATCTTAGCGCAAGGTGATTTTAGTAGCTTATTTAGCTTAAAATTTTTATTGGCAGTCTTTTCGATGACCATGATCTTAGTCTTTGAATCAATGGGGATCTTGGAAGGATTGTTGCCCGAAGCTGACAAGTTTAAAAAGACCTTTGAAGCAAGTTCAGTTGCCACTTTTTGTTCAGGCTTTTTAGGCACAAGTCCTACGGTAGCAGCGGCGGAAAGTGCTGCGGGGATCGAATCTGGTGGTAAAACTGGTTTGATGTCACTTGTTAGTGGCGGAATGTTTTTATTAGCGCTATTTTTTATTCCACTTTTGAGTTATGTGCCTCAAGCTGCGATCGCACCGGTAATTATTATCACTGGAGCGATCATGATGCAACAGTTAAAAGCAATCAATTTTGACGATTTTTCAGAATGGTTCCCAGCCTTTTTGATCGTCGTCTTGATTCCTTTGACTGGTTCGATCTCGGTTGGTTTAGCATTTGGTTTTGCGGCTTATCCACTCGTAAAGATCGCGGCTAAAAAGAGCCAAGCAGTCACACCATTATTAGCGATCTTGAGTATTTTATTTATTTTACAATTGATCTGTGAAGCTGTCTTTTTATAAGCAAATAAAAGCCACTAACGAGCGTTCGTTAGTGGCTTTTGTGTTAATATGTTTCACTATCTAAATAGTGGTTGTAGTATTCGACTTTAACATCGTCATCTGAAACAATCAATTTAGTCACGGCACCATTTTTAGGACCAAGCAAACCTGCCCCGATCTCAGGAGCAAAATGATCAACGATACTTCTGATCGTGATACTGTGACTGACTAAGAGCACATCTTGGCCATCTTTAGTGTGGCGCCGTAAATGATCAAATCCCGCATTGAGCCGTGCCCAATATTGCTCATCATTTTCGGCGTCTTTAAATGGGTCAGTCTCATGTAAAAGATCGCGTGTTTTTCCCAGGTTATATTTTCTTAAAATGTCGTTATAAGTCCGGCAACCATGCAAGGCACCAACCATCAGCCAAGTTTGGGCGGCATCATTGCCTTCAAAATAACCAAAGCTTTGTTCGCGGAAATTTTTGATCTCACTAGGTGTAAGGTCAGCTGCGTGGTGGTTATTTTCCAAAATAAAATGACAAGTGCGCATTGCGCGGGTCGTATCGGAGTGATATGCTTTGTCAAATTTGATGTCGGCTAAATGTTTGCCGGCATTTTTGGCATCATTGACACCTTTTTCTGTCAATGGTGAATCACACCAACCTTGGAGACGGTTATAACTGTTTAAAATCGTTTGACCATGGCGGACCATGTAAAGAGTAAATGTCATTTTCATACCTCACAATATGTTCATTACCTTAAATAATAACATGCACAGACTAGCTTTTAAAGCAAGGTTATGGGTATAATTGAGAGAGTAGAAAAATGAGCGGATTATTAGAAAGGAAAGCAACCATTGAAAAAAACACGACATATTAAGCTTTTTTCGCATAACGATCTCGATGGCTTTGGCGCACCCGTTTTAATTACAACGTTAGCTCCTTATCTTTTTAAGGATGTAGAGTTTGATTTGACGACTTGTTCGGCAGGAAATCTTGATCGTGAGTTGTCCTATTGGTTTAGGCAACCAGATATCGCACGCTTCACAGATGTATACATTATGGATATGACGCCCGACAGCGAATATTCTTTCCAACAATTAGAACAGCGCTTTGCTAACCACTGGTTGATCTTTGACCATCATGAAAGTGAAGAAGAATTGCGGGCTCGTTACCGGACTAACTGCATTAAGCCCCTAGATGAAGGGAAAAATCCGAGTGCAGTGAGTTTAGTTTTTGACTGGTTGAGTCAAAAGCCAGAATTTTCCAAGGTCCCCCAAGATATTCAAGCTAAAGTCGCTGAACTAGTTGAATTGATCCGCGCTTATGACACCTGGGATTGGCAAAATGATCCGTTGATGTCACCTGAAGAACGCACGGCTGCGGATGAATTAAACCAACTCTTTTGGTTTTATCCGTTAAGCAAGTCAAAAAGCTTTGTTGAGAGCGTCTTTGCAACGGGCTGGGAAGATTACCGCCAAGCAAATGAATTGTTGGTGAGCACCTTAAATGGCAGAAGACAACGCTATTTAGATAAACATTTAAAAAATGTGGAAACATGTGAACTTGAAGGGCGCACTTTTGGGGTCGTTTATGCAAGTGACTATAAATCAGAGATTGCTCATGCTTTGCTCAAGCGCTATGACGTTGATGCAGCGTTAGTAATTGACGGTCACAGCGTATCTTTGCGCTCAAATGGTCGCTTAGATGTTGCTAAATTTGCAGCTGAATATTTTGGCGGTGGTGGCCATGCCGATTCGGCTGGGGGCAAATTAGACGTCGAACCACTAAAGATTGCGGAACAAGCAGTGATCGATTCCATGCGCCAACATGCGACGTTAAATGCGGATGTCGCTAAACAAAACAGCAATGAAAAAGCTTCGTTGGCCGATCAACTTGATCCAGAAATGGCAGCGAAATTAGCTGCTTTATTTGGTGAATAATAAAAAAGATGACTACTGGTTGAGTCATCTTTTTTTGTGTAAGCAGATAATGGCACTTATGTTTGTATCCGTTTACAAAGGTTGTTATACTAAAAATATATTAGAAAGAGAGGCTTATGATGGAAAAAACAAAGCGACATAAAGTAAAAGTTGCGTTAGTCTATCTTTGTTTAGCAGCCGCTTTAGGTGGACTGGCATTTTCTAGCTGGTCGCACCGTAATGAGACGAGGTCAGGGTTTGATACCAAAATGAGTCGATCAGAATAAATAAACGCGCCCACGAGCAGACACGTGGGCGCGTTTATTTATTGAGCACAGCGACTATTTTTTAGCATCATCGTTAAATAATACTTTATCAGTCGTATCAACGTATGTGGCACTGACAGGGATCCCATAGACCAAATCCCCGTTCTTATCGGTAAACATTTTTAAAGCAGCTAATTCTTGCATTGCCTTTTTGACAGTTGCGTCGTCAAGTTCAGAATTGATGAATTTCAATTGCAAGTGGTGCATTGAGCCCTTAGTTGCTGAACGAAAGCCAAGATCTAATTTCTTCATGTTGCGTTCCAACCTTTCTTTAATTTAATTGTGTTGTGGTAGTTTCAACTACAGTGCGTAACTTTTCACCAGTAAGTAAGGCAATAAGTTGGCCGAATCGTTGAAGTTGTTCAGGGGAGACATTTTGTGAGACGTTATTGAAACTACGTTGGCGCATGCCACCTTCAGCCTTTTCCAATACTACGCGGACAGCATTTTTATCCCATTTTACTTCAGTCATATTCATGACCTCCTTAAGATTATTTTTTGTAAGGTACGATCGCTGCTTACACTATTAGTAACGAAATGAAGTTGCGATTTGTTACCCCCAAAAAAATATTTTTGGCAAATTTTGGGGGAAAAGTGCGCTAAAACGAGTTTACGGACGGAAAAATAATTTTATCTCAGCAGCATTAATGTAAAATAAGATACCTAGAATGCTGACTTGGGAAAAATACGGCAAAATGCGCTAATTATTGATAATATTTGATAATAAGCAGGTTATTTGGAAGGGAAACATTTTATAAGGGGGGACGTTATTTAAAACAGCGAAAATAATTCCCTTAGAAAGGTAAAATGTGGAGGGAGATTAAATAAAGCTGAGAGTTAACTGTATCAAGGGCCAAGTAACGAGAAACATTAACCTAAAAACTACACGACTATCGCCAATGTTTCTGGTTGGTTAGCGCTAAAGATGCAGATAGTAGCAAGAGAAAATAATAAGATAGGCTAAACATCTTTAGTCAATGAATTTAAGAAAGGAAAAGCTATATTTCTTTCTAACAGCAGCTGTTTTTATGTTATTCCACATTTTATATAGCAGAGAACTTTTTGAAATATAACGTTCTTCTATTGGTAGAAAAAGCTTTTCAAAAAATGTTTACAGTTTTGATGGACGTGGCGATCATGATCCAGGCAGAAACGATCCAAAATAAACTTGAAGTAGGAGGGAGTTTTAACAGTAGTGATGATTTATTAGATTTTGTGACTAAACAAGGGGTAATTTACGGTATTTATATTTTAGAGATCGAATTACTAGAAAAAAATAATGGGTTGGACGTGGCAGAACAGATCTTAAAAGTCGATCAAAATGCGCAGATCATTTTTGTTACGCGCTTCAATACCAGCGCAAATTATGTCTTTTTTCGGCGCATTCCAGCATTAGATTGTATCGTGGTCGAGCGGATCGGTGATGATGCGCTGCAAAAACGTTTGAATGATACCTTAGAACTAGCGGTAAAAAAACTGGATTTGATCGACCAGTCGCCCCAGATCATTTTTAACTATCAAGTGGGACGTGAGACGTATTATGAGAACCTTGATAATGTGATCTATATAACGACGCATAACCATAAACCCCATCGCCTGTGTGTTTACTTGTTAAATAATACGGTCGATATTACCGGCAACTTGCAAAACTTACTCGACCGTTATCCCACGCTTAAACGGATCTCGCAATCTTGTATCATTAATCTTCGGAATGTTAAGTCGGTCGATTTTAGAAACCATAAGATCATGTTTCGCAATGGAGATGTCGAGTATTTTCCTGCACGTACTAATTATAAAATCAGGAATTTGCTAAAAGATTTTACAAATTCTGACAAATAGGAACAAAAATGGGCAACATAGGAAAAAAATGAATCTTAAAAAAATATCTGTTATGATAATGGCATAGCTTGATGGAGTTTGTAATTGAGCTATGGCTTTTAAAATGTGGCAGGCATTGAAACGTGAGTGCAGTGGCAAAATATAATATCCTAAAACAATTCGCGCCTCGCCAGTGGCTTTGCGCTCAGTGTTTTGCTCATTTTGGAAGTTGTCGTTATATTAGCCTTTTTATGAATTTGATAGATATTTGACAGCGGTCAGATAAGTAATTGTACACCCTTTTGGAGAGATCACAGCAATGTGGTCTCTTTTTTGATGCCAAAACAAAAAGCCTGGATTTTCATCCAGACTTTTTGCTTAAATACCATAGATCACATCTAGCACTTTTTGTTCGGTATGATCGCGTTGCAATCGTTGTTCATCGGCGCTTCCCGTATAATTGGGGTTGTCAAAACGCCCGCTGATCCCTTGGTCTTTGATGACGTAGATCTTGTCAGCCATGCGGACCGCTTCTGCGATATCATGGGTGACTAAGACCGTAGTGATCGCTTGTTTTTGGCAAATGTCTAAGATCAGATCTTGCATTTTTTGGCGTGTTAGTGCATCTAAAGCGCCTAAAGGTTCATCTAATAAGAGTAGTTTAGGTTCTGACATCAAAGCCCGCGCCAAAGCGACCCGTTGCCGTTGTCCCCCAGAAAGTGCCGTAGGGTATTTATCGTAATGTTCGGTCAGATCAGTTAATTCTAGAAGTTCTTTTGCTTTAGCGAGCTTTTCAGGCGATTTATTAGCAAAAGTCAAATTTTCCATGACAGTCATCCAAGGCAAGAGGCGATCATCTTGGAACATGATCCGGGCTTCTTTATTTAAGCCCCGAACTTTGTGGCCGTTAAAAACGATCACACCACTAGTAGCTTCTTCTAACCCTGCGATCATACGCATGAGAGTACTTTTACCACCACCACTCATGCCGACAAGAGCGATAAAAGACCCTTTTTGGATATTCAAATCAACTGTATCTAAAATGGTGTTTTTACCGTAAGCTTTACTAACTTGCTTAACTTCCACTAAATTCATATGTTTCACCTTATACGCTAAAATAGTGGTTCTTTAGCGCACCTTTCTTCTCGAGTTGTTAGCAGTCAATTTAGGCTTTTTGCCAATCAAGACTGATGATCTCTAATTGCTTAGCCATAAAGTCAGAGAGTTTTCCGAGCAAGGCATAGATAATGATGCACAGATAAATGATCTTAACATTCATAAACTGTTGGGCATTTGTTGACATGTAGCCGATCCCGGAGTCGGCTGAAACAGTTTCCGCTACGATCAAGGAGACCCACATTGTCCCCAAAGAATACCGGACGCCCATTAAGATCGTTGGCAATGCTCCGGGGAAGATGATCTTAGTAAACAGTTGCCAGTTGGTAAGGTCATAAGAGCGCCCCATTTCTAGCAAGTCTTCTGAGACCGAAGA
Organism: Ligilactobacillus apodemi DSM 16634 = JCM 16172; assembly: GCF_001434405.1. GTDB lineage: Bacteria > Bacillota > Bacilli > Lactobacillales > Lactobacillaceae > Ligilactobacillus > Ligilactobacillus apodemi. The sequence continues at coordinate 83,892 of NZ_AZFT01000004.1, read as the reverse complement.
GATTCCGTGATAAGTATTGATGTAGATCGGGAAAAATGTTCCGACTGCTACTAAAAAGATCTTGGCACTTTCATCGATCCCTAAAACTAAGATGATCAACGGGATCAAGGCCATGTGAGGGATGTTACGTAACATTTGGATCGTGGAATCAAATGTTGCCCGAAATAACGCTGAGATCCCGGAAAATAGTCCAAAGAAAAAGCCTAGGCCACCACCCCAGATGAAACCAAGCGTAGCACGATACAGTGAGATACTGATATTTTTTTGTAAGGTCCCAGCTTGCCATGATTTGATCGCTTGAGCGACGATCGCTGACGGTGCAGGAACATACTGGGAGTTGATCAGTTTAGTTTGGACTGCGATCTGCCAAAACACGATGATGGCGACCGGTAAGATCCAAGGATAGACCTTAGTCCAAAAATTAGTTTTTGCTTTTTTCATATTACAGCCTTCCTTTTTGCTTATTTCAAATATTGGACATGTGATTTGACGTTGACTTTCTTTTTGATCACGCCTTGTTCATAAAAGAGGTTGGCAATGTCTTGTGATTCTTGGACCGCCGTTTTGGTCATGTAACCAAAGGAGTAAGTCCGGCGTTTGACCATTTTAGAGACAACGCTTGTGCTTAATTTAAGGCTCTTAGCCATCATTTTGATTGCTTTAGTTTGGTTTTTGTTGACCCATTGCATATCTTGGTTGAGATATTTGATGATCAACTTGCTAACTTTTTTATTACTTTTAGCAAAGCTAGTTGAAGCAACTAAGTAACTACGGTTGTTGTCGCTGATATCTGAACCGTTAACGAGTAACTTAGAACCATTTAATTCCAAGCGTGAAGTTTGTGGATCCCAGTTAGCCCAAGCATCGACCTTGCCTTTTTCATAGGCAACGGCAGCCGCACTTTGATCAAGGCTGACAAGTTCAACATCACTCGTGGAAAGACCTGCTTTTTGCAGAGCCTTTAATAAAAGATATTGTGAACTTGTTCCTTGCGTATAGGCGATCTTTTTACCCGCTAAGTCGCTTAATGAATTGATACCAGAAGAGGTCTTGACTAAAATCCCAGTTCCTTGTTCTTTTGAGCCCCCAGCACCAACATAAGTTAAGTTAGTTCCAGATGCTAAAGCTGTTACGGGTGGCGTGTCACCAGTACGAGCGTAATCGATCGCGCCAGTAGCTAAAGCTTGCATTTCGGCAGAACCATTTTGGAATTCTTTGAATTTGACTTTGTAGCCTGCTTTTTTCATTTTTTTAGCAAATTCACCACGTGTTTTAGCGATGTCAAATTCGTCACCAGCCTGATAACCGATCGTGATCGTAGTTAGTTTGGAAGATGTATCAGTCGTTTGTTTCCAGCCAAAATAAGCAATGAACAACCAGCCGATCAAAAAGACTACGATAAATATTTTTCTGAGTTGATGTGATTTAGCCAAAGAAATCTACCCCTCTTTTTCGATTTTTTGCAGTTGTTTGGATAATTCTTCTCGCATGATCTTGCGTGTCGGGTTGAGTGGGAAAGAATCAACAAAAAAGATTTTTTCCGGACGCCGATATTTAGGTAAAGTAGCGCGCGCATGTTCATTGATCAAGGTACGAGCTTTTTGGTGGTCAGCTTTAAATTTTTCGTCTAAAATAACAGCAGCAGTAACAACTTCACCATAGAGCTCATCGGGTGTCGGTACGACCGCCACATTTTGGATAAAATCAAGCTCTGCTAAGGCATTTTCGACGATGATCGGACTGACTTTTTCGCCCCCACGGTTGATAATGACGTGCTTGATGCGGCCATTCAACCACAAGTAGCCATCTTCATCAAAATAGCCTAGATCACCGGTATGAAACCAACCATGATGAAAATCTTTAGTGTTATTTCCGAGATAACTAGTGATAACATGGTCACCGGCGATGGCAATTTCTCCTTGGATATTGGGCTTAGAAGTATAGGAACCATCAGGCGCGATGATCTTAACATCTGTGTGATAAGGTTTACCCACCGAACCTCGTTTGATCGCATCTAGTGGGTTTAAAGTACATTGACTGCAAGCCTCGGTCATACCGTAGCCTTCAAGGATCGGAACTTTGAAAGTCTTGACGAATTCTTCGTGACGGTTTAGGGCAAGCATCGCTGAAGCACAGCGGATAAAGCGTAATTTATTATCGGGGTCAAAGGTTTGCCGTGATGCTTCATTTTTCAAAAGGATCGTGACGATCGTGGGGACGATCGAAGACCAAGTAGCATCAACTTCTTTGATCCAACGCCAAAAGTTACGTGCACTAAAGCGGGGGGCGATGGCAATTTTTCCACCTGAAAGTAACGTAGCGTTAATGATCAACTCTTGAGCGTTGATATGAAACATGGGCATCACGATCAAGACGGTATCGTCAGGGGTCAATTCATGACTCGTAAGATCATAGTTAGCTGCTTTGTACATAATTTCATGGCTTAGCCCGACTTGTTTAGGCTTACCAGTGGTTCCGCTCGTATTTAAGATCCAGCCCAGAGTCGATTCAAGTGGAACTTGTGGACGACCAGCGGAAAGATCACGTTGGTAAAAGAAAACCATTTCCGGTAAGGTTTGGAGCGAAAGGGCAACCATTTCCAAGTTAGGGTCAGAGCTAAAGGCTTGGGCTTTTTCTTTAGTCAAGATGATCCCTTGATAATGATTTTGGTCGTGATCGCTTTTTAGTTCACTGGCTGGAGTTTCAGCTGAAACGGGGTGAGCCGTGATACCTAAACGCCAAAGGGCTTGGTTGATCGGAATATAACCCGCGGAATTTTCCAATGACATTAAGACCACGTCATCACGGCCGAAATTTGCTTGGCGCAAGACTTGTTGGAATAAAGCGATGTCGGCTTCAACTTGTGAACCATCAAACCATTGATCAAGGCGAATATCGCGTAAAAATTTTCGGTCTTTATTTTGAGTTAAGTTATCTTTGAGATCCTTCGTTAAATTTGTCATGCTTTCAGATCCTTTCGTTTAAGCAATTGATGGTGGTTGGGGCGCCCGATCAAAGCGCCAAATGGGGGAACTTTTAGGCAAAATTCCGCGATCAACCATGAGATACCGAGCACAAAAAAATAGCCCACAGGTAGTAGCGCCAATAAGACACTACTACTGAGTTGTGTTTTGAGACTATTTAAGATGCCAGTTAAAAATAACAGCGGGATCGTTTGAAGTAAGTAGATCCCAAAGGAAACTTTAGCTGCCTTTTCAACGAGCCTGCTAAACCAGCGCCAAGTTGGTTTAGTGCGATTATCGGCGTATTTTAGACAGATGATGATGATCGAACTGATCACAAAAACGGCATAAAAGAACATATACGGTTGGTGGATCAAATTAGCATTATGTTGTGGTAGGTGTAAGACGGCTACGTTAAAGTGATATAAAGCTAATGTGCCAAGCGATAAAATGATAGTCGTAATAAAGATCAGTTTCTGATGACGTAACAATAGTTTTTGGACATCGGCATAGTGGATCCAAGTATAAGCGCCAGCAATGAAATAAAATTGGTAGGTCAATAAGAGATTTCCGTAGTGGACTGCAAAATAAGGCCAGCCTTGATGACTGATATTAGGGTAAATGTATTTTGCATAGATCAACAAGATGACCTGCAAGATCGCGCTCACAAGCAAGATCGCTTCGTGATGATCTTCAAGCTTTTTAAACATCCAGACTAAAACTGGAAAGATCAAATACAGTTGAAAGATCACCAAAATATAGTAAAGATAGTAATGATCCCCCCGAATCATTGCTAAAAACCATTCTTTTCCCCATAAACCAAAGGAAAATGTGCCTGCAAGTAGTAAAGCGCAGAGCATGTAAAACCCATTAAAAAATATGTAAGGAATTCCCGAACCCTTATACCTTTTTTTCCAAAATTCCCAGTAATTCACGTTAGGACGATCGTAATATTGCAAGAATAAAACAAGTCCGGTGACAAACATAAAACCCATGCGCGGAAAATGGAGCATCAAGTGAGTTGAAACTAAAAATTTACCGCTACTAGTGGATGTTTGCCCTAATGCACTGGAAAAAAGGGATGTGGTGTGATTGAGTAGGACCCCGAAAATGAAAAAGCATCGCATCAGGTCTACTTCATAAAGATATTTCTTCTTTGCCATAAATAGCTCCTTTATTTACGATAATCAATATCGTTCGTTTTTTTCATGAATAGGTGAGCTTTCATAAAAAAAGTTCGTCTATTTTGCCCGGGCAAGGAATATATTTAAATATAATATGGGAATGACGTGCTAAATATAACTCAATTAATAAATTCATACTCATATTTACCTTTTTTTAAGAATTTTTGTCAGTTTTACTTTTTATAAAAATAGACAGTAAAATTACGACCCTGTATACTAAAAGTGAATCTTTAAAAAAGGGGGGATATCAATGAAAAAGCGCTTTTATTGGATGTTGTTATTACTTAGTTTAGGCCTTATTTTTTTACTAAAACCAAGCACGATCTTGGCAGATGGTAGTTATGAGATCACTAACTATGATGCGGTCGCTCAAGTTAGAAGCGATGGCGCACTTGATTTCACGCAAAAAATAACTTACTCATTTGACGGTGATTTTAATGGCGTCTTTTACGACCAGAGCTTACAAAAGGTCGATAGTGTGACCGATGTGAGTGTGGCGATTACGCAAGATGATCAAGAAATTACCTTGCAAGAAAGTTCTGCGGGGACAAATAATACGTATCAGCTCACCCAAACAAGCGATAATTTAAACTTAAAAGTTTATCATCAGATCAGTGATAATGATATGATCGTCACCTACCATTATGTGTTAACAGGCTTGATCACTAATTATCAAGATAGTGCTGAGTTGAATTGGAAGATCTTGGGTAAAGGCTGGGATGAACCCTTGAGTAATGTAAAAGTTACGGTCCAATTCCCCACGGCACCGATCAACAGTTTACAGGCTTGGACGCATGGACCTTTGACCGGTCAAACTAATGTTGACAAACAAAAAGGTCAAGTCACCATGACCTTGCCCGAACTTTCGACGGATGCGATGCTTGAAACGCACATGCTGTTTCCCACGAGTGTGACTAAGGATAACCCTAAAGTTTCAACGAAAAAAATCAAGGCTAGTGTACAAAAAGCTGAAGCTAAATTAGCCAAAGAAGCAAATCAAAAGCGGCAAGCACAAGAAAAAAGAAGTCGATTACTTAAAAATATTTTCAGTGGGCTAGTTGGTCTATTATCCCTAGGTTTTATTGGAATTTTGGTGCGTAACCCGGGAAATAAAAAGCAAAAATTCCCACCGATAAAACATAGTTATGAAATCCCTGAACCTGATCCCCTTAAAGCAAAGGCATTATTGAGAATCGCACCCCCGACCGCACAAGAGTTAAGTGTTTATTTCCTAGAGTTGGCGGGGCAAAATAAGGTAGAAATAACCCAGGTTAACGATGATTATATTCTTAAATTACGCGATAAAGCCTTGTTAAAAGAACCGCTATTACGCTATTTGTTTGAAAAAGTAGGTAATGGGCAAGAGTTTAGTTTGACAGCGCTCAAAAAACACGGTAAACGCGAAAAAAATGCCAAACAGTTAGAAAAGAAATTTTCTGCTTGGTCACAAGAAATTTATGACCAAACGGCAGCGTTGGGCTACTTTGATCGTAAAAATCAACGGCTAAACTGGAGTGTTTTAGGCGGTATGGCTCTTAGTCTAATTGCTTTAGGTATCTTAGGTTTTGTGATCGGAGGTTGGATCGGTTGGACTAGTTTAGCCTTAGGGATCGTGATCGCGATCTTGAGTGGAAAATACTTCCTAACGCACTCTAATTATACGGCTAAAGGTCAAGCTCAAGTGTATCAGTTACGTTGCTTTAAGGCGATGCTAAAAGATGTCGGGCGCGTTGATCTCCGTGAAGTGGGTGATATCGTTTTATGGGAACAGATCTTACCATATGCTGTAGCGTTTGGTTTAGCTAAAAAAGTTATTAAAGCATTAGAAACACAGTTTGACACCACTGAGTTAGAAGTAGCCTTTGGACCATATTATGCCCTTTACTTTATGGGAGCATGGGACACTAGTTTTACCCAAAGTTTTGCGACCACATTTGGGAACGCAAGCACTTATTCCTCGGCAACTGGCGGATCTGGTGGCTTTTCAGGCGGTAGCTCCGGTGGTGGGGGCGGTGGCACAGGTGGTGCCTTTTAAATAAGATACAGTTTTAGCGCTAGGAACCTTAAGGGATTCTTAGCGCTATTTTAGTAATATTTTAAGTAAAAAACACTACAATGATTTGGTTGGCAGTTGGTTTTTCTCGGCAAAAAAGAAAGCGCTATATTTGTTGGGGAGAAAATAGAATATTATTGAGGGAAAATAAATGGAACAAACATTATATTTGATGCGCCATGGGCAGACATTATTTAACAGTTTAGGCAAGATTGAAGGCTGGAGCGATTCACCTTTGACCTTAAAAGGGATCGCCCAAGCAAAAGATGCTAGCAAGTATTTTAAAGACGTTGATTTATCAGCGGCTTATTGTTCAGCTTCGGAGCGTTGTTGCGATACTTTACGTCATTTAACGACCTTGCCTTATATGCGACTTAAGGGCTTAAAAGAACAAAACTTTGGCATTTTGGAAGGCGAACACGATTATTTACAACACTTGCGTCCTTACGGGGAACTTTTTGTAAAATATGGTGGTGAAAGCGACCAAGCAGTGCAAGAGCGCATGGTGCAAACCTGTACTGAGATCATGCAAAAATCAAGTGGGAGAACTGTTTTAGCGGTCACCCATGCCAATGCTTGCTTGCAATTTTTAAAACGTTGGAGTCCTACCGAAGAAGTTACAAGTGTACCAAATGGTTGTATCTTTAAATATGATTTCAATAAAGAAGATAATTCGTTTAAGTTACTAGAAAAGATCGAATTGGCTGTTTAGTAAAACTACCAAATTTCTGAAATGTCTCGGGGAAATTTTTGCTATAATTTAGTAAAAAATAGGGGGGACGTTTTGGAAAAACAAATAACAAGTCGATTCTGGCCTTTGTCGCCATATCGTGCCCAAACGGTGCCAGAGTTTTTGATGACGATGCGCAAGCAACACGATGCGATCTTACGGCGAGCTAAGCTTAGACAAGCTCAGCTAAAAAAGCAACAATTAGTAACAAAAACTGCAATTTTAAATGAGTCAAAACGACCGCAATTATCCGGAGCGACCAAAGAGCACTATCAACTCCAAAATTTACGGATCGATTATCAATTTAATGTACACAAATTACGCGTAGAGCTTAATTTAGACGAAAAACAATTTGCTTGTCAGGCAAATTTGAGTTTGGCACGTGTAAAAGAGATCGAAGCAGGTAAGGCTTTACCCACAATGGAAGAGTTGTTGCAGTTAGCTCGCATCAGTGGTAAATTTATTAAATTTAAATTTGAATAACACTTAAAGCAAGGTCAAACGCCTTGCTTTTTTGTTCGGTTTTTTTAGGTTGACATTTAATTTTTTGATGATATTATATTACATAATATTTTTAAACCCGAATTATCTAGGAGGCTGACATGACAGAAGTGACCCGCGAATTCACCCGTAATTTACCTAAAGCAGAATTACATGTCCATATTGAAGGGACATTAGAACCCGAACTAAAGTTGAAATTAGCTAAAAAAAATAACATTGAGATCGGGCAAAAAACGATTGCTGAAGTCGAAGAATCTTTGAAATATGATGATCTTGCATCTTTTTTAGCTGTCTATTATCCCGCAATGAACGTTTTGATCGAAGAAGATGATTTTTACGAACTAGCGATGGCATATTTGAAAAAAGCTGCTCAAAATAATGTACGTCACGCTGAGATCTTCTTTGATCCGCAAGCACACACGAGTCGGGGGATCGCTTTTTCGACGGTCATTACTGGGCTACTCCGGGCTACTGTGGATGCACGAGCATTAAATATTGATGCCTGCTTGATCATGTGTTTTTTACGTGATTTATCCCGCGAATCGGCGCGCCAAACGCTCTTAGAAGCTTTGCCTTATAAAGATAAATTTGTCGGAGTCGGGCTTGATTCCGATGAGCATAATAATCCGCCGCTGAAATTTTTCAACCAATTTTGTACGGCACAAGAGCACGGGTTACATGTCACCGCTCATGCTGACGTTGATCAAGTAAATTCTTTAGCGCATATTCGGGAATTGTTGGAAGTGATCGGCGTTGAACGGATCGATCATGGGACAAATATTGTTGAAGATCCTGATTTAGTGGATTTTGCAGCTAAAAACAAGATCGGCTTAACCTCATGTCCGTTGTCAAATGACTTTATTGCCGCTGACATGAAAGGAAAAGAAGTCTTAGAATTACTAGAAAAAGGGGTAAAGATCTCCATTCATTCAGATGACCCCGCATATTTTGGTGGTTATATCGGGGATAACTACTATGCTTTGGCACAAAAATACGATTTGACTAAAGAACAAGTAGTCGCGTTGGCAAAAAACTCGTTTGAAGCATCTTGGATCAGTCAAAAGCAAAAGGCATTTTATTTAGCGGAACTAGATGCGTACTTAGCCCAAAATTAAGTTGTGCGCGTAAAACATTTGTTTGACAATTTACCAGATTAACATTATATTATAGATAATCATTCTTATCTTAATTGATAAAGTAGTCAAAGTGCTTTATCCACATAAAGACTTGTCGTGGGACAAGTTTATTTTGTGTGGAGTAGGCGCTTTTTTTCTGCTTAAAATTAACAAACGGAGGAAGCTCATGGCAAATACAGTGACAGAATTTGATACGATCGCAGCGATCGCGACCCCACCAGGCGAAGGAGCGATCTCGATCGTACGTTTAAGTGGTGACGATGCAGTGCAGATCGCTGCGAAAGTTTTTACTGGTAAAGACTTGACCAAGGCTGCTAGTCATACGATCAATTACGGACATTTTATCGACCCTAAGACTAATGAAGTGATTGACGAAGTAATGGTCTCAGTGATGTTAGCACCCAAGACCTTTACCCGGGAAAACACGATCGAGATCAACTGTCATGGGGGTATCGTGCCAACCAATAAGATCTTGCAAGTGCTCTTAGCAAATGGGGCGCGTTTAGCTGAACCAGGTGAATTTACCAAGCGTGCCTTTTTACACGGCAGAATCGATTTAGCTCAAGCAGAATCAGTGATGGATCTGATCAGAGCAAAAACAGATCGTTCGATGAAAGCTGCGTTAAATCAATTAGATGGTAATTTATCCCAGTTGATCACTAAATTACGCCAAGAGATCTTAGATGTCTTAGCGCAAGTTGAAGTTAATATTGATTATCCTGAATATGATGATGTCGAAGAAATGACTTCAAAGATGCTCCGCGAAAAAGCAATAGATGTTAAAGCGCAGATCCAAAAATTATTGGTGACAGCTAAACAAGGAAAGATCTTGCGGGAAGGTTTGGCGACAGCTTTAGTTGGACGCCCTAACGTGGGTAAATCAAGTTTATTGAACCATTTATTACATGAAGATAAGGCGATCGTGACCGATATTGCCGGGACGACTAGAGATGTGATCGAAGAATACGTCAATGTTAGGGGCGTACCTTTAAAACTTGTCGATACTGCGGGGATCCGTGAGACTGACGACACGGTCGAAAAAATTGGGGTCGAACGCTCGAAAAAAGCGATCACTCAAGCGGATCTAGTCATGTTATTGTTAAATGCTAGTGAGCCGTTGACTAAAGAAGACCTTGAGTTGCTAGAAATGACCCAAGATAAAAAGCGAATCATCGTCTTAAATAAGACAGATTTACCACAACAACTTGATTTAACTGAACTCTATCAACACGTAGATCAAGCTGAAGTATTACAGACCTCAGTTTTAAAAAATGAAGGCGTTGATGAATTAGAAGAACATATCGCACAACTCTTCTATCGTGGGATCGAAAACTCCCAAACTAACATTTTGGTAACAAATGCGCGCCACATTGCCTTGTTAGAACGGGCAAAAGCTTCACTTGAGGCTGTCTTAGCTGGCTTAGATGCACAATTACCAGTTGATCTAGTCCAAATCGATATGACCAATGCGTGGGAATTATTGGGTGAGATCACGGGTGATAGCTATCAAGATGAATTATTAGATCAACTCTTCAGTCAATTCTGTTTAGGGAAATAAAGGAGAATTTTATGCAATTTGGAGAACGCTATAAAGCAAAAGATTATGATGTGATCGTTGTTGGGGCAGGTCATGCTGGCTGTGAAGCTGCGCTAGCTTCAGCTCGGATGGGCAATGAAACTCTTTTGATCACGATCAATCTAGAAATGGTGGCTTTTATGCCATGTAACCCTTCGATCGGTGGCCCAGCTAAAGGGATCGTGGTGCGTGAAGTAGATGCCCTTGGTGGTGAAATGGGCAAAAATATCGACAAGACTTATGTCCAAATGCGCATGTTAAATACGGGTAAAGGCCCAGCCGTGCGAGCTTTACGGGCACAAGCAGATAAGAGTCGTTATTCGATCGAAATGAAGCACACCTTGGAAAATCAACCACATTTGACTTTGCGTCAAGGGATCGTGGATGATCTGATCATAGAAGATGGTGAAGTTAAAGGAGTTGTAACTAACACGGGTGCTTGTTATGGTGCCAAAGCGGTCGTTTTAACAACGGGGACAGCAGCCAGAGGGAAGATCATCATCGGTGAATTGATGTATTCTTCAGGCCCTAACAATACGCAAGCAGCGGTCGAATTGTCGAAAAACCTTGAAAAATTAGGTTTTGAACTCAAGCGGTTCAAGACTGGGACCCCACCACGAGTTGATGGTAATACGATCGATTATGATCAGACAGAAGAACAACCAGGGGATGAACAACCACATTTGTTTAGCTATGAAAGTGACGATGCTGATTATTTAGATGTGAAACAACAACTTTCATGCTGGTTGACTTACACGCAAGAAATGACACACAAGATCATTCGTGACAATTTAGATCGTGCGCCAATGTTTTCTGGCGTGATCGAAGGGGTCGGCCCACGTTATTGTCCATCGATCGAAGACAAGATCGTGCGCTTTTCTGATAAACCACGCCACCAATTGTTCATCGAACCAGAAGGACGCGATACAGCGGAATACTATATTCAAGGGTTATCGACTTCTTTACCAGAAGATGTCCAACAACAAATGGTCCATTCGATCCCTGGCTTGGAAAATGCGCAAATGATGCGCCCGGGATATGCGATCGAATACGATATCGTTTCACCATATCAATTACGGCCAACGCTAGAAACTAAACTCATCAAAGGTTTATATACTGCGGGTCAAACTAACGGGACTTCAGGTTACGAAGAAGCTGCGGGGCAAGGTTTGATCGCCGGGATCAATGCTGGTCGGCATGCGTTAGGCAAAGAAGAGATCGTTTTAAAACGTAGCGATGCCTATATTGGGGTCATGATCGATGATTTGGTAACTAAGGGCACCAATGAACCTTACCGTTTGTTGACGAGTCGTGCCGAATATCGCTTGATTTTACGGCATGATAATGCTGATTTACGTTTAACAGAATTAGGCTATGAGCTCGGCTTGATCTCGGATGAACGTTTAGCTGCATTTGAAGCGAAAAAAGCGGCGATCCAAGCAGAAAAAGAACGGCTTTCAAAAATTCGCATCAAGCCAAGCCCAGAAGTGGATGCTTACCTTGAAGCCCATGGCGATCGTCCGTTAAAAGATGGGGTCTTGGCAAGTGAATTCTTACGCCGTCCATATGTGACCTATGCTGATTTGATGCAATTTATTCCAGCACCAGCAGGCCCACTTGATCGTCATGTGATCGAACAGATCGAAATTCAATACAAGTATGAAGGCTACATCAAAAAGGCCTATGAAAAAGTTGAAAAACTAAAACGGATGGAAGAAAAGAAGATCCCTGATCAAATCGATTATGAAGCGATCGAAGGGTTAGCAACTGAAGCTAAGCAAAAATTGTCTAAGATCCGCCCAGAAACATTGGCGCAAGCTAGTCGGATCAGTGGGGTCAATCCAGCTGATCTTTCCATTTTAGCTGTCTACATCGAACAAGGTAAGATCGCTAAAGTTAAATAATTACACTAAAAAATCGTCTCCAGTTATTAAGCTGAAGACGATTTTTTTATTTATCGACGGGTTTGACTGCGAAAAAGAGGATCACTAATTGAATTATTGCTAGGATCAATAAAACGATAAAACCATTGCGACTTCCGATTGCCGTTGCTTTAGCGTAGGAAACAGAACTGTTACTTTGACTAAGTTCAACGATCAAAGAAACTAATGTGACCCCGATCGCACCGGCAAATTGTTGCAGCGTATTAAAGAGAGCATTGGCATCTGTTTGTTGTTTCCGACTTAACCCTTGTTGGCCACTGGTCATAATGTTACCAAATGAAACACCTAAGCCGCACATAAAGATGATATAGAAGAAGGCGACTAAGAAGTTTGAAAGATTTAAGGCGTAAACAACGTACAAGATCATAGAAATGATAAACAAGATCGCACCAAGTAAAATTGGTTTACGTGCGCCTGCTTTATCTAAAAGCCGTCCTGAAAGTGGTGCTAAGATCGCACCTAAAACGGCCCCAGGTAAAACTAATAAGCCAGCGATCGTTGCGCTAGAACCGTTGACCAATTGAACATAGTTAGGAAGTAAAAATGCTAAACCTAAAAGCATTAATTGAGAGCTGAAATAGGCAGCGATATGTCCCGTGAAGCGATAATTAGTAAATAAAGTAAGGTCGATCAGTGGATTTTCAAGCTGATTTGAACGGTAGATCAAGACACCTAAACCGCAAAGTCCGATAATTAGTGAAAAGCTAACATAAACGGATAAAAGGGGATGTTGGGCTAAGTTATTGATCCCTAAAATCAGCCCAGCAAAAAGAGCGATGATCGCGAGAAAACTAATAATATCAAATTTTTCTTTAGTAGGTTTGTGGCTTGATTTGATCGAAAAGATCCCCAAACCAAGCGAAATGATCACGAGCGGTAAATTCAAGATAAAGATGTAATGCCATCCAAGCGTTGAAACTACGATGCCCCCAAAAGTTGGGCCTAAAGCAGGAGCGACCGCCACAATAAGCATCGCAAAACCGACCATCACCCCGATCTTTTGTGGTGGGACTTGCTCAAAAATAATATTAAACATCAATGGTAAGGCGATCCCAGTACCAATACCTTGAATCGCACGTCCCACTAATAGAAACGTAAAGCTAGGTGAAAAGGCATCGATCGACAACCCTAACAAGAAAAATAGATTAGCCGTAAGAAATAGCGTACGGGTAGTAAAAGACCGATTTAAGTAAGCTGAAAGGGGGACAACGATCGAGATCACTAATAAGTAGATCGTTGTCATCCATTGCACGGTAGATGTATTGATAGAAAATTGGCGCATCAGCGTAGGAAATGCGATGTTCATCGCGGTTTCGACTGTCACCCCACAAAATGACATGATCCCAGCAGCTAAAACTGCTAAGAAAATACGGGGTGAAAGTTTAGTCTGAGACATATTTATTCCTCCATATAAAAAGCTAAAATTCGTTTAAGGGTATCAATTTCAGTTGCTGAAAAACGTTGATGGAGCGCGTTTTCTTCGGCTACAAGAAATTTTTGACACTCTTGGACTAGTTTTTGTGCTTTGGGCTTAAGCGTTATTACCTTTTGCCGTGCATCTCCAGGATAACGTTGACGCTCAATTAAGCCTTTCTTTTCCATGCGTTGTAACAATACCGTAGCGGTTGAGCGTTGAATATTAAATTCACGTTCTAGATCATATTGGAAATATATTTCTTTTTCATTACTGGCAAGAAAATCAATAATTTCCATCTGCGTCCCAGTTAGACCGTATTTTTTGGCGAAATTACCAAAGTTTTTAGTCAATTGGTTAGCAGTATTAATAATGACACGGCCAGTTGTTTTAGTCATGAAAAAGGCCCCCTTAAAATTATTTGTTAGCTAGCTAACTAATGATTATTTAGTGTAAAAAATTATCCTAATTTTGTCAAGTTAAGGTGGGTGATATTTCCCGGGAAAATTTGTTATGATTTGATTATGTAAAAAAGGATCGAGGTATTATAAATGGAAACATGGTTATTTTTATTACTGATCTTAGCAGTCTCGTTTTTTGGAAAAAACAACTCTTTGATCATTGCAACTTTAGTGGTCATGGTAATCAAATTATTGCCACCATTAGCGGAAAAATGGTTCCCGCTTATTCAAGATAAAGGGATCAATTGGGGCGTTACAGTCATCTCGGTGGCGATCTTGATTCCGATCGCAACGGGCGAGATCACTTTTAAAGACTTGGTTGATGCCTTTAAGATGCCGGCCGGCTGGATTGCAGTTGGTTGTGGGATCTTAGTGGCGATTTTATCACGCTATGGGGTCGATCAATTAGCTGCAACGCCACAAGTCACGGTCGCACTCGTCTTTGGGACGATCTTGGGAGTCGTTTTCTTGCGTGGTGTCGCCGCTGGACCCGTGATTGCAAGTGGGATGACTTTTGTGATCATCAGTTTATTAGGTTTGAGTTTTAAATAAAAATAATATAGTAGAAAAAAAGTCAGCAGAAAAAAACTGCTGACTTTTTTTGCGTATTTATATAGTAGGAAAAGTTATTCACTGACCATTTCTGGTAATTTTCCACGACGAACAAAGTGGAGCAATAAGCCCACCACTAAGCCGACCAAGGCTGGGACTGCCCAAGACATACCGATGCTTGCTAACGGAAGATAGGAGCGTAAGCCAGCAACGCTAAGCCCAAATGCACTTTGGCTAACAACTTTGGGAAAGGCAACGACCATATCGAAGAATGCAGGAACAACGGTGCAGACAACGACCATTAAGTAAACAACGCCATCACGTTTAAAGAGCGGTGAAAAGACTGACAACAAGATCAAGACCATTGAGAGTGGGTATAAGAACATCAACATTGGAGTTGACCAGGCGATGATCGTTTCAAGTCCAAAGTTAGCTGTTAAAAATGACGAGAAACAACTTAAAAAGAGCCAAACATGGTAGCTAACTTTGGGAAAATGATTGTGGAAGTCTTGCGCAAAAGCTGCTACTAAGCCAACTGCGGTCGTTAAACAAGTTACAGTCAAAAGAGCAGCTAAAACAGCTTGTCCTAGTGGGCCTGCATAAGCAGTGACGATTTGAGAAAAAGCCGTGCCACCTTCGGGAGATAACTTAAATTGACCCAGTGACATTGCACCAAGCAAGATCAAAAGTAAATAGATCAAGGCAACGGCACCCATAGAAAAGAAACCAGACTTAGCAGTCACTAATGAGACATGTTTCGGGTCTTTTTGCCCCATTTGTTGGATGGCTGTAACAACGGTGACCCCAAAAGCAAGGCCAGCTAAGGCATCCATTGTGTTGTAACCTTCTAAAAAGCCGTTGGTCAAGGCATTTGAGAGATTCGAATAAGCTGCGGTGACTGGTGCTGTAGCCGTCGAACCAAGCGGATTAGCGAAAGCAACGAGAAAGACTAAGGTAAGCAAAGTGAGGAAGAGTGGATTTAGGACTTTCCCAACGTTAGCCAAGATATCATTTTCGCGGTAGGAAAAAGCAAAGGCTGCGGTAAAGAATAGGGCTGAAAATAAAAGTAACCCCCAACTATTGTTAGCTCCTAAAAATGGCTTTAATCCAACAGAGTAAGCGACCGTTGCAGTTCTTGGTGTCCCAAAAAGTGGACCGATCGTGGCATGGATCAAGACCATAAAGACTAAGGCAAAGCCTGTCCCTAATGGAAGTCCAACATCATAGACTCCCTTGGCACGGGTGATCGCGATCGCTAAGACCGAGAGTAAAGGTAAGAGAACCCCAGTGACTAAAAATCCTAGGGCTGCAGGCCCCCAATTGTGACCTGCTAATTGTCCTAAATGGAGTGGGAAAATCAAGTTACCAGCTCCGAAAAATAGCCCAAAAAGTAATGAACTAACAACAGCATAATCTTTGAAAGTCATTTTTTTATTTCCGTCATTCATATTTTTTGCTCCTTTTCTTGATGCCACGATGTAGTGTCATCAGTTACTTTAGTTACACGGCAAATATCGGAACTAAAAGAAAAAGCGCCCTTAGACTAGATTGCTAGTCCAAGGACGCCTGTCGAGCGTGGTACCACCTTGTTTTATGAACGCCTCGCTACGTTCACCTTTCACATACGGCCCGTGATCTAGAATAGGGCGATATGCTAACACTGTAATGGGTGTACCCAGAGTATCTACTAAAAAACTTTCGTTCGACACAACGCTCGAAAGTGATTTTTCACTCTAAAGTCGACCTGCTCCCTTTCACCACACGGAGCTCGCTTTTAGGCGCATTTAGAGTTACTTGTCTTTCTCACTGCGTTCGCTGATATTTATTGTTGAACTAAATTTACAACCTTTTATTTAGATTGTCAATTACTTTTTTTAGTAAATCTCAATATTTTTTGACGTGAAAATGAAATTATTGAGAAATATTGATAATCATTTTCTAATATTCAGGCTAAAATGAGGTAGTGATTATTTAGTAAATATATTAGTAGACAAAGGTTTAAACGCATCTCTTGTTCAAGCGTCTTTTAGGGAAAATTTAGCTTTAAAGTAAATTTGTTTAGTAAAATAACCATTGACAAAAATAAATTTAGTAAATAAAATTGGTAAAAATTCACTTGACCAATTTTTAGGAGGGAAGAGCATGTTGTTAGAAATGAAAAATGTCAATGCTGCTTTTAAAGTTGATGGGCACTACTATAATGCTCTTGATGACGTTTGCCTAAATGTAAATGAAGATGAGATCTTAGCGATCGTCGGGGAATCCGGCTGTGGTAAAAGTACTTTAGCGACTAGTATTATCGGACTTTACAACGAAAAACAAACAAAGATCTCAGGAAGTATCAAATATCGTGATCAAGAATTAGTCGGCACGAGTGCTCAGGAAATGGATCAGATCCGCGGAGAAAAGATCGGGATGATCTTCCAAGATCCATTAGCCGCTTTAAATCCATTGATGAGGGTTGCTGACCAGATCAAAGAAAGTCTAACTTTACACACCACCTTAAGCGAAGAGCAAAAAGATTTGCGTGTGCAGGAATTACTTTCACAAGTAGGGATCCAAAATCCCAAACGTGTTGCAAAGCAATATCCACATGAGCTTTCTGGTGGGATGCGTCAACGGGTGATCATTGCCATTGCGATCGCATGTAAACCAGATTTGATCATTGCCGATGAACCAACAACGGCGCTTGATGTGACGATCCAAGCACAGATCTTGGATCTCTTGATGAAGATCCAACGAGAAAATCATGCAGGGATCATTTTGATCACCCATGACTTGGGCGTTGTTGCCCAAATGGCCGATCGAGTAGCGGTGATGTATGCTGGTCAAGTGGTCGAATCAGGAAGCGTTCAACAGCTCTTTACTGAGCCGAAACATCCGTATACACGTTCGCTTTTACGTTCGATGCCACAGGCAGACAAAGTACGAGATAAATTATACGTGATCGAAGGGATGGTACCTTCATTAAAAAATATGGAGCATAGTGGCTGTCGCTTTTCTAAACGGGTGTCATGGCTAAGTAAGCTTCCGCATGAAAGTGAGCCCCAAATGCATCAAGTAGCTGAGGGACATTATGTGAGATGTGTTTGTTGGAAAGATTTTAAATTCTCACAAGAATGAAAAAGAGAGGAGATGGGCTATGATGGAGGAATTACTTAAAGTTAAAGATCTATGTGTCTACTATCCGGTGCGTTCAGGTATGTTTAAGCATGTAAATGACTATGTTTATGCGGTTGATGGTGTTTCATTCGATATCAAACCAGGAGAAAGTTATGGCGTGATCGGAGAGTCTGGTTCGGGAAAATCAACGATCGGTCAAACTTTAGTAGGATTACTAGAAGCTACGTCAGGTACGATCACTTATGCTGGTAAGGATGTGACTGATAAGCATGTCCGTAAAAAGATGCAGTATAACAAAGAAGTACAAATGATCTTTCAAGATTCATTATCGAGTCTAAATCCTAAGAAAAAAATTATCGATATTATCGGGGAACCACTTAAAAACTTTGAAAATTTAAAAGGTGTGGCCCTAAAAAAGCGAGTTGTAGAATTATTGAAAACGGTAGGACTGGATGAAGAAGCACTATATAAATATCCTTATCAATTTTCTGGAGGACAACGGCAGCGGATCGGAGTTGCCCGTGCTGTTGCACCTAGACCTAAATTGATCATTGCTGATGAGCCAGTCTCAGCTTTGGATCTATCCGTTCAAGCACAAGTTTTGAATTACATGAAAGATATTCAGGAAAAATATGGTGTGGCTTATCTATTTATTTCACACGATCTAGGTGTCGTACATCATATGTGTGACAGATTAGCGATCATGCATAAGGGACGGTTTGTTGAAGTAGGAACACGTGATGATATTTATGAAGATCCCCTACATATTTACACTAAACGACTATTAGCTGCGATCCCACAGACTAATGTTTTATTGCGGAAAAAGCATCGCGATGAACGCCAACGGTTAGAGTGTGAATATGATTCGTTAAAAGAGGATTATTACGATAAAAATGGACATGTATATCCGTTAGAACAAATCACTAAAACGCATGCGGTAGCTTTAAAAAAAGAATGACCATTATCCACAAGAAAGTTAAAGTGCAAGAGTGGATAGGAGTTGAAAAAATCAAAGAAAGGGGAAGATAGAACTTTCTTGTTCATCAGGCAAAAGCGGTGGACTCTTGTGAACTATTGTGAGTAAAGCAATATGTGGAAAACGATTTTACGGCGACTCTTGGTGATGATCCCGGAAATTATTTTATTGAGCATTTTGATCTTCATTTTAGCCAAATTAATGCCCGGTGATCCATTTACAGGAATGGTCACCCCACAAACGTCAGCTGCCCAAATTGAGCAGTTGCGTATCAAAGCTGGTGTTTATGATCCTTGGTACATTCAGTACTACCACTGGATAGTCAAAATGTTTCACGGAGATCTAGGGATCAGTTATCAGTTTAAAACACCAGTCGGTACTTTGATCGCTTCACGGATGTGGAATACCTTGTGGCTGTCGCTGATCACGATGATATTAAGCTATTTATTGGCTATCCCATTAGGATTGACCGCTGGACGCTATGAAAATACAAAACTGGATAATTTCATCATGTTTTATACTTTTGTAGCTTATGCGATCCCAGCTTTTGTTTTTTACTTATTGGGTGTGTGGTTATTTGGCTACAAGTTAGGCTGGTTTCCAACATCTGGCTCTGTTGATGTCGATGTAACAGGTGGTTTGTCATACTTATTAAGTCGGCTCAAGCACATGATCTTACCGGCAATTTTAATGGCGTTGATCAGTGTGACCTCAGTTGTGCAATATTTACGCAGTGAAGTGATCGACAATAAAAATCAAGATTATGTTAAAACTGCACGTGCTAAGGGCGTTCCAGAAAAACAGATCTTTAAGCGTCATATTTTTAGGAATTCACTGTTGCCGATCGCTGCTTTTTTAGGATATTCGATCACAGGATTATTAGGGGGCTCGATCTTTGTAGAGCAGATCTTTAATTATCCTGGCATGGGGCTACTATTTATGGATTCGATCATGAACCGTGATTATTCAGTGATCACCGCACTTGTTTTACTTTATGGAATCTTAACGCTGATAGGATCGTTACTTTCAGACATTATTTTAAGTATCGTTGATCCGCGTGTTCGGATAGAGTGAGGGGGAACCGCGTGTGAAAAAATCAAAAAAAGTACGTAATGATACAAATTTTAACGTGATTTTACGAGAATTTAAACACGACAAAGGTGCGACATTTTTCTTATTTTTTTTAGTTGGTCTTATTTTACTTGTCTATGGCTATGCGTTGGCTTTAAATCAAAAACAAGTCATGCATATCGACCTTTTAAATGGATATAGCGCACCGCTAAAAGATGGACACTTATTGGGAACTGATTCAGGGGGAAGAGACGTGTTCCAATATCTTGTCTTAGGTGTCAGAAACTCACTTAACATTGGGATCGCAGTTACGTGTATCGTTGAAGTTATCGGGATCGTTTTTGGGTTGGTCGCCGGATATTATGGTGGAGTCGTTGACAATGTAATGATGCGCTTTTTAGATTTTATGATGATCTTACCAATGCTCATGGTGATCATTGTCCTTGTTTCGATCATACCTAATTACAGTATTTTAGATTTTATTTTGATTGTTTCGTCTTTTCTTTGGGTCGGAACAGCTCGGTTGATCCGGTCTAAAACTTTAGCGGAAGCTCAAAAAGAATATGTTTTTGCTGCGGTAACTTCGGGGATGCGCTCGTGGAAAATCATGTTGTTTGAGATCTTACCAAATATGAGTTCACTGATCATCGTTGATCTGATCTTGAATTTAACTTCAAATATCGGGATCGAAGTGGGACTTAGCTTTTTAGGTTTTGGCTTACCTGATTCTGTGCCGAGTTTAGGTACATTGATCGGGTTAGCGCAAGACCCAGAAGTTATTACTGGTGCACCGTGGGTCTGGCTACCAGCTGCGTTAGTGATCTTATTTATCTGTGTGGGGATCAGCTATGTTGGTAATGTTATTCGGCGAGCTTTTGATGCTCGGCAAAGGTTAGGTTAAAAATAAATATTTTTTTATTGGGTAAAAACATAAATGGGGAGAGGAAAAGTAACGGACTGATTTTTAGAAAATAGCTAAATAGCGGGTAAAAGTTTTCCAATGTTTCATGTGAAACAGCATATGTTAAAATTTGGGTAAAAAAGAATGGAATGAAGACTTTGAAGATAATTATTTCACCCGCTAAAAAAATGTATGATGCAACGGCTGATTTTTCGGCCCAGACAAAACCAGTTCTCTTGTCTAAGGCGCAAACGCTCTTTTCTTGGTTACAAGGACTTTCTTATGAACAAGTAAAAGAAGTTTGGCAATGTAGTGAAAAATTAGCTATGAGTAATTATCAAGAATTACAAAGCACAAAGCTTACTCACCAAGTTACGCCAGCCTTATTCTCGTATGTGGGCTTACAGTACAGTTCATTGGCACCGGATCTATTGACACGACCAGACTTAGATTATTTAGCTAAAAATTTGCGGATCCTTTCAGGTTTGTATGGGATCTTGCGTCCATTTGACGGGATCGTCAAATATCGTCTTGAGATGGGAGCTAAGATCGATTTTGCTGGGGCACATGATCTATATCATTTTTGGGGGCAAGATCTATACGATGAACTTTTTAAGACCGGAGAACCAGTAGTTAATTTAGCTTCAAAGGAATACGCTAAGGTAATTACTAAATATCTTGAGCCAACCGATATTTTCATTACCTGTGAGTTTAAAGAATATGATCCTAAAAGACAAAAGTTAGTTCAAAAAGCAACTCATGCTAAACAAGCGCGGGGACAATTTGTACGTTATTTAGCAGAAAAAAAGGTAGAGGATTTAATACAGTTACAGAATTTTAACGAATTAGGGTATCGTTTTGAGGCAGAACTTTCAAATGATACAACATATATTTTTGTTAAAAGAGAATAGATTAGAGGGAAAAATATGAAAAATAAAGGGTTAATGAAAGGTTTAGTAGCACTTACTACAAGTGTTGTTTTGAGTGCAACTTTTGTAAGTGATGTTCAGGCACTAAGCTTTCCGACAACATATACAAATCATAAAAAAAGCTTGAAAGGGGGGACTTTACGGGTCGGCTATGTGAGTGACAGTGCATTTAAGGGTGTTTTTGCTAATGAATTGCAATCAGATTCACCAACAGCTGACGTAGCTGGTTTTGGTTGGCAAGATCTATTTAAGGTCGATAAAAATTATCGTTATGTTAAAGGTGGTCTAGCTGACGTTTCTTTTGATCGTAAAGAAAAAACGGCGACAGTCAAAATCGGAAAAAATGTTAATTGGTCAGATGGTCATCCAGTAGAAGCTAAAGACTTTACGTATACGTATGAAGTTATCGCTAATAAGCAAACAGATTCAGCTTCTTATAACGATCAAGTTAAAGATATCGAAGGAATGGAAGAATATCATAACGGTCAAGCGGACCATATTTCTGGTGTTGAGGAAAAAGATAATAAAACGGTCGTTTTGCACTATAAAAAGATGACACCTGATATGTATTTTTCTGGCTCAGGCTATATTGTAGATGTCGTAGAACCATATCATTACTTAAAAGATGTTCCTTTTGATCAGTTAGCCTCAAGTGATAAGGTCCAAAAACATCCGCTCTTTTACGGTCCTTGGACAATGAAAAATATCGTTAAAGGTGAATCGATCGAATGGGTACCTAATAAATACTATGGGGGACCAAAACCTAAGCTCGATAAGATCACAGTTGAATTAGTTGCTACTAATAAGGCTGTTTCGGCTCTGAAAGCACATAAATATGATATCTTATTAAAGGAATCACCGGGGGTCTATAATAAGATCAAAAATCTTAAAGACTACAAGGTTTTAGGTGAAAAAGCACTTACTTATACTTATTTAGGCTTTAAAGTTGGTCATGCTGATAAAGACGGTAATAGTGTGATGGATCGTAAGACTCCTGTTCGCGATCGTACCTTACGTCAAGCGATGGCATATGCGATGAATACTGAACAGCTCGATAAAAAACTCTATCATGGCATAAGATATCGTGGAAATACGCTGATCCCAGATGCCTTAGGTAAGTGGAATGACCACCGCCAAAAAGGATATCCGTTGAACTTAAAAAAAGCTAATAATTTGTTAGATAAAGCTGGTTATAAAATGCAAAAAGATGGTTATCGGACGTTGCCTGATGGTAAAAAATTCACCTTGCGGTTCTTATATGATGGTGATGCGTTGGTAGCACGAAATTACATGGAACAGTGGAAAAAGATCGGTGTCAAAGTAAAACTAAAAGACGACCGGATCCAAAATTTCAATACTTTTACCGAAGAATTGCTCAATGACGGTAAAGGTTGGGATCTATGGATGAGTGGTTGGGATATCACCGGCGCCCCAACGCATGAAGCTAAAAGTTATGCAACTAGTTCACCTTATAATTTTGCTCATTTTACCACTAAAGAAAATACAGCTTTGATCGATTCATTGAGCTCAGAAAAAGCCTTTGATCAGGATTATCAACTTAAACAATTCTATAAATGGCAAGCTTACATGAATAAAGAAGCTTATGTCGTTCCCCGAGATTTTGAGTATTATACTTATCCGGTATCTAAGAAAGTAAAAGGTTATACTTTAGATCCAGAAAAAAGTTATTGGGTATGGTCCAATGTTTCCTTGACCAAGTAAACTAGTTGCAAACGTGCACACTAAAAAGCTCCCTAAGTATTAGGGAGCTTTTTTTACTGGTGTTGATGATAAATTTACGCTGAAATATTATGGCTCAATGGAATTGCATCCCGCCATCAACGATCAAAGTCTGCCCAGTGATATAATCTGAATCTTTACTTGCTAAAAAGGCGACCGCAGCTGCAACTTCTTCTGGTTCAGATAAGCGTTCTAAGGCAATGTCTTTAGCAAAGGTCTGCATGCCCCATTCATCATCTTTACCAGCATTTTCACCAACACGATGTGCAATATCATACATCATCGGAGTTTTAACGATCCCAGGTGCAAAAGCATTTACCGTGATCCCTTCTTTGGCCAAGTCACGTGCTGCGACTTGAGTGATCCCCCGGACCGCAAATTTAGTACCACTATAGAGTAATAAATTGGGGTTACCAACGACACCGGCTTGTGAGGTGGCGTTGATGATCTTGCCAATAATTTGCTTGTTGATCCTTTTTTTCTTACGAAACTGTTCAAGCGCGGCTTGGATCCCCCAGATGACACCAGCAACATTGATGTGGTAAACTTGATCAAATTGTTCTGGGGTGATCGTTTCGATCGGAGTCGTCGGTCCGACTCCAGCATTATTAACGAGAACATCAAAACCATCAAAAGCATTATATGTTTTTTGGACTGCCTCATAGACGCTATCTCTGTCGGCTACATCGATATACATTGCGACCGCATGTTTGCCGTCAGTCGTAAGTTCAAAAGCTGTTTGTTTTGCAGCTTCAAGGTTACGGTCAGCGACAGCAACTGAAAAACCATCATTGGCTAAGCGTTGTGCGATCGCACGTCCGATCCCTTGAGCTGCACCAGTAATAAGTGCTACTTTTGTCATAATAAAAAGTCCCCCTTTTATAATTTGAATGTTGCTACTCCCACACTTGCAGTATACCATTTTTTTCAGCTTAAGAAAACGTTTTCTTTTGGAATCGTAAGTTGTTAAAAGAGGATATGTTCAGCAATTTAAGAGCACAAACACTTGCAATTTTAATTAAAAAAGTTATAGTTAGTAACTAACTAATAGTAAATAATAACAGGTAGGGGGAAACGAAGTGAGCCACATAGATTTTAGTGAAAAGATGCTTATTGCGCAAGATCTTTCAGCGATCGGCAACCTTTCCTTAGCGGTGGCGATCCCGCTTTTTGAAATTCAACAGATCCCAGTAGCGATCTTACCCACGAGTTTACTTTCCACTCAAAGTGAAGGTTTCGGCACGCCAGTAAAACTTGACTGTCGTTTCTGGGTAAAAAATGTTTTTAGACATTGGCAGGACCAAAATATCAGAATCACGGCTGCACTAGTTGGTTATTTAGATGATCCTCAGATCGGAGAAGACATTTATACCTACTTAAAACAAAACGAATTAGCGCTTGTCGTGATCGATCCTGCCTTTGCAGATGAGGGAAAATTTTATCCGAATTTAGACGACAGACATCTAAGGTTACAACAAAAGCTACTTCAAGTAGCAGACTATGCAACACCTAATCTGACCGAAGCTTGTTTATTGACCCAGACCTCATTATCACCAACACCAACTGAAGCTGAATTGATCACGCTTTTGAAGCGCTGTGCAACATATTTAAAAAAAGAGGGTCAAGTCGTTATCACAGGAGTGGAGTTAGCAGGTAAAAAAGGATGTGTTTGGCTAGCTGATGGCAAATTAGCAACTTGCTTATTTCCGAGGTTAACGGGTCATTTTTATGGTAGTGGTGATGTTTTTTCGGCCTTATTTGCCTCATTTTTACGGCAAGGAGTAGTATTTGAGCAAGCGATCAAGCAAGCGACGCACTTGACTTATGAAGCTTTAAAAGAGACTGCACAGTTAGCGAGCGAACGCACCCATGGCATTGTTTTAGGGCCGCTATTAGCAAAATTAACTAGGGGGAGTGCTAAGTGATGAAGTTAAAACAGTTAGTAACACTTGCATTGATCGTAGCGGTCAATGTGGTGATCGCACGAGTTTTTTTGATCCCCCTCGCGTTTACGCATGGAAATATCAATCTATCTGATGCAGGGATCTTTTTAGCTGCTTTGCTTTATGGTGCTCGCAGTGGCGCACTTGTTGGGGGGCTGAGTGGTTTTTTGTTGGATCTGATAAGTGGTTATCCGCAATATATGCTATATTCTTTAGTCATTCATGCTGCCCAAGGGGGGATCGTCGGGAAAGTAGCGCAAGCTTCGTTACGCTCTAAATTATTAGCCTATATTTTCGGTTTGATCGTGCTAGTATGGGGTTATTTTGTTGCTGATAGCTTATTGTATGGGATCCAAGCAGGTCTTTTGGGGATCATGACAAATATGATCCAAGGAGCTGTTGGGGGAGCCGTTGGTTTTTTCTTAGCAGAAAAATTAAAAACAATAAGGTATTAAGTTCCTAAGATGAGCGCTATTCTGGTAAGGATAACGTTTTGTTTGCTATGATAAAAGAAAAATGATAGGGGGATCATTATGCATGGATCAAGTGGCTGGTTGCTATTGTTTTTTGCTTCGGTAGTGGCCAGTATTCTTGCGCAGTTTTTTCCAAAGATCTCGGGCAATTATATCAGCATGGTAGTCGGGATGATCATTGCTTGTATCCCATTTTTCAATAATATGGTACCAGAATTCGAGCCAGAATTGTTCATGGTCACGATCATCGCGCCACTACTATTTTTTGAAGGTTTTGCGATGCATTTGAATCGGGTCGGGCATAAATTAAAAACGATCTTAGGGATCGTGATCGTCTTAGTATTTATCAGTATGATCTTGACTGGACTATCGCTTTCATTTTTTACCGGGATCGGTTTGCCGTTAGCACTCGTAATGGCTGCGATCAGTACGCCTACTGATGCTACTGCGACTGAGTCAGTTTCAGAAGGGTTAAAATTACCGCGAGGCGAAAAAAATCTGTTGAAGCTAGAAGCTTTATTCAATGATGCTTCTGGGATCATCTTATTGAATGCAACGGTCTTGTTGTTGGTACATGGCCGTATCAGCTACAGTAAGACGATCACCGAATTTTTGATCGCTGCGATCGGGGGCGCCTTATTTGGTGCAGTAGTTGCATTTATTACGATCTTTTTTCGTCAAGCGATGCTACGCTTGCCGTTTGATAATGCGGTCAATGCACAGATCATGTTAGCCGTCGCCTTGCCATTTGTGATCTATATCCTCGCCGAAGAGATTCATGTTTCAGGTATTATCGCAGTTGTATGTGCGGGCTTATTGCACAATAGTGAGGCGCAACGGAGTCGTTTTAGTGATATGCATCAGATCTATTTGGGAAATGGGATCTACGTTTTATTACAAGAACTGCTTAATAATGCAGTATTTATCATTTTAGGGTTGAACTTTATGAGGATAATTCTAGATGAAGATGTGACATTTTCTTCTTGGATCTGGATCATTGCTGGGATCATCTTATACGGTGTTAACTTACTTGTACGCTATTTATATACCTTATTAGTCTTGAAACGTGGCCATAAAAGTGCGTTGATCTTTGCACTAGGAGGAGTCCACGGAGCAGTCACGTTGGCACTAGTTTTTATGGCCGCTGGTTTAGGCTTGAGTTCTAATCAGTTTAATTTAGTCATTATGTCTGAATCGGTGATGATCGTGTTGAGTATGGCAGTGCCGACTTTACTTTTCCGGTTTATTTTGCCACGAGAAGAACGTGATAGTGGGATGCTTTCTAAATATCGGCAAGAAATGATCAATCGCGCGATCAGTGAAGTTGAGCAGATGTATTTACCACATAAGGTCAAGCAAAGTGTCATTTATGACCTACGTGATCAAAATTCGGAAACAAGTTTACGTCAATTTTGGCAACAATGGTTTTATGTTTCACGGCGACCGGCTTTTGATAAGACTGAGCGTTTTTTAGAACAACAGGCATTACTTTGGTCATTTTATATTGAACGTGAGTATTTAGCCGAACTATTAGAAGATGAAAATATGGATGCTAGTGAATTATATGCGTTATATAATGAAGTTGCTTTAGCTGAAGCAATGGTCTTAGATCCTGATAATGAGAATTAGCGGTCAGTCCAAGTGGACTAACCGCTTTTTTTGTGGGTGCGTAAATAAAGACCGAGGTAAAATAAAGGCGCAAAAAGAAGAAATATTGCGCTCATGAAAAGACTTTTCGCAAAACTATATGAAACACCGATGGAAGAATCATAGGATTGTGTGTAGTTAGAAGTATATTCAAACGGGTCAGTGTGGACATTACTAGTTGTCCAACGGCCACCGCGATAGTGGCTTGCTTTATCTTGATGATAATGATCAAGTGCTTTTTGGCGGTAAGAGACGAAATCGTCATCGGCACTAAATAACTGAGGATGACGTAAGCGAAAGAAAGGTAAACAAAGTAGCGTTCCCCCTAAATAAAGGTGGTACCACTGGAAATGATAAAATTTTTGTGGAAATAAACTCCAATCATTGAAAATAAAGGTCAAGACTAAACAGACTAAGCAACTGAGCACAAGATACCAGAGAAAACGGACAGTTAACACAAATTTATGCCACATTTTGGTCATCTCCTTTAGTTGAGTTTTTCTTAAAATAACGCTGAGATCAATTTTTGTAAATGAACATTTGCATTATTTTTGAAATTAGGTAAAAAAATAAGCTAGTCGTATTTGACGACTAGCTTATTTCTGGATTACCAGATATGAATCCGTTTTTCAGGCGCTAAATACATCCCATCGCCGGGTTTGACCCCAAAGACGGTGTAAAAATCAGCGAGATTTCGGGGTTGAATGTTAGCCCGCAAGACATGAGGAGCATGGACATCGATCGCCAATAAGAGTTTTTCCCGTTCTGGCGATGATTTTAAGCCCCAAATGCGCGCCCAGTTGATGAAAAATTCGCGCAGATCAGCATCTGGTTCACTTTTAGCCGCTTCTAAGGCGCAACTTAAACCACCTGCATCGGCGATATTTTCCGAGACAACTAGCTTACCGTTGACTGGACCAGCGGTAGTTTCTAAGCCATCAAATTGGGCGATCATCTCTTGGGCTAAGTTTTGGAAATGGGTCAAATCATCTTCGGTCCACCAGTTAAAGAGATTACCATGTTCATCGAATTGAGCTCCGTTGTTATCAAAGGCATGGGAGATCTCGTGGGCGATCACAGCACCGATCCCACCATAGTTTGCGCTTGATGATTGTGTCAAACTATAAAATGGTGCTTGTAAGATCGCTGCTGGAAAGACGATGACGTTAAATGAAGGATGATAGTAAGCGTTGACCATGTGGGCTGGCATTTCCCACCGAGTCCGATCAACTTCTTCATGTAATCGTTCATAGTGACGTTTCATCGCGATCTTAGTGAAGTTTACGGCATTATCGACTAAGTTTAATTTAGGATCTACTTTGTATTTTTGATAAAGGGGATCTAATTTGTCAGGATAACCAACATTGATCCCTAAAGCATCAAGTTTTACGATGGCTTTTTTGCGCGTATTTTCGCTCAACCACGTATTTTCTTGGAGCCGTTTTTTATAGACCGCGATCATTTTTTCGACCATTTGATAAACATCAGCCTTAGCTTTTTTACCAAAATATTTATGGGCGTAATAAAGACCAACGACTTGGCTATATTGATTTGAAGCTAAATAATAAGCTGCCTTTTGGGGCTTCATCGCTTCTTTTGAGCCTGACAGTGCGCGGGAATATGTCCCACCTAAGACGCGGATCTCATCGCTTAAAAAGCCAGTTAGATCAAGCATAGTCTTCACAAAGAGCCAACTTCTTAACTCCGCAAAATTTTCCGGGTTAACTAATTGATCTAAGGCTTCAAAATACTTAGGTTCAGTCACGATGACTTTTTCTGGCACTTCACCGACAAGTCCGGTCACGATTTGAGAAAAATCTAGGTGAGTACTAAATTTTTCAAAGTCGCTAAAACTGTATTTATTGTATGATTTCACATAATCAGCGCGTTCGGTACTATCTTTTTGGAATGGTGCCAGTTTTGCATCGTAGGCTAATGCTTGAGCGATCGTTTTTTGACTAAAGTCATCAGCGTAACCAGCTTTTTTAAAGAGCTCCGTTAGCATTTGTTGCAATACTTGCAATAAAGCCTGTGCTTGTTCGTTGTCTTTTGTATAATACGTCTTGTCTGGTAAGAAAAGTGACGGCACATCTGCGTGTAAAGCATAGTGCTTCGTATCTTTCATATCAGGAGAAACATAAAGAACTACTGGTGAGTCATAGCCAGCTAAAAAGAGTTCTGGTAACTTTTCTTGCCACTGTTTTAGATCCTTTAAAGCTAGTACCTGATCTAGATACTTCTTGGCGGGTTCAAAGCCTGCTTGGTCCCGCGTCGTAAAGTCTGAAGCCAAGTGATAATACTTGATAAATTCAGCCATTTCGGGTGTGTCAGGTGTAACTTTTAAATCAAGCATGGCTTGGAAATCAGCCATCAAAGTTTCTTCGATCTTGTCAGACAGATCGGCAAAGCCACCGGTAGTAGCTTTATCGGCTGGAATGACTGCTGTTTTGAGCCATTCACCGTTGACTGCTTGGTAGAGATCATCTTTTAGTAATTCTTCATTAACTGTGGTATTTTTCCCCATTTAAAAAGCCCCCTATTAAAAGTCGGCCGTATCTGGATCGGTAGCATAACCTGCGATCCCAGTAAGGTCATCGATTTGTTGCATTTCACTTTCGGTCAATTCAAAATCAAAAACTTCCGTATTGGATTTGATCCGGTCGGGATGAACTGATTTTGGTAGTGGTAAAAAGCCATGTTGTAAAGACCAACGTAAGCAGATCTGAGCAACTGACTGGTCTAATGTTTCCGCCAAAGCATTTAAAGTCTTATCGGTAAAGATCTTACCAGTGCCAAATGGACTGTAAGCTTCTAATAAGATGTTATTTGCTTGGCAGTAGGCGATTGTTTCTTGATCAAGATCCCCTGGGCAGATCCGAATTTGGTTGACCATTGGTTTGACTGTTTGCGTTTGTGCTAAAACTTCAAAGTGCTTTGGTTTAAAGTTAGAAACACCGATTGCACGCACTTTACCAGCCTTGTAAGCATCTTCA
Source organism: Ligilactobacillus apodemi DSM 16634 = JCM 16172 (assembly GCF_001434405.1). GTDB lineage: Bacteria > Bacillota > Bacilli > Lactobacillales > Lactobacillaceae > Ligilactobacillus > Ligilactobacillus apodemi. The sequence goes on along the minus strand of NZ_AZFT01000004.1, from coordinate 53,583 downwards.
AGGGCACGCCATGTATCTTGGAGATGTTCTTCCCAATTTTCATCGCGGAAAGCCTTGGGATTAGGCCAATGGATCAAAAATAGATCTAAATGATCAGTTTGAAGATCGGCGAGTGATTTTTCCAAGGCAGCCGTTGCAAGATCGTATGAATGAGCTTGATTATCTAATTTGCTGGTGATAAAAAGTTCATCACGCGCAACACCGCTTTCCTTGATGGCTTCGCCGATACTTGCTTCATTGCCGTACATTTCAGCAGTATCAATATGTGTAAATCCAGCATCAAGTGCTGCTTTTACTGCATCTTTGGCTGTTTGTCCGGCAGGTGTTTGCCAAGTACCAAAGCCTAAAACCGGGATCTTGACCCCATTTTCAAGCGTATACGTATTCATTGAACCCATATCCTCATATCCTCTCTTGATAAAATGTATTTTGTACGCTTTAAATTATAGCATAGTTGGCGAAATAACCCGCTGTAAGTGGTTGTGATTTTGGCGATTTTGAATGTTTTTTAAGATAAGAGCGTTTTTTAATGAAATGTTGTGTGAAACGCAATATAAGTATGCTATACTACTAGTGAGTTGCGGACTAGATGTCTGCTATTTTTGTTGATTACTTTTCTGTTTGAGGGGGGAATGCTGTGAAATTTTGGGGCAAAACGACACAAAATGCGATCAGAGCTGGCTTGGAGGAATTACATAAAACTCAAGAGCAAGTCAACATAAAAGTTATCAGCGAAGGAAGACGTGGCTTTTTTGGCTTAGGCAAGCGCAAAGCTGAAGTGGAGATAACTTTAAAACGACCAGCGACTAAAAAACAAGCATCTGCTGACCAAAAAAGACCTACGTCCACCCAACAAAAGGTCGAAGATTTGGAGAAATATCTGCATGAGTTAGGCTATTACTTAGCAGATATCACGCAAAAGATGGGAATCAAAACAACGATCGACGTCGAGGTGGAGAGACGAGTCGTGACGTATAATTTTGAAACAAAGCAAGAAGGAAGCTTGATCGGACGTCATGGAAAAACGTTGAATGCTTTACAACTGCTGGCACAAGATTATTTGGATAGGAAGAGCAAAAGGAAGATGCAAGTGATTTTAGATGCAGCAGGGTATCGTGAACGAAGAAAAGAGACGTTGCAATTTTTAGCACATAAAGTTGCACGTGATGCGATCACCCAACATAGGCGCCAACAATTAGATCCAATGCCGTCATTTGAACGCAAGATCATCCATTCTGCTTTAGCTAAGAATTCAGAAGTCAAGACTTACTCTAGTGGTAATGAACCACGTCGGTTGGTTGTTGTGGAACCTGCAGATGCTGGAAAATTAAGGAAGAACTAAAGAGAGGATTTTGACTATGCTAGAGCACACACCCAAGCATTTAGAAGACGAATTATGTTTTTCGATCTACACCGCACAACGCTTTTATAACCGTTTTTATACTGATGCTTTGAAAAAGTATAAATTGACTTATGCCCAATACATCACACTTTTGGTCTTATGGGAGACAAAAGATGCGATGATCATTCGTGACTTAGGTGAACGTTTGAAATTGGATACAGGGACTTTAACGCCATTATTAAAACGAATGGAAAAAGATGGCTGGGTGACCAGAACAAAAACTAAAGCAGATGGACGTAAAGTTTACATCACTTTGACGGATAAAGCTCTCGAGTTGGAAGACGAGATCAAAAGCCAAGTGACAAGTTGCTTTAGAAACATGAATATGTCAACGGAAGATTATCAACAAGCTGTGCGCTTTATCCAAAGCATTGCACAAAAGTTAGAGGAAAATAACGAGTTATTGGTGGACTCGCCTAAATTCTAGCTGTTACTTTACCCGCGAAGTGTTACACTTAACGGGTATTTTTTTGTGCCAAAATCAAAAAAGTTAAATTAGCCAAGAAAGTTAAAAAAATGTATAATGTAAGCGATTTAACGAGTGGGAATGGAGGAAACGAGCATGAAAGAAGCAATCCAACTTCAAAATATCCAACAGATAAATGAGTTTTTGTCCAAACTATCTGATGAACTTGATAGTCAAGAAGCTAAAAAGGCAGTTCAAGTCGCTTACAATAAGATAAACGTTCCCACTAAAACTTCTGAAAAATATAAGCAGGTGCCTGATGCGATCGCACAAATGAAAAAAGATTTTTCAAGGTTATCATTAGCTAAAAAAACGCACTTTACTCGTAGCCAAGAAGCAATCGTCACTGAATTAACGACTTTTACGCGCCAAGCTTTTCAAAAAGGGGTTGACGGGATCGCATATGCAAATATTTGGTTTGGCTAAATTTATCAAAAAAATAAAAGCGATACTAGCCCATAATTGAACTAGTATCGCTTTTTTAAGCACTAAAACGAGTATTTTTCGATCGGTGTTTCAAACCAATCATACCGTAAAAGTTGTTTGAGTTTTTTATTTACTGGGATCCACAGCCCACTCTTTAAAATATCTGTCATTGTTTTTAAAAACAAGGTGTCACGCATCGTGCTTTTTGGACGCGACACTTCGATAACTTCATTTTCTTCAGTTTTAACGGTGATTTTTTGCGCTTTAACGTCGATCACCTGGGCTGAAACAATATCATCTTTATTCATAGTACATAGTTCCTTTCTCTAAAGAACGGAGGAGTATTAACTTTTAATACTGTCTTATACTATAGACCGATTAATTAAATTTGTCTGTAAGGATGACTTAAAATTCAGTTAAGATTTTGAAGCTTTAACTTTTGCGACTAACTTATCAAGCGTTTCTTTGGTTGCTTTTTGTTGTAATTTCTTCACTAAGCTTTCCCGTTCAGAACTAGACATTGTCGGATTTTTTTGCAATTCTGTCGCTAATTCAGCTTGAATGACTTGGGCAATGTCTTGTTGCATTTGCGTTTTATGTTGCTTAATAAGTTTTTGCAATGCTTTAGCTTGGCTAGTACTTAAAACATACCAACCATTTGGAATTTGGAAGTTATAAGTCCGTTTTTTCAAGCGACCACTGTTATTTAAGATCCCGAAAAATGTTTTAGTCCAGCTATTTTTATAAACGTAACGTTCTTCAGTGATGACCAAAGTGGCTTTTTTAGCATTGGTCGTGTATTTTGCGACCGAATCGGTAGTCTTAGTAGCCGTTGGTTTTTTAGCATCAGCATCGGTCTTATAGAGATAGACCCGTTCATTTTTAGTTCCAAGTGGTTGATACAACAACACATCTAGGTCTTTAGATGCAGATGAGGCTAAACTTTTAGTGGTTTTAGTCGTTTCAACTTGCATCCCAAAGTTAAAGGAATCGTTTAAAATGATCAAACTACCACAAGTAAGCATCACTAGTAAGCTGATCACCGCATAGATCACACGGTGTTTGATCATTGGTAAAACGGTAAAGCAAAAGAAACAGATCGTGGCCAAAATTAAGAGGATGATACTCATTATTTATCCTCCTTTACTAAAGTCTTGGGTGCATTGTTGCCTTTCTTTAAGAAGAAAGCAAAGATCAAAGCTAAGGCAGCAAAGAGAGCAGAGATAAAGAATGCTGCATGATAACCGCTTAAGACCGCATTTGTAGCATGGTCAGCATATTTGAGCGGAGTTTCTTTGAGCATCGTTGCTGATGGCATCGAATTTTTGGTAACTGAACTTAATACTGAGATCAAGATCGCAGTCCCAATCGAGCTGAGCACTTGTCTAAAGGTGTTGTTTACCGCTGTCCCGTGGGAGATCTTGTTAAATGGTAAGACGTTCATCCCTGAAGTCGTGACTGGCATCATTGTGGCGGCGATCCCAAACATCCGAATCGCATAAAAGACAATGACAAACAAAATTGATGTTTCTTTAGTGATGAAAAGAAATGGGATCGAACCTAAAGTAAGCATTGTCATCCCAGCAATCGCCATGAATTTAGCCCCATAGCGGTCAAATAAACGACCAGTGATCGGTGACATCACACCCATTGCTAACGCCCCTGGCAATAAGATCAAACCAGAATGAAAGGCTGATTCACCGCGGATGTTTTGGATGTAAAGCGGGATGACCATTTCTGAACCAACTAAGGCTAAGTTAGCGACCCCACTTAAGACGGCAGCTAAACTAAATTCACCGTATTTAAAGACACGAATATCAAGAAATGGCTCGTCCATTTTCAATTGACGTAATCCAAATAAAACAACAAAGATCACACCAAGTGCGAGATATAAAAGCACGTAAATATCGGTCCAGCCATCATTACCTGCAGTTGAGAATCCATAAAGTAATGCACCAAAACCGATCGTCGAAGTGATCACAGAGATCAGATCGATCTTTTGGTCGGTATTTGGAATAACACTTTTCATAAAGAAAAAGGCTAAGATGATCACGGTAACTACGATCGGTACCATCATCAAAAAGAGCATCCGCCAATCCCAGTTATCAACGATCCAACCGGAAAGAGTTGGTCCAAGCGCAGGTGCAAGTCCCACGACTAGTCCCACGGTCCCCATGGCAGCCCCACGCTTTTCTGGTGGAAAAATCGAGAGCATGATTGTCTGTAAAAGTGGCATGGAAACACCCACGCCTAGCCCTTGGATCAAACGTCCTGCTAAAAGGAAACCAAAATTTGGAGCAAAAAAGGCCACAAGCGTCCCAATTAGAAACGTCGACATGGCCCACAAGTACATGACTTTAGAACTGAAACGGTTGATCAACCAAGCAGAGATTGGGATCATGACCCCATTGACCATCATAAAGCCGGTCGTTAGCCATTGTACTGAGGCAGTTGAGATTGAAAAATCTTTCATAATTGCTGGAAAGGCTGTGTTCATCAAGGTACTGTTTAAAATAGTACAAAAAGAGCCGACCATTAAAACTAAAACTAAAAGATTACGGTTATAGGAATTTCCGTAAGTATCGGTCGGTTTGGTGGAAGTTTCCAATGAAAAATCACTCCTTTTTAAATTTTATCTTAAATAATAATCATTTGTAGCGATGATAACTATAAACCTAATTACCATACATGTCAAGCTAGTTGACAAACTGGTAAAAAACACTACAATCAAATTAGGATAAAAATATGGGGGTTAGATGTTTATGAGTGAGACAAGACCAAAGATGCATAAGCCACACTTTTTCCAAGACATCCGCATTGGGATCGGCGATATGTGTAAGATAACTGGAGTGACTGGACGCCAACTACGCTACTGGGAAGAGCGGGGTTACATTCGATCACTTTCAGGTGATAAAAATTCTGTGCGTAAGTATAGTTGGGAGATGCTATATAAAGTAGGCTCGATCAAACATTTTATTGATGAAGGCTATACGTTAGCAAAGGCGGTTGAAAAGTCAGATCTGCGCGAAAAAGAAATGAAAATCGTGCACCGTTTCTTGCGTTCAGCAATGCAAGGCGTTGAGATCACCGATTTAGAACATTTATATGGTAAAGTTGATCTGGGTGATTGTAACGGTAAACGTGTCTACGGTGTCGTTGATGAGCAAGGCACACATTTGGAATGTATCGGAGAAGAACAATGACACAATTAGTTCATCATATTGCGATCATTTGTAGTGATCGTGAGCAAGCAGTTGATTTTTATGTAAATAAATTAGGTTTTAAAATCAGAGATGAGCATCTTCGCCCCGAAAAAGATGATATCTTATTAAATGTGGTCAAAGATGGGTTGGTATTAGAACTTTTTATCAAACCTAATGCCCCTAAACGAGTAAGTGGAAAAACTGGTGAAGCACGAGGCTTACGGCACTTGGCGTTTAAATGTCGTGATGTTGCCCAAGAGATCGCGCGTTTAAAAAGTCTAGGGGTCAAATGTGAAAATGTCAGAGTTGATGATTTTGATGGTAAAAAGATGGCCTTTTTCTTTGATCCAGATGGCTTACCCTTGGAATTACATGAATGAGAGAGAAAATTATGTTAGCTAAACTAAAGCAATATCCGATGACGGTGCTAGAAGTGATCATCGTTTTTGGAATCGTTTGTTACTTCAATAGTATCGGGTTATTCAACCAACTTGCCTTGATTTTGTTAGTGTGGTGGGTTGGTTATAGTTTTGAAAAGCCGATCAACGAGATGATTCAAAAAGAGGATTTTTCTCCATTATTAGGTCGTGGTTTTTGTTTTGTTGCGACGGGGCTATTTGCTGCGGTCGTATTATATATTCAGATCAAATTTTAACGTTAGCGCTCCAGTGTTGGGGCGTTTTTTTGTGCGGTAAGCAGTTCAGTTAGACCTTTTAGCTGTGAAATTTGACCGCTTAAGCCCAGTGGATAATTTTAACCGCTTTCTTTGCTAAAATGATAGGTGAAGAGGGGGTGTAATGGATGAAGACAAGATTTGAGATCGATCCTAATTTGCCTGAAGAATGGGCGGAATTTCATATTCATAAAATGACAGAGCGACTGCAACGGGTGGTACAAGATCTAGGAACAACAACGCAATTATGGGGATACATTGACAATATTATCAAACCACTTGAATTAAACGAGGTCTATTTAATAGAAAGCTTGCAAAGTAAGGTATATGCCAAGACTGCTAAGCAAACTTACCAGGTGAAAAAGAAATTATATGAATTAGAGGAATTTTTACCCCGCAATTTTGTAAAAATCAGCCGCAGTGAGTTTGTTAATCTTGATTATTTAGACCATCTCGAAGTTGCAGCTAACGCAACGGTCATTTTGAAATTGACTAATGGACAAGAGCCTTTGTGGCAAGGCGCTGTATCAAAAATTTGAAAGCGAGGTTAGGAATATGAAAACGATCATTAAAAAAAGTGTTGGTGGCTTTTGCATTGGAGTCACGCTGGGCGTTATTATCTCACTTGTTTTTGCTAAACTCTGGGCGAACGGTGGCTATGTTCCCTCGACCCCAGCGTTTATGGCGCAATATGCAACTGAGTGGTCAGCAATGTTAGTATCAGTTATTTTATGGGGGGGAATGGGGATCGTCTTTACGCTTACCTCAATGGTTTTTGAGCGCGAAACTTGGAGTTTATTGAAGATGACTGCGACTCATTATTTAGTAACTTTAGTCTTGTTTTTCCCCCTTGCTTATCTAGCCGGGTGGTTTCCACACACATCTGCCGCAAGTTTTGGCTTTTTTCTGATTTACACTTTAACTTATGTAGTGATCTATTTGTTAAATTATTTAGTGATTTGGTTAGATGTACGCAAGATAAATCAAAAAATCAAATAGTTGTTGGCACTCACTATAATAGTGGGTGCTTTTTTGTGATGTTGTGCTCTAAAAAGTAGTTCGCCAGTGTATAACTGCGAGATCCCCTCGATGCAAAAAGCGCATCAAGGGATATTTCCCGTTATCTAACGCTCGTGATGAATATGGGTGGTGTCGTGCAATCAAAAGCAGTTCCTAGCGGATAACAAAAAATATCGCTCGATGCTAAAAGCGCATCAAGCGATATTTCCCGTTATCCGTACGGAGCTGAACGCTTTTGGTTGCACTTCTATTTTTTTTTACAATACTAGTTGACACTCTATATTATACGACATATAATATTAGTGAAGTTAAGATATAACAGAGAAAAAAGAAAGGTGGGCTAGGGTGCATGGAAATCAAAGTAACTGCTGATCTGCTTGATGGTTTGGTTTTAGCCTTGTTAGAGCGCCAAGATTACTACGGTTATGCGCTAACGCAAGACATGCAACAAGCAATTTCGATTTCGGAATCGACAATGTATCCCGTTTTACGAAGACTACAAAAAGAGGAATTTGTGACGACTTATGATGCTCCATATCACGGCAGAAATCGTCGCTACTATAAAATCACTGAGAGCGGGGAAAAACATCTTGAGCGTATCAAGAAGATGTGGAATGATTATAAAGAAAGTCTAGATGCAGTTTTTGCTGCAGCTGATAAACGAAAAAAGGATGTTACAGTTGAGGAGGGACAACATGGATAGGGAAAAATATTTAACGGAATTAGAAGAATATTTACAACCCCTAACGCCAGAAGAACGCGCCGATGCAATTATGTATTACTCAGAATACATCGAAGACGCGGGGCTTGAAACAAGACAACAGATCGAAGAAAGCTTAGGTTCACCTAAGAGCTTGAGCCGTAAAGTTTTAGCTGACTATTCGATCCGTTCAACTGAAAAAGAAGTTGAAAATCAACGGACAGCTAAACCAGCTTCAAACGTGAAAATGATCTGGTTGATTTTATTAGCTTTACTGGCATCACCATTTATCCTTGGATTAGGTGGCGTTCTAGTCGCTGTTTTGATCGCAGTTATCTGTCTTGTGGTCGCTGGGGTCTTTGCTGCCGGGGTACTCTTATGTGGGGGCGTCGTTTTACTAGGTGTTCTTTTGTACACTGGGATCGGGATGCTCTTTACGAGTTGGGCAGTTGGTCTCTTTTATTTAGGCTTAGGTCTGTTAGTTTTAGGCCTATTGTTAGTTGCTTTTCCGATCGCATACTGGCTTGTACGAGTAATTTTACAAGGGATCGGTAATTTATCACGCTACTTGTATGAAAAAGTGGTCAAAAAAGGTGACCAAAAAAAGGGGGATGTAACCGATGAAGAAGATCTTTAAAGCTGGCGGGATCACCATTATCTTAGGGGTGATCATTGCAATCGTTGGAGCCGTTTTTAACGGGGTAAGAGCGGTTGAATTTGTCAACTTAAAGCCCCAAATCGTTCAAAAGGGCAAGAAGATCACGAAAAATTATTCAGCTACTGACTTTACCACGATCAAATTCGATAACAATAATGCTGATGGCTCGGCTTATGATGTTGAGATCAAACAAGGTTCAAGTTATAAGGTAACTTATACTGGTAACTCAAAATATGAACCAAAAGTTAGTGTTTCAAATGATAGCTTGACGATCACACCAAGCAAGCGTAATCACTCCACTGTCGGTTTTTACTACACTAATTATGAAAGCCGTGTTGGAAAAATAACGATCACGGTGCCAGAAAATGTGAAGTTGGATAAATTGAGTTTAGAAGGCTTTGTGCGTAGCTTAGTTCTTTCAGATTTAAATATCACAGAATTGACATCTGATAAACATACTTATGCCGATGCAGCAACCTTTAAGAATTTAACGGTCGACCAACTTGAATTAAACCTTGGCGTAGGTGATGAACTATTTATCAAGGATAGTAAGCTCTCCAATGGTACCTTAGACTTCAGTGGTGACTTACGTGTTTCTGGTGGTGAATTGACCGATATTGCAATTACCTCAAATCAAGATGGTGACGTTGATTTCTTGAATGGAACCACGATCACTAACGGAAGTGTTAAATTAACCGATGCTGATTTCACAGCAAATGGGGTTACCTTCCATGGCAAATATGAAGTAACAAACAAAGATGGGGATAACAATGTTTCAAACGTAACGGTGCAAGGCTATCGCATCGTAACAACGGATGGGACTAATACACTCTTTGATCAAGTTCAAAATAACGGTGGAACCTTAGAACAAAATACTGATCAAGCAGATGTGTTGACCTTAACGAATACTGACGGAGATAATACAGTTAAATAATCAATTGAAAGGATAAAGATACAAATGGCAAAAACAAAAAAAGAGTTAACAAAATCACGTGACAAAGTTGTTAGTGGTGTTTTTGGTGGAATTGCGGAATATTTTGGCTGGGATAAGACGATCACGCGGATTATCGGGTTATTGCTGATCATTTTCCCAGGAAATGTTATTTTAGGCTCGATCGTGTATTTCGTTGCAGCAATGATCATGCCGGATGCACCAACTAAAAATTCCCGTCGTCGTGACGATGATTCGGTCATCGAAGGCGAATTTAAAGAAAGATAGTAACTACTAAAAGTCCTCTTTGAGATTTAAAGTCAAAGGGGGCTTTTTATATGCGCTTTTTGTTTGCCTTCAAGTGAACTTGAATGTTTAAGATAAACTAGTAGGACTTAGGGTAACAAAATAACTAGGGTGGCGAGCAACAAAAGTAGGTATTTCGCCCGATACGGTCAGGTATTGGGAACGAATCGGGATCATCTTGCCAGTCGGACGCGATCAGCAAGGAATCAGAAATTTTAGCCACCAAGACCTTGAATGGCTAAAATATGCTAAACTTCTTAATGAGATGGAAGTGTCTTTAGATTTTCAAATTGAGTATGTTAAGTTAGTCAAATTAGGTAAGAAGGCCAAACCAGCGCGTAAGGATCTACTCAATGAGCAACTGGCAAAATTAACCGCTAGTTATCATTGCTTAGTTGAGCGGATAGTAGAAATTGGATACAATGATCGAAAAACAACAATCTGCATGACTAGAGGAAAATAGGATGAATATTAAAGAAGTAAGCGAGCGTTTAGCTATTCCCAAAGAAACATTACGTTATTGGGAAAACACCGGATTGATTCCCACGGTCCCACGCAATAGTAGCGGTTATCGAGATTATACCGAAAATGAGATCAAGTGGGCGCTTTTTATTAAGGCGATGCGCAAGGCCGGTATGTCAGTCGAATCACTAATTGAGTTTGTGGCGTTATTTCACACAAGAAAAAACGATCGTGTAGCACAAAAGGCGTTATTACAAGAACAATATGATGCTTTACTACAGCAGCGCAATGAATTAGACAAGACGATCAGTTACTTAGGCTATAAACTAGATAATTTCGAAACTCACACAATTCCTTTTTTAGCAGAAGAGGATTACTACGAAATGCGCAAAGAAAAAATGCTCAAGCAAGAACCTGCTGAAAAATAACCAAGGTACTCTGTGATAGTTAAAGTCACAGAGTTTTTACCTAACTGAATAGCTGGAGTAATTGATAATAGCCTAGAATAAATCGCAAATTACGCTACTGACCATAGGTAGGTTCTTGCGCATGTCATTTAAATGGTGTTACAATGATAAAAGAAAAGAGGCAGTGTTGTAGCACTGTCTCCACGGAACCGTTAAAGACGGCGACGTCTAGACGATTTAACTATATTGCTTTAAACCATCCACTCGGTCAAAGTTAAGGATGGTTTATTTTTTGTTGATCGCTTTGATCAATTCAACAACTAATGCTACTAGCACGATCACAAAAGTGCCAAATGCTAGCATTAATTGTAACGCATCTGAAACAGACACGTGTTGACTTCCTTTCCATTAGAGTCTGATTTTACAGCTTTTACACCATAAGCATCACGTCCTTATAGTCTAGAAGTCACCAGCTCAACTCTTCCGTGGATAATTATATCATATGAAAAAGTGAAAAATAACTAAAACAACCAAGGTACTCTGTAACAATTAAAGACACAGAGTACTTTTTTGTTTTTTTCAGATTTTACGTTTTTATACAAGAAAAGTAATATATTATTTAGCTAAAATCTAAATAACAAAATTTATGTGAGGTAGTTGAAATGACATTTTACACGTTACAGTATCTGCAAAATCACCGTGACGTCAACCAGATATTGCTTTATGTCTTAGGGGGACTGGGAGCGATCATTTTGGTAGTAGCATTGTGGTTATATCTAAAAAATCGCTTTGAAACTAAGTATCGTGACCTAAGTATTATCATGGTACTGCTAATGCTTCTTTTATTTGGACTCAATTATTCGACTTTAGAGCAACATAAATCACAATCACTTTCTAGTGCCCAAGTTGAGCCATTTTTGCGTTCAGTTGCACGAGAAAAAGGGATCAAAGTCGCTGATGTTGCGATCAATTCGACGACTTTAACTGATGGCAGTATCGTGAAAATCAAAAATAAATACTATCGTGTCGCACTTAGTACAGATAGGAGTAGTTATACGTTAGAGCGGACTCATGTGATCGCTAAAAAAATCACGGTGAAGAAAGGAGCATGATCCATGGATTTTTATATGACTGTTTTGATCAAGTTTATTTTAGGTTTGTTGTGTATCATTTTACAGATCAATCTAGTAGGGAAAAGTAATCTTGCTCCGGTGACCCCCTTAGATCAGGTGCAAAATTATGTTTTAGGTGGAATCATCGGTGGGATCATTTATAGTGAATCTGTCACAGTCTTTCAGTTTTTGATGGTGTTGTTAATGTGGACTTTAGTAGTGATGGTCTTACAATTTTTGAAAAATCACAATCATTTGGCTAAAGCATTGGTTGATGGGCGCCCAGTCATTTTGATCAGAAATGGGCAGATCGAAGTTGAAAATTGCTTACGTCGTGGGGTCACGGCTGATGAATTAATGTTTCGTTTACGGATGAATGGAATCTATGAATTAGCCCGGGTCAAGCGGGCGGTTTTGGAACAAAATGGGCAACTGACGATCTTAGAATATGGCGACAAAGAAAGTATCCGCTACCCACTGATCAGTGATGGGATCGTTAATTTAGATGTGTTAGAAATGACCTCACATGATGAAGAATGGTTGGAAAATCAATTAAAATTTAAGGGCTTTGCGAGTGCTAGTGAGATTTTCTTAGCGGAATATATTAGCGGACAATTGCGCGTTATCAGCTACCCTAAGAAATGAGCAGGATAGATTTTTGGTTAGTTTTAAATGGAGTGTAGTGCTATACTAAATAAGGTAAATATTCTGAAAGAAGGATGAATTATGGCATTAAATGAAATCAATTTTGCTTTAGGTCCAGAAAAAATGTTAGCCACGATCTCAGAACGCTATGCTGATCGTGATTTCTTATTATATAAAGCGATCGCTAAACAAAATGAATACTTATTGGTAGATATTTCTGATCAAGGTTCGGTCTTTGAAACAGGTTTGAACTACCGTGTTTTAAAAGAAATTGGCACTGATGACTGGGATGGTCTGTTAGAATTACGCTACGTAACGCTTGATACCGACCAACAAAAAGTCTTTAACGCCGTGGTTGATTCTTGGGTCAACCCAGCTGTGCGCCCAACTGGTTTAAAGACAAGTAAATTATTGATCTCGTTGAAAAAAGATTTCCAATTCTTGTTAATGAATGTTTGGGAAGACGAAGCTGACTACTTGGCTTGGAACGATTCACCAGAAAATAAAGTGGCACAATTTGGCCATGATGGTAATCAAGCGCCAGTTGATAAATTATATAATCGTGCAAATTAAAAAAAGCCCCGCATTCAAGGCGGGGCTTTTTTTAGTCTTCACTGATATGTTCTTTAACTTGTTTAAAAATCATGATAATATGGCGGTCGGCAAGGGAATAATACATATGTTGTCCGTCACGTTTACTGGAAACTAATCCCGTTTGGCGTAAGATTTTTAATTGATGTGAAACTGCCGATTGGGTCATGGCGATCGCTTCTGAGATCTCATTTACGGTTAGTTGTTTTTCAAATAAAAGGTATAAGATCTTGTAGCGCGTTTCGTTCCCAAAGGCCTTAAAGATCTGAACGCTGGCTTGAGTCTCTTCGCGGGAAGGAAGATTTAAGTTTTCTTTAGTCATATTTTCACCTTATTTACTTATCCAGAGTCATTATCTTCATTATAACAGAATCGATCTGTGGCGTTATTTTTTTATAAAAAACTCTGGCTTGAATCTAATTTAATTTTCAGATAGACTGTTACATACGAAACAGAATTCTGTTAAAAATAGGGGGTAAATATGCAGATCTTAAAACCACACTTTAAGCGGTATTGGGGCTCGATCGTAGGTGCGGTAGTCTCGATCATTATTGTGGCTGTCTCATCTTTGATGCAACCGCGAGTGTTACAGTATATTTTGGACAACTTACTAAAAAATGATCGCCAAGCAATGTTTCATGATGGCATTGTTTTAGTTGCTTTAGCAGTGGTCGGGGTGTTGGCTGGGATCACTAATGTGTATTTTGCTGCACGAGTAGCCCAAGGTGTAACTAGTGATCTGCGCGAAGAAACATATCGCAAGATCCAAACGTTTTCGCTTAGTAATATTGAAAAATTTTCGGCTAGTACCTTAGTTGTACGGTTGATAAACGATATGAACCAAGTCTTAAACGTTGTGATGATGACGTTTATGCAGGTTTTACGGGTGCCAATCATGGTTATTGGCGCCTTTATTATGGGGATCATCACGATTCCGCGTTTTTGGTGGCTCCAAGTCTTAATGTTTTTAGCAGTCGCCGTAACGTTAGGTTTGACTTTCCCACAGTTAGGGAAGATGTTTAGCCGTTTCCAAAAGAAATTAGATAAAAGTAACATGATCGCTAAAGAAGCGATGCAAGGAATTCGCGTCGTTAAATCTTTTAATCAACAAGAAAATGAAGAAACACGTTTTAATGAAGTTTCCGACGAAATGAACGATTTAAATATCAAGATCGGTTACGTTTTTTCGTGCTTACTACCAGCCTTTTTCCTGATTTGTAATTTAGGGATCACGGCAGTTGTTTATTTAGTTGGGTTAAACGTGGAAAATAACCCGGGTGAATTAGCAGCGATCACCTCATATATCGGTTATTTGATGCAGATGCTTTATACGTTAGCTTTTGGCGGGATGACATTAGCGATGTATGCACGTGGAACGGTAGCTTTACGCCGGATCAAGGCAGTCTTAGATACTAAACCTGATTTAGTTTTCGCTAAAGATGCACCTGAAGTTGAGTTGAGTGGCGACGTTGAATTTAAAAACGTCTCGTTTGCCTATCCTGGTTCAGATAACGAAACTTTGCAAGATATTAGTTTTACCGCCAAGCAAGGTGAATTGATCGGGATCGTGGGTTCAACGGGCTCAGGTAAATCAACGTTAGCACAATTGATGACGCGACTTTATGATCCAACTGCCGGCAGTGTCAAAGTCGGTGGGGTCGACTTAAGAAAAGTCAATGAAAAATCATTGCGCCAAGCAGTGGCTTTAGTCTTACAAAAAGCACTCCTCTTTTCGGGGACGATTGCGGATAATTTACGCCAAGGTAAGCGCGATGCCACGACTAAAGATTTCAAATGGGCAGCCGAGATCTCACAGGCGGCCGAATTTGTTGAGCGCTATGATGACCAATATGAGCATCTAGTTGAAGAACGTTCGGCTAACTTCTCTGGGGGCCAAAAGCAACGGCTCTCGATCGCACGTGGGGTCGTTGGTAAGCCTAAAGTCTTGATCTTAGATGATTCGACCTCGGCGTTAGATGCACGTTCGGAAAAGAAAGTTAAAGAAGCGTTAGAACAAAAACTGACCGATACGACGATTTTTGTGATTGCCGAAAAGATCTTTTCTGTCATGGATGCGGATAAGATCTTAGTGTTAGATGAAGGTAAATTAGTTGCTGTTGGGAGCCATGCCGAGTTGTTAGAAACTTCCGATATTTACCGGGAAATATATGCGACCCAGCGCACTAAAGAGGCTCTAGATGAGGGGGAGGTCTTGGAAAATGAATGATTTTAAGATCGCATGTAGCTATTTTTGGAAATACTTGAAACAATATTGGGTCAAGATGACAGTGATGATCGTGTTGACTTTATTAGCCACACTTTTCCAAGTTCTTGCACCGATCTATATGGGAAATGCCGTGACTGAATTGACTAAATTCGTCGCACAGTCAGGGTCGAGCAGTGCAGCGGGCTTCATGGCTAATTTCTATGTTGCGTTAAAATGGATGGCAATATACTTTCTGTTAAATGTGATCGCTCAGTTTATCGCCTGGATGATCATGTCAAAATTTAATGCGGATGCAACTAACAATATGCGTCGCAATCTCTTTGCTAAATTGCAACGCATGAAGATCCGTTACTTTGATACGCACCAAGATGGTAAGATCTTATCTTTATTTACGTCAGATATTGATAACATCTTTAATGCACTTAATAATGCGATCTTTGAATTAGTCTCTCAAGGGGCGTTATTTATTGGGACGATCATCGTGATGATGTCGATCAATGTAAAGCTAGCTTTGATCACTATGGCGTCAACTCCATTTGTGCTCATTATTGCTTTAGTGATCATGTCAAAAGCACGGCGCTCCTTAGATGCTCAACAAGATGAGATCGCTAATTTAAATGGTTATATCAATGAACAGATCAACGGTGAGCAAGTTATTTTAAGCAATGGCTTGCAACAAGAATCGATCGCAGGCTTTAAAAAATATAATCAACGGGTCAAAGAGACGATGTTTCAAGGTCAATTTTACTCGGGACTGTTATTTCCATTGATGCAAGGCTTATCGCTCTTAAACCTAGCGATCGTGATCGTTGGGGGGATCTGGTTGATCGTGGCTGATGCGGTCAATACGGCAGCTGGTTTGGGCCTGATCGTGATGTTTGTGCAATACTCACAAACATATTTCCAACCGATAACCCAATTGACTTCGATTTATTCTTCGATCCAGTTAGCTTTAACCGGGGCAAGGCGTTTAGCCAAGGTCGAAGCGCAAGCGCAAGAAGATCCCGTACCTGACGGCCAAGTTTTAACAGGTCTAAAAGAAGAAGTAGCGTTAAACCAAGTCCATTTTAGCTATGACAAGGGTAAAGAGATCTTGCATGGGATCGATCTTTCGGTACCTAAAGGACAGATGTTAGCCTTAGTAGGACCAACTGGTTCAGGTAAGACGACCACGATGAATCTGTTCAATCGTTTTTATGATGTGGATTCAGGCTCAGTAACGTTTGACGGTGTTGATGTGCGTAAGCTAACACTTGAGTCATTACGTGCCAAAGTCGGGATCGTATTGCAAGATTCCTTACTCTTTACGGGTACGATCGCTGATAATATCAAATATGGTCGACCTGATGCAAGTGATGAAGCGATGGTCAATGCGGCAAAACAAGCCCAGATCCATGATTTTATTGTTAGCCTGCCAGATGGTTATGAGACACAAGTTAGCGATGAGCAATCGATCTTTTCGACTGGCCAAAAGCAGCTGGTAAGTATTGCGCGGACACTACTTTCTGACCCAGATTTCTTGATTTTAGATGAAGCGACTTCTAATGTTGATACGGTAACAGAAGAAAAGATCCAAAAAGCGATGGATGCCGTATTAAAGGGGCGGACTAGCTTTGTGATCGCTCACCGCTTAAAAACGATCATTAATGCCGATGAGATCGCAGTCTTGCGGGACGGGCATGTGATCGAACGTGGTAGTCATGCCGATCTTTTGAAATTAAAAGGTTTTTACCACGATTTATATACCAACCAAATGGTGCTAGATTAAGCCAAAAAGCTCAAGGAAAATTCCTTGGGCTTTTTTGAATCAAATTAATTGTATTTTAGAGCCTTTTACGGCAAACTATTAGCAAATAGGGGGTGAAAAAGTGATCAAATATCAAAACGTGGGGATGACCTATGGTAAAAATGTCGTCTTAGAAAATATTGACCTTGAGATCAAAACAGGGGAACTTTTTGTTTTGGTCGGACCAAGTGGGAGTGGCAAAACGACTTTACTGCGGATGCTAAACCAACTTACACTGCCAACTGCAGGTGATATTTACTATGAAGGAAAAAAGATCAAAACGTATGATAAACAAAAATTACGTCTCCAAATGGGTTATGTTCCCCAAGTCAGCAGTTTATTTCCCAATTTAAACATCGAAGAAAATATTACGATCCAACTAGAACAACTCAGAGTCCCTAAAGCCAAACGAAAAGCACGTGCTAAAGAATTGTTAGCCAGTGTAGACCTAGAACCAGAAAAATTTGCTAAACGTATGCCTGATGAACTTTCAGGTGGGCAACAACAACGAGTGGCGATCATTCGCGCCTTAGCGACTGATCCTAAGCTGATTTTGATGGATGAATCATTTAGTGCCCTAGATCCGGTTTTAAGACGCCAATCACAAGACTTGATCTTAGAGTTACATCAAAGACTTCAAACGACGATCGTTTTTGTGACCCATGATATGCAAGAAGCAATGCGCTTAGGCGATCGCATTGCAATTTTACACGAAGGACAAGTACAACAAATCGGTACCCCAACGCAAATCATTGAAGCGCCAGCAAATGATTTTGTCCGCGAATTTTTTGCACCAGCACGACCCCGTTTTTGGAATCTAGCAACGGTCTGTAATAAAGCCCAGGTTCTGACGTATGATCCAACCGCGGCTAAGGTCGCCGATTTTGACCAATTATTGGCGCAATTGACCCAACAAACGACCCTTATTTTTAACTATCAGGAACAAACGTATCAACTTTCACAAACACAATTGCTAGAATTTTTCCAAGAACAGGGGGGAAGTACGTGATGCACCAATTTTTGCAACTGGTGAACGAACAAAAATATGAAATTTTACAAGCCTTATTGCAACATATCACGATCTCGTTGATTTCACTAGTACTTGCGGTCGTAATCGCAATTCCGTTAGCGATCATTTTACGTGATCGACCTGTTTTAGGGGAAGGTGGTCTGCAAATTGCGGGGATCATTCAAACGATCCCTAGCTTAGCGCTTTTAGGGCTCTTGATCCCCCTAGTCGGGATCGGGACCTTACCTGCAGTGATCACCTTGACTTTGTATGCAATCATGCCAATTTATCAAAATACTTATACGGGGCTAAAAAATGTTGATCCAACGCTAAAAGAAGCGGCGCAAGCTTTTGGCTTATCCAAAACAAAGCAACTTCAACGGCTGGAATTTCCCTTGGCCTTACCGTTGATCTTATCTGGGATCAGGATCGCGTTAGTCATGATCATTGGGACCGCCACTTTAGCTGCCTTTATCGGCGCAGGTGGGTTAGGAGATTATATCATGTTGGGGATCCAGCAAAATAATAACTCCTATTTGCTGATCGGGGGGATCTTGTCAGCCGCCTTGGCATTTAGTTGTAGTTGGCTGTTAAAGTATCTCAGCCAGTCCAAAAAACGAGCTTGGGGTGCACTGATCTTATTAGCAATACTTGGCGTGTCATTTGGTGGCTATAAAGTGTATGAAATATTTCAGCCTAAACCAGTAAAAGTAGTGATCGCTGGGAAATTAGGGAGTGAACCCGAAATTTTGATAAATATGTATAAAGAATTGATCGAGCATGATGATCCTAAGGCACAAGTAACTTTAAAGCCAAATTTTGGTGGGACAACGTTCTTGTTTAAAGCGCTTCAAAAAGAGCAGATCGATATTTACCCTGAATTTACGGGGACAGTGCTCGAAGCCATATTAAAGCGCACGCAAAAAACACCAAGTGATCCGCAAAAGACTTATCAGCTCGCTAAAACTGGGTTAGCTCAACAGTATAATATGACTTATTTAAAGCCAATGGCGTATCAAAATGGCTATGATCTTGCGGTAACTAAGCAATTTTCGCAAAAATATCATGTTACTAAATTAAGTGAGCTTGCGCGGGTCAATAGTTCAGTCCATGCTGGCTTTGATCCCGATTTCTCCAACCAAGAAGATGGATATTTAGGGTTAAAACAAGTGTATGGGCTTGATTTTGGTAAAGTTTCGGTCATGGAGCCAGCTTTGCGCTATCAGGCGATTGCTAATGGCAAGGTCAATTTAGTTGATGGCTACACGACCGATCCCCAGATCAAACAGTATGATCTGGTAGTTTTGGAAGATGATCAGAATTTCTTTCCACCATATCAAGGAGCACCACTCTTAAATGAAAGCTTTGCCAGGAAAAATCCGCAGATCGTCAAGAGTTTGAATAAACTTGCTGGCAAGATTACGACTAAAGAAATGCAAGCCATGAACTATGAAGTAAGTGTTAAGCATAGAAAAGCCCGTGAAGTCGCCCATGAATATTTAGTTAAACACAAATTATTAGACTAAAAAAGGCCCGTCTCAACTTTTAGCCGAGACGGGCTGATTTTTTTATTGTGCCTTATTTTTGTGAACAAAATAACCGATCATGCCGATAACAAAACCGACAAGGCTAAAGCAGACCCAGCCAAAGCCGAGTTCAAAGAATGGGAAATAAGCTTTTGCAAAATTAAGCAAACTTTGGATTACGTTAGCGTCTTTGAAGTTTTCAGGTAAATTATTCAATAGATCAAAGAAAGCTGGGATCAAAGTAAAGAAAGTCGTTGTTTTATACACCAAAGCGTAGTTATTGAAGAACGGTGAAAAGACACCTAACAAGATCAACGTGATCGCTAAGGGATATAAAAACATCAAAACTGGTAATGACCAAGCGATGATCGCATCTAAGCCTAAATTAGCAAAGGCAAATGACAACAAGCAGTTAAGTGCCAACATCGTTTTATACGAGATTTTGTTGAAACGTTGGTGGAAAGCTTGAGAACATGCGATCGCTAGCCCCATCGAAGTGGAAAGACAGGTGATCGTAGTTAGAGTTGCTAACAAAGCATCTCCAAAAGTACCCATATAGTGATGTGCGATCTGAGTTAAGGTGATCCCCCCGTTTTCACCTAAACCAAAAGTCGAAATACTTTGGGCACCCAATAAGATCAAAGCAACATAGATGACCCCGATCGATAAGATCCCAAAAGAACCACCTTTAGCCGTTGCAAGGGCGACTTCTTTTTTATCTTTGAGCCCAAATTGTTGGACTGCGGTGATGACGGTGATCCCAAATGCGATCGAAGCTAAAGCATCCATTGTGTTATAACCTTGTAAAAGACCTGAAGTTAAAGCACCACTTGCATAATCAGCACTGATCGGTGCGGTACTTGCGCTACTCAAGGGATGACTAAAGGCTAAAAAGAAAATCACAAACAACATGATCAAAAAGACTGGATTGAGTAGTTTTCCGATCAAATCGGTGATCTTACTTTCACGACTTGATAAAAAGTATACCAGTAAAAAGAAAACTGCCGAATAAATCAAAAGTGCTAAAGATTGTTGGCTTTTAGCAATGTGCGGTGCAAAACCAATCGTAAACGGTACGGTCGCCGTTCTTGGAGTGGCAAAAAATGGCCCGATCGTTGCATAGATCAAGATCAAAAAGATCAAGGCATAATGATGGCCGACCGGTTTAGCGAGATCATAGATTCCCCGTGAACGTGTGATACTGATCGCTAAAAGTCCTAAAACCGGCAACAACACGCCTGATGCTAAAAAGCCTAAAGCAGCACTAGGCCAGTTTGCCCCCGCCATTTGACCTAAGTGGACCGGAAAAATCAAGTTACCGGCACCAAAAAGCATCCCAAAGATCAACGAGCCAATGATGAGATAATGTTTGAAAGTTAATTTCTTGGCGTTCATAAGTTCCCCCCATGTATTTTTTGGTGAAAAAAGTCCTTTCAGGTCAAGGTGGCCCGAAAGGACTCTAATAGTCTATAACTTTTAAGCTACAATAATTTGTTAAAAAAGTCAATTTACTTAAAGGTTGCAATTTACTAGGGAGCGTGTTAGACTTTAGTTGAAAATATGAGCATATATTCATAAGTTTAAGAGGTGAGCTTGATGCAAAATATTCGTGAAAACAAAAAGCAAATTACCCAGATCATTTTGACGGTGCTGTTATTTATCTTAGCTCATGTTCCCAACGTACCACAATTGGGGCAATTTATCATTTATTTAGTGGCATACCTTATTATTGGGGCTTCAGTGATTAAAGAAGCAGTTGAGCATTTATTTCAAGGCAAATGGTTTGATGAGAATTTTTTGATGATGATCGCTACAGTTGGGGCCTTTTTAGTTAAACAATATCCCGAGGCAGTTGCCGTGATGTTATTTTATAAGATCGGTGAATTGTTTGAGCATATCGCAGTTGAACGTTCACGGCGTTCGATCACGCAATTGCTAGACATTCGCCCCGAGTACGCTAATTTACAACTTGAGACGGGCAAAACCAAGCGCGTTTCGCCCGCAGAAGTAAAAATTGCCGATATGATCGTGGTCAAACCAGGCGAACGGGTCCCACTTGATGGGATCGTAGTTTCGGGGGAAGCTTATCTAGATACTGCCGCTTTGACCGGTGAATCTGAACCGCGCTTATCTAAAAAAGATACGGCGATCTTAAGTGGCTCGATCGTACAAAATAGTATTTTAGTGATCAAAGTCACCAAAGAATACGGTGAATCAACGGTCGCCAAGATTTTAGAGTTGGTAGAAAATGCAAGCCAACAAAAAGCGCCGACTGAAAAATTTATCACTAAATTCTCTCAAGTTTATACTCCGATCGTGGTCGGTTTGGCATTGTTATTAGCGTTGGTACCACCGTTTCTTTTAGGGCAACCCTTTGAGACCTGGTTTTATCGGGCACTAGTCTTTTTAGTTATTTCTTGTCCATGTGCCTTAGTTATTTCGATTCCCTTAGGCTTTTTTGGGGGGATCGGTGCTGCTTCAAAGCAAGGTGTTTTGGTGAAAGGGAGTAACTATTTAGAACTGTTGACTAAGATCAAGACCTTAGTTTTCGATAAAACTGGGACGTTGACGTTAGGGCAATTTGTTGTCGCCAAAGTTTACCCTAGTGCAAATACGACTGAAGCTGAAGTCATCAAGCTAGCAGCCTTAGCCGAACAACATTCACCTCATCCGATTGCCCGCTCGATCGTAGAATATTACCCGGGAAATCTGACTGGAAATGAAGTCA
The DNA here is from genome assembly GCF_001434405.1 of Ligilactobacillus apodemi DSM 16634 = JCM 16172. Taxonomy (GTDB): domain Bacteria; phylum Bacillota; class Bacilli; order Lactobacillales; family Lactobacillaceae; genus Ligilactobacillus; species Ligilactobacillus apodemi. The sequence continues at coordinate 31,305 of NZ_AZFT01000004.1, read as the reverse complement.
GTGAAGTCAAAGAAGTGATCGGTGCGGGAGTTAAAGCATCATATCAGGGAAAAGAGCTATTAGTCGGCAAAGCTAAGTTGTTGCAACAAGAAAAGATCAAACTAAGCCAAAGTATCCCAGAGACCCCAGGAAGTTTGGTTTATGTCGCTTATGACGGCAAATATTTAGGATGTCTGGTGATCGAAGATGCGCTAAAGCCTAGTTCACAAGCGACGATTGCACAATTAAAAGCACGGCAGATCAAACCGGTGATGTTGACCGGCGATCGCCAGCAAAGTGCGCGCTTGGTCGCAGATAAATTAGGGATCACTGAAGTTAAAGCAGAACTTTTACCGCAAGATAAGCTTGAATATGTGCAAAAATTACAACAAACAACAAGTGGTAAAGTTGGTTTTGTTGGTGATGGGTTAAATGATACGCCAGTTTTAACGAGTGCTGATGTCGGGATCGCTATGGGAGCACTAGGCTCAGACGCAGCGATCGAAGCCGCTGATGTAGTCTTGATGACTGATGATCCGGCGGCAATTTTAAGTGTGCTAAAGGTCTCTCAAAAGACCAAACAGATCGTCTGGCAAAATATTTGTTTAGCTTTAGGGATCAAGTTGATCTTTTTGATTTTAGGTGCCTTTGGTGATGTTTCCATGTGGGAAGCTGTTTTTGCCGATGTCGGGGTGACGCTACTGGCAGTTTTAAATACTTTGCGGATCTTTTATCGTCAAAAATAAAAAATGAGCGTGGGTCTAAAACTACGCTCATTTTTAGTCTAAGCAACATAGACTACCGTAAATTCTTCACAGATAACTTCAAATTCGGGACTAAATTCTTCGCCGAGCTCGGCTAATTCTTGTGTGAAAAAGTCTTGGTGGACTTTACGCCAATACGCCAAGCTTAAATCACCTTCGCCTTCTAAACGGGCATGTCTTGCATCAACTTTTGCAAAAGTCGTTTGATAGACCTTCGTTGTTTGTGTAATACAAACTGCTTGTTCATTTTCATCTAAGATAATATTATATTCACCAACTTGTGGCAAAGCTTCATTGTCTAATTCATAGAAAAGATAACCTGAGGTCGTCGCCGTTTTTTTACCTTGGCAGACGAGTTGGGCTAATTTTGTTGGTTGAGCACCAAAGGCCCAAGCATCGTGCGGACAGTGTGCTTTAGCTGGATATTTAGTAATAAATTTTTCCCAAAGTTCGCTACTTTTCATGCGCATTTCCCCCTTGATCAAAAAATAAACAAGACTTGCCATAGGATGATTTTACAGTATATACTTAATTATATGCAAACGTTTTTATGAAAGGGTGGTGCGCCATGGCGACAATTAAAGATGTAGCAAAATTAGCAGGGGTCTCGCCGTCAACGGCATCACGAGCAATGCATGATAGTTCTTTGATCAGCGAAGAAACAAAGAGTAAAGTTCGGCATGCAATGCAAGAACTTGATTACTCGCCCAATTTTGCGGCTCAAAATTTAGCAAATCAATCATCAAATACGATCGGGGTCATTTTACCAGCTCGCGAAGAAGCGGTTGGGGAAAATCCTTTCTTTATTCAAATCATTCAGGGGTTAGCTTCGATTTGTAATGCACATGATTATTTAGTGGCGGTAGCTTCGGGGCAGACCGACGAAGAATTGATCAAGAATTTAGAAACGATGATCAAACGTGGCAATATTACTCGTTTTGTTTTTGTGTATTCGCAAGTTAATGATCCGGTTTTAGAATTTATCAAACAGCAAAAACAAACGCAATATGTGGTGATCGGCTCACCGGAAAGTGATCGTGATCAAACATGTTATGTCGACAATGATAATCATCTAGCAGGATATGATGCGACACGCTATTTATTAGAAAAAGGCTTTGAAACAGTCATCTATGCGTATACCAATTTGGATGAAGGTGTACAAAATGCGCGTTATCTTGGTTACCAACAGGCATTAAATGAGTTCAAATTGCCAAAATTTCCGTTGGAATTGAGCAATCGGGTCGCCGATGAGGCCAAAAATGCCCAAGCGTTACGTGAGCTGTTAAAGAAGGTAAGTGGGCGGATCGCTGTGTTGGCGTGCGATGATATTTTGGCACTTGATATTCAGTATTTATGGGATCTTTGTGAGGTGGACCCTTCAAAAATCGCCATGATGGGCTTTAACAACTCGGGGTTAGCTAAGATCGCACGCCCAACTTTAACTTCGGTGGAAATTTTCCCACGTTTTTTAGGTACTGAAGCCGCAGCCCTAGTTATTAATAAGGATAAAGATACGTTCAAGCTAGATTTAAACCGGGTGATCGTTCCACATAAGATCATTGAACGGGATTCAACTAGATTTTAACCTTAGCCTTCTTAAGCGGGGAGGATTATACATGGAAGAAAAGATAACTGAAAATGAAATTGTGCGTGAAAGTTATAATTTCATTTTGGACAGTAGTATTACTGATAACGAACGAAAAGCATTTATCAATTTTAAAAATAGTTTGGGAGTAGGAACCGAATTTAGTAGTGCTTTGTTGGATTTGTCTGGTGATTTAAGGCAAATTGCAGTAAAAAATATCTCTAAACATGTCGGGTTAACGCCAAACGTTAGTGAATTTTATCAAAAAATTGTGAACTATGGTCAGATAAAACTTAATTGGGCTCGTGGCTTAGCTTCGTACGGCATGCTTTTTTAAGTAAAGAGAAAACTATCAATTAGGTGGTCGATAATTGCTAGAACATGCGGAATTGAATATGCATCAAACGTTGGACATTAACTACATTTAGGCGTTTTAGGGGATGGAAAAATGGCAAAAAAGTGCAGGGCTAAATAGTAGGATATAAGGCAAATTATGCAGATAAATCACAATTCTATAGTTTTTTTGAAGATTTTCCGAGAAGATAAAAAAGCAAGAAATCTTAGTGTTCAAAATAAGATTTCTTGCTTTTTTATGTGCTTAAGCTACTTGCTCAAGTTTAAATTGTTCTTTTACATATTTAGCATAAGTTGGGTGCGTTTTAACCAGTTGTTCATGAGCACCAGAACCAGTGATCTGTCCTTTTTCAACAAAGTAGATCCGATCAGCGTCAACGATCGTCGCTAAGCGGTGGGCGATCACGAGTGTTGTGCGTCCTTGCATCAGATTGCTCAAAGCTTCTTGCACTTTCATTTCAGATTCAGAGTCAAGACTAGCCGTGGCTTCATCTAACATCAAGATTTTCGGGTCACGTAAAAAGGCACGTGCGATCGCCAGACGTTGACGTTGACCACCCGAAAGTTTTACCCCTCGTTCACCGACTTGAGTGTCGAGTTGGTCAGGCATTTCGGCGACAAATTTTTTCGCATAGGCTAATTCTAAAACTTCCCAAAGCCGTTCATCGCTAAAGTCTTCGGTTAAGCCGTAAGTTAGGTTTTCGCGGATCGTTCCCGCCATGATCGCTGAATCTTGTGAAACGTATCCGATTTGGCTACGGTAATCAGCTAGATTCAATTCAGGTGAAGCGAGATTGTCATATTTGATCGTGCCACTGGTTGGTTCATAAAATCGTTCGAGTAAGCTAAAAATAGTTGATTTACCACCACCTGATGGGCCAGCAAAGGCAATGACTTCATTTGGACTAGCTTCAAATGAGATATTTTGCAAAACTGGTTCATCTGGGGCATCGGCATAGGAAAAATCGACTTGTGAAACTTGAAGCTTCTTAGCGGTTAAATCAACTTTGACACCAGAATCGAGGTCTTCAGGTGTTTCATCCAAAAGATCTTGCACACGTTGGGTCGAACCGGCGGCTTTTGCCATTTCTGAAAAAAGCGTTGCGATTGTTGGGATCGCTCCGATCAAGTTGAATAAATACATTAAAAAGCTCATCAAAGTTCCGATACTCATCACACCAATGGCAATGCGGTGCATCCCATAAGCCAATAGTCCAAAGATCATACTCATAAAGATCATCATCATGATCGGTTGGGTAATGGCATCAAAGATTGCTTCTTTTTTGCCGACGTTAAATAATTGGTCGATCTCTTGGTCAGCTTTTTGCTTGGCTTGGGGTTCGGCATTTGAAGTTTTAACGAGGCGAATTTCGCTTAACGTTTCGGTTGCGATACCGTTAAAGCGACTTAAAGCATCTTGACGGATCCGCCCGACTTTAGCGCCAAAAGTCATGATCGGGATCATTAAAAGTACAACGATCGGGACAACTAGAAGCATCGCTAAAGACATTTGCCAGTCCATTAAGATCATCATGTAGACGGTGCCGATAACGGTGATCAGACTAGCGATCGTTTGGGGGAAGGTGACCGCGAGTAATTGTTTGACTTGATTAGTGTCGTTGACTAAGCGACTGGCAGATTCACCAGCTTTGACACTATCAAAGTAAGTAACTTTTAAAGTCGTTAGTTTTTCCCAAAGTTTTTTGCGCATATTTTGGATCACATTTTCACCAAAAATACCCAGGATCGTTCCACCAATTGCCGAGATCAAAGCCGAAATGATAAATAAGCTCACGACTTTGATGAGTAAGGCATAGTCGACCCCTTTTTGAAAATCATTGACCAAACTAGCGGCTAGTTTAGGGACATAGACTTGGATCGCCGAAGAACCTGTCAAAAAAATGATCCCTAAAAACAGCAGCAAGTATTTCGGATTAGTTTGTTTGATCAAACTCATAAATTTGCGAAGTGAAAATTTTGCTCCCGATTGAGGTAAAGTGTTCTCAGTTCTAGCTGGCATAAATTATCGTTCCTTTCGTGGGTCATTAAAGTCTTTTCTAGGGTCAAATGAATGGGGAAATGGCCCGTTAAAGTGTTCAAAATGATGTTTTTGCATTTGTTCGCGCATCTTCATAAAACGTGCCGATGATTGGCGCCCAAAATTTTCCCAAGTACGTTCGTCGTGGAACAATTCATCAATTTGGGCCATAAATTCAGGACTAGAGGTGTTTTGTTCCAAGCGGTCGAGATAAGTTTCAAAATTTGCGAGCTCTTCTTCACTGAAACCTTTAAAAATCGCATCTTGCAAGTCACCCGTGATCGAACCTTGGGTAGTTAGCATTTCTTGCCCCTTAGCGGTAAGTTGAACAAAAGTGATCCGCGCATCGGTCGTTGATTTGATCCGTTCCACCGCACCTTTTTGTACTAATTTTTTGATGATCTGTGTCACACTTGAGGGCTTGATATCTAAATATTCTGCGATCCGTCCCGCGGTGACATCAGTTTCTTTAGCTAAAAGCTTAAGTGTTTCTTGGGTGTTATCCGGGCGTTTTTCTAAGTTGGCAAAGACCATAAACGGTTGACGAGTAACACGTAAAAGTTTATTTAATAGGGTAGTTTTATCCATTGGTATCATCCTTTATCAAAATAATTTATTTAGTTTCTCAATTAACTAACAAAATAAATTTAACATGATTAGTTAGTTTTGTAAATATAAAACTAACTATTTTCTGTAAAAAATTATTTTTTTGCTTGCAAATGCAATCGGTTGCATATATAATAAAACTGTAAATGAAAACGTTTAAATTATTAAAAAGGTGGTCAGCAGATAATGAAAAGAATTTTTGAGATCGATCCATGGAAAGTAGTCACACACGAATTAAAACCAGAAGAAAAACGTCTCCAAGAAAGTATGACAAGTATTGGTAACGAATACATGGGGATGCGGGGAATGTTTGAAGAAAATTATTCCGGCGATACCCACAAAGGAATCTACTTAGGTGGCGTTTGGTACCCAGACAAGACACGTGTTGGTTGGTGGAAAAATGGTTACCCAGAATACTTTGGTAAAGTTATCAATGCCGTAGATTTCACTAAAGTTGACATTAAGTTAAACGGTTCTTCCGTTGACTTGGCTAAGGATAACTTCTCTGATTTTGAACTTGCCCTTGATATGAAAGAAGGCATCGTGACACGTAGCTATATCGTTGAAAAAGACGGTCAAAAATTCCGTTTGAACTTCGAACGCTTCGTCAGTGTCACTCAAAAAGAACTTTACGCTTCCAAAATCACAGTTGAAAACTTGGGCGATAAAGCAGCAACGCTCGAGATCGATTCTTACATTGATGCTGATGTCTTTAACGAAGATGCCAACTACGATGAAAAATTCTGGAATGTTTTAGCCCAAAATGTCTCTGAAACAGATATGTCATTGACAGCCCAAACGATTCCAAATAACTTCAACACACCACAATTCACAACAGAAATGTTAGCTGATCATGTGACAAGTTTGACACCAATGGCAGCTCAAACAACTGAAAAACATGTAACTAACAGCTTCAAAGGTGAATTAGCTCCAGGTCAAAGTGTTGATTTTGAAAAACGTGTGATCGTGGTAACTTCTCGTGATTACCAAACAAAAGAAGAACTTGATCAAGCAGCACATGCTTTGAGTGAACAACAAGCTGCTAAATCATTTGACCAATTAAAAGCTGATCAAGCAGCAGGTTGGGCAAAACGTTGGGAAAAAGCAGACGTTGAGATCGCAGGTAATGCCGAATCACAACAAGGGATCCGCTTTAACTTATTCCAACTCTTCTCTACCTACTATGGTGATGATGCGCGCTTAAACATCGGGCCAAAAGGGTTCACTGGTGAAAAATACGGTGGGGCAACATACTGGGATACAGAAGCATTTGCTGTGCCATTATACTTGGCATTAGCTGACGAATCTGTCACGCAAAACTTGCTCAAATATCGTCATGATCAATTAGCTGGTGCTTACCACAACGCCCAACAACAAGGTTTGAAGGGTGCTTTATATCCAATGGTGACCTTTAACGGGATCGAATGCCATAACGAATGGGAAATCACCTTTGAAGAAATTCATCGTAACGGCACGATTGCTTATGCGATCTACAACTACACGCGTTACACTGGCGATGAAGAATACGCAACTCACGACGGCTTTGATGTTTTAGTGGGAATTGCACGTTTTTGGGCTGACCGTGTTCATTACTCCAAACGTAAAGGTCAATACATGATCCACGGGGTAACAGGTCCTAACGAATACGAAAACAATGTTAATAACAACTGGTACACCAACATGTTGGCTAAATGGTGCTTGAACTATGCCAATGAAATTGCAGATAAAGTTTCAGCTGATAAATTAGCTGAACTTGATCTAGGCGAAGCAGAACGTAAGAAATGGCATGAAATTGCCGACAACATGTACTTGCCTGCCGATGAAGAATTAGGGATCTTTGTGCAACATGACACATTCCTAGACAAAGATTTGACGCCAGTAAAAGACTTGCCAGCAGGTCAATTGCCATTGAACCAAAACTGGTCGTGGGATAAGATCTTACGTTCACCATACATCAAGCAAGCCGATGTTTTACAAGGGATCTACTACTTCGTGGAAGATTTCACACCAGAACAAAAAGAAAAGAACTTTGAATTCTATGAACCATTGACAGTGCACGAATCAAGTCTTTCACCATCGATCCACTCGATCTTGGCAGCTGACCTTCACAAAGAAGACAAAGCATTTGAAATGTATTCACGGACAGCTCGTTTAGACCTTGATAACTACAACAATGACACGGAAGATGGCTTACACATCACCTCAATGACTGGTTCTTGGTTAGCGATCGTGCAAGGTTTTGCAGGCATGCGTGTCATTGACGGTGAACTTGAATTTGCACCATTCTTACCAAAAGAATGGGATGGCTACAAGTTTAGAATCAACTTCCGCGGACGTTTGTTAAACATCGTGGTTGATAAGACTGGTTCTAAGATCGAATTGCTCAAGGGTGAACCTTTGAAGATCAAGTTAAACGGTGAAGAAGTAGAATTAACAGCTAAATAGAGGAGATTTAATAATGAAAGGTGCAATTTTTGATTTAGACGGTGTGATCACTGACACAGCTAAGTTTCACTTTGAAGCTTGGAGTCAATTGGCCAAAGAACAATTTGGTTTGATCTTACCAGCTGAATTTGAATCTGAATTAAAAGGGATCAGTCGGACTGATTCATTAGTTAAGATCTTAGAATTTGGTGGTTTACGTGATAACTACACTGATGAAGAGATCTTAGCATTAGCGGACAAGAAAAACGGTTATTATTTAACTGCGATCGAAACCTTGACCAAGGATGATATTTTACCAGGGATCACGCGTTTGATCGCTGAATTAAAGGAACATGGGATCAAATTATCAATTGCTTCTGCATCTAAAAATGCGCCGGCAATTTTAGAAAAATTAGGTTTACTAAACGAATTTGATGCAATTGCTGATCCAAGCAAAGTTGCAAACGGTAAGCCAGCGCCAGACATCTTTTTAGCTGGTGCCAAGGCAGTAGACTTAGATCCAGCAGACTGTGTTGGGGTAGAAGATGCAGTTTCTGGGGTAGCCGCAGTTAAAGCAGCTGGCATGACAGCTGTAGCCGTGGGCGATGCAACTGAATTAGCTCAAGCAGATGCGGTCGTACCAACGACAGCGGACTTCTCATACGAGTTATTCGAAAAAACTTGGCAAGAAAATAACTAGAGTGCGAACCTAAGCGGGTAGCACTGCTGAGATAACTAAAAAACAGGCCCGATGCGTCAAGCATTGGGTCTGTTTAGGTTATCGAAGTAGTGTTGCTTAGGAGAACACGTTTCAAATCGACAGGCTGATTTGTAGCACTGTCGTTTTTTTGTTATGCTACAAAGAGAGTATAAGAAGAGAGCGAGGGTTTATTTGTGGCTTATTGGCAAGGTTTGTTGATCGGGTTTGCGTTTGTAGCACCGATCGGGATGCAAAATGTATATGTGTTTAATAATGGTTTATCCTATAAATTAACACGTGCTTGGTTGTATACCTTTTTAGTTTGGGTTTTTGATGCGTTATTTTGCTTAGCCGCTTTTTATGGCATCGGGGCACTGATTACCCACAATGAAGTGTTGAAATTATTTATTATGTTAGTCGGTGGTGTTTTGACCGCTTATATTGGCTGGGAAATCATTCGGGCCGCTAACCAACGTGCTTTGACCAGTGATGATAATCAGATCACTTTTCGTCAAGCTTTAACGACAGCGATCGTGGTGAGTTGGGCTAACCCACAAGCCTTGATCGATGGAACCATGATGTTAGGTGCTAGTCGTGGGACCTTGAGTGTTTACGAGAGTATCTTCTTTATCATTGGCGTGGTCAGTGCGTCATTTATTTGGGATATGGGGATGACGACTGCGTTTAATGTTTTTCGCCATAAGATCCCTGACAAACTACTATTATGGATCAATTTGATCAGTGGTTTGATCGTAGTGGTATACGGAATATTTTTATTTGTCGAAGGTTTCAAGCAATTGATCGGCTAAAAAATAAGGGTAGCTTTTTAACAGGCTACCCTTATTTTTTGTCTAATGTGGCAAAGTGTTTTTTGAGTTGTCCAGCGTCTTCAATAAAACGAATGATCACGTCTTGTTCAGCTGAAGTGTAATTATTTTCTAACAACTGACAAAGTTTTTGTTCTAAATGAGCGTGCATCTCGTCGTGAACTTGGGCAAGTTGTGCGCCTAAAGGTGTGAGTGCATAGTAGAAATTTTTCTTATTATCACTGCGTTGCTTTTTTTCTAACAGGTCAAAAGCTTCTAGTTTGCTAGCTGCCCGTGAAACTCCACCGCGCGTTACGTTGAGTTCTTGGGCTAAGGTGATCCCGTTTTTTTCGCCTGCTTCAAGGGCCGATAAAATGTGCAACCCGATCAAAGAAACTTTAGGAACAATTTCTTTTAGCTGGGATGAAGTTAAATGTTCACTGATCCAAGCGCGTTCATCGGTTTGCGAGTTATTTTCTGCTTGAAGTTTTTGAAATTTCGTGATGATTGTCTGTGCTTGTTGTTCACTCATGGCTAAATAGTCCTTTGCTTAAAATTTTTCTGCCTCAATCTTAGCATTTTTTAGGGCATTCGCCAAAATTTCAGCGCGTTTTTTAGGATATTTATCGGCACCTTCAACATAAATGCTGGAAATATCTTTGACGCCGTAGAAGTTAAGCATGTTGGTCAAATAAAGGCTACCTAAGTCAGTCAAAAGACAGCTGATATTGCTTGAACCTTTGGTGAGTTTTTGCCATAAAAAGCGAACTGTGCGTTTGAGCGGTTGTTCGTGATAGATGTCACCAGCAGCTTGGATATGCATGGCTTTTTTGCCTTGTAATAATCCGACTGAACCGTTGGAGGTATATTTGAAAGTTTTGTGCGCTACGGCAGTTAAGTCCAAATATTGCTTTAATTCAGCGGGAAGAAAATGATTATACATCGGATTTACGAAGAGGTATTTATCAGCGTGGATAAAGTCTTTTAGCCAAGCTTGGTGGCGGGATAGCAACTGATCTTCTTCTTTTGAGAGTGGTTTGCCAACTTTTTTCTTTTTCCAAGCACTCAAGGTGAGTTCGTTTAAGGCTGGTACACCTTCAGGATCGTAGAGATCATAAGTGATGATTTGATCTTTTGGGTGAGTTTGTTGGTAAGTTTTGATAAATTCATCTGCCACAGCAAGTGAGTTACTTGTGTCAGTTTGGGGATGAGCTTTGATAACTAATAATGTTTGCATAAAAAAATCTCCTTTTTGTTGATAAGCAACATAATAAACTTATTTTTGTTGTTTGTCAACAAAAATAAGAATAAAAAAATATCGTGCAAAAATCGAGCACGATATTTTTTCACTAATTTTTCTCGTCGTTAGTATATGGATCAATCAAAACGGCTTCGGCGATCAACGATTCTTCATAAATGTAATACGCATCTTCAGCCGAGATCTTCTTTTCTTCAACGGCACGATTGAGATATTCGCGCTCTGCCATAAAGAAGCGCCGAAAGATCATATACTGTGCTTGTTGGAATTTCGCATTACGAATTTGCGGAATGATCGCCATTTTACTCCAACGAATAATGAACTCTTGCATCGGAGAAGCACTTAACTGATCTTTTAAATAATAGATCATGATATGTTCAAAGCGTTTAGGTAAGTGCATTTTTTTAACTTCTGCAATTCCGGCTGCCATCATTTCATCTTTAATTTGAGCGATAGTTTCTTTTCGTGTCGCCGAAGCGGATTTTTTCGGTAAAATAAACCGAAACAGGATCGTTGGCACGAGCATACTCAAAATGATCAAGGTCAATTCAGCCATCAAAATCAAATTAAATGACATACTTGCCACACCTAGACCAGGTAAGGTAAAGACTAAAGCTAGAGTTACCGCACCATGGACACCACCTAGCGAAAATACCCAAGCGTTGTAGTTGTCTTGGTGTAAGACTAGGCGGGCATAACCATAACGAACGACAAGGTTAGCGAGATAAAGCACCAACCCACTTAACCCCCAAAGTGAGATGTTTTGCCAACTGAATTGTTCACTGATGATTCGAACTGATGTGATCCCAAAGATGACAAAGACTAGACTATTTAATAAATCGGCAAACATTCGTTGTGTTTCCCGGGCAATAAATGTTCGACGTGAATCCGTAAAAAGTGCCGCCCGTTCTTCACTATTATGGACTAAGCCAGCTGCAACAACGGCTAAGATTCCAGAAACGCTGGCTTCTTCGGCCAAAAAGTAGATCGCAAATGGGGTCAATAGATAGATCAAAGTTTGTAAAGAAACGGTGTCCTCAAATAACCGAAGCATTTTTTGGCGAAAGAGCATAATTAAGGTTGAAACAAAAAAGCCCAGGAAAAAACCACCGATCGCAGAAATGAAAAATTCACTGACCGTGTGTCTGATGCTCAATTCGTTTTTAACGAGCCAAAGAGCAGTCGCTTGTAGTAACACGATCCCGGATGCATCATTAAAAAGTGATTCCATTTTCAGCATGCGGGTGATCTTTGATGGAAGTCTTAGCCCTTCTGAGACCGAAGAAGTTGCGGTAGCATCGGTCGGAGTACTGATCGCAGCCATCACAAAAGCGGCTGGTAACGATAAACCAAGGGCGTAAGTTAAGGAAAAACCGGCAACTAAAGTACTGAGCAATACCATGATCACGGTAACACCAAAAATTTCTCGCATGTGGTGGCGCACAAAGCTTAACGGTGTTTCTTGGCCCTCATAAAAAAGCAATGGTGCTACAAGTAAGATCATAAAGATCTCCGGATTAAAACTGGCAACGTGCTTACCGATGATTGGAATCAAGCCACATAAGATTCCGACCAAGATACTAATATAGTTAGTTGAAACTTTTGGAATGTATTTTGAGACAACTAAACTGAAGATAGCTGCAAGAATCAAAATGAAAGTTGTAGCTAACATGATAAAAATCCCCCTTAATAAATTTATGTTTTTCACAATTTTAACATAAAAATTAGCCCTTAAATCAAATTTGGACTAAAATAGACTTAGAAACTATTAGGAGGCATAAAAATGACAAAAACTGCAGCAGTAATGATCGCTCCTGGCTGTGAAGAAGTCGAAGCTTTATCAAGCGTTGATGTTTTGCGCCGGGCAGGGATCAAATGTGATATGGTCGGTTTAGTTGATAAGATCGTTAATGGTGATCATAATATCGTATTAACATGTGATAAAGTGATGGATCAAAGTTTACTTGATTACGACGTTGTTATTTTTCCAGGAGGCTTACCTGGGGCAGAAAGCTTGCGCGATGATGAAACATTGAAGCAATTCATGGTAGCACGAAAAAAAGCTGGTAAGTGGAATGCAGCCATGTGTGCTGCCCCAATTGCCTTTGCACGGTATGGTCTCTTAGATAACAGCAACTATACGCTTTATCCTGGGATGGAAGCTGGGATCAAAGATGAAGTGAAAAATGGTAAATTTGACGAAGCTTTAGTAGTGGTAGATGAAGAAAATCATTTGATCACCAGTCGTGGTCCAGCAACAGCTTGGGGTTATGCCTATGAGATCGCTCGAGTCTTAGGTGCTGATGTAGAAAAATTAAAAGACGGCATGCTTTACAATATGTTAATGCTAAGTCGTTAAGGTAAAAAAGCCAAGAAATGCGAGTTTCTTGGCTTTTTGATTTGGTTTGAAAGCCTAAATAAGGTATGCTTAAAGAAGGAATTATATCAATAAATATTATTATTATTTTTTTGAGGGGGAAATAACCATGAAAAAGGTTTCAAAATTAACATTGGCGTTACTTTGTACGGCTGTTTTAGCTGGTTGTACGAATAGCAATAATTCAAATGATTCTTCATCAGCTACTAAGAGCACACAAACGACCGCAAAATCAAGCAGTGCTACCACTAGTTCGAGTGCAACAAGCAGTAGTGCAAGTGAAAGTACAAGTTCGCAAGCAAGTACTTCAAGTGCAGCAAATACAAGTACTGCTTCAAGTGAAACACAATCAGATGATGATGTTACCAATAATGAGCTGGTCCAATATGCAGCTGGAGTGATCCGCAAAAATCTCGGTGATAGTGCGTTAGTTGTGACACTTTCGGGAGCTGAAGATACCACTAACAAGGTCAGCGTTTCTTATAGTGGTGACATTAATAACTACACGACTAATTATTATCTAAGTACGGAAGCAAAAGATGTCAACGATGAAAGCCTACAAAGTTTAAAACCATATGCCACGTTGACTAAAAAGACATATACTTCCAAAGAAGAAGCGATTGAGCAGATCGACTATACGACCGACCAAAGTAACTTAGATTTATCCAAAGTAAACCTGGGTTATAACATTATTGCCACTGTCGAAAACGGTGCTGGTCAGCGCTATTTACACTGGAATGAAGGTAATTGGTCGTTGACGATGCACGGTAGTCCGGTTGCAGGTGAAGATCCAACTACGGCTGCTAAAACAGTGGTAAAACTGTTAGAACGTTATAGTTTGCCAGCGCCATCTGATCGTGGTAGTGCCCGCCTAGAAACGACTGAAAAATCCGGGACTCAAAATCAAACTTTGACTTGGAACGAGGGAAATGTGGTCTATCAATTTAGTGCCGATACCTTTGAACATTTAGTTGTCATGGCAGCTAGCCTCCAATAAAATCCATTAAAATTTTAGTTTAAAAAAATTCTAAAATATCTTAATAAACCTTGATGCATAAGTTTTGACAAATGCAATAGGTGGAGTATAATTTAAGAAAAAATACAAAAGAGAGGCGTTTTGATAATGAATTACATTGGACAAGAAATTCAAGATTTTTCAGTTAAGGCATATCAACAAGGGGAATTAAAAGACGTAACTAAAAAAGACGTTTTAGGTAAATGGAGTGTCTTCTTCTTTTACCCTGCCGACTTTTCATTTGTTTGTCCGACCGAGCTCGAAGACTTGCAAGCAAAGTACTCTCAATTTAAGGCTGCAGGCGCTGAGATCTACTCTGTTTCAGAAGATACAGAATTTGCGCACTTTGCTTGGGCTGAAGCTTCTGAAGGGATCGGCAAGATTCAATATCCAATGTTAGCTGATCCAGCAGGGAAGCTTGCTAAAGCATTTGATGTATTAAACGAAGACTTGGGCCAAACGTATCGCGCTGCCTTTGTGGTCGATCCGGATGGAGTGATCCAGTCATATACGATCAATAACATGGGGATCGGACGTAATGCCGCTGAAATTTTCAGAACGCTTCAAGCTGCACAATTTGTGCGCGCACACGGTGATAAAGTTTGCCCAGCTAGTTGGCAACCAGGTGATGACGTGTTAGAACCAGGTACTGATTTGGTTGGTAAATTATAGAAAATGATATAAAAGCTGGGTTTATCCCAGCTTTTTTTATATATAGAATTATTTTTTACTTGTTAAGAGATAGAGATAACGTGCCAATATTGTACCTAAAATCAAGGTGACCAACCAGATTGTGTGGATCGTAAAGAGCTTTTCAAGTTCAGCTGAGACCAACGCCCCCAAAGCAAAGGCAAGCGTGATCGCTAAATACAGCTTAGCCGCATGCTTTTCTTCCAAGCTGTGACTAAAGAAAAAGCCATTCCAGGCGATCATGCCTTTTTTGATGTTACCAGTCAGAAAGGAATTATTGTAAGGCAAGCCGTCGATCTTACCAAATGATGTCGTTTGGATCCCCATACAAAAGGCTAGTGGTGGGACAACTAAGTAATCAGGGGTCGTGACTGGTAAAAAGCCAACGATCAAGCAAGTTACGATACAAGGTACAAGAGTCAAGGGTTTAACGTATGGCGAGCTACTCTTTTTGGCGATAAAACTGACTAAATAAATGCCTAAAACAAAAAAGACAAAGGTAAAGAACCGTGTTTCAGTAAGAACTAAACCACGGTTAGCGATATCGTAAGCTAAAAAGATAATGTTGCCAGTTTGCCCGGCAACTAGCGAATGTTCCCGTAAAATATAAGTATATGCATCAACATAGCCCCCGCAAAAGGCAAGGGTCAGCCCGATCAAAAGTGATTGGGCATATTTTTGTTTGAGCCATTCGTTTTTGATAAGATCACTTCCAAACAATTATAATTACTTTCATTTTAGCATGCTTTAGCGCAGGTGGTTATGTTTAGGTGTTAGATACATTTTATAATGTGAGCCGAAGGTCTTTTTAAATCGGGGAATTGTTTAGTATAATGGATTTTGATACTTTTTATTATTGGTAAAGGGGTGGAAAATGTGAAAAAACCAATTATTTCTTTTAGAAACGTGGTCAAAAGCTATGATGACGATGTTCCCGTTTTGAAAAAAGTTAGTTTTGACATTGAAGAAGGTAAATTTTATACCTTACTAGGACCATCAGGTTGTGGTAAAACGACGATCTTACGCATGATCGCAGGTTTTTCAGAGCCGACTGCAGGTGATATTTATTTTGAAGGAAAGCGGATCAACAATGTTCCGGCTAATAAGCGCCAAGTAAACACAGTTTTTCAAGATTACGCGCTTTTTCCTCATATGAATGTTTTTGAAAATATTGCTTTTGGGTTAAAAATCAAAAAGACACCTAAAGAAGAAATCGCCGTCAAAGTTAAAGAAGCTTTGCGACTAGTTCAATTAGCCGGTTATGAAAAGCGTGGGATAAGTGAAATGTCAGGCGGGCAAAGACAACGGGTAGCAATTGCTCGGGCGATCGTCAATGAACCTAAGATCTTGTTATTAGACGAACCTTTATCAGCACTTGATCATAAGCTGCGGTTGAATATGCAATATGAATTACGTGAATTACAGCAACGTTTGGGGATCACCTTTATTTTTGTGACCCATGATCAAGAAGAAGCTTTGGCAATGAGCGATGAGATCTTTGTTTTAAATAACGGGAATATTGTCCAAAGTGGGACACCGGTCGATATTTACGATGAACCGATCAATCATTATGTAGCCGATTTTATTGGTGAAAGTAATATTGTTGATGGCATCATGATCAAGGATAATTTAGTGAAATTTGCGGGTAAAGAGTTTAAGTGCGTTGATGAAGGGATGCGCCCAAATGAACCCGTCGAAGTGGTGATTCGGCCTGAAGATCTAGACTTAACATCGATCGAAGCGGGCAAGCTAAAAGTTAAAGTTGAAACACAACTCTTTCGTGGGGTTCACTATGAAATCGTCTGTCACGATGAAATGGAAAACGAATGGATCGTACATTCCACTAAAAAAGCGCAAGTCGGCAGAGAGATCGGGTTAGATTTTGATCCCGAAGATATTCATGTAATGCGCTTTAATGAATCTGAAGCTGAGTTTGATGCCCGTTTAGAGAGCTACGACGATTAGGGGGCAGTCATGAAAAAATATAATACCTTACTCGCAGTGCCATATTTTATGTGGCTGATATTTTTTGTGTTAGCACCAGTTTTACTAGTGGTCGGCTATTCTTTTTTTGATCAAAATGGACATTTCACGTTAGCTAATTATGCGGAATATTTTAGCTCGGGTAAATATTTATTGATGACCTTTAATTCAGTGTGGTACGCCTTATTGATCACCGTGATCACCTTAGTCATCAGTTATCCGACGGCTTATTTTTTGACGAAATTAAAGCATAAAGATCTGTGGCTGTTATTGATCATTTTGCCAACTTGGATCAATTTATTGTTAAAAGCTTATGCCTTTATCGGGATCTTTGGCGTGCATGGTGGTTTAAATAGCTTTTTAGGCTTTTTTGGGATCTTACCTAAGCAATTATTGTTCACCGATTTTAGTTTTTTGGTCGTAGCGGTATATATTCAATTACCTTTTATGATCATTCCGTTGCTTAATGCGCTAGATGAATTACCAGCTTCATTTATTGCAGCTAGTAAAGATCTTGGTGCTAGTGCAACGCAGACCTTCTTTAAAGTGGTCTTTCCACTCTCATTAAATGGGGTCAAAAGTGGTGTGCAAGCGGTCTTTATCCCTTCACTATCACTCTTTATGTTGACGCGTTTGATCGGGGGTAACCGCGTGATCACGTTAGGGACAGCGATTGAAGAACACTTTATGGTGACTCAAAATTGGGGGAAAGGTGCTACGATCGGGGTCGTGTTGATCTTAGCGATGATCGTAGTCATGATCTTTACGGGTGAAAAGAAAGTTGGTGGCAAAAAGTAGATGCAAAAAAGTAAGTTCAGTTGGGCAAATATTTATTTGGTCTGTGTGTTTATTTTTCTTTATTTACCGATTTTTTATCTGATTTTTTATTCGTTTAATGCGGGCGAAACGATGAATAGCTTTACTGGTTTTTCGTTGCACCATTTTAGCGAATTATTTTCAGATACACACTTAGTCATTATTTTATTAAATACTTTCTTATTAGCGTTTCTTTCGGCATTGATCGCGACTTTTATCGGGATCTTTGGAGCATTATTTATCTATTATTTGAAACGGCGTAGTCATCGTAACACGCTTCTTTCGCTCAATAATATTTTGATCGTATCGCCCGACGTAACGATCGGGGCGAGTTTTTTGATCTTGTTTATTACGTTAGGTACGTTATTTAGTGGCTTTTCGCTAGGGTTTTGGACCGTCTTGTTGGCACACATCAGTTTTAGTGTGCCGATCGTTGTTTTGATGATCTTGCCTAAATTACAAGAAATGAATGATTCGATGATCACGGCAGGCTATGATTTAGGGGCTAATGAACGCCAGATCTTGAAAAATATTATTTTACCGTATCTTTCACCGGGGATCATCGCCGGTTATTTTATGGCGTTTACCTATTCGCTTGACGACTTTGCGGTAACTTTTTTTGTGACTGGGAATGGTTTTACGACCCTTTCAGTTGAAATCTATTCGCGGGCACGTCGTGGGGTCAGTTTAGAGATCAATGCGCTTAGTACCTTAGTCTTTTTATTTGCGCTTGTTTTAGTGGTTGGTTACTACTACATCAGTAAGGATAATCAAGGTCGATCTAAGAAAAAGAAACGGGGTGTCTTGCGATGAAAAAATTGCGGTCATTGTTGATCGAGATCGTATTGATCATTTGTTTGTTATTTTTAGGGATCGTTTGGCTGGAAAAATCATCAGGGATGTCCGATGCCAAAGTGGTCAATATTTACAATTGGGGCGATTATATTGATCCTAAATTGATCACAAAATTTGAAAAAGAAACTGGTTATAAGGTCAATTATGAGACCTTTGATTCAAATGAAGCCATGCTGACTAAAATCAGACAAGGTGGGACGTCTTATGATGTTGCGGTTCCTAGTGATTATATGATCCAAAAGATGCGCAAAGAAAAACTATTGTTACCCCTTGATCACAGCAAGTTACCTAATTTGAAATATATTGCCCCACAGTTTATGAATTTGGCATTTGATCCGAAAAATAAGTATTCTGTGCCATATTTTTGGGGCACTTTAGGGATCGTTTATAACGATAAAGCGTATCAGGCGAGCGAATTTAAGTCGTGGAATGATCTTTGGGATGCTAAATTTAAAAATAAGATCATGTTTATTGATGGTGCACGTGAATTTATGGGGATCGGCCTGGCAAGTTTAGGTTATTCTTTAAACAGTAAAAGTGATGCGCAGTTAAATGAAGCCTATGAAAAATTAAAGGCATTAACGCCAAATGCTAAAGCAATCGTTTCTGATGAGATCAAAACTTATATGGCAAACGAAGAAAGTAGTGTAGCGGTGACGTTTTCAGGTGAAGCAGCCGATATGATGGCCAAAAATAGTCATTTGCATTATGTGATCCCTGAAGGTGGTACGAATTTGTGGTTTGATAATTTAGTGATCCCTAAGACCGCGAAAAACAAAAAAGGTGCTTATGCCTTTATCAACTTTATGTTAGATTCTAAAAATGCGGCCCAAAATACTAAATATATCGGTTATTCTACGCCTAATCAGGGTGCAATGAAGTATCTACCTAAAGCAATAACTTCAAATCGCGCCTTTTATCCAACAGTAGCGCAAATTAAGCAAATGGAAATTTATGAAGATCTAGGTTCTAAATATTTGGAGAAATATAATGACCTATTTTTAGAGCTAAAAATGTATCGGAAGTAAAATGCAAATCTTTTTAAAGAGTTTTTGAGTTGGAGTATAATAACGGTGAGGGCTAGGTATCTTAGCGATAACTACCCATAATAATGTTTATTTAAATAAGACATTGGGGGATGTGAAGAAAGTCTCTTTAAATTACCACAGTGTATATCCTCGGTAAAAATAGAAAGCTCGTTTATGCGGACTTTCTATTTTTTTTGCAAAAAAATAGCCCACACTCAGTAAATAAAACCCAAACGTATCATCTTGGAGGTTCACGTGTGGCTCCTAAGATATCATCAAAAAACTGAGTGTGTGGCTATCGAACATTACTTGAGGAGTGATCTTGCCCACATCCTTTATCTGATTTTTGAGCTTGTGATGCTACAAGCTCAATAGTTGAGCGCAATTAGTGACAAAAGTATCATCTTGACCAATAGTGTTTTAATAGCATAAGGAAGTCGAGAGATTAAAGTAATTGGTTGAAATCAGACTAATGCCATAATTGTGGGAATTTTCAAACTCCTTACTTACTTTATATCATAAATTTAAATTTTTTGCAAACGCTACCAAGAATTGGTTAAATATTTAAGCTAATATTGACGAAATGCAGGGTACATGTTATGCTTAAGTTTCTATTATACGGTGCGATATTAGCTGTGGAAGGCTAATATCAAAAGAAGACTAGGCTGATCGCAAAGAATCAACTAGTCTTTTTTTATTGATTCAAAATTATTGAAACGCTTACAAAAAAGTGTTACGTTTGGTGTGTAGATATTAAATGATTTAAATCTTTGTTAGGGATATTCCTAATTGGCAAATCAATTATGAGGTGGATAAAATGAATAGGGTAACAGTAATCGGAAGTATTAATTTAGACCGTACGATCCGCGTTAAGCAGATGGCTAGACCAGGTGAAACGATCCGGGCGTCGGAAGTATTTTCTGCCGGTGGTGGTAAGGGTGCTAATCAAGCTGTAGCGGCTAAACGTTCCGGGGCAGATACGGCATTTATTGGCGCTGTCGGGGATGACGACGCTGGTAAGACGATGGCAGAGTTACTAGCATATGAAAAGATCGATCTCAGTGGGGTCGCTACTTTAGCCAAAACAGCAACAGGACAAGCTTATATCGTAGTTGATGAAGCTGGTGAAAATAGCATCATGATCCATGCTGGCGCTAACCAAAAAATTACGCCAACTCAAGTGTTGACCCAAGCTGACTTGATCAAACGAAGTGATTTTATTATTGCGCAATTTGAAAGTGAATTAAACAGTACGATCCAGGCCTTTACTTTGGCACATGAAAATGGGGTCAAGACGATCTTAAACCCAGCCCCAGCAATGCAAGATGTTCCCGCTGAGTTGTTGAAAAATACTGATGTGATCATTCCTAATGAAACTGAAACAGAAATTTTAACGGGGATCAAAATCACTGATGAAGCTAGCATGCAACAAGCAGCGGCTAAATTACATGCGCTCGGGATCGCGGTCGTGATCATCACGATCGGTAGCAAAGGAGCATTTTATAGTTATAATGGTAACAGTGGGATCGTGCCTGCGCTTAAAGTCAAAGCGGTCGATACAACGGCAGCGGGGGATACCTTTATCGGTGCTTTAAGTACTAGCTTAAAGCCTGATTTTAGCAATTTAGTCGCAGCGATCGAATATGGTAATAAAGCTTCTTCGCTAACGGTACAACGTTTTGGGGCGCAACCATCGATTCCATATCGCCATGAATTAGGATAAGGTGGAGCGAAATGAAAAAAACACGTGTTATTAATTCGGATATTTCGCGCGTGATCGCGCAAATGGGACATTTTGATACTTTAAGTATTGGTGACGCTGGCATGCCAGTACCTAAAACAACGGAAAAAATTGATCTGGCTGTTGAAAATGGGATCCCGAGCTTTTTACAAGTATTGGATAATGTTTTAAGTGAATTACAAGTTCAACGGGTCTATTTGGCTGAAGAGATCAAATTAAAAAATCCTAAACAATTAGCCCAGATCAAGCAACGTTTTCCTAAAACTGAGCTCGTTTTTATCCCACATGCAGAAATGAAACAAAATTTACAGACTTGTCATGCGTTTATTCGTACTGGTGAAATGACGCCATATTCTAATATAATCTTAGAAAGTGGTGTAACTTTTTAGCTTTATTTATGAGGTGATTATTTGAATACAACAGCACTGTTGATCGGCTTAGGTCCACTCATTGGTTGGGGGCTTTATCCCACGATCGCATCCAAGATCGGGGGACGCCCAGTTGATCAAATTTTAGGGTCGACGCTAGGAACGTTGATCTTTGCGGTGGTCTTAGCCAGTGTAAAAGGAATTAGTTTACCAACTGGGGCAGCTCTTTTTTACTCCTTGATCTCAGGGATCGGTTGGGGAGTCGCGCAGATCATTACTTTTCAATCGTTTACGCTGATCGGTTCATCTAAGGCAATGCCGATCACGACTGCCTTTCAACTCTTAGGTGCTTCGTTGTGGGGTGTCTTTTATCTTGGTAATTGGCCAACAACGACTAATAAGATCGTTGGTTTTCTAGCATTGGCGGTCATTATTTTAGGTGCATGGATGACTGTTTGGAGCGAGAAAAAAGCTCCTGAAAATAGTCGTGCCTTAACTAAGGCAGTTTTATTGTTGGCGGGTGGTGAGCTTGGGTATTGGCTTTATTCGGCAGCACCGCAACAGGCAAATATCAGTGGGATGCAAGCTTTCTTACCCCAAGCGATCGGGATGGTCCTTGCTGCGGTAGGCTATGGGATCTATGTGACGCTAAAAGATAAAAAAGACTCGCCTTTTGTGCAAAAAGTCGCTTATGTTCAAATCTTTTCAGGTTTCTTCTTTGCTTTTGCAGCTTTGACTTACTTGATCTCGGCTCAACCTGATATGAATGGTTTAGCAACTGGCTTTATTCTCTCTCAGACTTCAGTTGTCTTAGCGACCTTGACAGGGATCTGGTTTTTAGGCCAAAAAAAGACCCGAAAAGAAATGGGCGTAACCTTACTGGGGCTCGCCTTGATTTTAGGGGCTGCAGCAGTAACGGTCATGATTTAAAAATATACAGATAATAAAAGACCAAGCATTGCGCAATGCTTGGTCTTTTAAACGTCTAATTAGTAAAATTTTATTCAAAAATCAAGAAACGATCGCTGTCAGGAATGAATTCCTTTTGACCCGCAGGAGCTTCGATCGAACCAAATGGCATTTGTGCCCGCAAGAGCCAGTTGTCAGGGATGTTGAAAGCTTCCTTGATTTTTTCGTCGATCAATGGATTGTAGTGTTGTAAGGAAGCACCAACATTTTCTGCGGCTAAAGCAGTCCAAACGGCTTGTTGTGCACCCCCAAGTGCTTGTTCAGCCCAAAAGCCAAAGTTTTCAGCGTAAAGTGGGAAATCATTTTCTAATTGCTTAACAGTTGCAGTGTCGGTAAAGTATAAGATCGTCCCAAAACCTGCCTTAAATGAGTCGATCTTTTCTTTAGTAGCAGCAAAATTTTCCGCTGGAACAACTTCTTTTAAAGTTTCGGCAACGATATCCCAAACTTTATCAGAATTTTCCCCAAATAAAATCGCAGCGCGTACTGTTTGTGAGTTAAAAGCAGTTGGAGATTGGCGGATCGTCTCTTTGATCGTAGTGCTTATTTCAGCAGGTGTTTGGGTAACATTTTTGCCCAATGCATAAATTGAACGACGTTTTTTTAAGTCATTGATAACAGTATTTTCCATAAATATATACTCCTTTTTTAGTTTATATTGCTTGCTACATAGTATATCACTTACTTTTTATAAGTGAAAGGGTTTTGTAAAATCTTAAGAAATACCTCTTGAATCTTAATAAAAAAGGACTACAATGAAGGTGAATAAATGAAAGGAAGTCTTATTTATGGCAAACGAATTATCGGAACGTTTTAATGGATTTTTAGATGGTGACGATGCGTTTTTCAATAATTTAGGACGTTCATTTTTCAACTTTGACACTTCAGAGCTAAAGATGCGTTCTGATGTAACGGAAACACCAAAAGAGTATCAAGTCTATGTCGATCTTCCTGGAGTTGATAAAAAGAATATGCAGATCAACTACCAAGATGGGGTTTTGACGGTGGTCGCTAAACGAGATAGCTTTAATGATCAAAGTGATCAGCAAGGTAACTTGTTAGCAAGTGAACGGACTTACGGTCAAGTTAGTCGCAAGTATCGGTTTGCAGATATTGATCGCGATAAGATCACTGCTAAGTACGAAGACGGTGTGTTAAAGATCGATCTACCTAAGCTAAAAGAAGCGCGTGCTAAAGAGCATAAGATCGAGATTCAATAATTGAATAAATTTAGCTAGAGGGCTCAATTGAGCTCTCTTTTTGTTTAGGGGTAAATCTTTGCTTTGTTTGATACAGAAATGATACACTTAAAAAAAGTAAATACAGAAAGAAATGAGGAAGATATGACGCGCAAAGAAAGAATTTTAGAATTTGTTTCTACTAGTGATAAAGCGCTTACCACCAAAGAAATTGCTGATGCTTTAGGAATTTTGCGTAATAATACGAGCAAAGAGTTAAATATTTTGGTTCGTGAAGGGCAGTTGACCAAAATTGCTGGTCGCCCAGTAAAGTATCAAGCACTTGATGTATCGCCAAAAGAAGTTGTGATCCAAGAAGAGATCGTTGATACACTTCCCCCAAGCGAACCGCAGACTGATATTTTTACGACGATGATCGGGCGCAAGGATAGTTTAAAAACGCAGATCGAACAAGCAAAAGCAGCTATTTTATATCCACCACATGGGTTAAATGTTTTGATCACTGGGCCAACTGGTTCAGGGAAAACGTATTTTGCCAATGCAATGCAACAGTTCGCTTTAAAACAAGGAGTGATCGAAAACGAAAACTTGATCGTCTTTAACTGTGCCGATTATGCCCACAATCCTCAATTACTGATGTCTCATTTATTTGGATATGTTAAAGGGGCTTTTACCGGTGCGCAAGAAGACCGTGATGGTTTGATCCAAAAGGCTGATGGCGGGATCTTATTTCTAGATGAAGTGCACCGACTTCCGCCAGAAGGCCAAGAAATGATCTTTTATTTTATGGATCACGGGACGTATAACAAATTAGGTGAGATCGCTAAAGCTCATCATGCTAACGTCCGCTTGATCTGTGCGACTACTGAAGATCCAGAAAGTTCGCTTTTAAAAACTTTTGTACGTCGGATCCCGATCATGATCCAAATGCCGAAGTTTGAAGCGCGGACAGTCCGGGAACAATTAGCTTTACTGAAGCGGTTATTGACCTTAGAAGCTAATCGAATCCAAAAAAATATTTTAGTCAGTGAAGATGTAGTCAAAGCTCTTTTAGGTAGTGTTACTTTCGGAAATGTTGGGCAGTTGAAGTCAAATATTCAGTTAGTTTGTGCCCAAGGATTTTTGAACTGTGTTGATCAAGTCGATCAAATCAAGTTGGATTTTGAACAATTACCACAAAATATCAAAGATGGAGTTTCCCATTTAGCCAGTGATCGTGCGCGCTTAAGCAAGTTATCACAACTACTTGAGCCGGTCTTGACGATCCAACCTAATGGCTCGGCTGAGATCTTATCTGATAGTGATCGTTATGAATTACCCTATAATTTATATGAAATCATTGGTAATAAGGCTGCTTTATTGAAAGAAGAAGGTTTAGCCCAAGATGCGATCAATAATTTCATCATGACCGACATCAATGTGCATTTGAAGTCGTTTTACCGTGAAAATAAGATCTCACGCACGGAAAAAAATCTAAATGAATTAGTCGATCAAGATATTTTGCAGTTGACTAAAAATATCATGCAGATGCTCCATACTGAAAGTGGTTATCCAATTGGGGAAAATTTCATTTATGCGATGAGTTTGCATCTTAGCTCATTTATCAAGCGTGTTCAATCGGGTAAACCAATGCGAGAAGTTTCCGATGATTTAGTAACGATGGTCAAAGATTACCCAGAAGATCTCACTTTGGCGCAAAAAATCAGAGACATGTTAGAAGAACATTATGAATTTTCTGTGCCTGAATCAGAAGTGTATTATTTGGCGGTTCTCTTGATCTCGCTTAATTCGGTGCCGAAACACGGTAAAGTCGGGGTGGTCGTAGCAGCTCACGGTAACCACACGGCAACATCAATGGTCCAAGTGGTAAATGAACTTTTAGGCGTCGATAATTTAGCGGCTTTTGATATGTCTTTACAAATGAGTCCAACTGAAGCTTTAAATGAGATCATTAAAAAAGTTGTTCAAGTTGATCGGGGCAATGGGGTCTTATTATTGGTAGATATGGGTTCATTAGGAACATTTAGTGGTAAGATCACCGAAAAAACTGATATCAAAGTAAAAACGATCGACATGGTCACAACGGCAATGGTCTTAGAAGCTGCGCGCAAAACGGCGTTGATCGATAGTGATCTTGAGTTGGTTTATAATGAATTGCGTGATTTTAATGGCTATTCGCGTAAACCAGAAGACCCTAGTGAAGAATTAGAAGATGTTAGGCCTCGTGCGATCTTGGCATTATGCTCAACGGGGAAAGGAACCGCTCAAAAAATCAAACAGATCTTGGATGAGATCTTGGCTGATGAGTTGGTGGACGACGTTTCGGTTTTGACTGTTTCAATGGTAGGTTTGAAAGATCAGTTAGACGAGATCGCTAAAAATTACCGCGTCATCGCCACAACAGGGATAGCCGATCCAAATCTAGGGGTGCCGTATATTTCATTAGAAGATCTCTTTAAAGGTGAACATGGTAAGAAGCAATTGATCACCCAACTTGATAATAGTAAAACGTGGTATGTTGAAAAGTCAGTTAAGCCAGTAGTGCCAGAAGTCGATCAAGCCATGGCAATCAGGTATTTAGAACAATACTATACTTTTATCAATCCTAAAAAGATCATCGGCGTCTTATGGGGATACTGTGATTTATTAGAGGCAGAAACAGACCTTCATTTGAGTGCTTCGCGGCGCTTGGCCTTGATCATGCATTTAGGTGGGGTGATCGAGCGGGTCTTATTAGGAGCACCAGTTACAATGACAGCTGAACAAGAAGCGGAATACACTGCTAGTGTATGGAAACGAGCCGTTGAGTCAGCGGATGATTATTTGAAAGAAAAACTTGATTTAACGATTGCTCCGGCAGAAGAGTATTACATTGCAAAATTACTTGATACAGAACTCTTGAAAAGTTGATACTCAGATAGTGATACACAAATAAATGTGTATCACTATTTTTATATCTAAAAAAATTCCTAGTAATATCAAGGAATTAAGGGCGATACACAAAAGTTGGCACGGTATTTGCTATATATAAGGTGTAAGGAAATATTTTTTGAAGGGAGAAGTAAGATGCTTGGTTTGATCGTTGCTAGTCATGGAAATTTATCAAAAGAACTTATTAAATCTTCTTATCTGATTTTTGGACAACAAGAAAAAGTTGTCGCCGTAACCTTTGAACCAGCAGAAGACATTAACTCTTTAAAAGATAAATACAAAACTAACTTAAAAAAATTTGCTGCTGATGATCGAATCATATTTTTATGTGATCTTTATGGAGGCAATCCACTATTAGCGACAAAAGATTTTGTCACTAAAGATGAAAAACGCTTTGCAGCGATCGGTGGCGTTAATTTAGCAATGCTCATCGAAGCCTATACCTTACGCGAAAGTAAAGCACCTTTGACCGAGATCGTTGATCATTTGATCGCAGTCGGTAAAAGTGGGATCAATTCAGTACGAAATTTGGAGCCACTCGAATGGATGTAAAACTTTTACGCATTGATTCACGTCTGTTGCATGGTCAAGTCGCAACTGACTGGGCGAAAAATGCAAACGTGGAGCGGATCTTGATCGTTTGTGATCAAGCTGCGAGTGATAGTATTCGTAAAACGTTGCTGATTCAAGCAGCGCCACCAGGCTTAAAAGTTCATGTTTTAACTTTAGCTAAGATGATTCGCCTTTCACGGGATGAACGTTTTAGCAAGTTAAAGGTTTTGATCTTAGTGGAAAATCCGATCGATGCGATGCGGCTTGTTTCTGGCGGAGTTGAAGTTTCTAGTATCAATTTAGGGTCACTTAGCTTTGATGCGACCCGCAAGATGATCACTGAAACGATCGCCGTAAATGAACAAGATATCGTGGCGTTAACGTGGCTAAAAAAGCGGGGGATCGAACTAGATTATCGCAAGGTATCAAGTGATCCCAAACGTGATCTGTGGAAAGTATTATGTGATAAGGGTCTCGTAAATGAAGAACAGTCGTAGTAGTTAGTTTAGATGTTAGTTTTAAAATATTATAGGAGGCGTAATAATGGTTGGTATTATTTTAGCAAGTCATGGTAGCTTTGCAGATGGCATTTTCCAATCTGGTGAAATGATTTTTGGCCAACAAGAAAATGTGGCACATGTTACCTTAATGCCAAGCGAAGGTCCTGATGATATCAGAGCTAAGATGGAAGAAGCTATCAAGTCTTTTGACGATCCAGAAGAAGTTTTATTCTTAGTCGATCTTTGGGGCGGTACACCTTTCAACCAAGCTAACAATTTGGTTGAACAACATAAAGATAAATGGGCGATCGTTGCCGGGATGAACTTGCCAATGGTAATCGAAGCATATGCATCTCGTTTTTCAATGGAAAAGGCACAAGAGATCGCAGCACACTTAGTAAGTGCAGGTAAAGATGGCGTGCGCGTCAAACCTGAATCACTCGAACCTAAAAAAGAAGCAGCTGCAGCTGATAAACAAGCTAAGGCTCAACCTACTGGAGCAATTCCTCCAGGCACAGTTTTAGGGGATGGCAAGATCAAATATGTCTTGGCACGGATCGATTCTCGTTTATTACACGGGCAAGTTGCTACGTCTTGGACAAAATCAACAAACCCAGACCGCATTATTGTTGTTTCAGATAACGTTGCGCATGATAAATTGCGTAAGAACATGATCATTGAGGCTGCTCCTCCTGGAGTACATGCAAACGTTGTGCCGATCGAAAAAATGATTGAAGTAGCAAAGGATCCTCGTTTCGGCGATACTAAGGCCTTGGTCTTATTTGAAACACCACAAGATGCTTTGAAGGCGATCGAAGGTGGCGTTGACATCAAGACATTAAATGTTGGGTCGATGGCACACTCTGTTGGCAAAGTTGCGGTCAACAAAGTATTATCTTTGGATAAAGACGATGTCGAAACATTCGAAAAATTGGAAAAAGACGGCGTTAAATTTGATGTCCGTAAAGTTCCAAGTGATTCACCAGAAAATATGGATTCAATTCTTAACAAAGCTCGTCAAGAATTAAATATGTAGTGAATTTTTGAAACAGAAATAGAATTAGGAGGATTATAACATGTCTGCTATATCAATGATTTTAGTAGTTCTTGTTGCCTTTCTCGCAGGTATGGGTGGGATCTTGGATGAATTCCAATTCCATCAACCTTTGGTAGCATGTACTTTGATCGGTTTAGTGACCGGTAACTTAGAAGCCGGAATTATTTTAGGCGGTTCATTGCAAATGATCGCTTTAGGTTGGGCTAACATCGGGGCCGCAGTTGCGCCTGATGCTGCTTTAGCCGCAGTTGCATCTGCTATTATTTTGGTCCAAGGTGGCCAAGGTGTTAAAGGTGTAGGTACAGCCATTGCGGTTGCAATCCCATTGGCTGTGGCTGGTTTGTTCTTAACAATGCTTGCTCGTACACTTGCTGTGCCGATCGTGCACTTCATGGATGCGGCTGCTGAAGAAGGTAACTTCCGTAAGATCGAATTTTGGCAAATCGTTGGGATCATCATGCAAGGTTTACGTATTGCACTCCCAGCAGCAGCTTTATTAGTTATCCCTTCATCTGCAGTGCGTGGTTTCTTGGAATCCATGCCAGCATGGTTAAATGATGGTATGACTATCGGTGGTGGGATGGTTGTTGCCGTTGGTTATGCAATGGTTATCAACATGATGGCTACTCGTGAAGTATGGCCATTCTTCGCTATCGGTTTTGTTCTTGCCGCAGTTTCTGATTTAACATTGATCGCTTTAGGTGCTTTAGGTGTATCCTTTGGTCTTATCTACCTTGAACTTAAGAAAAACGCTGGTAACGGCGGTGGTAACGGTGGATCAAGCAACACAGGTGACCCACTTGGCGACATTTTAAATGATTACGAATAAGGAGGAAAGAAACAATGGCTGAAAGCAGAATTAAATTAAGTAAAAAAGATCGTTTAGCTGTTGCATGGCGTTCGACTTTCCTTCAAGGTTCATGGAACTACGAACGTATGCAAAATGGTGGTTGGTGCTTCTCGATGATCCCAGCTATCAAGAAATTATACAAAACAAAAGAAGATCGTGCGGCTGCTTTAAAGCGCCACTTGGAATTCTTTAACACACACCCATACGTTGCTTCTCCTATTTTAGGGGTAACACTTGCTTTAGAAGAAGACCGTGCTAACGGTACAAAAGTGGATGACGCAGCGATCCAAGGTGTGAAGGTCGGGATGATGGGACCTTTAGCTGGTGTTGGTGACCCAGTCTTTTGGTTTACTCTTCGTCCAATGTTAGGTGCTTTAGGTGCTTCCCTTGCAATGGGTGGTAATATCTTAGGACCAATTATCTTCTTTGTTGCTTGGAATTTGATCCGTTGGGCATTCATGTGGTACACCCAAGAATTTGGCTACAGCGCAGGTTCTAAGATCACAGACGATATGTCTGGTGGTATGTTGCAATATGTTACAAGTTTAGCTTCGATCATGGGTATGTTCGTGTTAGGTGGTTTGATCGAACGATGGGTAACGATCAATTTCGTGCCAAAGGTTTCGACCGTTAAACTCCAAGAAGGTGCCTATATTGAATGGGATAAGTTACCTAAGGGTGCTGAAGGTATCAAACAAGCGTTGATCGACTACAATGATAAGGGCTTGTCCTTAACATCAGAAAAAGTTACAACGTTACAAGATAACTTGAACTCCTTGATCCCAGGTTTAGCAGCTCTCTTGCTTACATTCTTATGTATGTGGCTCTTGAAGAAGAAAGTTTCCCCAATTATCATTATCGTTGCGATCTTTATCGTTGGTATTTTGGGACACGTTGTTGGCTTACTTTAATAAGCAAGAAAATGGCCTTGTTTCATGGAAGTGAAACTAGGTCATTTTTTTATAGGCTAGTATTTGTTAGTTCAAACTAACTGAATTTATCTATATAATATAGATAATACATTGTAAAGATCGAGGGAATGATATGGTTCAATCAATTAATACAAAAGTCGACCTTGTAATGGAAGGTACATCTTATATGGGACTGACCGATTATGGCAAGATCATGATCGGAGACAAGGGCTTTGAATTTTTTAATGAAAGAGATGTTAATAAGTATATTCAGATTCCGTGGGATGAAGTTGAGTATGTGATCGCATCTGTGATGTTTAAAGGCAGATGGATTCCACGTTTTGCAATTCAAACTAAGAAAGATGGTACTTTCTCCTTTGCGGCTAAAGATTCAAAAAAGCTTTTGAGTGTTATGCAAAAATATGTTGATCCTAAACATATGGTGCGTTCGTTGACTTTTTTCCAAGTAATGCGACGTAACTTAAAACGATTATTCAAAAAGAAGGATAAATAGTAACTTATGGTATTAGGTGATCTAAATTACTAGATCACCTTTTTTGTTCGGTAAAATAAACGTATATTCTTTCATTTGAATTATAAAAATTCGGATATCAAAAAAATCGAAAAAAATTTAAAATAACTGTTGACTCTTCTTTTAAATACCTGTATAGTTAATATCGTTGCTTGAGCAAGTTAGTAAATTTGTTTGAGTAATCAAAAAATAAATTTTATCTGTTGACATTAATTTGTTAAATTGATATACTAATTAAGTCGTCACTTGATGAAAGGCTTTGAATTTTTATTCAAAATATTTTCAAAAAAGTTCTTGACAGATAAAGTTAAAATTGCTACAATATAGTGGTTGGGTTTGATAAGTAACAGCTTATCAAACGAAGTAGATCTTTGAAAACTGAACAAAGTTTCGATAAGCAAATGTGCAGGGTCTCTT
>NZ_AZFT01000017.1 GCF_001434405.1 Ligilactobacillus apodemi DSM 16634 = JCM 16172 | reverse complement strand
GAGATACCAGAACAAAACAAGACAGTCTATTACGCAGCTGATGGTAAGATGCAATACGGTCAACAAAAGATCGATGGCAACTGGTATAATTTTGATACTTTTGATGGAGCGATGAAGACTGGCTTTGTAGAGATACCAGAACAAAATAAGACAGTCTATTACGCAGCTGATGGTAAGATGCAATACGGTCAACAAAAGATTGACGGCAACTGGTACTACTTTGATACTTTTGATGGAGCAATGAAGACTGGTTTTGTGGAGATACCAGAACAAAACAAGACAGTCTATTACGCAGCTGATGGTAAGATGCAATA
>NZ_AZFT01000016.1 GCF_001434405.1 Ligilactobacillus apodemi DSM 16634 = JCM 16172 | reverse complement strand
TCAGCTGGCCATTTTGGACCATCTGGATCGTTAGGGTTGATTGGATCACCTGGGGTTACTGGGTTGTCTGGTGTAACAGTTTCTTCACCGTGTTTCAATGTAACCGTGTAGTTTTGGTCAACACTTGTGTCATCGTCAAATGTAGCGTCACTTGGGAAGCCATCTTCAACTAAAACATAACCCTTATCTTCAAGTTCTTTGATCGTATCTGCTGTGCTGTAGTTGATCGTAGAATCGGAAGCACCAGTAACTGTATCAACTTGGATCGTTTCACCCGTTGTACTATCAACGTATGTGATCGTTGCTGTTTGTTGATCTTTTACATAAACAACTTTTGTATCTGAACCTGGATCTTCTGGGTTAACACTTGTTGTTTCTGTGTGGTAGCCTGGAATCGTTGGTGTTGGTGTTTCACCTGCTTGAGTTGGATCACTTGGATCATTGTTGTAAGTTGGTGTTTCTGCACCTGGAATTTCGTTACCATCTTCATCAACTGGAATGATCTTACCTAATTCCTTGTAAACAACTGGAATTGTAATATTTTCTTGTGTTACTGTTTGGGCTGTTACTTCAGCTGTATCAGCATAGTAACCTGTGATCACTGGTGTCGTTACGGCATCGTAAGTTGTCTTATCAGATGTCCAGTCAGTTGAAGAAACTACTCCACCTGTAACATTGTCAACTGTAACTGTTCGTGTCCATGTTGCTGTTTGCACATTGTCAGCTGGTGTTTGGTCACCGGCGCCGCTGTATGTGACGGTTAACGTTACGTCCTTAGATACTTCACCTGCTTCAGCTGGCCATTTTGGACCATCTGGATCGTTAGGGTTGATCGGATCACCTGGTGTCACTGGGTTATCTGGTGTAACCGTTGTTTCACCGTGTTTCAATGTAACCGTGTAG
This sequence comes from Ligilactobacillus apodemi DSM 16634 = JCM 16172, assembly GCF_001434405.1. Taxonomy (GTDB): domain Bacteria; phylum Bacillota; class Bacilli; order Lactobacillales; family Lactobacillaceae; genus Ligilactobacillus; species Ligilactobacillus apodemi. The sequence goes on along the minus strand of NZ_AZFT01000016.1, from coordinate 935 downwards.
TTTTGGTCAACACTATCATCATCGTCAAATGTAGCGTCACTTGGGAAGCCATCTTCAACTAAAACATAACCCTTATCTTCAAGTTCTTTGATCGTATCTGCTGTGCTGTAGTTGATCGTAGAATCGGAAGCACCAGTAACTGTATCAACTTGGATCGTTTCACCCGTTGTACTATCAACGTATGTGATCGTCGCTGTTTGTTGTGTCTTCTTGTAAACAACGACTGTGACATAGTTTTCAGGAATCCCAGTCGTACCATTGTTCTTGTAAACGTCAGTTAATTGACCATTTTCAACGATCGTTTCTGGAATTTCTAAAATTGCGTGTACACTTGAGGCATCATCTGTTGACACGCCATTTGCATTGGTTGATTGGATCGATGCTGTATAACCTGAGATAGTTGGTGTAGTTACGGCATCATAAGCTGTTGTTGTGTTAACAGCGTTATTGATCGTCCAACCAGTATCAGCTGTAACTTCATATTTTTCTTTGATATAGTTTAAGATTTCGTCAGCTGTATGAGTTGCAGCATATTCTTGGATTTCTGTAATCGTGTCAGCGCTAAGTGATAAGGTTAAATCACGCACCATATCAACTTCTTGAGTTACAGTTGGAGCTGCAGTTGTTCCATCTTCATAAACATAAACGATCGTGTTAGTATGCGTACCAGCAGCTTCGTTTACTGTAGTATGTGGGAACCAAATTTGGTGACTCGCACGCATTGTGGAGATACCATAGTAAGGCGCATCTTTGTAAAGTGATGAGCTCACGTTAACTGTTGGATCAGTTTGGTTATCTTTGATCGCGTTAGCAAGAATATTTGCAACTAAGTCTGAACCACTGATCGATAGGTCTTCGTTAGCACCATTGTCATAAATTGGTAAACTTTGGAAACCATTCTTAGCAAATTCAACTTCATTGATATTTAACCAAAT
>NZ_AZFT01000015.1 GCF_001434405.1 Ligilactobacillus apodemi DSM 16634 = JCM 16172 | reverse complement strand
TCTGCCTCAACATCGTTGAGTGAATCGGTAAGCGCCAGTGAATCAGCTTCCACATCATTGAGCGAATCGGTAAGTGCGAGCGAATCCGCCTCGACATCCGTGAGCGAATCAGTGAGCGCCAGTGAATCGGCAAGCACATCATTGAGTGAATCGGTAAGTGCGAGCGAGTCAGCTTCAACTTCAGTAAGTGAATCAGTGAGTGCAAGTGAATCGGCATCAACATCCGTGAGCGAATCGGTAAGCGCCAGTGAATCAGCTTCCACATCTGTGAGCGAATCGGTAAGCGCCAGTGAATCAGCTTCAACATCATTGAGTGAATCAGTAAGCGCCAGTGAATCCGCCTCGACATCGTTGAGCGAATCAGTGAGCGCCAGTGAATCGACAAGCACATCCGTGAG
>NZ_AZFT01000014.1 GCF_001434405.1 Ligilactobacillus apodemi DSM 16634 = JCM 16172 | reverse complement strand
TACGATGAAGTCAAAACACCAGTTGTTGATGGTTATGTGGCTGATCAAGCAAGTGTACCAAGCACAGCGGTAACGCAAGATAACATTGAAAAGACGGTTACCTATACTGCAGTTGGTAAGATCGTGCCGGTTGATCCAGATGGCAACAAGATTCCAGATGTACCAACACCGGATTACAAGAACGATCCAGATGATCCAACGAAAGTCGTGCCAAACGAACCGGTACCAGAAATTCCTGGTAAGACACCAGAAACACCAACTGTTACACCAAACGATCCAACAAAGGATACTGAAGTTGTTTATGCTTCCCAAAAAGCAGTGATCAACTATATTGATCAAGATAACAATGATAGCATTTTGGCGTCAGATAGTGTCGTTGGTGCTTCCGATGAGAAGATCAACTACTCGACAGCTGACCAAATCAACGCCTTACTCGCTAAGGGCTATGAATTAGTATCAGATGGTTTCCCAGCTGATGCAACTTTTGATGACGATAGTTCTGTTGACCAAGTTTATAACGTAGTCTTCAAACATGCGACTCAAACAGTTACTCCAAATGATCCACAAAAACCAGGTGATCCAATCAATCCAGATGATCCAGAAGGACCAAAATGGCCAGCTGGTACAGACAAAGACAGTGTTCAAAAAGACGTAACTGAAACAGTGCATTACGTTGGTGCGGGCGACAATACGCCAGCGGACGTTGTGCAAAACGCAACTTGGACTCGGACCGTGACCGT
>NZ_AZFT01000013.1 GCF_001434405.1 Ligilactobacillus apodemi DSM 16634 = JCM 16172 | reverse complement strand
GCAGAGCAACGGACTCTTAATCCGTGGGTCCAGGGTTCGATCCCCTGACCACCCATTATTAGCTGAGAATGGTCTCAGCTTTTTTTATTGCAACGAGTAAATTTTTCTAGTGAAAAAAGTTATTGCATCTTAGATGATTTTTTGATATAGTATTACTCGTTGATGATATGGGTGGTTAGCTCAGCTGGCAGAGCAACGGACTCTTAATCCGTGGGTCCAGGGTT
>NZ_AZFT01000012.1 GCF_001434405.1 Ligilactobacillus apodemi DSM 16634 = JCM 16172 | reverse complement strand
ACACTTGCTTGATCAGCCACATAACCATCAACAACTGGTGTTTTGACTTCATCGTAATTGTCCTTGCTTGGGGTCCAATCAGTTGAAGCAACGATTTCACCGGTGACTTTATCGACGGTCACGGTCCGAGTCCAAGTTGCGTTTTGTACGACGTCCGCTGGCGTATTGTCGCCCGCACCAACGTAATGCACTGTTTCAGTTACGTCTTTTTGAACACTGTCTTTGTCTGTACCAGCTGGCCATTTTGGTCCTTCTGGATCGTCAGGATTGATTGGATCACCTGGTTTTTGTGGATCGTTTGGCGTAACTGTTTGAGTCGCATGCTTGAAGACTACGTTATAAACTTGGTCAACAGAACTATCGTCATCAAAAGTTGCATCAGCTGGGAAACCATCTGATACTAATTCATAGCCCTTAGCGAGTAAGGCATTGATTTGATCAGCCGTTGAGTAGTTGATCTTCTCATTTGAATCACCCGTTACAGTATCTGTCGCTAAGACACTATCATTGTTATCTTGATCAATGTAGTTGATCACTGCTTTTTGAGTATCAGCTTGAACCGGAGTGTAAGTTACTGTTACTTCAATATTTTCTTGTGTTACTGGTGTGCTTGGGACAGTTTCTTTATCAGCTACATAACCTGTAACAGCTGGTGTTTTGACTTCATCGTAGTTGTCCTTACTTGGAGTCCAATCAGTTGAAGCAACGATTTCACCAGTGACTTTATCAACGGTCACGGTCCGAGTCCAAGTTGCGTTTTGCACAACGTCCGCTGGCGTATTGTC
>NZ_AZFT01000011.1 GCF_001434405.1 Ligilactobacillus apodemi DSM 16634 = JCM 16172 | reverse complement strand
ATTGAGTGAATCAGTAAGCGCCAGTGAATCCGCATCGACATCGTTGAGCGAATCAGTGAGCGCCAGTGAATCAGCAAGCACATCTGTAAGTGAATCAGTAAGCGCAAGTGAATCAGCAAGCACATCATTGAGTGAATCAGTAAGTGCAAGTGAATCCGCCTCAACATCGTTGAGCGAGTCAGCAAGAGCAAGTGAATCAGCGTCAACGTCATTGAGCGAGTCAGCAAGAGCAAGTGAATCAGCGTCAACATCGTTGAGCGAATCGGTAAGTGCAAGTGAATCAGCGTCAACATCGTTGAGCGAATCAGCAAGAGCAAGTGAATCAACTTCAACCTCATTGAGTGAATCATTAAGTACAAGCGAAT
>NZ_AZFT01000003.1 GCF_001434405.1 Ligilactobacillus apodemi DSM 16634 = JCM 16172 | reverse complement strand
AAACTTGTTCTTTGAAAACTAGATAATATCTTTTATTTCTTTGTTAATTAAAATAACCGAGAACACCGCGTTTTAAAGAGTTTAAAACATTAATGTTTAATCGCTAAACTCATAACCATTATCGTAAGATAATTTAGGTTAAGTTATTAAGGGCGCATGGTGGATGCCTTGGCACTAGGAGCCGATGAAGGACGTGACTAACTGCGATAAGCTTCGGGGAGTTGTAAGTAAACTGTGATCCGGAGATCTCCGAATGGGGAAACCCAGCAGCTGTAAAGAGCTGTTATCACTAAGTGAATTCATAGCTTAGTTGAAGGAAGACGTGGGGAACTGAAACATCTAAGTACCCACAGGAAGAGAAAGAAAATTCGATTCCCTGAGTAGCGGCGAGCGAAAAGGGAACAGCCCAAACCAAGAAGCTTGCTTCTTGGGGTTGTAGGACTGGACATTTGAGTTACCAAGAAACGAAGTAGTTGAATGATTTGGGAAGATCAGCCAGAGAAGGTGATAGCCCTGTAAGCGAAACTTCGTTTCCTCAGTCCGGGATCCTGAGTACGGCGGAACACGTGAAACTCCGTCGGAATCCGGGAGGACCATCTCCCAAGGCTAAATACTCCCTAGTGACCGATAGTGAACCAGTACCGTGAGGGAAAGGTGAAAAGCACCCCGGGAGGGGAGTGAAATAGTTCCTGAAACCATGTGCCTACAAGTAGTCAGAGCTCGTTAATGAGTGATGGCGTGCCTTTTGTAGAATGAACCGGCGAGTTACGTTAGCGTGCGAGGTTAAGGCGAAAAGGCCGGAGCCGCAGCGAAAGCGAGTCTGAATAGGGCGACTGAGTACGTTGACGTAGACCCGAAACCAGGTGACCTACCCATGTCCAGGTTGAAGGTGCGGTAAGACGCACTGGAGGACCGAACCCGTGTATGTTGAAAAATGCTGGGATGAGGTGTGGGTAGAGGTGAAATTCCAAACGAACTTGGAGATAGCTGGTTCTCTCCGAAATAGCTTTAGGGCTAGCCTCGGAGTTAAGGATAGTGGAGGTAGAGCACTGTTTGGACTAGGGGCCCGTCTTGGGTTACTGAATTCAGATAAACTCCGAATGCCACATATCTATATCCGGGAGTCAGACTGCGAGTGATAAGATCCGTAGTCGAAAGGGAAACAGCCCAGACCACCGATTAAGGTCCCTAAATATGTGTTAAGTGGAAAAGGATGTGGAATTGCACAGACAACTAGGATGTTGGCTTAGAAGCAGCCACCATTTAAAGAGTGCGTAATAGCTCACTAGTCGAGTGATCCTGCGCCGAAAATGTAACGGGGCTAAACACATTACCGAAATCGTGGATGCAACTTAGTTGCATGGTAGGAGAGCGTTCTAAGGGCGATGAAGCTAGACCGTAAGGACTGGTGGAGCGCTTAGAAGTGAGAATGCCGGTATGAGTAGCGAAAGATCAGTGAGAATCTGGTCCACCGTATGACTAAGGTTTCCTGGGGAAGGCTCGTCCTCCCAGGGTTAGTCGGGACCTAAGCCGAGGCCGAGAGGCGTAGGCGATGGATAACAGGTTGAGATTCCTGTACTGGTCTGATTTGTTTGAACGATGGAGGGACGCAGGAGGCTAGAGATGCGTGCTGTTGGATATGCACGTCCAAGCAACAAGTCTGATGATGAGTCAAATGCTTTTCATCTTAAGGACAAGTTGTGATGGGGAGCGAAATTAAAGTAGCGAAGTGATCGATGTCACACTGCCGAGAAAAGCTTCTAGTTAGAATCAGATCACCCGTACCGCAAACCGACACAGGTAGTCGAGGCGAGTAGCCTCAGGTGAGCGAGAGAACTCTCGTTAAGGAACTCGGCAAAATGACCCCGTAACTTCGGGAGAAGGGGTGCTGCACAATGTGCAGCCGCAGTGAATAGGCCCAGGCGACTGTTTATCAAAAACACAGGTTTCTGCAAAATCGTAAGATGAAGTATAGGGGCTGACGCCTGCCCGGTGCTGGAAGGTTAAGAGGATGGGTTAGCGTAAGCGAAGCTCAGAATTGAAGCCCCAGTAAACGGCGGCCGTAACTATAACGGTCCTAAGGTAGCGAAATTCCTTGTCGGGTAAGTTCCGACCCGCACGAAAGGCGTAACGATCTGGGCACTGTCTCAACGAGAGACTCGGTGAAATTATAATACCCGTGAAGATGCGGGTTACCCGCGACAGGACGGAAAGACCCCATGGAGCTTTACTGTAGCTTGATATTGGGTGTTTGTACAACTTGTACAGGATAGGTAGGAGCCGTAGAAGTCGGAACGCTAGTTTCGATCGAGGCGTTGGTGGGATACTACCCTCGTTGTATGAACACTCTAACCCTCGCCGCTTATCGCGGCGGGAGACAGTGTCAGGTGGGCAGTTTGACTGGGGCGGTCGCCTCCTAAAAGGTAACGGAGGCGCCCAAAGGTTCCCTCAGAATGGTTGGAAATCATTCGCAGAGTGTAAAGGCATAAGGGAGCTTGACTGCGAGACCTACAAGTCGAGCAGGGACGAAAGTCGGGCTTAGTGATCCGGTGGTTCCGTATGGAAGGGCCATCGCTCAACGGATAAAAGCTACCCTGGGGATAACAGGCTTATCTCCCCCAAGAGTCCACATCGACGGGGAGGTTTGGCACCTCGATGTCGGCTCATCGCATCCTGGGGCTGTAGTCGGTCCCAAGGGTTGGGCTGTTCGCCCATTAAAGCGGTACGCGAGCTGGGTTCAGAACGTCGTGAGACAGTTCGGTCCCTATCCGTCGCGGGCGTAGGAAATTTGAGAGGATCTGTCCTTAGTACGAGAGGACCGGGATGGACATACCGCTGGTGTACCAGTTGTTCTGCCAAGGGCATCGCTGGGTAGCTATGTATGGATGAGATAAACGCTGAAAGCATCTAAGTGCGAAACTCACCTCGAGATAAGATTTCCCATTCCTTTATGGAAGTAAGACCCCTGAGAGATGATCAGGTAGATAGGATGGAAGTGGAAGTACGGTGACGTATGGAGCGGACCATTACTAATCGGTCGAGGACTTAACCAAGTCAAGAAACGCAGTTTTCGGAAATGAAGATATTGTCTAGTTTTGAGAGAACAAGGTTCTCATAAACAAAGTGTGGTGGCGATAGCACAAAGGCTACACCTGTTCCCATTCCGAACACAGAAGTTAAGCTTTGTCACGCCAAGAGTAGTTAGGGGATCGCCCCTTGCGAGGGTAGGAAGTTGCCACGC
>NZ_AZFT01000010.1 GCF_001434405.1 Ligilactobacillus apodemi DSM 16634 = JCM 16172 | reverse complement strand
TGAATCATTAAGTACAAGCGAATCCACATCGACCTCATTGAGCGAGTCAGCAAGCGTAAGTGAATCAGCGTCAACGTCATTGAGCGAATCATTAAGCACAAGTGAATCCACCTCAACATCGTTGAGCGAATCAGCAAGCGCAAGTGAGTCAACAAGCACCTCATTGAGCGAATCAGAAAGCGCCAGTGAATCCACATCAACATCC
>NZ_AZFT01000002.1 GCF_001434405.1 Ligilactobacillus apodemi DSM 16634 = JCM 16172 | reverse complement strand
CAATGATGTGCTTGCTGATTCACTGGCGCTTACCGATTCGCTCATGGATGTTGATGCTGACTCGCTTGCTCTTGCTGACTCGCTCAATGACGTTGATGCCGATTCACTGGCACTTACTGATTCACTCAATGATGTGCTTGCTGATTCACTGGCGCTTACTGATTCGCTCAATGATGTGCTTGCTGATTCGCTGGCGCTTACTGATTCACTCAATGATGTCGAGGCGGATTCACTTGCACTTACTGATTCGCTCACGGATGTTGATGCTGACTCGCTTGCACTCACTGATTCGCTCACTGATGTGCTTGCCGATTCACTGGCGCTTACCGATTCGCTCAACGATGTGCTTGCGGACTCGCTTGCGCTTACTGATTCACTCAATGATGTGGAAGCTGACTCACTTGCGCTTACCGATTCGCTCACGGATGTTGATGCTGACTCGCTTGCTCTTACTGATTCACTCAACGATGTTGACGCTGATTCACTTGCTCTTACTGATTCGCTCAACGATGTTGACGCTGTTTCACTTGCTCTTTCTGATTCGCTCAACGATGTTGACGCTGTTTCACTTGCTTTTGTTGACTCACTCAACGATGTTGACGCTGATTCACTTAATGAGGTCGATGTTGTATCTGAAGGCAACGCATCTTCATTTATCCCTGTTACTTTATAACCACTGATGGCTGTCCCGGCTTCGTTTGCAACGATATATGGCGCTGTTTCACTGTTATATCTACCATATCTTTGAACACTGCCGTCCTCGAATAACATATTCGTTTTAGAAGTAGCACCGATCAACGTGATATTTAAATTAGCTAGATCTTCTACTGATCCTGTATATGAAGTTGTAAAAGTAAAGGTATGTGAGGTGATCCCTTTAGTTGTGCTTGCTGAAATATATTCAGTCCCACTTTTTGATCCACTTGTATAAGTTGTAGTTGCTCCTCCATCTACCAATACATTTGTTGGTGTACCTAAATTAGAATCAGCTGAGGTATTGATATATAGACCAGTATAAACATTACCATTAGTCCAAGTACTTGTAGTCAAAACTTCACTAGCGTTATAAACAACTGTCCATGAGATCGTCTTAGTAGCAGAATCATAAACAGCTGTCACACTTTGGATCAATTGGTGTAAGTCAGAAGAACTACCAGAACTCCAATATAGACCACTTTCTTTTAAATCTGACAAATCAAAAGTTGTACTTGTCCCAGTTGTTGTAGAAAGTAAAGATACTGAACGCAACACACTATAGGTCGCTCCAACAGTATTTGTCTCTGGACGTGGCAAGATCGAGGTCAAACGAGTCGTTTCTGTCCCATCAGCATTTTGAGTGACCTCATATGTCAAACCATCGATCACACGATAAGTCTTTTCACTAGTAGCACTTGTACTATCTAAAAGAGAAGTCGACTCTGATTCACTGGTTGATAATGAAGTTATTAAAGAGTCTGATCGCAAATCAGACTCAGACAACTGCTCTGAATCTTCCGTACTTGAAATTTCTGAGCTAGACTCACTAGTAGAACTAGCGACAGAAGCCGAAATACTAGTTGAGTTTGAAATTGATCCTGAAAGTGAATCACTTGTTGATAAACTTTCACTAACTGATATAGAGTCACTTTGAGATCCACTACTTGTATTTGATTCTTCATTAGAGCTACTTTCACTTGTCATATTACTTTCTGAGATAGAAGCTTCAGATGTATTCGAGCTAGCAATAGTTGCTGTATCAGTATTAACAAGCGTTTCATTTTTATCAGCTTCTACTTGTAGAGCTTGTGATGTTTCATCTGCTGAGGCTAAACCTTGACTAACAAAGATCCCAGTAGCTAAGGTCCCCGCTGCTGCGACTCCTTTCAACAGTTTCTCAGTTTTTGAATCTAAATTATCTTCATCATTAGCCTTAACTACAGTATTTTTATCGGAAATTACCGCCTTATCATTCATTCCCTTAAAAATCTTAGTTAATCCAATATGAGACATCAAAGAACTGACCCAATGTTTACCCGATTTATACATTTTGACTCGGGTTTTACGATCAGTTTCAATATAATTATTCTTATATTTCCGCTCGTTCATACAATACATCTCCTAAATTTTAGCTAAAGTGATTTACAACTATCTTTTAAGAGATTTTATATTTTTATATAAATTTAATATTGTATATTTCAATTATATGTTGTACAAAACTTCATTCAAAATTATAAATATATTGTACTTTTTCACATTTTTTGTACTTTTAACTTATTTTCCCGTAATTATTCAATCTTACAAATGTACAATTCTACATTTAAACTTAAATTTTCAATTTTTAGACCTATTCAGCGAATTTCACAAAAAAACTGGTACAATACCTTGCTCTTAAAGCTAAATATCCTTATCTTATATATAGAAGATTTTTTCTACTGTCACATCATAGAAAGTTAAAATGTAAGGTGACGCTAACAGACAGTATATTGAGACTATAAATAGGAAAGGAACGCTATATAACTCTCTCAAGCATGCCCAAATGTTTGCTTACATATCATATAGCACGCCACACATGAAATTTATCGCTATCGTCGGAACTAATGCCACCAAATCGTACAACCGTAAATTATTGCAATTTATGCGCTCGCACTTTGCAAATGAAGCTCAGATCGAAGTTGCAGAAATCAAAGATATCCCGCTCTTTTGCGAAGATTATGCGCAAACCCCTAAAAGCGTGCTAGACCTTGCTGCTAAAATTCAAGCAGCAGACGGCGTTATCTTTGGAACACCAGAATATGACCACGATATTCCCGCCGCTTTAAAATCGGTGATCGAATGGTTATCCTGGAAAGTTCATCCTTTAACTAAAAAGCCAGTAATGATCGTTGGTGCTTCTCTAGGTAACCTTGGGACAGTTCAAGCTCAAGAAAGTTTACGCCGAATCTTAGACTCCCCTGGACTGGGATCATTTGTCTTACCTGGTTTTCAATTTTTACTTGGTCGAGCTGAAGCAGCTTTTGATGATAAAGGCAATTTGACCGATCAAGGAACAGTTGCTTGGCTCGAACAATGTTTTACTGGTTTTGTCAACTACGCTACGGCTTTAGAAGAATTACAACAAGCAGCTAAGCGTCAACCTGAACCTAAAAAAGCACCCGCAAAGGCACCAACACGCAACAAAGAACAAGAAGCAAAAAGTGCTTTTAAGGCACTTGACGCGATTGACACTACAACTGGTGCTTCAGAAACCGAAGATGATCTTAGTTTTGAAGAAGCAAACGGGATCACTTTTGTCATGGATGATGACGATCCGACCGACACAACTACCAGTGCTTCAACTAAAAAAGAAGAACCAACTAGCGAACCTGAACCACCAGCCATGATCTACACTGAAGATGCTTTAACTAGCGCTTCTGTTACTAAAGAACAGCCAACCAAACCAACCACACAAATTGACACAACTACAGGAGCATCTGAAAGCTAATGGAAAATCTTTCACATCGTAAAGTGCAAAAAGCTTACCGTGGTTTGGGCACTAACATTACTTTGAGTGCTTTTGGGAGTGCGACCACAACTGACTTAGATGATAGTTTTTTACTTCTCCAACAATTTGAGGATAAATTGACCGTCAATCGTTCCCAATCTGAATTGATGTCTGTGAACAACTCTGCTGGCATCAAACCCGTTAGTGTCAGTGATTCGACTTATCACTTAGCTAAACTTGCAATTTTAACAAGTCAACAAGGTTTTGGTTTTAATGCCTTGATCGGTCCGTTGGTCAAATTGTGGAAAATTGGTTTTTCTGGGGCACATGTTCCCACTGATACCGAAATAAAAGCCAAACTCCAACTGATCGATCCAACGCAAGTCGAACTAAATGACCAAGACTTTTCTATTTTTCTAAAAAAGCCTGGCATGCAACTCGATTTAGGTGCGATCGCTAAAGGTTACATTGCCGATCGCATCCAAGATCTCTGGCAAGCTAAGGGAATCTCCAATGGCATCATCAACCTGGGAGGAAATCTCCTATTAAAAGGAAACGCCCCTCATCATGTTGATCGTAAGTGGCGCATTGGCATTCAAGATCCTTTTGCCAAACGAGGTGCTGCGATCTTGTCCGTCAAAACCGGTCCTTGTTCTGCTGTAACGAGCGGAATCTATGAACGCCTGTTAAAAACATCCACAGGTACATACCATCACATCTTAGATCCACTCACTGGTTATCCACATGAGAATAACTTGGCTAGTGTGACGGTTTTTTCCAAAGAATCTGTCATGGCAGAGATCGAAACAACGCGACTCTTTTTTAAAGATGATCCGACCGCAACATATGAACCATTGACCGATATTTTTGGTGTTATCTTTGTTACTAAAGATAAAAAAATTATCACTCATGGGCTACAGTCTCAAGACCTGACTTTATTAGATGATTCATTTGAACTCAGCATTAACTAACAAAAATCCACAAGCAGCATTTGCTTGTGGATTTTTTAGCTAAAAAACAAGGGCCGTCGCACTTGCGACAGCCCTTGTTATGATACTACTATTTCTTTTTGCTCTTAAGAGCTTTACGTTTTGCTTTTTCAAGCTTACGTTGGCGAGCTTTTTCTGCTCGTTCTTTTTCTTCACGTTCGCGTTTGATCTTAAACGGGTTGTTGATCAAGAGTGTTTGAACAACGGAAAAGGCGTTTGTGATCACCCAGTACAATGAAAGAGCAGCTGGCACATTTAAGGCGGTAAAGAAGATGATCAATGGCATCCCATAGGTCATCGCTGCTGTCATTGCATTTTGTTCCGGTTGTGATTTCACACTCAACCATGAAGTTGCAAATGTAAATAAGGCTGCTAAGACCGGTAAAATAAAGTACGGGTCTCGTCCACCTAATTGCATCCATAAGAAATGGCCTGTCTTCAATGTTTCTGAACGATAGATTGCTTGGTATAAAGCAATCAAGATCGGCATTTGAATCAACATTGGTAAACAGCCAGCTACTGGATTGACCCCAGCTTCGGCGTAAAGACGTTGTTGTTCTTCCCGCATCTTTTGCATGGATTCGACGTCTCGACCTGGATATTTGGCTTGCAATTCCTTTAATTTAGGCTGCAATTCTGTTGTCTTACGCATACTGCGCATTTGATAGACCATCAATGGTAACATTATGACTCTGACGATGATCGTAAAGACGACGATCCCCCAGCCATAATTATGACCGAAGATGTTACTCAAAGCTTCAATTGCCCGAATAAAGTTCCACACGATGTAATGATCCCAAATCCCAGTACTCTGGGCATTAACGGGATCGGTACTACAGCCACTCAAAAAGAGCATCAATCCTAGAACGCTAATTACGGCGGCTAGTCTTCTACCTTTTTTCAATTACATTTACCTCACTTTGCAAATTGGTCATCTGACAATACTTTGGCCAAGTGCAAGACATGGATCAAATTCTTCTTTGCATCTGCCATCGAGATTCCAGCAGCACTTGGGCGTGCAATCACGATAAAATCGCAATCTTGTTTTAACTGCGGTTTCAATTCAGTCAAGCTCTGACGAATGCGGCGCTTGACCCAGTTTCTAGCGACAGCATTCCCAATTTTTTTGCCCACTGAGATCCCGACACGAAAATGCTTTTGCTCGGGCTTTTCGATCATGTAAACCACAAACATGCGGTTCGCACATGATTTGCCCTGGGTAAAGACTTCTTGGAACTCCGCTTCTTTCTTGACGCGGTATGATTTTTTCATAACCCATCTCCAAATGATTTGAAAAGTCCGCATACACTAAAAAAGACCACTGACGGTCCAGTGGCCTATGCAGACAATACTTTTCTACCTTTACGGCGTCTACGTGCTAACACATTACGACCGTTGCTTGTACTCATGCGTTTACGGAATCCGTGTACGCGTTGGCGATGGCGTTTTTTAGGTTGATAAGTTCTCTTCACAACAGAACACCTCCTTCAATACAATGTTACTTAATATCTTACAGAAAACGTAGCTTGATGTCAAGTTCAGACTTACTTTGTAATACTACCACATCTCCACCAAAATTCAAAGTATTTTTTGGTTTGGCTTCGTCATTTTTGCCCCTAAAATTATGCACATTTTATCCACTTTTTTCAAAATCCGTTGTCGATAAAAAAATTATCTCCACAACATAATCCCCAACTGCATCCACAAATCACACCCTGTTTATTTACAGGCTGTGATTTTGTGAAAAAGCTCATGTTGATAACTCCCAAACGCTTTGCTAGATAAGCGATTAAGCTGCTACACACTTGCTGTGGATAAATCATTAAATAAATTTATCTTATTGCATTTATGCACAACTTGTGGAAAACAAAATTAACAGGCTGTGATTTATTTTTTATTTTTTCCACTAACCTGTGGAAAACATTTTTTTAAAGTGCTACAATAAACTCGTGCAAAAATTATCATAAAGGAGGGATCTATGTGCTTGACCTTGAAACATTGTGGCAATTCATCCGCGATAAATTCGAGCAAGATTTCTCACCGATCACATTTAAAACCTGGATCGATACGGCAAAACCATTACACTTTACGGGAAATATTTTTGTGGTTGAAGTAGCCTCTGATCTCCACAAAGACTACTGGGAACAAAGTATTATTCCGCAAGTTACTTCTTTATTGAGCGATACGCTAGGAAAAAAGATCAAGGTGCTCGTAAAAACGGTCGATGAAGAAGACCCACTCGCTCCCCAAGAAAAACCACATTCGACCGAAGTTAGCCTTGATCTGATGGGAAATCCTAAGAAAAGTACACCTTTAAATGACAAGTACACCTTCAAATCCTTTATCGTTGGTAAGGGAAATCAGTTAGCCCACGCTGCTGCGCTAGCTGTTGCAGAAGAACCGGGCTTAATGTATAATCCCCTCTTCTTTTATGGAGGTGTCGGTTTAGGTAAGACCCATTTGATGCATGCGATCGGCCATCAAATGTTGGAAAATAATCCTAACGCACGGGTCAAATACGTTACTAGTGAATCCTTTGCCAATGACTTCATCAACTCGATCAAATCGAAGCATCAAGAAGAATTTAGGCAAGAGTACCGTAACGTTGATCTCTTATTAGTTGATGATATTCAATTTTTCTCTGATAAAGTTGGGACCCAGGAGGAATTTTTCCACACATTTAATGCACTTTATGATGATAAAAAACAAATCGTGTTATCATCTGATCGCTTACCAAATGAGATCCCTAAACTCCAACAACGTTTAGTTTCGCGCTTTAAATGGGGATTGTCGGTCGACATTACCCCACCAGATCTTGAAACTCGAATCGCGATCTTACGAACCAAAGCAGAAGCTGAGCATATCATTGTTCCTGATGATACCTTAAGCTACATTGCTGGCCAGATCGACTCAAATATCCGTGAACTCGAAGGTGCTTTGATGCGGGTACAAGCTTATGCGAAGTTAACGCAACAACCGATCACAACTAGCTTGGCTGCTGAAGCACTGCAAAGCTTAAACGGTGCCCCACAAGCTAAAGAGCTTTCGATTGCGATGATCCAAGATAAAGTCGCTAAGTTCTATCACGTTTCTGTGGCTGATCTTAAAGGAAAAAAACGGGTCAAAAATATCGTTTTACCACGTCAGATCGCGATGTATCTCTCACGTGAACTGACGGATGCTTCTTTGCCAAAGATCGGACATGAATTTGGTGGCAAAGATCATACAACTGTGATCCACGCACATGAAAAGATCGCAGACGCTTTACAAAGTGACGAAACATTGAAAAAAGATCTCGCAACTTTAAAAGCCGATCTACACAGTTAGCCACATGACCTGTGAATTACTGTGGATAAATACGGTAGTTTTTCCACAGGTTATCAACAGGGTGTTTTCCATGCTATCAAAGGATTTCACCTGTTTTCCACAGTATAAACAGGCCCTACTATTACTACTACATTTATTAATAATATATATTTAACAGGAGGACACTTTGCTATGAAATTTTCAGTACATAGAACAGCCTTTATCCAATATCTAAATGATGTTCAACGTGCTATCTCATCTAAAGCAGCATTAGAAATCTTATCGGGAATCAAACTAGACCTTTCAGAAGACGGTTTAACATTAACCGGGAGCAACTCTGACATCTCGATCGAAACGATCATCTCAATTGCTGATGAAAAAGCAGCTCTTAATATCGAAAAAACCGGACGTGTTGTTTTACCAGCTCGTTTTTTCAATGAAATTGTTAAAAAATTACCTGAAGATACGATGAGTATTGAAGTAAATGACCGTTTCCAAGCAACGATCAAATCAGGTTCAGCTGAATTCACGATCAACGGCTTAGATCCAGATGACTATCCACACTTACCTGAGATCGATTCTCGTGAACAATTGACTTTACCAGGTGACATCTTAAAGCAAGTCATCAATCAAACTGTGATCGCTGCTTCTAAGCAAGAAACTCGGCCGATTTTAACGGGGATCCATTTAGCGATCAAAGGTGACCAACTATTAGCTGTGGCAACGGACTCTCACCGCTTGAGTCAACGGAAATTAAACTTGGCTACCGCAAGCGAAGTTGACTATGATATCATTGTTCCTGCCCAATCAATGAACGAATTAGCTAAGATGATCGGTGAATTAAGTGAAGATATCGAAATTCAGATCTCTGAAAACCAAATTCTCTTTATTTTAGGTAATACATCATTTTATTCGCGCCTTTTAGAAGGTAACTACCCTGATACCGAGCGCTTGATCCCACAATCTTCAAGCACGAGTTTGGAAGTCAATGCCCCTGAATTTTTACGGGCGATCGAACGTGCTTCGTTACTTTCTCATGAAGGACGCAATAATGTGGTCAAATTAGCGCTTCAAGCAGGCTCAAATCAAGCAACTCTTTACAGCAACTCGCCTGAAGTCGGAAATGTTGAAGAAGAATTGACCTTTAATAAACTTGAAGGTAATGACCTAGAGATCTCCTTTAACCCTGATTACATGAAAGATGCGTTGCGTTCATTTGGCCAAAGCGAAGTTGTCCTAGACTTTACCTTGCCACTTCGTCCATTTACCTTAGTTCCAAGTGAATCACAAGGTGAATTTATCCAACTCATCACTCCAGTTAGGACCATCTAACAAAAGATGCCGTTAAAGCACATTTAAAATCTCTGCCAAAATTCTTGGTGGAGATTTTTTTGTGCTTTAACGGCACTAGGAACATTACGTGGTTACTTTGCTTAGTGCACTTGAATCGTTGTTTTAGCAGAAGAAAAACACTAAATCGAGTGAGAAATGCTAGCTAAGACCGTTAAATTTAATTTCTGAGCGAATTTAGGGTGGTTGAGTGTAATTACCCTTTAGTTATGGAATTTAGCTCAGAGGGCGTTTATTTGAGCGTGTGTGATTGTGTTTATTTTATAAAAAAGGTATAATTTATTGAGTACTATAAGGAAAGCGAGGCATTGTTTTGGCAGAAGAAATTCACTTAAAGACACCGCATATCACCTTAGGACAGTTACTTAAGATCGCGGACTTAGTTTCTTCCGGCGGTCAGGCAAAATGGTTCCTAGAAGAATACGCCGATGATATTTTGGTCAATGGCGAACATGACAATCGACGTGGACGCAAACTTTACCCTGGGGATAAAGTTGAGATCAAAGACCAAGGGACCTATCTGATGAAAGAAAGTTAAGCGCAATGTATTTAGAAGAACTCGAGCTCAAAAACTTTCGCAATTACCGCACCATCAAGGTCGAGTTTTCCCCACAAATCAATGTTTTGATCGGAAAAAATGCTCAGGGAAAGACAAATCTACTTGAAGCGATCTATGTGTTAGCGATGGCACGAAGCCACCGGACTAATAATGACCGCGAGTTGATCTGTTTTAAGCAAAAAGATGCCTTTTTAGCTGGGCGAGTAACGCGTAAATTAGGCAGTTTACCCCTAGAGATCTTATTGAATCGGCGGGGCAAAAAAGCTAAGGTCAATCACCTAGAACAAGCCCGGCTTTCGCAATATATCGGACATTTAAACGTTATTTTGTTTGCGCCAGAAGATCTCTTGTTAGTCAAAGGTTCACCCACTGTCAGACGGCGTTTTATCGATATGGAATTTGGTCAGATCGATCCGCGCTATCTCTACAATTTGACACAATACCGGGCGATTTTAAAGCAACGCAATAATTATTTGAAGCAGTTGCAACAAAAAAAGGCTAATGATCTGATGTATTTGGAAGTTCTATCAGAACAATTAGCGACTTTTGGGGGAGCGATCATCGTTAAGCGCTTAGAATTTTTGGCTGAACTCGAACGTTATGCCAAAGAGATCCATGCCCAGATCACTCAAGGTAATGAAAATCTTTCTTTTAAATATGAAAGTAGTTTGAAAGAAGATTTAAAGAGTACTGAAAATGAAATCATTGCCGATTTAAAAAAAGGTTTTGCAAATTTACAACCAAAAGAAATTTTTCAAGGAACAACATTACTCGGACCGCATCGTGATGATGTCGTCTTTGAGATCGATCAAAAAAACGTTCAGATCTACGGCTCTCAAGGACAGCAGCGGACGACAGCACTCTCGGTCAAATTGGCTGAGATCGAGTTGATGAAAAGCCAAACGGGCGAATATCCGATCTTATTGTTAGATGATGTTTTATCTGAGTTAGATGGGACGCGCCAAACGCACTTGTTAAAGGCGATCCAAGGAAAAGTTCAAACATTTCTAACAACACCAGGCTTAAGTGAGATTACCCAAAAATTGATCAAAGAGCCAAAGATTTTTCATATTGAGGCCGGAACCATTTCAGAAAATTCGACGCAAAATGAAAATCATATTGCATGGGACAGTGCAAAAAATGATCAAGTGATCACATTTTATCCAAAAACTGAAAAATAAAAGAAAGGACAGTCTACATAGTAGTTATCTGTGTAGCGGGTGCTAAACGTGACAGAAAAAGAAACGCTTGAAGAAATAAAAGAGCAAAAAGCTAAAGAATATGATGCCAGTCAGATCCAAGTCCTTGAAGGATTGGAAGCCGTACGCAAGCGCCCCGGAATGTATATCGGTTCGACTAGTTCACAAGGTCTCCACCATTTAGTTTGGGAAATCATCGATAATGGGATCGATGAGGCCTTGGCTGGTTTTGCCGATGAGATCAATGTGATCGTGGAAAAAGATAACAGTATTACGGTCAAAGATAATGGGCGGGGGATCCCAGTTGATATCCAAGAAAAAACTGGACGTCCGGCGTTAGAAACTGTTTTTACCGTCTTACATGCCGGTGGTAAGTTTGGCGGTGGCGGTTATAAAGTTTCTGGTGGTCTCCACGGTGTAGGGGCATCAGTTGTTAATGCTTTATCCACAAGCTTAGATGTCCAAGTTCGACGCGAAGGTGATACTAACATTTATGGGATGGACTTTAAATTAGGGAAAGTCGATCACGTGATGGAAGTTGTTGGCCAAAGTGCTGAACATGAACATGGGACTACAGTTCATTTTCTACCCGATCCAGATATCTTCACCGAAACGACCGTCTATGACATCAAAGTCTTGACGACACGGATCCGGGAATTAGCCTTTTTAAATAAAGGTTTACGGATCACGATCGACGATATGCGTCCCGAAGAACCAACGCATGAAGAATTTCACTATGCGGGTGGGATCAAGCATTACGTCGAATACTTGAATAAAGGTAAAGAAGTTTTATTTGAAGAACCGATCTATGTGGAAGGTCAACAAAACGGGATCACCGTAGAAGTTGCCTTACAATACACAGATGATTTTCACTCTAACTTATTAACATTTACCAACAATATCCACACTTATGAAGGTGGGACCCATGAAGTTGGGTTTAAGACCGCTTTGACGCGAGTGATCAATGATTATGCGCGCAAATCAGGGCAACTAAAGGAAAATGACGCTAATTTATCTGGGGAAGATGTGCGTGAAGGTTTAACGGCGGTTGTTTCAGTTAAGCACCCTAATCCACAGTTTGAAGGTCAAACAAAGACTAAGTTAGGTAATTCAGATGCCAGAGCGGCTACGGATAAAACTTTTGCGGAAACATTTAGCAAGTTCATGTTGGAAAATCCGTCCGTTGCGCGGCGGATCGTGGAAAAAGGGATGTTAGCCGCAAAAGCACGGGTCGCAGCTAAACGTGCACGCGAAGTTACACGCAAGAAAAATGGATTAGAGATCTCTAACTTACCAGGAAAATTAGCGGATAATACCAGCAAAGATCCTGAAATTTCAGAATTATTCATCGTCGAAGGGGACTCCGCTGGTGGTTCAGCTAAGCAAGGACGTTCCCGTTTGACCCAAGCGATCTTACCGATCCGTGGGAAAATCTTGAATGTGGAAAAAGCTAGTTTAGATCGAATCTTGGCTAACGAAGAAATCCGTTCGTTATTTACAGCTTTAGGCACAGGCTTTGGCAAAGATTTTGATGTGACTAAGGTCAACTACCATAAATTGATCATCATGACCGATGCCGATGTCGATGGGGCTCACATTCGGACGTTGTTATTAACGCTCTTTTACCGGTTTATGCGACCAATGATCGAAGAAGGTTATGTGTATATCGCCCAACCACCTTTGTATCAAGTTCGTCAAGGTAAAATGATCCGTTATATTGATACCGATGAAGAATTAGAAGAGGTTTTAGGCCAATTACCACCAAGTCCAAAACCAGTTATTCAACGGTATAAAGGTTTAGGTGAAATGGATGCCGAACAATTGTGGGAAACGACAATGGATCCAGACAATCGGCGCCTTTTACGCGTCGAATTATCGGATGCCGAAGAAGCAAATGAAGTCTTTGAAATGTTGATGGGTGATCAAGTTGGTCCAAGACGTCAATTTATTGAAGACAATGCTACCTTTGTTGATAACTTGGATGTTTAATATAAAAATTTGTTTCTATCCCCAGCATAACCACAAAAAAGTGTGGATAGCTAAATGAAATAAAAAGTAGCCTGTAAAGAAAAAGAAAGTAGAGGTAATGGTGTGGTAGAAGTACCTAATCGAATTAGTAATGTTGACCTCTCAAAAGTCATGCGAAACTCATTTTTGGATTACGCAATGAGTGTTATCGTCGCGCGTGCCTTACCTGATGTACGTGATGGCTTGAAACCAGTTCACCGCCGGATTTTATACGGGATGAATGAATTAGGGGTCACACCAGATAAACCATATAAGAAATCTGCCAGAATCGTCGGGGATGTTATGGGTAAGTATCACCCCCATGGGGATTCAGCGATCTATGAATCAATGGTGCGTATGGCGCAAGACTTTAGTTACCGTTATTTATTAGTTGATGGTCACGGTAACTTCGGTTCGGTCGATGGTGACGGTGCCGCTGCGATGCGTTATACCGAAGCACGGATGTCTAAGATCACTTTGGAAATGTTACGTGATATCAACAAAGATACGATCGATTTCCAACCTAACTATGATGGAACTGAACGTGAACCAGCCGTTTTACCCGCAAGATTTCCTAACTTGTTAGTTAACGGGGCAACTGGGATCGCAGTTGGGATGACAACTAATATTCCACCTCATAACTTAGCTGAAGTTATTTCAGCTTTACATGTTTTGATGGAAAATCCTGATGCGACAACAGCTGACTTAATGGAAGTTTTACCGGGACCAGATTTCCCAACTGGTGGGATCGTCATGGGTAAATCCGGAATTAGAAAAGCCTATGAAACCGGCCGTGGTTCGGTTACCTTGCGAGCTAAAGTGGAGATCGATGAATTAAAAAATGGCCGCGAACAGATCGTGGTGCATGAATTACCATACATGGTCAATAAAGCTAAGTTGATCGAACGGATCGCCGAACTCGCACGGGAAAAGAAAATCGAAGGGATCACCGACATCAAGGATGAATCTGACCGCGAAGGGATGCGGATCACGATCGATGTCCGTCGTGATGTTAGTGCCTCAGTGGTGTTAAATAACTTGTACAAGTTGACCTTGATGCAAACGGCCTTTAACTTTAACATGTTAGCGATCGTTAACGGCACGCCAAAGATCTTAAGCTTAAAGCAGATCTTGACGTACTATTTGAAGCACCAAGAAGAAGTTATCAGACGCCGGACGCAGTTTGATTTGAAAAAGGCGCGGGCACGGGCTCACATTTTAGAAGGTTTACGGATCGCGTTAGATCACATTGATGCGATCATTAACATCATCCGTAACTCTAAGAGTGGTGAGATCGCTAAGGACCGCTTGATCAACGAATATCATTTGAGTGATAAACAAGCTCAAGCGATCTTAGACATGCGTTTAGTTCGGTTAACTGGCTTGGAACGTGAAAAGGTTGAATCTGAATACCAAAAGACAATGGAAGCTATTGCCGATTACGAAGATATTTTGGCGCATGCAGAACGGATCCACCAAATTATTTACGAAGAATTGTTGGAAATTCAAGAAAAATTTGGGGATGAACGTCGAACAGAACTCATGGTCGGCGAAGTCTTGAGTATCGAAGATGAAGACTTGATCGAAGAAGAAAATGTTGTGATCACCTTGACTCATAACGGATATATCAAACGTTTGCCAACAAGTGATTTTAAGGCACAACGTCGCGGTGGCCGTGGTATCCAAGGAATGGGTGTGCATGATGATGACTTCATTGAACACTTGATCACTACTTCAACGCATGATGAATTATTATTCTTCACCAATGTCGGTAAAGTTTACCGGATGAAAGGTTATGAAGTGCCTGAATATGGGCGTGCTGCTAAAGGTATCCCAGTGATCAACTTACTTGACCTTGATAAAGAAGAAAAGATCCAAACTGTGATCAACGTTGAAGCAGATAAGCGCGACGATTCACACTTCTTATTCTTTACGACTGTCCAAGGAACGGTCAAACGAACGTCAGTAACTGAATTTGGCAATATTAGAAAAAATGGGTTAAAGGCGATCACTTTACATGAAGACGATGAATTGATCCATGTTTCGATCACTGATGGTAACCAAAATATTATCATTGCAACCCATGGTGGTTATGCCGTCAGCTTTGCTGAAACAGCAGTGCGCCCAATGGGACGTTCGGCTGCCGGGGTTCGTGGGATCAGATTACGTACGGATGATTATGTGATCGGCGCCTCGATCTTGCGCCCGGATAGCAATGTGTTTGTCATCTCTGAAAAGGGTTATGGTAAGCAAACTAAGGCTAGTGAATATCCGATCAAGGGTCGTGGTGGTAAAGGGATCAAGACGACAAATATCACCGCTAAAAATGGTAATCTTGCTGGGATGACGACCGTTGAAGGCACTGAAGACATCATGGTCATCACTGATAAAGGGGTCATGATCCGCTTTAACATTGAAAATGTTTCGCAAACTGGTCGGGCGACTCTTGGTGTCAAATTGATCAACTTAGATGAGGATTCTAAAGTTTCTACGATGGCTAAGGTTGAGGCTGAACCAAAGGATGAGTCGGTTGAAACTGAAGCAACTCTAGCGGAAGAATCCACCGAAGAATAAATTGTGGATAAAATAAATTAGCAAAAATTATTTATTAACAGTGTGAAAAAGTTCACTGCCGTTTTAGGTAGTGAACTTTTTTGTGATTTGTGGATAAATTTTTGTAAAATAAAGAAAAAAAGTTTGTTTTTTGCGTATTTATAATCATGTAGCGCGCTATAAAACTCACTTGCAAAGTAGTTTTAATAATGTTATAATTCTAATTCGTGAGTATCTAAACAAAAAAAGCTTTAGATTCTCCTTGTTCTTACTATACTTTAGATAAAGAACCAATAGTCCATAAGGAGGTGCAAACAGTCATGACAAATTATGAAATTACTTACATCATCAACCCATCACTTGACGAAGCTGCTAAGAACGAATTAGTTGAACGTTTCGACAACATCTTGAAAAATGATGGTGCTGAGATCGTAGATTCAAAAGACTGGTCTAAGCGTCGTTTTGCTTACGAAATTGGTGGTTTCACAGAAGGTGTCTACCATATCGTAAACATCAAAGCTGAAAACGCAGACGCTATCAACGAATTTGACCGTCTTTCCAAGATCAATGATGGTATTTTACGCCACATGATCGTTAAACGCGAAGACTAAGAGATTAAGATTAAATAAATAAAGGAGGAAATGAACTTTGATCAATTCAGTTGTTCTTGTAGGTCGTTTGACCCGTGACCCAGAATTACGCTATACGCCTTCCGGTGCGGCTGTAGCTAGCTTTACAGTAGCTATCGATCGTCGTTTTACCAACCAACAAGGTCAGCGTGAAGCTGATTTTATCAACTGTGTAATGTGGCGTAAAGCTGCAGAAAACTTTGCCAACTTTACCCATAAGGGTTCTTTAGTTGGGATCGAAGGCCGGATTCAAACCCGTTCTTATGAAAATCAGCAAGGTCAACGTGTTTACGTTACTGAGGTTTTAGCTGAGAATTTCTCATTATTAGAATCGAAAGCTGAATCAGAAAGGTATCGTGCGCAACACGGCAACAGCAACGCTAATGCACAAGGTTCTGCTCCTTCAAACGATATGCAGTCATCCAATCCATTTGGGACTCCAGCAAATACCCAGACAAACGATGCTTTTAGTGGGTTTAATAACAACACAACTAACAGCAGTTCGCAAACTGATCCATTTGCTGACGGTCAACAAATCGATATTTCTGATGATGACTTACCATTCTAACATCGACAGGAGGGAAATCTAATGCCACAACAAAGAAGAGGCGGACGTCGCCGTCGTAAAGTTGACTTCATCGCTGCTAACCACATCAATTACATCGACTACAAGGATACAGATCTTCTCAAGCGTTTCATCTCAGAACGCGGTAAGATCTTACCACGTCGTGTAACAGGTACAAGCGCTAAGAACCAACGTAAACTTACAGTTGCAATCAAGCGTGCACGTATCATGGGCTTATTGCCATTCGTTGCCGAAGATTAATAAAAAACGTCTCTGTCTGAGACGCTTTTTTTTACACTCGTTTACTTAGAGAGATATTCTAGCTGAATATCTCTTTTTTTGTGCACAAGTAATATAAGGGACAAATAAAAGACTTTGTGGATAAAATGATGTGTTTATTGGCGTATCTAAAATAGATGCTTATATTATAGTATCTGTTTTAGAAATTTAAAAGTTATTGGGTATTTATTACTATAATCAGTAGAAAAATATTCTTATTTACTAAAAAAATATCAATGCAATGTGAAAAAAATGATTTTTACGCGGAATTTGAATTTATTTCTTAAAAAATCACGAAAAAAAGACGAATGATTTTCGATAAAAATAACTAATAGTGTGATATCGGGCTGATCAGCCAAATTTAGCTATTTTTTGAAAAAACGTTTTCTTTGTTGCTAAATAAGAATGAATTCAGTTGTGATATTTAGATTGTGGATAACTTTGTGGATAAAAATGCAATAAAAAACGAACGATTAATTTTTAGCCGGATTATTTTTTTAAAATCTTAAGAAAAAAACAATAAAAAAATTAGCCATTTTGGTCGATTTAGGTGTATTATAGTTATTGTAGATTGATGATAAATCAATCTTCTCCCCTTTTTATGTAGTAAGTGATAACTATCTTATTTTAGATAGTATTTCCCCAATAACATAACCTTTTTCTCCGTGATTTTCCCCGATCACGGAGTTTTTTTGTGTAAAAATCCGTTTCGTAGCGCTAATAAGGTGTTTTCATAATTTTTCAGCCTTTTGAACTTAAAATGGTTTGAAACATGATATGATAGCTATGAAGCTAGTCAGTTAAAGGTTGGGAAAGGAAAGAACTATGGTCAAAGGACTTATTTTTAGTGTGATCATCATTTTACTGGGAGCATTTGAACTTTTTTCGACATATCGTTACTATTCAAAGCTCCCAAAAGAGAAACGGCCTAATACTCTCTCTTCAGGTCGTCTCTGGCTGGGGATCGTTAGTGGAGTATTATTAGTCTTTATTGGAATAAGTGCGCTTCTAGGCGTGTTAAATGGCTAAAATAAAACGGACAGTTACTTTTGATGATCGCCATCGCCAAATTACAGCATCTATTTAAAAAAGTCAGTCTAAAATTAAGCAAAAAGAAAAATACCTGATCAAATTTCGTTTTTGAAATTGATCAGGTATTTTCAGTTTAGGCTAGTTTTTCCAACCAGTTAATTAGTTAAATAAGCTCTTTACCCATTCAACGAAACGGGTAAACCAACTTTTTGCTGTATTTACAGCAGCTTTAGCTTGTTCACTGTTTGCCCAGTTCTTGGCTTTGTTCATCAAGTTACCCGTGGAATTTTTCACGTTATTGATCGTGTTAGTTACATTGGTAATATAAGTTGAACTCGAACTGATCGGTGAACTTTGGAAGTTAACTAAGACATTTGTGATCTTGGTGATCTGTGTTGAAGAAGTTTGGGAGGCAATCCCTTGTTTTTTAAGGGCAGCCACTAACAAAGCTTCGATCTCTGATTGAGATAACGTATTATTGTTTTGTTGCTTTTCTTTTGCGATTTGCTTGGAAACATTTCCGACTGCAGCCATTAACTTCCCGGGATATGAAGAGTCATCTTTGTTAGCATCGATCGCTTCTTGTGTTGCAGATAACATTTCATTAGCAGTTGCGGTATTTTGGGTATCTAAGCTGATCCCATCGGCTGCTAGAGCTTTGTAGACCCCAGTTAAGGCTGATTCACCTGAAACAGCACGGTTGGCAGTTACGACGATCGTCACATCGGTCACCCCAGCCATTTGAGCGACCATCGCGTATTGCTGGGCGGTAACTTGGGTAATATTATTAGTGCCGTTATAATCTTTGATATTGACCTTGACCCCAGAACCAGGATCCCCTGGTGCAATCGCGACGGAACTGATCATGGCAGCATCGGTAGTCGAGCTTGAGCCATTTGCAATGTATTTATTGTAATCAGCTGCAGTAGCCGTCAAAGTTTTAAAGGATGAATCGGTTTCAAAAATCTTAGCAATGCTTTCGCGTGCTTCTTGACTCGTACCAGCGCCGTAAACAACGTAGGCCGAATTAAGGGTTTTTGTCGTTGAGCTAGAAGAGCTACTGCTTGTATCCGCAGCAACCGTTTGTGTTTTTGCTGCACTAAAAAGGAACAAGGCGATCAAGGCAGCAAACATAGCTTTGAATGTTGAAGTAAACTTCATAATTAAAACACCTCTTTTTTATTTAGCTATATTCTAATTTTACCATTGAAATTTGAGCTACGTCTCTTAAAAAAGCGATATAAAATTTGTAAGAAAAACTTACGCCTAAAGAAAGATATTGGGTGCATAACACACAATATATTGTAAATAACAAAATTAGAATTACAATATATTGTGGTTTTTAACTTGAATTTAGGGGTGAAGCAGAACTATAATAATCACATCGCATTTTTTGAATGTAGTTAAATTTGTTTTTTTGGAAGGATGTTTTTTTATGTTTGAACGTTACCATGATGTATTGACCCATTTGCCGGAGTATTCACAAAATATTTTCCGCAAAGGGTATTTTAAATGGCTGTGGAGCCAATGTAAGGGCTGGGGAAAATTCAGTTATTTTCTCTTAACGTTCAACTTTGTTTTACAGATTATTTCGTTAGTCCAATCATTTAGTCAAACACCATTTGAATCGATCTTGACCTTTATTGGGGGAAATTTATCGGTTGCTTGTGTGCTTGGAATCTCTAATCTTTCTGGGATCCAAGGTTGGTGTGGGGCAATTTCGGCGATCTGTATCGCGATCACTGGCTTTATGGCTAGAAACTACGCAACTGCCTTTGAACAACTCGGTTATTTGATCTTTTTAGATCTCTTTTGTATTTTGGATCCCAAATGGAATGATAATATTCAAGTGGAAAAGTTTGAAAGTGCCAGTGAGTGGTTCAAATATGGGTTCTTTTTTGTGATCTCATGGATCTGCACTTATTTTATCTTTAGTTTCACTAACGATCCGCGTGTCTTTTTGGACAGTTTGAACCTATCCATGGCGATCACCGGTGCCTTATTAGAATTGAACCGTAAACGGGAACAATATTATGTCTTTACGCTAGCTTCAGTCTTTACGATCGCACTTTGGACGCAAACGATGCTCCAAGGCGATGGAAACTTTGCGTTGATCTTTAGCTATAGTATCTTCTTTTTAAATGATATGTACGCCTTCTTTAGCAAAAATAGTTGGTTTAGAGGACCACTCTCAAAGAAAGCTTAAAGTTTAGCCTGGAAAGCTGACAATAAATAGTCGCAAGCGTATACTTAAACTAAGTGAAAAACTTAACTCATAACACTAGCTGTAGAGAGATCTACAGCTTTTTTGTATTATTTACAGAAATATGACACTTATTCCTACTGAGGCTCACTAGGTTTTGTGATAGAATAGGGACAGTAGGAATTAAGCAGTTTAGGTTAGAAATTGGGAAAGGAATGCGGGAATAAACCAGTGAAAAAATTTTTTACAAAAGATTTCTGGCAATTGCCGGAGTTTATGCACGATAAGCATTTACGCGTATTGGCATTGATCACGGTATTTGTAACGGTCATCTGCGTAATACTGGCCTTTAGTACCAATATTATTTTAGGTTATGTTAGTGTTATTTTAGCCCTAATAATGATCGTTGTTGCCTATGTGACTTTAAAAACAATTACCGAAGATACAACTGAATATATTTCTGATCTCTCGTATCGGATCAAACGGGGAGAACAAGACGCCTTGATCAAAATGCCGATCGGGATCTTGTTTTATGATAAAGCCAATCTGATCGAGTGGATCAATCCATATATGCAACGCTATTTTGGTAAACAAGAAGTGCTAGGGAAGCCTCTTTTGGAGGTCGATGCGCAATTATATGATCAAGTAAAGAACTATCAAGGCAAGGGGAAAGAAATTGAAGTTAAATTACATGATCGTTCCTATAGTTTAATAATCCAAAAAGACATCCATGCGATCTATTTGATGGACGTCACTAAATACGCTAAGATCCGTCAAAGATATGAAGACACACGGGTCGTAGTCGGGCAGATCTTCTTAGATAACTACGATGAAGTAACGAGTGCGATGAATGATAAAGATATCTCAAATCTAGGTAATTTTGTCACCAATGCGTTGTCCGATTGGGCACGTGAATTTGGGATCTACTTAAAACGAGTCGATGAAGACCGCTTCTTTATTTTGACATATGCTAAAACGTTAGCCGTGCTAGAAGAAGAAAAATTCAAGATCTTAGATGAGGTCCGCAAATGGACTTCGAAACAAAACTCACCTGTTACCCTAAGTGTGGGGATCGCCTATGGTGGTAGCGATTTGACTAAATTAGCCAAACTATCCCAAAACAATCTTGATCTAGCGCTAGGTCGTGGGGGCGATCAAGTTGTGGTCAAAGCCGTTGAAGGACAGGCACGTTTTTATGGGGGCAAGACAAACCCAATGGAAAAACGGACGCGGGTCAGAGCACGGATGATCTCCCAAGCTTTAACGGAATTGATGCATCAAGCCGATCAAATCTTTGTCATGGGACATAAGCATCCCGACATGGATTCGTTAGGTGCTTGTCTTGGAATCAGGCGAATCGCTGCGATGAATGGCAAACAGTGCTGGATCGTGTTAGATAAAGAAGATGTTCATTCTGATATTGAGCGCTTATTGACGGAATTAGAACAATATCCAAACATCAAAGGCTCGATTATAACCCCGGAAATGGCGTTGGAAAAAGCCACTAAAGACAGCCTTTTGATCATGGCTGATCACTCGAAACCATCAATGGCGATCGCACCTGATCTATATGAAGCCTTGAAAAATCGGGTCATGGTCATTGATCATCACCGCCGGGGCGAAGAATTTCCAGATAACCCGATCTTGGTATATATTGAACCTTATGCCAGCTCGACTTGTGAATTGATCACGGAACTTTTTGAATACCAATCAAAAGATAGTGAACCGATCAATAAGATCGAAGCTACAGCAATGCTTACGGGTATCATTATTGATACGCAATCATTTGCGATCAGGACTGGGACTAGAACCTTTGATGCGGCAAGCTATTTGCGCTCAGTCGGGGCTGATTTAGCAATGGCACGGCATTTTATGAAGGAAAATGTCACAAGTTACATGCAACGCAATCATTTAGTGGAACGGACTGAATTTAATGATGGAATCGCAATTTGTTGTGGTGAAGAAGAGCGGATCTATGATCCCGTGATCGCAGCGCAAGTGGCGGATTCTTTGTTAAATGTCAGTGGAGTCGAGGCTTCATTTGTGATCACCAAGCGAGCTTCTGGCAAGATCGGGATCTCGGCGCGGAGCAATGGTACCAAAAATGTCCAAGTTATTATGGAAGAAATGGGTGGTGGCGGTCATCTCTCCAATGCAGCTACCCAAATTGAAGATACAACGATCGCAGCAGCTAAAAAACAACTGCTTGCAATTCTTGCTAAAGAGCAGGAAAATAAAGAGTAGAAGAACTACGTATGGGAGGATTTTTTTATGAGAATCATTTTTACACAAGACGTGCGCGGTAAAGGCAAACGCGGTGAAGTTAAGGAAATTCCGGATGGATACGCAAACTTCTTGATCAAAAGTAATAAGGCTAAGCAAGCTGATGCAGCAGCGATGAGCCAATTACGCGGGCAAAAGCGAGCTGAAGCTAAAAAAGAAGCCGAAGAATTAGCCGAAGCCAAAGTATTAAAAGAAAAACTAGAATCAGGCAACTATGTGGTTGAAATCAAGGCTAAAGCGGGGACAGATGGCCGTTTGTTTGGTTCGATCACCTCTAAGCAAATTGCCCAAGCGATGGAAAAACAACATGGCTTAAAGATCGACAAGCGTAAAATGGAACTAGCAGCTCCAATTCGAGCAATGGGATACGCAAATGTGCCAGTAAAGTTGCACAATGATGTTTCAGCTAAGATTCGGGTGCATATTTCAGAACAATAATGAAGTAAAAGCGTTAGTGTGTGCTAACGCTTTTTTATGTACTATATTTTTAGTTAGTTAAGTGTGCATTCGCTATACAAAAAGCTAAGCCGATTAAATCGTTATTATTACTTGAAAGGATATCTTTTATGTAATATACTTGAGCATGAATAAGGGGCTATCAGTTGCAGCTGATAACCCCTGAACGTAGATCAAAGAAACATTGTTGGTGAGACTAACCGCTATTATTTATGGCGGTTAGTCTTTTTTATTGTCACGTACGCAGTGACACAAGCTAGAATGATTTTATCTAGTCTGAACACTAGTACGCTAAACAACATTAACAAAGCAATGTTCCTTTCTGTACCAAAATCATAAAAGTTCACCACCTAACGTTTAGCGATCGGGTGAATAGGGGTGACTCATGTTTCGATACTCTACTAAGTTACAAGCTAAGTTTATCAGACCCGACTTATGACCTGCCCACATTGTACGCTGAATGGATTAGGGATACAACTAAATTAATATAGCTGTAGCTTTCGAGAACTAGTAAAGCTCACAGCAAAAAATTTCACTGTGAGCCCGCGTTTGTTTTAAATTTGTTGAGAGTCGATGCCGTATTTGGTATCAACGAAGCGAATATAGAGGTTGCGTTGTTTAAATTTCCAGGTATCAGCAATTTTGATGAACTCATCATTATAGCGGATCGCAACATTCATCAATGAATTTTTCCCGGCTACATCAATTTCGTGGTAGGCGAGCGTGTATGTTTCAGCTGTGGCGAAGTGTTCATCTGGAGCAATCTCAATGAGCGATTGACCATTGAAATGGAAAGTGGTTTTGTAACGCTTAAGATTTTCACAAACAGCAAGAATCTTTGCTGGTGTTTTGAATGTTTGCGCGGGCGTTTCTTCGTTACCCGCAGCAAAGACGTTAAAAACGGCATCTGGTGCAAACAAGTCGGCTTGCTTTTTTGCTTGGCGCGTATCGGCGTAATGAGCATACAGATCTAGTATACGTCTGACCTGATTTTCGTTGTGAGAGTGTGTCATTTTAAATTCCTTTCTAACGAGGCACAGTGACAACAACTAGGGTCAAAAAACTGCTTAAATTTGCGACTTGTCCACATTGTACGTTAGAACGTGTGGACAAGCAACTAATATAGCAGTAACCGATATTTAGCATGAAAGATTTATATTTAAAAAAGGATGTACTAGGTATTTTTTCTAGTACATCCTTTTTAAAAGTGGTGCAAACAAAAAATCTAGAGTTTATTTACAATAACATCTAAAGGAATTTTGCCATTGGAAAAGATTGCTGTTCGACGAAGATCAGGTAGTGCAAGTTCTTTGGCAGCAAGATGTAAGGTAGGATTTTCTAATTTATTTAACGCTAGCGATCTAGGCAAAATTGTAACTAGATCTGATTGAGCAACTAGTGAAATTGTAGACTCATTATAGTTAGCCTCGCGAATTGTTGGTAACGAAAGTTGATACTGTTTAAAAATTTGTTTTATACGAATGTGAATTGGACAGTAGTCAGGATATAATAGTAGATTGAACTTTTGAAGTTCTTGCGCTGATAAGCAAGGACTTTTTATTTTAGAAAGATGTGTGTTGTTTTGAGAAAAAACTACATAGTAAGGTTCTGCCTGTAAAAAATATTTTTCAAAATTAGTAGTTAGTTCGTTTTCAAAATATTCATCCATAAAAATAACGTCTAAATTTCCCTGGTTAAAATTCTCAATTAGTTCGGTAACGTTATTGGTCAGTACGACTTGATTGGCATGTAAAAGGGCGTCAATAAAGAAACTTGAATATAATAGCGCAGCGATACTATCCAAAGCACCAATGTTTAGTTGATTAAATTGTGATTGCGGTTGGTTATTTTCTTGTAAATGATAGAGTGAATCGAAATCATGAATAACTTTTTTTGCTTGACCATAAAAGAGCTTTCCTGCAGGAGTTAAAGTCATTCCACGAGGGGAGCGGATAAATAATTTTTTACCAAAATAATCTTTTAGTTGTTTGATTTTTTTGCTGATAGCAGGCTGAGATAAAAGTAAGACCTCACTACTTTTACTAATGCTTTTCAGTTCAGCCACAGTTGTAAAAACGTATAATAGGTCAATATTTAGCGATTCATACATTAATGGTTTCCTCCATTAGGCATAACGAATAATTATAAGGGTATTATATATCGTTAATTCCGCAGGGTAAAAGATAATGATACGCTGACTAATAAGAAAGGAGAGAAGTCATGGGTAAAAATTATCTTTTAGGTGTGCTATTGTGCTTAGTTGCGGTCTTATCGTGGGGGGAATGTTTCCGATTATGGGACCTGCGCTAAAAATCATGGATCCATTCAATTTTACTTTATTTAGATATGGTATCGTTGCAATTATTTTTGCAATCATTTTGTTCTTTAAAGAGGGGGCACGTGCCTTCTTACCAGAAAAGCATTTTTTTAAATTGTGGTTTTTAGGAACATCGGCTTTTGCGGGATTTAGCTTTTTGGTATTTTTAGGACAAAAATTAGCTGGGACTTCTGGAGCGCTGATTGCTTCGGTCATGATGGCTGTCCAACCATTACTGGGTGTTATTGTTGGTTGGGTATATCGAGGAACAAAAACAGGAAAATTTGTATTAGTTTCAATGTTAGTTGCAGCCCTAGGAGTCTTTTTAGTTGTAACTAAGGGTGATCCAGCTTATTTATTAAGTGGTCAAAATACCTTGCTAGCAACAATATTGATTTTGTTAGGAGCCTTGTGTTGGGTGATTTATACGACTGGTGGTGCTGACTTTAAAGAATGGTCGATCCTACGTTATTCAACGCTAACAACGATCTATGGTGTGGCTTCAGTTATTATTATCTTAACGTTAGCGACTAGCATGGGATGGCTACAACTTCCAACTGTAAATCAAATTCAAGGCGTGAGTTTAGCTTTAGTGTATATGATCACTTTAGCCGGAGTAATTGCTGTCTTTGCTTGGAACTTAGGAAATCGTTTGATTGGGGCGTTAAATGGAATTTTGTTTATGAATTTAGTACCAGTAACGGCTTTTGTGATCACGATTTTACGTGGGTATCAAATTACAGGCTATGAAGTAGTTGGCTGTTTATTGACGATCAGTGCGTTAGTTGCTAATAACTTGTATAATCGCTATAAATTAAAATAACCAAGTATGGTCTGGAAAGCATAATTTGTTTTCTAGGCCATATTTAGTTACTGCAGATGTTAACCTAAAAGCATCCATTAAATCTTTTGATACGTAAAAAATCCCTAGAGAACCAAAATTTCTCTAGGGATTTGGTGTGCAAGTGCACTATTCTTCATACGCTAAGCATAACATTGTGAGAAAAATTTTTCCATATATGTTCTCTCATCATCGTTATCGGGAATAAATTTGACGAATTTGGATATAAAACAAACTAAGCATAATATTATTATTTAAGATGTAATTTTACATTTGGTAGTTCAACGATACGTTCACAAACAGGCTTAGGTCGTTTGAAGAATAGTGTCTCATCATCAATGTCAGTTCGTTTAATGATTGAAAGTGTATATCTTAGCTTTTTATTGGGATTACCATAAGCACTCATGTATAGGACACAATAATCCATAAAAACAAGAACAGTCCATTTATGCCAACTGTTATCAAGTGGTAGAGCAAAAATATTTGAAAATTTAGTAATTTTAGCTTGTGGGTAATTTGTGTCTATGAGCTTACGTAACTCTTGGGATGGAGCTTCACTAAAAGAAATGAATGTTTGGGGTGAGAAACGAATTGTTTGAATTAGCCAAGCCAATGGTATACATAATGAAAGCCCCACTACAAAGATTAAAACTTCAAGTAAAATTGAAATCCAGGATCTGTGCATGTAGAAAAAATCATAAGATAATGAATAAAATTCATATAGAGCTTCTAGCGCTATAATAATCTTTAATAGTACAAGTGAATTTTTAGAAATTGCAGTAATGCAGTGATTGCGCCAGAGATACTTATAGATGCGATACCAATCGCGCTTAGTAAGATGTGTAACAAACAACGAAATTCCCTCCTCGTAACTTTTTAGCATAGTGTATACATAACAAATCAGGCTACTTTCCATGAAGCAATTTAATTTTAGAGTAATCAGCAGGCCTTTGACATATTGGTTCAAGTTGTTTAAGAAAATCATTTTTATCAGCAATATCAGTACGCCTGATAACATTCAGTGGCATAAAACGTTTCCTGTGATCATACGGTGGAGGAAAATTTATGTACAGTAAGTAGCAATCTTTAAAAACTAGAACAGTCCATTTATAGTTGGATGGTGGCGAGAATAATCCATATTTTGAAATATAGG
Organism: Ligilactobacillus apodemi DSM 16634 = JCM 16172; assembly: GCF_001434405.1. Classification (GTDB taxonomy): domain Bacteria; phylum Bacillota; class Bacilli; order Lactobacillales; family Lactobacillaceae; genus Ligilactobacillus; species Ligilactobacillus apodemi. The sequence goes on along the minus strand of NZ_AZFT01000002.1, from coordinate 57,919 downwards.
CTGTGGGATATTTTATTATATAATTGCTTGAGTTCGAAATCTGGCATAATTTCTTTTAAAGTGATGAACACTTTTGGGGAAAATTCACGAACGCATACAAGATAAAGCAGAGGAGATAAGACACTACCAAGTAAAATAAAAATAATGATATAAAAAATAGTGAAGTATGGATCTATTAGTATATAAGAAAGTGAATCCAATATCATATATAGGGCAACCAATTGATAGAAAATTGTGCATAACCTTATGAATGTCCGTTTTCCCTTTGTTGTTGGAACTAAATGTTCTTTCCAGAGATATTTATAAATTCGATACCAATCATATTTAGTGAGTTGAGTGATAAACATATCGTTATCCCCTTTTATGATTGAATTAACTAACTATATCTTTATGAAGCAATTTGACGTCAGAATAATTTATGATTCGTTCACAGACAGGCTCAAGTTGTTTACAAAAAGTCATTGTATGTTTTATGTCTTTATAGCTGATGATGCTAAATGCTATAAAATAGCGCTTAGGATTATAGGGCAGTTTGCCTTTTGCCACTAGTAAGTAGCAGTCTTCAAAGTTGATGATGATCCACTTACTATTAAAAGGGGGCTCAAACATTCCTTGATTGGGAGTGATATAAGCTGTCGGATATCGTTTACGTATTTTCTTCAGCTTAGCGAGTGAAGTTCCTTGCTTCAAAGTGATAAACACTTTTGGAGAAAATTTTCGCGATTCTGCCCAAAAGAGCAAGGGGTAGTAGAATATCAAAAGTGAGATCACAGCTATTGTCAAAAAAATCTCATAATAAGAAAGGTAATAAGTTAGTGGAGCACGAAGTAGCATTAAAAATAAAACACGAAGGACTATAGGAAAAAGAACCCATACTGCTAATAAAATTCGTAAAATGGCAACAATTTTTACACATATGCGCATTTTTTGAGGCAATAATTGTGCTCTCCAAAGATATTTATAGATGCGGTACCAATCACGTTTGGTAAGTTCAGTGATAAACAAAATAGCTACCCCCTAAAAAAACATGAAGCTATCGTACACCTACAGTTAATGGATTACAACTTGAAATAAATAGCTAAAATAGTGGTATTTCCGGGGTTAACTTCGATTTGCATTATGATTATAACTAGGTTAGAATAATTAGAAAATAAAAAGAGAAATTGTTTGATTTAAGTCGCAGAGCACGAAATTTATTTTAGATCTGAGGAATTGACGTGAAAAAAATCCACCTAGTTATAGTAGTTGTTGGAAGTTTATTACTAGGATATTTGAGTGTCCAACTTCCGAAAATTATTGGAAGCTTAACTGATGCATTTGTTCAAAATCAGGTTTTGGCTAGACCAATGATCGCACTAGCAATATTACTATTTGGAATAAATATATTAAATGCAATAAATCAGTATGTCACGCAAACTTTGGGCATTGAATATGCAGATGAGATGCGCCATAAAGTGATCGATAAGTATGTTTTATTAGATACTGATGTTTTGTTAGGGACTGGAGAATACCGGCAACTATTTTCTGCTGATATTCAAGCATTGCAACAATTTTTTGCAGCTACCTTACCTAAATGTCTGCAACAAAGTATAACTTTTTTACTAGCAGTTTATGCACTGGGAAAAATTGATCTATGGTTATTATTGGCAATTTTATCACCAATGGTCTGTTATACCTTGCCTACAAAATATTTCAATTATCGGCAAAAAAAGATCTTAGTAGCTTTGCGTAAAACGCAGATCGAAAGTCAAGAGATTGCTAATAATAGTTTTGAAAATAAAGCAGAAATCTATCAATTCAATAATGCTCCTTTTTTTGTAGAACGTTTCAGTAAGCAACAACAGCACTGGGCTGAATTATTTTTGAAAGTTGATGTTGCTAAAAATATCTTCAAAACTTTTCCCCGAACGTTAGACGCACTTTCGCTTGCGCTAGCATTCTTGATCGGGGGTTACTTATTTATGGCACACGCACTCACTTTGGGACAACTGGTGAGCATTTTAGGTTATCTTACATATCTTAATGCACCATTTAAAAATGTTTTTATCTTATTACTCGATGTACAGCAGGCACTTTTGGCACGACGCTCATTAAACAATTACTTAGCTTTAAAGGAAATCAAGTCAGGAGGTTTGTCGTTGCCGAAGCTAAACCAAGTAGAATTTATTCAAAGTAAACAATTAGTTGTAACACTGACTCCGGGAAAACATCTTTATTTATTGGGGAAAACAGGTAGCGGAAAATCAACTTTGTTTAACCAACTTTGTGGCTATGATGCTGGGTCAGATGTTGAAATCAAATATAACCAAAATAAAATCGCTTCGTTTAAACGCCAAGATTTACGCCGGCAAGTGACTCTAGTGGCACAACAGGGAATCATTTTACCAGGAACGATTCGTGAAAATATCTGGCTTACACCTGAAAGTCGACTTTTGCCTGCGGAACAAAAATTCTTTGATGATTGGGTCAGTCGCTTTGAAAAGGGGGCCGAAACAATAGTCAATGAAGATCACGCTGGATTGTCAGGGGGAGAAAGGCAGATCATTTGGATCTTACGTGCATTAGCGCAAGCAAAAGGATTGTTGTTATTAGATGAGATCACAGCAGCATTAGATGGGCAGATAGCTAAAGAGCTCACTAAATTAGTGGATGCACGCCAAGACTTGATCGTGATCGAAATTTTACATCGAACGCAGCATTTAAAGCCAACTGACAAGGTCTTATATTTAGAAAATGGGCAATTAGCGTACACAGATTTTAAGAGAGTGGGGCAAATAAATGATACGAACATTACTGCAAAGTAGTTGGCAAAGAAAAGGTGTGATCGTCTTAATAACTTTGGTGCGTTCCGTTATTTTGCTCTTAACGCCCTTATTGACCAAGGTTATTTTGACTGAGATATTACCACAAGAAAATCGGAAACTTTTAGTAGTTATTTGCATAATAATGGTTTTGATCCCAATTGTGACTTGTGGTTTGATCATCGTTGATTTATATTTGTCGTCTTTTGTGATCGAAAATGGTTATCGCTTACGAAAAAAACTATTTCAAATGCTACTGCAAAAACCAGGGATTACGCTGACTAAGGAAAAATTATTGCATCTTATTTTAGATGAATCTGAGGACTTAGTTGGTAGATTATTTAGAGGAATCGGGAACTTTTTTTGGTTATGTTCCACGATCATTATCGGATTTAGCCTCATGCTCGCTCTTTTACCAGTGGTCGGTTGTGTTGTCTTAGTACTGAGTTTAGGTTTAAATCTGTTACTTTATCGCCGATCAAAGGTGTTGGAACAAAGTAATATTGAATTACTTGAACAACTGACTGCATGGAATCAGTTGTCTGATTTGATTTTTCGGGGAAAACTAAGTATTTTAAATAATTATCCATTTTTGACTAAAATGCAAAACACTTGGAATAAGCAGGCTGAGAAACTAAGGGACACACAAAAAAAGATAAATCGTCAAGTAGCACACATTAAGTTATGGCAAGATATTATCCAAAGTTTATGTTTACTGACGATTTTTAGCAGTTTATTTTGGCAGATCGATCACAGTAAAACGACACTTATCGCTAATACAGTAGCAGTGTATCAGATATATCAGTGGCTGATTCCGGCTATGGAAGTGCTAGTTATGTTATTATTGGATTTCCGTCAAATCAAACCAGTGGTCACGCGCCTAGAACAACTGCAACAAAAACTTGCGCAAAAACAGTTGACCATAAAAAGTAGGACTACAGCTGGTGAGTTATTACCATTAGAAGTACAACCAGGTCTGTTACTCATCCCGGAAAAATTATTTTTGGAATCAAAATTCGTTCTCACTAAGGGTGAAAAAATTTGGTTTATGGGCAAGAGTGGTAGTGGGAAAACGACGTTACTGCAAGCAATATTACAGTACCCAGAAAGTGAAACGGCACGGCAAGCAAGGATAGATAAAATAAGCTTTGGTGGGCGTAGCATTGAGCTGATCACTAGAAATGAGTGGCAAGCTAAGTGTGTCTTTCTTACGCAAAAGATCAAGCTATATTACGGTACTTTGCGAGAAAATATTTGTTTAGAACGCAAGGTTTCAGCTGAAAAATTACAGTTGATCATGGAACTATTGCATTTTTCACCGGAATTACGCTTGCGTTTAGATGAAATGGTTTATCCTGATCAAGTTAATTTTTCAGGAGGACAACGCCAACAAATTGGCTTAGCTCGAGCTTTGGTGCGAAACCCAGAAATTTTAGTTTTAGATGAAAGTACGAGTGCCCTTGATCGTGAACTTGAAAAACAAATTCTTCAAAATATCGTGAGAAAATTTCCAGGGTTAACCATCTTATTCATTTCGCACCGCAACTATGATCACCAAAAATTGTTTACTAAAAAGCTAGAAGTGGTGGCAGATGGCGCTAAATTATGCATAAAAAACCGCACCAAAGACCTAGCCAAATAGGCTAACTCATACTAGCTATCTTAACCTAGGTTTTGTGTTATAATTGCAAGTTGTACACTTAATTTGCAGAAAGGATGAAGCTGGTTGGATAATGAACTTTTAAATGACAGCTTGCCACCGCAAAATATCGAAGCCGAGCAAGCTGTCTTAGGTGCGGTTTTCTTAAGCCCCGATGCTTTGGCTGATGCAATGGAGTTTGTAGAGGCAGATGACTTCTATCGGCGCGCGCACCAAATACTTTTCCAAACAATGATCGACTTAAACGACGATGGTGAAGCAATTGATGTTTTGACTGTCAATAGTCGGCTTGAGATGAACAATCAACTAGATGATGTTGGTGGTGTGGCCTACATCGCTGAGCTGGCTTCATCCGTACCGACGGCAGCTAATATCGGATACTATGCTAAATTAGTGGCAGAAAAGGCCGTTTTACGTCGGATGATCTCGGCGGCGACAAATATCATTACGCAGGCTAAAGAACAAGATGAGCCCGTCTCACAACTGTTAGAATCAGCCGAGCGTCAGATCATGGAAGTTGCTGAAAATCGGACGCAAAGTGGTTTTAAAGAGATCGGAAAAGTTTTGACCGATTCGTTAGATGAGATCGATAAACTTTCAAAACAAGAAGAAGATATCACCGGGCTTGCGACGGGCTACCGAGACTTTGATCACATGACGGCGGGCTTGCAACCAGATAACTTGATCATCTTAGCGGCCCGTCCCGCTGTCGGAAAAACGGCTTTTGCGTTAAATATTGCCCAAAATATCGGTACCTCAACGGACAAGACGATTGCCTTATTTTCCCTAGAAATGAGTGCAGAATCACTCGTTAATCGGATGATCTGTGCGGAAGGGTCGATCAGCGCTAATCATTTGCGTACGGGGCAATTGGATAACCAAGAATGGGCTAATTTGATCGTCGCAGTGGGGGCTTTATCAAAAACAAATATCTATATTGATGATACCCCTGGGATCAAAATGTCAGAGATCCGAGCCAAAAGTCGGCGCCTAGCTAAAGAAAAAGGCAATCTGGGTTTGATCGTGATCGATTATTTACAATTGATCGAAGGCTCAAACAAAGAAAGTCGCCAACAAGAAGTTTCCGAGATCTCACGGCAATTAAAGAAATTATCAAAAGAGCTCTCAGTTCCGATCATTGCATTATCTCAGCTTTCTCGTGGCGTTGAACAGCGCCAAGATAAACGCCCAGTCCTTTCAGATATTAGGGAATCTGGTTCGATCGAACAAGATGCTGATATCGTAGCCTTTCTTTACCGGGATGACTACTATGAACGAGCTGATGGTGAAGAAAAAGACGATGATAATGAAGATGAGATCCAAAATCAAGACGTTGGGGAAGTGGAACTTATCATCGAAAAGAACCGTGCGGGGGCGCGGGGAACTGTTAAACTCTTATTTATTAAATCGTATAATAAGTTTGCTAATATCTCATATATACCTGAGCCATCCTAAAATAGTTTTTGACAATTAAGGTAATAAGGATTAATCTTAGGCAGTAGACTGGCAAATGAAAAAAACCTATAAGTTTAAAGGAGAAACATTTATGTGTGGTTTTGTTGGTTATGTTAATCAAACTGATATTCCTGAAGATACGATCGAAAAAATGGCTGATCGTATCCGTCACCGGGGACCTGATGACGAAGCTTACTTCGCTGATGAAGGAACTGCAATGGGATTTAGACGCCTTTCGATCATTGACTTAGAACATGGTAAACAACCAATGTACAACAGTAATGAGACAAAGGTCTTGACATTTAATGGTGAAATTTACAATTATCGTGAAATTCGTGAAGAATTAAAAAAATTAGGCTATGAATTTAGAACCGACGTTGACTCTGAAGTTTTGATTCACGGCTACGATGCTTGGGGACCAAAATTATTGGATAAACTACGTGGGATGTATGCTTTTGTGATTTATGACCGCAAGACAAAAGAAGTCTTTGGGGCACGTGATCATTTTGGTATCAAGCCAATGTATTACTACGATGACGGTCAAAGCTTCTTGTGGGCATCTGAGATCAAAGCATTTTTAGATCATCCAAAATTTGTAAAGGAATTTAATGAAAAACTCTTACCGATCCACTTGAGTTTTGAATTTATCCCATCTAAAGAAACGATGTTCAAAAATGTCTACAAGCTTTTACCAGGACATTATTTCATCCACAAAGATGGTGAAACAGAAATTCATCAATATTACAAATTTAACTATGATCACATCGACAAGAACCAAACGATCGAAGAAGATGCTAAAAAGATCCGTGGTATCGTCGATGAATCAGTTGAAGCCCACATGGTCGCTGACGTTGAAGTCGGTAGCTTTCTTTCCAGTGGGGTCGACTCAAGTTATGTCTTGAACGAAGCTGCAAAATTAAAACCGATCAAGTCATTTTCATTAGGGTTTGAACACTCAAAATATAGTGAATTAGACTGGTCATCACGCTTTGCTAAGAAGATCGGCCAAGAAAACACGCGGATCACGATGGATGGCAATGATTACTTTGATATCTTGCCAACGATCATGTATTACATGGATGAACCGCTCTCTAACCCTTCTGCAATGCAGCTTTACTATCTCTCAAAAGGAACTAGAAAACAAGTTAAAGTTGCGCTTTCTGGTGAAGGTGCTGATGAGTTCTTTGGTGGATACAACACTTATCTTGAAGCTCGTCCATTTGAAACATATCAAAAATATGTTCCGGCTGGGTTACGTAAGGCCTTCTCCAAGATGGTGATCGATTTACCACGTTTCCACGGTCAACGTTTCTTGGTACGTGGGTCTCAACCGTTAAGTGAACGCTACTACCGAGTAAACTATGTCTTCAACTACCATGATCGGGATAAGATTTTGAAAAATAAAGATTTAAATGTTGATTCAGGTGCTTATACCCAACATATCTTTGATGATGTAAAAGGCAAAGATGAAATGACACAAATGCAATACTTTGATATCAATACTTGGTTGCCATTTGATATTTTACACAAGGCTGATCGTATGAGTATGTGTAACTCACTTGAAGTGCGGACACCATTAGTTGATAAAAAAGTAGCTGAATTTGCGGCAACAATGCCGATCAACACTCGTATCAAGGGAGATGAAACCAAAGTCTCCTTACGGGCGGCAGCGGCAGCTGAATTACCACAAGATGTGGCTAAAAAAGAAAAACTTGGCTTCCCATCACCAATCGCAAGTTGGATCAAAGAAGACAAGTTTAGAAAACGGATCGAAGAAGCTTTCACCTCTGATGTAGCTAAGAAATTCTTTGATACCGATGCTTTATTGGAAATCTTACAAGAACACATCAACGGTAAGTCTTCCATGCAAAAAATCTTTACGATTTATACCTTTATTTTGTGGTATCAAGTTTACTTCCCAGAAGATACAACAGCAGATACTTTAAGCAAAGTAAAGATCACTAAATAAGAAAAATGCGTCTGAGTCTAGCTCGGACGCATTTTTTATTGGTGTTATTTTCTACTGTTTTTAAGTTCAGTTAAAGTCTTTTCAAATTTTTGAGATAAATTGGACATTTCTAAAAATTGGGCAGTCGCGATACAATCATCGATCGGCTTTTTCCAGACACTTGATGGTTGATTTAATAGCAATTTTTTTATATTAGTGAAGAATATAAAAAGCAATTTTTCGTATACTAGATTTTCAGCTAGCTCAAAATTTTCTAGTAAATTGATATAATGCAAAGCGTTAATATAGTTCTTGTGTTGAAAAAAATAAAAAACGATATCGCAAAGTAAGCGAAATTGTTCAGCGACGTATAAATTCGAATTATTGATTTTAGCAAAATTACGTTCAACTTTATTTAAAAAAGGTTCCACCTCTGTGGGTGAAAGAAATGGTAGGATAAATTGGAAAAATTTGAATTCGTAATCTGTCCACGTAAAAGCCTGTAGTAAATAACAATATAAACTAGTTTTATTCACACTATATGGCTTAGCCTCAAGATAACTAATGATAATTTCTAAGGCATCGATCATATGAGTGTAAAAGTCATTTCGGGTATGCTTAGTTAGTGAAGAAGCTTGGTGATATAAGAGTACTAAAGCTTCTTTGTCCCTAGCATCGGCAGCTAAAGTCACATTTAAGAAGAAGGCGTCTTTTTTTGAATTGCTGTACCCATGTGCAATAAAATCTAACTCGGAAAAAGAAATATGGAGCTGCTCGAGTAGTCCTAAAAAATGTTGACTATAGATGTCTGTTTTCCCCGAAATATAACGATTATAACTTGAGCGTGACATATTGTCACAAAGTAAGTCAGAAACTCTAATGTTTTTGTTAGTTCGAAGCTCAGAAACGACTTTGTGATACTGCATTGATGCTTCTCCTTCCTTATACTATATAGTACTTATTAAGTAAGGCGTTTACAAGAAATGTCCCTTTTGTGGCACAAACGTCTCTTTTCCGATATACACCTTAAATACAAATTTTTTTATATTACGTCATGTCTGACACAAAAGTTCCTTTTTCGCATAAAAAAAAGGCAAATAGAAATTAAAGGGTATAATTCTAGTTGTTAACAAATTAATTGTTAATAATTTTATATTAAAAAAAGGGGGTTATTTATGAAAAATAAAGATCAAATTATGAGGATTTATTTTGAAAAGCTTACAAAAGAAGGACTGCCAGTGGTTTTTGGCACTAAAAAAAAGCTTAGTACCAACAGCGGAGGGGACCATTAGCTAGCCGATTCTTGTAAGCTTACCGGGGTAAAATAGGGGATAATAGGTAAGAATAGGTAAGAATAGGTAGGTATGTAATGAGACAAAGATCATTGTTTGATTTTTGTCTCATTTTTAGTTCGCTGTGGTAAATTTGGTTAACCATAGAAGCTGTTGCTACATCTAAGGTTGGTCAAGTCGAATAATTGCAAAAAAGCTAGAATGATTTTTTAGCGAAAAAACGTCATTTGGCTCTTTTGGTTAGCGCTTCCATAAATATTTATAGACATTTTAAGCTAAAAAAGTAGCTGTGCATAGTGAAATGCACAGCTACAGGGTGGATCATTTTTAAAAGAATGCTTCATAAATGTACTTGACAGCCCGATCAGCATCGGCACTCTTAGTTCCCAGCATGATCGAAATTTCAGAAGCACCTTGGTTGATCATGTGAATATTGATGTTATGATCAGAAATCGCTAAAATAATGTCTTTCATGATCCCGATGCGATTATGCATTCCTTCACCAACGATCATGATCAAGGCATAATCATCGATCCAGCTTAGTTCATCGGGGCGTAAAGCAGCGCGAATGTCGCGCGAGACCGCTTGTTTCTTTTCGGCGGTGAGCTGACTTTTATCAAAGATGATCGTCAAATCATCGATCCCGGAAGGCATGTGTTCGTAAGAGATGCCGTGTTTATATAAGATATTTAGGATCTTTAAGGTCAACCCCGCGCCTTTATTTAACAAGAATTTATGCAAGTAAAGGGCGGCAAAATGTTTGGAACTAGTGATACCAGTAACGCGTGTCAACGGGGTGAATTCTTGGTACGGAATGATCATTGTCCCAGGACGGTCGGGATGATTGGTATTTTTCACATTGATCTTAACCCGGCCTTCGATCGCAGGGACGATCGCTTCATCGTGGAAGACTGAAAACCCAGCGTAGGATAATTCTCGCATTTCGCGATAGGTCATTTTGGTGATCGCATAAGGATTTTTGACGAGTCTAGGGTTGGCAGCATAGATCGCATCAACGTCGGTGAAATTTTCATATAATTCAGCGTGTAAGCCCCGCGCAACGATTGCCCCCGTGATATCTGAGCCACCGCGCGAAAAGGTTGCGATCTCACCTTCAGCTGTTACCCCAAAAAACCCGGGAAGTATTAATTTCTCTGAGCCGTATTTAAATTTTTCAAAATTTTCATAGGTATCTGGCAAAACGCTAGCGTTATTTGGATCGGAGGTGACTAAAAGACCAATTTCACGTGGATCGACAAAGCGCGCTGGCACACCGAGATGATTTAAGATCAGCGTTAATAAGCGAGCATTGAAATATTCCCCGTGAGCTTTGAAAGCAGCTAATAAATAAGCGGCATTCGGATAAGTCTTTTCTTGTAATTTACGCAACTCTTTTTTTAACCAAACGAGCTGATCTGCTGGAAGCTCAAAGGTTTGCGCGATTTCTTGGTAACGCGAAAAGATCACTGCTTGGATGGCACTAGTATCTTCATAGTCTAAAAAGTGTTCCGCATAAGCGATCAATAAATCAGTGACCTTAGTGTCTTCGGCAAAGCGTTTGCCAGGAGCTGAAGTGATGATGACTTGACGGCTAGGATCACTAGTTACGATCTGAATAACTTTTTTAAATTGTTCACCATTAGCGAGTGAACTTCCCCCAAATTTAACAACTTTCATAAGTATTTTCCCCTTGTAAGATAAATTTTTAATTTTCACGAATGATTTGTGCGACTAAGGCTTTCATGTCGGCTGGAGCACACGTTTGATCGTGTAAGAGTGGTGCATCAAAGAGCGCGCTGATCGTTGGTGGATAGGGCTGTTTGATGAGCTCATGTAATTGCGTGACCGCAGCTAATCCAGGAGCAACGTTTTTTTCACCTAAAGCGTGTAAGACTGCTTCGGGGAATTTGTATGGACTAGCAGTGGAAACAACGACCATCGGTGTTTGATCGTTAGTTTCTGCTTGGTATTTGTGGGCAACAAAAGAACCGACTGCAGTATGCGGATCAAGTGGGTATTTTGCGTCATCAAAGAGCTGTGCGATCTCAGTTGCTGTTTGTTCTTGGGTGGCAAAATCAGCGTAAAATGTTTGCGCCAGCTGTTCCATCAATGCCGGTGAAAGTTGGTATTTTCCCGTGGTCTTGAGTTGTTCCATTAATTTGGCAGTTGCCTTGGAATCTTCACCTAAAGTGTAAAATAAGAGGCGTTCTAAGTTACTGGAAACTAAGATATCCATTGAAGGTGAAGTCGTTACATAAAAGTCACGATTGCGATCATAAGTACCGGTGCGGAAAAACTCGGTCAAGACGTTATTTTCATTAGAGGCACAAAGTAACTTGTTGATCGGAAGTCCTAATTTTTTAGCATACCAACCGGCTAAAATATCGCCGAAATTACCTGTTGGCACACTGAAGTTGACCTTGTCACCAACTTTTATTTGTTTAGCTTTGAGCAATTGACCGTAAGCATAAAAATAATAGACCACTTGGGGGAAAAGGCGCCCAATGTTGATCGAGTTTGCCGAAGAAAGTTGGTAGTTTTCTTGGCGGATCTCTTGTGCGAATGCTTGATCATCAAAAATCTCTTTGACCTTAGTTTGTGCATCATCAAAATTGCCAGTAATGCCGACTACGTGAGTGTTCTTACCTTTTTGCGTGCGCATTTGGCGTTCTTGGATCTCGCTGACTCCATCTTTAGGGTAAAAGACGATGATTTGTGTATCTTTGACATCAGCAAAACCTTCCATCGCAGCTTTACCCGTGTCACCAGAAGTCGCTGTTAAGATCATCGTTTGGAGTGCAGTTTGATTCTTAGCGGCTGCCGTTTGGAGTAAGTGTGGCAATAATTGTAAGGCAAGGTCTTTAAAGGCGATCGTTGGGCCGTGGAAGAGTTCTAAATAAGCTAAGTCCCTCTTGAACTCAACGGGAGTGATCTCTGGGGTCGTGAAATTTTTACCGTAAGCTTTAGCAAGGCAAGCTTCTAATTCTTCTTTGGTGTAGTCATTAAAAAACGGTTGCAAAATTTTGTAAGCCAATTTAGGATAAGATAAATGCAATAGCTCAGATAGTTCTAAATTAAGTTCAGGTAACTGAGTGGGCACAAATAACCCTCCATCAGGACTAAGACCTTGTAAGACGGCTTGTGAGGCGGTCATGGTCTGTTGGGCTTGATCGCGGGTGCTGCGGTATAAAATATCCATAATAAGTGTTCTCCTCGCATAAATTTTGAGTTCATACTACCAAAGAGAGATTAAAATAACAAGTAAAATAAATTAGTTAAATTAAAATAAGTTGTTAATTACTTTTGGGTAAAATTTGAATATGTTAATATTAGAAGAAAGATACATAGTTTTTGGAAACGAAAGGGGATCGGTCCATGAAAGCGATCAAGATTGGAATTTTAGGTTTGGGGACAGTTGGTAGTGGTGTGGTGAAACTTTTACAAGATAACGCCCATAAGATCACCAATATCACTGGCTGTGAATTAAAAGTCAAAACTGCAGTAGTTCGAAATGTAAACGCACACCGTAATGTTGACCTTACGGGGATCGAATTGACGAATGATTTTACGAAGTTACTAAACGATGATGAAATTGAAATCGTCGTTGAAGTGATGGGGACAGTTGACACGGCAAGAGAATACATCAAACGCTTGTTACAGGCAAAAAAACATGTTGTGACAGCTAATAAGGATCTGATCGCCTTACATGGTCCTGAATTGTCTGAGTTAGCCAAAGAAAATAAGTGTGACTTATTTTATGAAGCCAGTGTGGCTGGGGGAATCCCAATCTTACGGACGATCGTGAACTCATTTGCGGCCGATCAAGTTGAATCTGTTTTAGGGATCGTCAATGGAACGACCAACTTTATTTTGACGCAGATGACCCAAAATGGTTTATCTTACGCAGCGGCGCTAAAATTAGCGCAAGAAAAAGGATTTGCGGAAGCTGATCCGACCAATGATGTTACTGGAAAAGATGCAGCTTACAAGATGATCATTTTAACTCAATTTGCTTTTGGAAAAGATATTACGCTGGATGAAGTTAAATTGGCAGGGATCGATGGGATCCAGTTAGAAGATATCAAAGAAGCAGCTCAATTGGGCTATACACTGAAACTTTTAGGGATCGCTAAGCTGATCAACGGTAAATTAGCGGTCTCAGTCGGTCCAGTTTTAGTCAACAATTCCCGCCCCTTAGCTGCGATTCAAAATGAAAATAATGCTGTCTTAGTGACTGGAAAAGCAGTCGGTGAGACGATGTTTTATGGCCCAGGTGCCGGTGAATTGCCGACAGCTAATAGCGTATTGAGCGATATTATCGCCGTTACTAAGGATATCGTTTTACAAACAACGGGTAGCCGCTTCAACGACTATAGTCAAAAAATCGAATTTGCTAAGGCAAACGATATCGTTTATCCATACTACTTGTCATTATTAACACCTGATAAAGCAGGGCAAATGTTGAAGTTGACCGAGATCATGACGCAAGCCAATGCCAGCTTTAAGGTGATCAAACAAACTGGTGCCGCTAATGGTGATGCGCGGATCTCGATCGTGACGCATGCGATGAGCGAGGCGCAGTTAAACGAGATCACTGAAAAGATCAACAACTTAGCAGAAATGCAACTCCTAGCTGCTTATAAAGTCTTGGAGGAAGAAAAATGACAGTAAAAATCGTTGTTCCCGCTAGCAGCGCCAATTTAGGACCGGGGTTTGACTCGTTAGGACTAGCGGTCAATCGTTACTTAACCTTGGAAATATTAGCCCAAAATACTGCTAGTTGGCAAGTTGAACATGAGTTAGGGTCACAAGTCCCTAGTGATGAACAAAATTTGATCGTTCAAGCAGCTTTAGCACTGGACCCCGATTTATCTCCGTTGCATTTTAAGGTGATCTCAGAGATTCCGTTAGCACGTGGATTGGGGAGTAGTTCGGCTGCGATCGTGGCGGGGATCAAGTTAGCCCAACATTTTTCGGCTAAAACTTTTACTGACCAAGAGTTATTAGAAGTTGCAACTAAGATTGAAGGCCATCCCGATAACGTTGCCCCAGCTTTATTTGGTAATTTGACGATTTCGTTACTGTTAAATGGTCAGCCCAAAACTTTGACTGCTACTTTTCCAGAGATCGGGCTCTTAGCTTATATCCCCGACTTTGAATTGGCAACTAAAGATAGTCGTAGCGTTTTACCGGCCGAGTTACCCTATAAAGCAGCGGTCCGTGCTGGCAGTGTCGGCAATGCCTTGGTAGCCGCGTTGTTGACAAAAGACCTTGATTTGATCGCTGAATTGATCGAATTAGATGGTTATCATGAACCATATCGCCAAAAATTAGTACCACATTTAGCGACATTACGGCAAATAGGGCATGAAGTAGGCGCAAAGGGAACGTATTTGAGTGGCGCAGGTCCAACGGTGATGACATTACTTGCCCCAGCAAAAATGCCTGATTTTATTGCCAAAGCTCAAGCTAAAGGGTTGACTGGCGAATTTGTCAGTTTGCAAATCGATCAACTCGGGGCGAGAGTTATTGGATAAAGCAAAAAACGTGTGCAAAAAAGCACACGTTTTTTTATTGTTGCGGTTGGCCGGAATGGATCCCAAAGCCCGCCGTAACTTGAATATTTTGACCTGTGATCGCTTGAGCTTGTTCACTGGCTAAGAAATAAGCCATATTAGCGACATCTGCAGGTTCAACGATTTTATTAAGGGGACTTGCTTGGTTAAATTTAGCAATCACTTCTGGCGGATTTTGTTGGAATAAGGGGGTATTGGTTGGTCCAGGGACAATGTTATTTACTCGAATGTTGTATTTACCATAATCTAACGCCATTGAACGCACTAAATTAGTAACGGCGCCTTTAGCTGCACTGTAAGCTGCCATATTGTAATCACCGTAAAGCCCTGAAATTGAGGCGATGTTAATGATCACGCCACTTTTTTGCGCGATCATTGTGTTGATAAAGGCTTTAGTCATCAAAAAAATTGCGGTAACATCGACTGCTAAAACTTTGTTCCAAGTTTCAAGCGTCAGTTCGTGGAGCGCCCCTTTAGCGAAGATCCCAGCGCAATTGATGAGCGTATCAATGTGAGCATATTTGGCTAAAACTTGCTTAGCTAATTGGTCAACGGCGGTTGGTGAACTAACATCGACTTGGTAAAAATCCACTTGTTGGTTAGGAAATTCTGTTTGAAATTTGGCAGCTATGCTTTGACCTTTTGACGCATCAAAATCGGCCATGACGACATTTTGTCCGGCACTTAAAAAGCGTTTGGTCATGCTAAGGCCCATCCCCGAAGCTGCGCCAGTAATGAGTACAGTTTGCGTCATGTTAGTTAGCCTCACTTAGGTCAGCTAAAACTTCTTTAGTAGAAAGTTTAGTTGCGATGTTATTTAGGGCATAGTTTAAGGCAGCATTTTGCCATTTGTCATTGATCCTAGCCGTTCCGTCAGTAACAATTGTGACATTATAGCCGTGATCAGCCGCATCACGGCAAGTGTGTTCGACTGCCATATTAGTCCAAACGCCAGTCACAATGAGATTTTCGATCCCAAGGCCGCGTAAAAGCGTATCTAATTAGGTTTCATTAAAGGCGCTCATCCGCGTCCGTTTGAGCACGAAATCTTCGGGTGCGATCGTGATCCCTGCCACAGTTTCTGCGCCCCAAGTATCTTCTACGACACTGTCGATCTCACGAATACTTTGAAAGATCGGTGCATTTTGGCCGATGCCAGGTGCCCATTTTTTGACGACAAATTGGTTATGAAACACGGGGATATCTAGGTCATGTGCTTTGTTGATCAAACTAGCGATGTTTTGTTTTTTAGCATGTTCGACAGCACCACTTTTTTCGGATTTACCACCGATGCTCATGTTGTCATTTTGTAGATCGATCACTAAAAGAGCAGTCTTATCTTTAGTTAACATAATTTTTTTCCTCGCTTTAATGTAATAATGTTTGTTCGATCTCGTTACTTTTTTGGCGCATATCTTTGGCAAGGTGCTTGATATCACAACGCTTTAGTGCGTCTAATGAACCGGATAGACCTAAAACAGCGACAGTTTTATCTGACTCCATAATAGGTGCGGAAACGCATCTAAAGTTGAGCTCTTTTTCTTCGTCGTCTAAAGCATAACCTTGCGCTAAGATCACTTTAAGGTTGTGCTTTAAAGATGTCGTGTCGGTCAGCGTATGTTTGGTCTTTTGAGGAAAATCGTTTAAATATAGCATTTGATCTTGCAGTTTTGGGAGTAAAAATGCTAAGGCACATTTATCCATGGCACTAGTATTTAAGGGCAAACTTTACCCTAAGCGGTCCAGGTCATCGGGGTGCTGTTTAGCGGGGATCACCTGAGTAATGACGATCTCATTTTGAAAAATGATCCCAATATAAGCACTCAGCTGATATTTGTAGACTAGCGGTTTTAAAATTGGGACCGCTGACCAGTTGATGCGCTGCTCAAGCTTAGTGGCAAAGAAATAGTTCTTCAAATAGTAACGATTTTTGTGTTTGATTAGAAAATCAAGTTCAGTTAATGAGTAAAGTAAGCGAAAAGCTGTTGTCTTACTCAGATTCAATGCGGTCATGACTTCATGTAACGTGACCGAAGTTTTTGCTTGTAAGAGCGTTAAGACGTCTTTAGCTTTAACAAGTGTTGAAAGGAGATATTTATTGTTATCCATGGACATTTCCACCTTTCGCAATCTAGCATACAAGGTTAATGTTCTTTTAAAAAGGATAGCAAAAAAGTTCCGAATAGTGAAACTAAAATTCAACTAAGGCTTTGGCTTTAATTTTAGAAGGGCATAAGCTAAAATATCAGTTGAAATGTTTTGCGCAGAGTCTATTTTATTTTTAGAGCAAAACGTGCGATAATTATTAGTATGTATTAAGTAAATGAGGAGATGGCCCCGTGCTTTCTGTACCAGAAATAAAACAATTATTAAAAGAACACCAATTATTACAATCAGTCTTGGTTGCACCACAGACTGAGACCTTTACTAACATTACTTATGATTCCCGTAAAGTTAGGGACCAAGCGCTCTTTATCTGCAAGGGGAATTTCAAACCAGAATACCTTACGATGGCTAAAGAAGCCGGAGCCACCGGATATGTTGCCGAACAATATTATCCTGAAGGCGAAGGTATGACCGCGGTCATCGTGGCTGACGTTCAAAAAACAATGGCACTTTTAGGGGCAGCTTTTTATGACTATCCCCAAAATGAGCTATTCATCATTGCCTATACGGGGACAAAAGGTAAGACCACCTCGGCTTATTTTGCCCGTGGGATCTTAGCGGAAGCGACAAGTGATCGGACTGCGCTATTTTCGACGATCGACCGGATCTTAGGAAATGAACCAGATCAACGGTTCAAGTCCGATCTAACGACCCCTGAATCCCTTGATTTATTTCATGATATGCGCCAAGCAGTCAATAATGGGATGAATCATTTGGTCATGGAAGTTTCCTCCCAAGCCTATAAAAAGAGCCGGGTCTACGGCTTGAAATATGACATTGGGATCTTTTTAAATATCTCACCTGACCATATCGGGAGAAACGAACACCCCAACTTTGCTGATTATTTATTCTGCAAAGAACAGCTTTTGCTCAATTCTAAGACGTGTGTGATCAATGCTGAAACAACACATTTACTCGATGTCTACCAAACGGCTAAAGCTAGTGTTGGGGCAGAAAATGTCTACCTTTATGCTCGTAAAGGAGCTAAGTTAGAGTTTGCAGTCGATGTTGATTTTGAGATCACTAACGACTTTGAAGATTTAAAACAAAGTGAATTTAAGGTAACTGGTTTAACGGCAAAGGCCAAAAGTTTAGACCTTGATGGCACCTATGAGATCGCGCTTGCCGGTGATTATAACGAAGGTAACGCAACAAGTGCTTTGATCGCAGCGGGGATCACTGGGGCGCGTAAGAGTGTAGCGCAACAGGCTTTACCGCTAGTAAAAGTTCCGGGACGCATGGAAATGATCACGTCTAAAAATCACGGGACGGTCTATATTGACTATGCTCATAATTACGCAAGTTTGAGTGCCTTGTTGAAATTCTTGCGCAAACAAACTAATGCAGGTAAGATCCATGTTGTTTTGGGAAGTACCGGCGACAAAGGGATCTCGCGCCGTGAAGGTTTTGGGAAAGCTTTAAGTGAAGAAGCAGATGTGGCCTATTTAACGACCGATGATCCGGGCTTTGAAGATCCACTAAAAATCGCCCAAGAGATCGATCAACATATCGATCATAAGCGCGTGGATGTTGTCTTTGAGCTTGAACGCAAAGAAGCAGTCAAAAAAGCTCTTATGGCAAGTACCTCTGCCGATGTGGTCGTTTTAGCAGGTCGGGGTGAAGATAAATATTTAAAAGTAAAAGGAAAAGAGCTTTTGTATCCAACTGATGTTGAGATCGCACAAGAAATTTTGGAGGATATTGACTAATGGCAGTTGAAACGGCAGATTTTACTCCGGTTTTGTTAGGGAGTGACTTTAATGTATATGGGATGGCGCGTTCATTTTATGAAATGTTCCATAAACCAGTTAAAGCTTTTGCGCAAAGCGAATTAGCGCCAACGCGTTATACCAAGATCGTTGACCTCGAATTGATCGATGGTTTTTCGGAAGACCCAGTTTGGATCGATGAAATGATGAAGATCAAGGAAAGCTACCGTGATCACCAAGAACCAGTGATCTTGATCGGCTGTGGGGATGGCTACGCTGAATTGATCGTACGTCACAAAAAAGAATTAGAAGATGTCTTTGTTTGTCCTTACATTGATGTGGACATGTTGCACCAATTGAACAATAAAGAAAATTTCTATCAAATTTGTGAAAAATATAATCTACCATATCCAAAAACACAGATCATCACTAAAGAAATGCATGACAAGGGTGAAAAGATCGCACAACCATTTGACTATCCAGTTGCGTTAAAACCAGCTAATAGTATCGAATGGCTCGACGTGCATTTTGAAGGGCGCAAGAAAGCCTTTCGCATCCAATCACGCGAAGAATTTGATCGCATCGTAGACCTTGCCTATACTAACGGTTACACGGGCGACTTTATCTTACAAGATTTCATTCCTGGCGATGACAGCAACATGCGCGTCTTAAACGCTTATGTAGATCAAAACCACAAAGTCAAAATGATGTGTTTAGGACATCCGTTATTAGAAGATCCCGCACCAGCTGCGATCGGTAACTATGTAGCGATCTTACCTGAATATAACCAAGAGATTTATGATACGATCCAAAGCTTCTTAGAAGAGATCAAATTTACCGGTTACGCTAACTTTGATATGAAATATGACGTTCGTGATGGCAAGTATAAACTCTTTGAGATCAACTTACGCCAAGGCCGCAGTAGTTTCTTTGTTACGCTAAACGGTTATAACTTAGCTCAATGGGTCGTGCGTGATTACGTCACGGGCGACTTAAAAGAGGCTGAAACGGTTTATTGTAATAAAGACAACGACCAAGCTGCTTTATGGTTAGGTGTTCCAGTTAAGACCTTTAAGAAATATGCGCGTGAAAACGAAGATAAAGAACATGCTTTAGCCTTGATCAAAGAAAATCGCTACGGCACAACTTACGAATACTCAGAAGACATGAACTTAAAACGCTGGTTATTGATCCAATGGATGAATCATAACTATGTGAAGAATTTTGCCCGTTATTTTGCTGAAAATAAAGGATAAGATACTATGAAGAATTTTTTTACAATTATCGGTGGCATGGGAACAATGGCGACCGAAAGCTATATTCATCAATTAAATTTACGGACTAAGGCGCATAAAGACCAAGATTACTACAACTATACCTTGGTCAACCATGCAACTGTTCCCGATAGAACGGCATTTATTTTAGATAATACTAAGCCTGATCCCTTGCCGGAATTGATCGAAGATTTCAAACAGTATGCGACCTTAGGACCTGATTTTTTCACGTTGCCATGTAATACGGCGCATTATTTCTACGATGAATTGGCTAAAGCAGTCGATGTTCCGATTTTGCACATGCCCAAAGAAACCGTTAAAGAAGTCGGCAACCGCTACCCTGAAGCTAGAAAAGTTGGCTTAGTGGCAACGCGGGGAACGATCCGTGATCAGATCTATGATAAAGAGATCTTGGCGGCTGGTTATGAATTAGCCAAACCAAGCCCCGCTGTGCAAAAGATGACCGATGAATTGATCTATGATGATATCAAAGAACAAGATATTGTCAATGGTAAATTATTCCATGATCTAGTAGCACAAATGATCAAAGAAACCGGGTGTGATGTCGTGATCTTAGGGTGTACTGAATTATCACTTGCCCAAGAACGCGAACCTATCACCGATCTACCAATTGTAGACAGCCAATCAACTTTAGTCGACCGCACGATCCAATGGGCTAATAAAACACAAAAATAACTAACTAACAGCGACAACTCGTTAATTTAGGTTGTCGCTGTTTTGTGTTCTTTTGGTTTTAGGATACAAAATAGATATATAAGGAAGATAAACTATTATCGGTATATCTGAAATGTATCTTTATTAATTAACATCTGTTTTAGGTATAGAAGTAGCACTGTATCGCTTTTAGTTTCCTACTTTCAGCTAAAATTGGCGCAGACACTATTTTTTGAGACTGTTCTTAATCAAATTAATCCAATACACATTCACCTGAAAGATCAGGCTATAAAATGTCGCGCTTCGCCCAAAACGATGGAAGCAAGAAAAAGCATAATTTATTTATATGTCACAAGAGCTATTTACTAAATCTAGCTAACGTTGCGATGTTTGCTAGCTCTCAGGGGAAAGGATATGAGAAATAGTTGTCCGAGCTCATTTCAAAAATAAGCTGTTAACTGTGCAAAAAACGCGCTAACAAAAGACGACAAGCAAGGGGGTAGTCTTGCTTGTCGTCTTTTGGCAATTATTAGTTAGAGAGTGAGATCAATGAAACAAACTGACCGCTGGGAAAAGTAGCTAAAGTTAAGCAGGATGTTGTTAGGGAATCTACTCCATCCAGTTGATCAGTAGGCCGGCTGTCAGGATAGTGAATGTGGGTTAGCAAGCCACTAATGGAGTTATGGCTTACGTTACCTAACCGAAACAGCAACGGATCATCACCTCTTTTATTATGGATAGTTGAGATTTTACCGTCATTTTGCCTATAATGGAGAACAGTTATCACTCAACGATGTAAGTATATACCCCCAAAAATAAATAATGGCTATTGACTTTTAATATAAATATGCTTTGATAAGGAAAACCTTATTTTAAAAGAAAAATAAATTTTATATTGTTTAAAAAAAATCAAATTTATTTGAATTTTATTGAATATGTATAAATTTTAGAGATTATAATTGCCTAAGAAATGCTTTAGAATCACTTTTTGACGATTAGCTAGTATATAATGGTTATGAAATGTAAGTGCTACTATTTTTTTTGATGAAGAAGGGGATCATTGTGACAAAAAAATGGTATGATCTTTTAGATCAAGATGACGTTAGTTTGTTGTATCAATTAGCTGATGCAGATTTTAAGTTGTCCAAGCTATCAAATATGACGGGGATGTCTTATTTTGTATTAAAAAAACGGATCGATAAACTGAAAACGGATTTATTACCGCAGACAAACGGGGATGCAGATTTTAAAGGTTATTTAGATTTTTTAGTCGAACAAAAAATTTTACCAAGTTCGATCGCACAAGTATTATATGAAAAACATTTAGATGGAATGAATCGCTAGGAAGTTAATGTGTGTAAAATAATGAATAATGAGGATAGAAGATGAAAAAAGGAATTTTACTGATCAATTTAGGTACGCCAGAACAGCCAGATGCCAAACATTTGCGCCCTTACTTGCGCAAATTCTTAGGTGATAAACGCGTGATCGACACGCCAGATATTATTTGGAAGCCAATTTTAGAGTTAATGATCTTGCCTAAGCGTCCGCAAAAATCTGCGGCTCTTTACCAAGAGATCTGGTCAGATGAATATGGTTCACCTTTAAAATATTATACTGAACGGCAACGTGACTTATTACAAGCGCTCAATCCTGACACCAGTGTCAAATATGCCTTTAGTTACAGCGAACCAAGTATTCCACATGTTTTGGCCGAGTTTGAAGCTGAAAAGATCACCGATCTGCGGATCATTGCGCTTTATCCTCAATATTCAACAACGACGGTAGGCTCGGTCAATGATGCTGTCTTGAAATTCTTTCACCGCCGGACTTATGTGCCAAACTTAAGATTCGTGACTTCGTTTTATGAAAAGGAAGCCTACTTAGACTTATTAGCAAGTAAAATCAAGGAAAAATGGGATCAAAAAGCTTATGATAAATTGGTGATCTCTTATCATGGGATTCCTAAGAGCTACGTTGATAAGGGCGATCCGTATGAACAACAGTGTCAAGAAACGACGGCAGCGTTAAAAGAACGTTTGCCAGAAGTAGAGATGCTCCACACTTACCAATCGAAATTTGGTCCAGCTGAATGGTTGACGCCAGCATTTGATCAGACGATCGCTGAATTACCAAAACAAGGGACTAAGAAGATCTTAGTTGTTTCACCTTCGTTTGTCTCTGACTGTTTAGAAACTTTACATGAGTTAGAGATCGAAAATGCGGAAGTCTTTACTAAAGCTGGTGGCGAGCTCTTTGATGTGGTGCCATGCTTAAACGATGACCCGCAATTTATCGCTTTATTAAATGATTTAGTTAAATAAAAATCAGCCTTAAGTGGTTGATTTTTATTTTTTTATCTAAATTAGGTGCGCCTAATAAAATGTTCCGTTAACCCGAAATGTATGCTATTATCAAGGTGAAAAATAAAAAGAGGTGGGGCTTATGAAGGTCAAAGATTTTGTAACGATGTATTTAAATGACCAAAATATCACGGGGATGGCACTTAATTTGATCGGAAATTTTGGTAAAACATTGCGGCAAGCACAAGTACGGTATCCTGAGTATGGCAACTTGTTAACGGATAAGCGGTTATGGACGGGCAAAAAAATGGTTTCTGGTTGTATGTACTATCCCGTTTCGTTAGCTTCAGATGGACTTTACCTGTCGGATAATACGCGCTTAGGTGATGAACAAGTTTTACGCATTTTTAAGCAAAAATTGTGGGAATTAAAGCACGAACTAAACGCTTTACCTGCAAAACCAAAGCCACGGTTAACTTTTTGTGGCTTAGATGAATTATTTGCTAGCCAAGAGATCTGGGTCGAACCGACCGCTAAACTGACGATCATGGTCAATGACAGTATAAAGGACCCTAAAAAAGAAGCTTTGGCGACGATGACATTTTTTACTTTAGGCGTTTTTTCTTACCGCGACGTGGCGTATTACCAGTTGGTCGATGCTGATGAACGGCCGTTAACACCTGAACGGCTGACCCCAAATGAAGTGGTCAAGATCTTAGGGCAGTTGCTAGTTTTTATGACCTTAACGGCAATTACCCAAAAAGACTATAATTCGATGAGTGCGTATTTTAGCATGAGTAACAGATAATAAAAAGACGTGACAAAAGTTGTGGCTAGCTTTTGTAACATCTTTTTGTGGTGGGGGTTCATGTTGGTCAATGGTTCAGCTTTTTTCTTGCCGGTATTTTTGAGCACTCATGCCCGTCCAAGCATTAAAGGCTCGCAGAAATGAATTGGTTTCTTGGTAGGCTAAGAGAAAAGCGATATCATCAGGAGTTAGCGTGTCATTTAAGAGATAGTTTTTAGCTAACATTTCGCGTGTGGCAGTTAATTGCTGTTGAAAGCTAGTGTTTTCACTTTTTAATTTTCGCTGTAAAGTTCGCTTGCTGACTCCAAGTGACTGGGCGATAGCTCCAATTGCAGCTTTTCCTCGGGGTAAGAGTTCAACTAGTGCAGTGCGGACTCGTTTGGCGTATGACTCATCAACGGCTAGCTCGGCGAGTTTCTTTTTCAATTCGGGTTCGAGGTATTCAAGCATGGAGGTGTTTTCTGTGGTAAAAGGAAACAAGAGATCAGTTAGTTTAAAGGTGATCGTATTGCTAGAAGCAAACTCAAAGTGAACGCCGTAATACTCGATGAGCGCAACACTATCATCTTGGAAAGTTGCGGTGATTTTTACCGGCTTGATTTTTTGATTAGTTGCACTTGAAATCAGGTGCATCATAAAAGCAAATTCACTTTTAACAAAGAATGGGGGCAAAATTTCTTTAGCACTAAAGGTAGTCAATGTGACCGTTACAACATCTTGCTGTGAGGTGAGCTCATAGATAACAGGACCGATCAATTTTTTATACTGAGCAAGTCTTTTGAGAAACTGATAGCCGTTTTTGCTACAGTAAGCAGCAAAAATAGGGGGTGAAAAAGTTTCGATGTCATCGCTAGCAACTAATTTGGTCGCAAAAAGAGGGTCGTTTGCTAAGGTTTCAATGGCATTGATCAGCGCAAAATACTCTTGTTCTGTTAGTTTTAAGTGCTGATGAGCAAAAGTATCGCGCGGTAGCTTTGCGATTTGGAGCACTTTTTTAGGATCTAGCTGGTTAGCCACTAATAGTTTTTCATATTGGCCATCAATCATAAATTTTTCCACTAAGCTCACCTATCCTATTTTGGCTGATCTTTAGACTGGATATCAGCGATAAAACTCATCATTTGCTTTTTAGGTACTAGAGGCATCATGCCGACAAAGGGTGTTTGCCAATTAGAAAAGCCCGCAAAGACATTCAATTTGCCAGCTAACATCGCTTGATAAGCTTTTGCGGCAACTTTTTTAGGACTACCAGCATTGGCAAATATTTTGGTACCAGTTAGGCCACCTGCCTCGATAAAACCGGTATCCATGGCACCAGGCATCAAGGCAGTCACGGTTACGCCAGTATCTTTTAGTTCGTACCACAAGGCGTTACTTAATGAGGTTAAATACGCTTTAGTAGCGAAGTATTCTGCCTGCAATGGTCCGGGGATCAAAGCTGCTGCTGATGAAACATTTAAAATATGACCTTGTTCTCGCTCTACCATTTGGGGCAAGATCAGTTTGAGCAACTTAGTTGGGGTGATCATATTCACCGTGGCCATATTGATATCTTGTTCACTTGTCCTTTCAATAAAGGTTCCTAACCCACCTAAACCGGCGTTATTGATCAAGTAGTCGATTTTAGTCGTCTTAGTTTCTTGTAATTTGGCAAAAATTTGTTCCGCCGCATCGAATTGAGCAAAGTCGACTGCAATAGTTAGGACGTCGACTTGGTAGCGTTGTGTGATAGTTTCTTCAAGTTGGGCCAGTTTTTGCGGATTTCGTCCGACTAAGACCAAATTATCACCATTTTTGGCATGGAGTTTAACGAATTCCATCCCTAAGCCGCCAGTAGCACCAGTGATCAAAGCAGTTTTGTTTGCCATAAAAAATTCCTCCCTAAAAATTTAGCTTATGTTCGTTGTTGGCTAAATTATATAGTGGACAAGATAAAAAGTAACATCATATGATGCCAATCAAATATCAAATAACGCCACTTTTTTCGTAAAAAATGTTTGTGGAAGCCTCCTATATCTGGGAGTAAGGCTTAAAACAAGCTATTTCAACTTTATAACAATTATGGCTAATGCCAAATAAAGAACCATAGTCTAATGCTAAATTTCGTACTATTTTTCTCTTTTGCGGATAAATAGTTAGTAGAGAGATAGAATTTATGTGATAGTTATATTTAAATAGTATGTAATACTTCTCTTTTTGAAAATATTGCGCAAAACATAAGCCTTTGCTACAATATGTGTGTAAACGCTTGCTAAGCGGGCTGTTGCAATGGTTATGTTATTCATTGGTTTTGTGACATGGGGTAGTAATGTGGCTAATGCCGATACTGCAACCAGAAGCTCAGAAGAAATTGAACAAATTGCCGATAAGTATGTTAAGTACTCTGAAGTAGAAAAGAAATTCTACGTTGCACCAGAAATTAATAATGAACTCAATAGTCAAGAAGTTGAAGAAGTTAATAGTAAAGTTGATTTGGCTAATCAGCAATTAAATAAGTCGTTAAATCAAAATGATAAAATGGACACAGTTCTTATTGTAGAAAATAATGGCGAGTTTTATAATCTAAATCAATTTTATTTTAGAAAAGCTGGTATTACAACAGTAGTTTTTAAGTGGAATTATGCTAGAGTCTTCATATCTAAACAAGATTTGAAAACAATGGGAATTTGGATTCCACATAAGATTGCTGCTGGAGTGATGGCAACTTTAGGCGTTGCAATGCAAAATTCACCTCATGGAATTTGGTTTGACTACAATTATATCACTAGATCAGTCGGCGCATTTGGATTTCAGTAGAAGGTGATAATTATGAAGTGGATTAATAGGAATTATGACAAATTAGTTATTACTATACTTTGTGTAGTGTTGCTTTTTATTGATTAATTCTATAAAAAGTGGCTGGATATCATTTGTTGTTTGGGGAATAATTATAGTATCCTATTTCGTACTTCCAAGCAATAGACGTAAAAAAGGATAATCTATGATAATTCAATTTATATAAACAGTAAGACAACAAACATCGCTACTTCATAACGATTTTATAAAAGAGACTGTGGTATGGTTTTTTAGAGACTTGTATTACGGTCTCTTTTTACATTTTTCCCAAAATAATGAAGAAACCTAGTGTTGAAGATCGGATGAACGCAAAGTGATGAATAAGTATTATGATGCTGAAGATGAATTACTATGTAGATTCAAATAATGATCGTATTAGCTTTAAGCGCTATGCGTATGGATATAAACGGATGAAAAATATTCACTAATAATTTAAAATACCATCAAATAATAAAAAGAAGACTATTCGAATTTTTCAAAAAAATTCGAATAGTCTTCTTTTAACACAGAAACTTATATCACTGTTTATTTGTTTCACATGAAACGTTTAGTCGAGCTGTGTGCTCAATTCTTTGATTTGTTCAACTGTTTGCGCTAAAAAGGCGATCGTATTTTTTAACGGTGTTTCCGTGGAAATATCAACCCCAGCAACTTTAGCTGCTTCAAGTGGTGGTAGTTGGTCACCTAGTTTTAAGAAATCAACCCAAGCAGCAACTTCTTTTTGTGGCTCAGCGAGTAATTTCAAAAAGGCTTGTGTGGCGATTGTTAAGCCTGCTGAATAAGTGTAAGAATAAAGTCCCATGTAATAGTGTGATTGTCGCATCCAAGTCAAAGCCGCACGGTCATCGATCACAACGGCATCGCCCCAAAATTTTTGTAAGACTTGTTTTTTTATGGAGCAAAGTTTAGCTCCGTCAAAGGTCTTACCTTGATCGACCAATTGGTAAACTTCTCTTTGAAAGGCGGCTTCAAGTAAATGAGTCACGAAATTATGGTAAAACGTGTTAGTTAACATCTTAGTGTAAGCGAAGCGTTTAGTGCGCGGATCAGCGGTCTTAGCGGTCAAAGAATGTGTCAACAACAATTCGTTGAAAGTGGATGGTGCTTCGATCAGATACATCGAAGGGTCACAGCCTAAGATCGAGTTATTTTGCATGGTCAAAATAGCTTGCCCGGCATGGCCTAACTCGTGAACTAACGTATAAACATCGGCGAGTTCATTGGTCCATGACATCAAGATGTAAGGGTGGGCGTTATAAGGGGTAGTTTCAAAGCCCCCCGTTTCTTTGCCGGCATTTAAGGCAAAATCGACCCAACGCTTAGGAAAAGCTTCCATGACCATGTCTTGGTAGTTTTTGCCTAGTGGTGCGACGGCCTCTTTGATATAACTAGGGGCATCAGCCAAGGCAACTTTAGGTGAAAAGTCGGGATCTAGATCGATCTGTAAGTCAGCAAAAGTCATCTGTTCTAGTCCGTGAGCTTGTTGGATCAAGCGCGCATATTGTTGCATGACCGGTCCGAGCTCATTTAAGATCAGATCGATCTGGCGGTCAAACAGTTCACAACTGACTTTTTGTTTGGAAAGGAGATAGTCAAATACCGAATCATAGCCCCGTAAAGTCGCCAATGTCTTTTCACTAGCTACTTTGGTGTAATAGGTCGCTGCCAGCGTGTCTTGATATTTTTTTAACGTCTGCGAAAAAGCATTGAAGGCGCGGTGGCGAACTTCTTTATTGGGATGATATTGGTAGGTATTTTCGTATAAGACAAACGACATTGGGTAAGTTTTGCCGTCAACTTCAAAGTCTAAAAACTCCATATCAGCAGCACGGGCAGTAGTATAAATGTTTTCTGGAGCGTTTAGTGTAGGTGAGAGTAACGCTAAAGTTGCTTCTGTTTGTGGTGCCAAAAGGCTTTTTTTATCTTGTTTGAGATGGCGGATGACTGACGCAAAACGTGGGGCTAATTGAATGACTTTTTCTAAGGTCTCAGCCGAATTATTGGCCGCTTGGATAGTAAAAAAGGCAAGTTTGGCGTCTTTTTGAGCTAAAGCTTGGTCGGCTTTAGTCAAAAGTTCATTGTAATGTGGATCGGTCATGTCGGTTGCCTGTTGTAGGAAGGCATAATGTTCAATAAAAGTTGCCTTTTGTTCGATCGCTTCTAAAGCTGTGAGCGCAGCAACTAATTGTTCTGGGGTAGTGAGTTGGTCTGTGAAATCAGTTTGAAATTTTGAAACTTCAGTTGCGAGTTTAGTGAGATCACGTTCCCAAGCTGCGTCATTGGGATAAAGAGCGCTCAAGTCCCAAGTTAAGTCTGTTGGTACCTCTTTTCGTGATGGTAATGCCATAAAAAATTCCCCCTTGAATTTGTTTTTTGAAATTATAGCATAATAAGCCGCAAATTGTTATTTATCATTACCTAGTGTATAATCTAACTTACAGAAAACAAGTAAAAATACTTGCCTGTAAATATATCGGAAAGGATGGTAGTCATGCGTACGCCTGAAAATGTCTTACGGATCGGGGTATTGAATCTAATGCACGATAAGTTAGACACGAAGAGACGTTTTGAAAATGTATTACAAAGTGATAAATATCAAGTTGAACTAACTTTCTTTTATCCAAAAGATCACTATCAAAATCGTGTCGTACCCAAAGAGGTCGCTCAGATATCACGCCCACTAGACTTAGAGCTAGTTAAGCAAATGGATGCTTTTATCGTGACGGGAGCGCCGATCGAAAAATTATCTTTTACAGAGATAACCTATATCAATGAATTGCAGGAACTGTTTGAGTGTTTGGAACGTAACCAGCTTGAACAGCTATACGTCTGTTGGGGCGCAATGGCTGCCGCTGATTATTTTTACGGGGTAGGTAAAAAGTTATTACCGCAAAAGATCTTTGGGATCTACCCCCAAAAGATCTTACGCCAAACACCACTGTTAAAAGGGATTCTCAGTGGTTTTTTAGCGCCACATGCACGCTATGCTGACATTGATCTTGCTCAGGTCCAAAATGTACCTGAGTTAAAACTTGACGCAATTTCTGCTAATGGTGAGGCCTTTTTACTAGAGGCACCCGCCAAACACCAAGCGTTTCTCTTTTCACATTTAGAATATGGGCGACAAGCATTGAAAAAAGAATATGAGCGCGAAGTGGACGCAGCTTCTGTCGACCAAAAATCGCAAGTGGCACGACCTGAAAATTATTATGTCGCTGATGAACCACAATTTTCGTGGTATTTGATCCAAAAGATCTTTTTTAAAAATTGGCTTCAACAAATAGCTTGTAACCAAAAAGAACGAGAACTGATCAAAAATTAACAGGGGGTAACTAATTATGAGTAAAGTATATGATTCTATCTTAGATATGATCGGCAACACTCCAATCGTAAAATTAAACCACGTTGTTCCAGCGGATGCCGCTGATGTATATGTCAAATTAGAGTTTTTCAATCCGGCTGGTTCAGTCAAAGACCGGGTGGCTTTAGCAATGGTTCAAGCAGCTGAAAAAGCTGGCAAATTGACCCCAGGTGGCACGATCATCGAACCTACTTCAGGCAATACTGGGATCGGGTTAGCCGCTGTGGCTGCCGCTAAAGGCTATCGTTTGATCATTACGATGCCAGAAACGATGAGTATCGAACGGCGTAAGTTGATGCAAGGTTACGGCGCCGAATTGTTGTTGACCCCAGGTGCTGATGGCATGGGTGGTGCGATCGCGTTAGCTAAGCAATTAGCCAAAGAAAACGGCTATTTCTTACCAATGCAATTTGACAATCCAGCCAACGCTTTGATCCATGAAAAGACAACGGGACAAGAGATCCTAGCCGCCTTTGGTGAAGACTTACCGGATGCCTTTGTTGCTGGAGTTGGGACAGGTGGTACTTTGACTGGGATCGGTCATGCTTTACGGGCAAAGAAACCAGATATCAAGATTTATGCGCTTGAACCAAGTGAATCCCCGATCTTAAAAGAAGGTAAGGGTGGTAAGCACAAGATCCAAGGGATTTCGGCTGGTTTTGTCCCTTCGATCTTGGATACGAAACTTTACGATGGAGTAGTTGAAGTGCCAAGTCAAAAAGCACTTGAAACAGCTCGTAAAGTTGGGCAAAATGAAGGCTTCTTACCAGGGATCTCAGCTGGGGCTAACATTTATGGTGCCCTTGAATTGGCGAAGAAATTAGGTAAGGGCAAGAAAGTCTTGACCGTAGCGCCAGATAATGGTGAACGTTACCTTTCAACTGAATTATTTGAAGGCTAAAATAAAAGACCGCTTGAATTTTCTTAATTCAAGCGGTCTTTTATTATGCTGGGGCGCAAATTTCATCGATCCAACTAAAGAGTTCTGCTAGATCATAATCGCCGGCATGATTGATACCCCAAGGAATTTCAAAATCGACGTCATACCCCTTATTTTTTAGCAGTAGCGCTAAAATGAGCGGGATCGCAAGGGAAGTGTCACGATCAAAAGAACCGTGTCGGATGCGCCAATGTTTAGCGATCGTTGCCGTCCCTTCGCAAATGTAACTCACTGGATTCAAAGTTTTGATGATTTTTTCATCGGCTAGCTCTGAATTAGATACACTGCTATGCTGTAACGAAAATGGAGTGAAGTGACGCCGTTCTACGGTTTCATCCCCAAATTCTTCATTTTCAGGACTACTTAGATCTAACGCATCAAAAGCAGGGGTCGCTTTCATCCGCGTGATTTTTTTGACAAATTCATCCCAGTTTAGTGCAGTCACTTTTCCAGCAGTGAATGTGAGATAAGGTTGTTGTTCGACTTGACTACCATTAGTCAGCCAGTTTTGGCGCGTAGTTTCATTTTCATGCGTCTGTAACTCTTGGTTAGCCGAACGCAGCAATTGTTCTTTTACGAAGTCTTTGAAAGGCCCTTCACCTTGCTTATTTAGCGTCAATTTTGTTCCTTTGTCATCCGTTAAGCCAAGTTGATTAAGATAGCTGGGGAATAAAGCTTTTAATTCATGAGACAACTTGATCTGTGACGGGGTCATATGTCCGGTATCGGGGACGCGAATGATCCCATGTTCGGTGCGTTGATGCTTAGTGCGGTAATAATCATTTTGACCGGCAAAGAGCCATTCATAGGCACTATCAGCATTTTCTAAGTTATGGATCGGGCAATAACAGCTTGCAGCAAAAATATCATCGCGCTCATTTACCGCGCCGATTTGAGCCAGATAAGGGGTAAAATCTGGACTATTTCCACTGGCACCAGCAAGGGCTGAAAGGGCACCACCAGCACTCGTACCATTGGTAATAATGCGATCAGTATCACCTGGAATTGTACCTTGAAGATAACGAAGATAGCGGATCGCAGCCTTATAGTCGACGATAAATGCTGGGGCACGGCCGACCATTTTTCCTGTTTCTGTGCCAAGATCACCTTCTTTACTGCCGACAAAAAAATCAGTCGTCTTTTTCCCGGAGGTTCGTCCGCGCACACCGACACTAACGACTACATAGCCATGTTCTAAGGCTTGAAAGATCGAATTAGCTTGTTTGGAGCGCTTATCTATCCCTGGTTCATCGATCGGGCCGGGCAAGTAACCACCAACGGTATTAGGCATAAAGATTGGAGCGGTATGTTGGTCGTAAGGGCCGATTTTTTCAGCATGATAGTATGCTTCTGGGACATAGATACTTAATTTTTGGATCGGATCAACGGGCTTTTCACAGTACCAGAGATTTTCAAAGGCACGGTAAGTAACTTTACGTTCATCAAGTTCACAAGTTTTAAGAGTATATTCGGTTGGTATGTTTAACTTAACTGACATCATCATCCCCCCGATTATTGTGCTACGTGGCCAAGCACTTTAGTTGCTTCTTTATCGTTGTAAACGGCGAGTGTTGCAATGAAAGTAAAGAGGGCGCCAAAGCCAACACCGATGCAGTATTTAATGATATCTTGGACCCCGCCACCACCGGCATAGTTCAAGATTCCAAAGAGGCCACTGCCACCAAACATATACATTTTTGTGCCTAAAGCACCAATGATCGCACCACCGATGCAACCGCCGAGGATATTGATCAAGAATAATTTTTTAAGTGGGATCAAGATTGAGTACATCAAAGGTTCACCGACACCACAGACTTGTGAGATCGTTGCTGGGATCGCCAAGTCTCTGATCGCTTGATTTTTCCGACATGCCCAACAAAGTGCTAAACCTTGGAAGATCCCGATCATTGGTCCGATCCCACCACAGGCCATGATGTGATCAAAGCCATTGAGCGCGATCAATTGTAAGGCCATTCCGATGATGACCCAGTGTAAACCAAAGAGCACTAAGACTCCAAAGCCACCACCTAGCAGACCACCGGCGATCGCACCGCCGACTACTGGGATGTTGATGAATAAGGCCTCAATGACAAGCGAGATCACACCACAAACCGCATTAAGCACTGGACCGATAATGAGGTAGGCCAAGACAATGGTGATGCTCAATGTGATAATCGGTGTTAAGACCCCGCGAAGTGCATCAGGGATCTTTTCTTTACACCATTTTTCGATCTTAGCGGCAAAGTATACTGCCAAAATGACCGGAAAAACGCTTGAAGTATAGCTTGCGCCGGGCATAATTACCGGAATTCCTAAGAAAGTATTGTAATAAGTCATTTCAAACACTGATCCGGTAAATAACGTGTCGCCATGATGGAATGTTTCAGCAATATTGACCATTCCAGGATAGACTAACGCAGCCCCAATCGCAGCCCCGATAAATTCGTTACATTTGAATTTTTTAGCCGCGGTAAACCCAAGCATGATCGGTAAGAAGTAAAAGAATCCATCCCCTAAAGCATAAAGGATCATATAAGTCCCACTTTTTGTGCTTAAGACCCCGATATTATCAAGAGCTAAGAAAGCGACGACCCCTTTAATGATCCCGGCGGCAGTAAGAACACCTAAAGTTAGGACTAAGATACCTGAAATCGTTTCCATTAAAGTGTTGAGTACACCTTTTTTCTTTGGTTCATCGGGCTCGGTTGCAGGTGAGGAGTTATTTTTACCGATATCATATTTTGAAATGATTGCATCGTAAATACTATCGACTTTATTACCAACTACGACTTGAAGTTGCCCCCCCAGAATCAAGGACGGTCAAAACATATTCGGTCTGAGCTAATTTTTCGCGGTCAGCTTTAGTTGTATCTTTGAGAACAAAGCGTAGTCGAGTAACGCAATGGATAAGCGATGAGACATTTTCAGTTCCACCGACAAGAGTCATGATTTTACTTGCGGTAGCATCATATTTTCCAGCCATTTTTTTCACTTCCTATAAGTATTTTTTGAACACTAAATAAAAACTATCAACTTGGATTTACGAACGGCCATTCAGATTAAATCTTGTTGTTGCCCCGATTATAAAAATATTTTCATAAAATGTAAATGCTTTCTGGCTGTTTAGGCTGATCCTTGCTAAAATGGTGAAGTAAGGGCTACCATATTGAAATTTTGTTGCATAATATCAAGTGTTTTTTACCAAATAAGTATTTTGAGAAGTGGATCTAAACATGGATATAATCGAAAAAATGCGGTGCCAAGAAAATTTTACTACGGCAGAACAGGGGATCATAAAGCTACTTTTGACCGATCCCAACATCATCTTAACTAGCCCGACAGCTGCCCAATTGGGGGTGGCTGCTTATACGTCTGCTTCTACCGTAGTGCGTTTATGTCAAAAATTAGCTTGCAAAAATTTTGCGGAATTTAAAGCCCAGTTTATTTCCAGTTATCAACAAAGAAAGCAAAAAAATCTCTATGTCGACGCTGATATACCGTTTACGGCCACTGATCCGTTTGAAACGGTCTTAGATCAGCTGACCGCGCTAGAAGAGATCGCAATTCGTGCAACGCGGGCGGTCATCAAACCTAAAGCCTACCAAACTGCCGTTGAATTTCTAAACAATGCAACTTGCATCGATATTTACGGTGAAGGGGGCAATGTTAATTTGTTGCATGATTTTGCGTATAAAATGGGACGGATCCATCATCAAGTCCATATTTATCAAGATAATCAACAACAACTGTTATCAGCTGCGCTCAAGCATCCCGACCACTGCGCCATTGTGATCTCTTATTCGGGCGAAACGCCTTCGAGCTTGCGCTATGCCAAACTGTTAAAGGAAAATGGCGTTCCCACGCTATCGATCACCGGGCAAGGCAACAATAGCTTATCAAGGCTGACTGATGTTGATCTTGATATTGCAACGCTTGAAAGTAAGCCGTGTACTAATGTGAAATTAGGTACATTTACTTCGAGTATTTCGGTGACAACGATCATGAATTATCTTTACGCTGGTGTTTTTCAAAAAGACTATGCGACCCATTACGAACATTTACACGCTGATATGCAGATCTTTTTAAAAGAGCGTTAGTTTTTAACCCCCGTATTTTGCGGGGGTTTTTGTTATTTCTGGGTCACAAATGGGAATCGAGCAATAAAATTTATCCCTTTTGATAAAAACCGAACGATTTAAGGGTTGATTTTTATTTTTATTCGTGTAATACTAATCAAAGTAAAATTAATTCAGAGGTGAAAAAATTGGATAATGGACAAGCAACAACTACAAAAGGAAGTTGGCTCGAAAGAACTTTCCATTTCAAAGAATTAGGTACAAATACAAAACGTGAGACAGTTGCGGGGTTAACGACTTTTGTCTCAATGGCATACATTCTTTTCGTTAACGCTAGCATTTTAGGCGCTGCCGGCATGGATAAAGGAGCAGTCTTTACCGCTACGGCACTTTCTGCCATCATTGGCTGTACGTTGATGGCCTTTTTAGCTAATTATCCGATCGGGATCGCACCTGGTTTAGGGGATAATGCATTTTTCACGTACTCAGTTGTGTTGACAATGGGGATCTCTTGGCAAACTGCCATGGCAGGGGTCGTCGTTGCGTCCGTTATCTTTACGATTCTTTCGTTATTTAAAATTCGGGAAATCGTGATCGATGCGATCCCACATGACTTAAAGCTGGCGATGGCAGCCGGGATCGGGATCTTTATTGCTTTTGTTGGCTTAAAGGGCGGTGGCTTAGTTGTCGCTAGCAAGTCATCTTTAGTTGAATTAGGTTCTTTAACGGTACCAACAACTTGGTTAACGATTTTTGGTTTATTTGTTACCGCACTTTTAATGGCACGACGGATCCCTGGTTCGATCTTTATCGGGATCTTAGCGACTGCATTGTTAGGTTTAGTTACGGGCTTGATCCCAATGCCAAGTAAGATCGTTTCTGGGATCCCAAGTTTAGCCCCAACATTTGGGGTGGGGATCGCTCATTTAGGTGATATCAATACTCCACAAATGTTTGCCGTGATCTTAGTCTTGTTACTCGTGTCATTTTTCGATACGGCCGGAACCTTAGTGGGGTTAGCCCAACAAGCTGGCTTGATGAAAAATGATAAGATGCCTCGGATCGGGCGGGCGTTGATGGCTGATTCGATCTCCATGTTGGCTGGTTCGGTCATGGGGACAACTCCGACAGCCGCTTACGTTGAATCTTCGGCGGGGATCGCAGTCGGCGGCCGAAGTGGTTTTACTTCGCTAGTGATTGCCGGGATGTTTGGGCTTAGCTTGTTCTTCTCCCCATTATTGGCGGTCGTAACGACCCAAGTTACGGCACCAGCTTTGATCATCGTTGGTTCCTTGATGGCACAATCAATGCGTTATATTGAATGGGAAAAATTTGAGATCGCCTTACCGGCCTTCTTGACGATCATCGCAATGCCGTTGACTTACAACATCTCTTATGGGATCGCATTTGGCTTTTTAGTTTATCCGATCACCATGATCGCTGCTGGTCGTCGTAAAGAATTAAATCCAGTGGTCTTGACGCTATTCTTTGTCTTTATCATCATGTTATACGTATTAAACATTTTGCCACACAGCTAAATAATTAAATAAAATTGAAAAACAGGCTCGCTAGTAGGGCCTGTTTTTTTGTTGACAAATAGTAAGTATTGTTCTAGACTAATCATATATTTGTTTGCGCAAACAAATATATATTTAGTTATCGAGGTGGACGTGATGGAAAATTTGACGAATCAATGGTTGGAGTTAAAAAGCTTAGAAAAAATGCTCCAACAAGAAATGCAAGTTGCACTAACTAACGGGACCCATGCCTTAACGTTAAATGAATTCTATGTCTTGCATTGTTTAAAAGAAACACAGGGACATAAATTGCAGATCAGTGCGCTTAGCGAAAAGATCGGTCTTAGCATCAGTGCCACCTCACGCATGTTGACACGGTTTGAAGAAAGTTGTGGCGTTATCACGCGTTGTGTTTGTAAAGGTGACCGGCGTGGCGTCCAAATCTCGTTGACCCCTTTAGGTAAAGAAGAATTGGCGGAAGCTTACCGCCTAGTTGAACCGGTGTTAGCCAAATATCAAGCACAATTAAGCAATTTTAGTAATAGAAATGAGGCAAAATAATGACAGAATTAAGTAAAAAACCAGTTCGCGATCAAGCTGAACATAATGCATATTTCCCATCGGCATATTCTTTAGCAGCTTACACCAGTCCAGTTTCCGATTTTGCGGGCTATCAAAATGAACCAGTCGCAACCGCTAAGAAATATAAAGTATTATTGGTCGGAACTGACGAGCGTTACTTACAAATGAAAAATGGCAAGTATTTCTCAACGGGCAATCATCCGATCGAAACGTTACTACCCTTGATGCACTTACATCATGCCGGTTTTGAGATCGAAGTTGCTACTCTTTCAGGGAATCAAGTTAAATTTGAATTATGGGCTTTACCAAAAGAAGATCAAGCCGTAATGGATTTTTACCATGAACTTTTGCCTAAGTTAGAAGCCCCAGCTAAATTAGCCGATCTTTTGCCTCAAGTTGAAGCTAAGGATTCTCCATATGTAGCAGTCTTTTTCCCAGGCGGTCACGGGGCTTTGCTTGATCTACCAGAAAGTAAAGAAGTTAAACAAGTTTTGCAATGGGCGATGGCAAACGAGAAAAAGATCGTCACCCTTTGCCACGGACCAGCTGCCTTATTAGCGGCTGCCAATGAAAATGATGAAACTGACTTTTTATTTGCGAGCTATGAAATGACTGTCTTTCCTGACAGTTTAGATGAAGGAGCTAACATTGACATTGGCTATTTGCCAGGACAACTCAAGTGGCTTTTAGGTGAACGTTTGGAAAAACTTGGGGTCAAAGTGATCAATCAAGATGTAACTGGACAAGTTCACAAAGATCGCAATGTGTTGACCGGAGATAGTCCCGCAGCAGCTAACAAATTAGGGATCTTAGCGACCCAAGAACTTTTAGCCGACCTTGATAATTAAGCGTGATCTTTGATAATTGATCAATTTAAATCCATACTTAAGGAAGTTACAAAAATTTTTTGTGACTTCCTTATTTTTTTGCTTGCTCATGACGTTACGTCATTTACTATTCTAAAAGGTGAAAGGAGGAGTAAAAAATGTACACTAGTGGTCAACTCGCTAAAAAATGTCAGGTCACCTTAAGAACGGTGCAATATTATGATAAACAAGGATTACTAGCGGCTAAACGGACTGCTAGTGATCGGCGCATGTATGATGACACGCAAGTTCAACGCTTGAATTTGATCTTAACGTATAAAGAATTAGGCTTTACGCTAAAAGATATCAAGCAACTGTTAGATACAAAAGAAAGTACTAAGATCTTACAGACAATGTTAGCACGTCAACAAGCACAAAACGAAAAAGTCTTGATTCAGGCTAAAAAACGTGCTGCTGAGCTGAATTATTTAGCAAAAAATTTGGCTGATTTCCCAGTTTTCCCGGGAAATTTAGCAAGGGGAGTGACAATTAATATGGAAAATGCTAAACATTTACGCAATTTACGGTTAAAGATGGTTATTATTGGGATTTTGATCGATGTTATTTTGTGGGGTAGTGTGATTTATGTGATCTTGACTGGGCATTCATGGTGGTTGATCGGGGGTGCAATTGGACTCACGCTTCTACTTGTTACGGGATTAGTTCGTTATTACTATCGAAGGGTGGCCTACATTTGTCCTAATTGTCACTTTGAATTTAACCCGAGTTATCGTGAGTTCTTTTGGTCGGCCCATACCCCAAGAACGCGGAAATTAACGTGCCCTAATTGTCACCAAACGAGTTTTTGTCCGGAGATCTATGCTAAAAAATAGCTAACTATTCGCAACATTTTTCATCTAGGGGTAAGATGGAATTAAAGCTGAGAATAGGGTGAAAATATGAAAAGTAGAAAAGAGATCGCCGCACAGGCTAAACAATTGACCGAAAAATTTGCACAAAGTACCGATGACGTTGTTTTCCAAAAAATCGTCGCTTATGGGCGAGACCAATTGGAAAAAAGACAAATCGCTCCACAAGTGATTATGGATAAGATGGTTCAAGCCGCTTATGAAGCGGTGTTAAAAGGGCAAAGCAAGATCAAAATGTCGTCTGAGACATTAGCGATCGTTAAGGAAATGGAGAAATTGTCTCGCGAACGCAGTCTTTTGCCATTTCGACGTTATGATCCGTGGGATTAGTTATTCGCCTACACGTGTTTTCATGGTGTTTTTGAAATTTAAAGTTCGCAATTAATTATTTTAGGGCTTTTTTGGATAGTTAATATTCGTAATTACTTGAAAAATGAGAGCGCGGTTGTTACAATTATCAAGGTCGTTATTTTGAAGACTGCAAGCTTAAAAGCTTAGAAATATTATGAGGTGGACTGTATATGTCATCAGTAGTAGTTGTTGGTAGTCAATGGGGCGATGAAGGCAAGGGCAAGATCACGGATTTCTTGAGTAAAAATGCCGATGTTATCGCACGTTATCAAGGTGGGGACAACGCCGGCCATACGATCGCATTTGATGGTAAGACGTATAAATTACGTTTGATTCCATCAGGGATCTTTTATTCTGATAAGATCAGTGTGATCGGCAATGGTGTTGTGGTCAACCCTAAGTCGTTAGTAGCTGAATTGGAATATTTACATGAAAATGGTGTTCCAACAGACAATCTTCGTGTTTCAAACCGTGCACACGTTATTTTGCCTTACCACATTGTTTTGGATGGCTTACAAGAAAGCGCCAAAAAAGACAACAAGATCGGAACGACTAATAAAGGTATCGGTCCGTGCTACATGGATAAAGCAGCGCGCGTGGGTATCCGAATCGCTGATCTTTTAGAGGAAGATACTTTTGCGGAAAAACTTCGTCGTAACTTGGAAGAAAAGAATCGTTTATTCCAAAAGATGTACGACTATGACGGAGAACCTCTTGATTTTGAAACGATTTTTAATGAGTACTATGAATACGGACAACGGATCAAGCCATATGTTGCTGATACGTCAGTCATTTTAAATGATACGTTAGACAACGGTGGTCATGTCTTATTTGAAGGTGCCCAAGGGGTAATGCTTGATGTTGATCACGGCACCTATCCATTTGTAACTTCTTCTAACCCAATTGCTGGTGGGGTCACGACCGGTTCTGGCGTTGGTCCTGAAAAAGTAAATAAAGTTGTGGGTGCTTGCAAAGCTTATACTTCACGGGTCGGTGATGGTCCGTTCCCAACTGAATTACATGATGAGATCGGTAGTTATATTCGTGAAAAGGGTCATGAATATGGAACTGTTACGAAGCGTCCTCGTCGGATCGGCTGGTTTGATAGTGTCGTAATGCGTCACTCTAAGCGAGTTTCAGGTTTGACCAATCTTTGCTTGAACTGTGTGGACGTGTTGACCGGTTTAGATGAGATCAAGATCTGTACTGCTTATGAATTAAACGGCGAAAAGATCGATCGTTATCCTGCTAGCCTAAAAGAATTGGCTGCATGTAAACCAGTGTATGAAACTCTTCCTGGTTGGAAAGAAGATATTACGGGCGCTAAGACTTTAGCTGATTTACCAGTTAATGCACGTAATTACATTAAACGCATCGAAGAATTAGTTGGCGTGGAAGTTTCAACTTTCTCAGTTGGACCAGACCGTGACCAAACTAATGTCTTAAAAGATGTTTGGCAAGAAATTTAATAATCTTCAAACACATGTGAGTAGATCACATGTGTTTTTTTAGATACAAAAAGTAAATAAGTTAAATTTGATAATGCTAAATACAAATTTTCTTTTTTTATTCTATTCAAGTAATTAAATAATTGTTAAAGTTTAAACATAAAATGATTGCATGAATTTGGGGAATGATTGCGATCGTTTGGGGAAATTAAAAAAAGTAGTTAACAAATAACTAATGTTTCAGTTTTAATGCACTTACACCATATTTAAACCGAAGCTTACTTCATTTTTTAGGGGATAAGATTTGTAACAAAAAAACGGTCGAAGCATCTTCTGATTACTATACAAAATTAGTAATAGTTGCGTTAGCTCTATTAACTAAGATCTTAGGGGAAAAGATCTTAGTTAAGAAAAAATTGACGTTCTCTTCCTAGCGTTGATTTTTGTTTGAGTGATTCCAAATTCATGCGATCGATCCACCTGACATAAGTCTTTGAAGTTTCTGCTCTAGCAACTTCGGACCAAGACAAGATGTTAGTCATCTACACCAATTAGCTCTTCGCTTGAAGGGCTTTTTTTGTGCCCAAATTATTTTGGTTATTTATACATAAAATTTACTTTTATTCATTTAAGTATTAAAAAACAATTAAAAAATTAGTGGAAAAATTCAAATTTTGTGCTTATTTTCAACAATTATAATTAAAAAGCTATTAAAATTAATGTATAATTATTAGTGGGATATGTTATTGGGTAAGGGGGAACTCTGCTCAAAGGTTATGTTTTTGTTAGTTGCACGTATTAAGTGGAACTCATTGTTTTTGGTAGCCAAGTAAAAATTAGCTACCATATCTAGCTGTAAAGACTAAAAAATTATCCTGGTGGCAACTTAGAACAAAGGAAAAAGATATTAGGTCAAGAAAATAAAGATAATTTTTGGAATTAAATTGGTAATGCTTGTTATTGTGAAAATAACTGCAAGCAAGTTTGTTACCACCTACTACTGCTAGGGGGACTAGCAATTGCCACCAAAGTATTAGTTACAACAAAATAGGTGTAAATAAATAGGAGAGTTTTTTGGAAAATTCAATAATAGATGAAATAGTTTTTGGCGCCTCATTTGCAGGGACGGGAATCTATTTGGTCTGGGTCGCTTTTTTGATCTTTTGGGGGAAAGATCGAGTTGAACAAGGAGCACCTATGACCGTAAGTAAAATAGAAAGATTGTTCGTCCTTGTACCAGCGTTAAATGAGGAAGTTGTGATCGCACAAACGATCAAACGTTTTTTAACTAGTACAGAAACTTTACCGCAAATCAAAATGATCATTGTTGATGATGCGTCAAGTGATAAGACTGTGCAAGTGGCGCGAGAAACGATCGCTCAAGCTGGCTGCTTTGAGCGTGTTTGGCTGTGGCGACGTTTTTTACCAGATGCACAGATCGGAAAAGGGGAAGCGCTTAACTGGGCGTATCAAAAACTCGCGACCTCGTTTAAAAAAAATGATCATATCGTGTGCGGTGTTTTAGATGCAGATGCTTATATCGGTCGCGCAGGCTATGAACGGATCTTGGAAATTTTTGATCAAGATTCTCAGATCGATCTCTTACAGATCAGAGTGGGAATGTTTAAAAAACAAAATTATCTTCAAAAGTTACAAGATGTAGAGTTTATTGTGATCAATAATTGGATCCAAAACATTCGAAATCGCTTAAAAAATGCGGCTGCATCGGGGAATGGACAATTTATCCGCATGCAAGCGATCGATAGCATGAAA
Organism: Ligilactobacillus apodemi DSM 16634 = JCM 16172; assembly: GCF_001434405.1. Classification (GTDB taxonomy): domain Bacteria; phylum Bacillota; class Bacilli; order Lactobacillales; family Lactobacillaceae; genus Ligilactobacillus; species Ligilactobacillus apodemi. Next base: position 15,634 of record NZ_AZFT01000002.1, on the reverse strand, counting down.
CCATGGGGAAATGCCTTATTGGAGGACTTTGAATTTAGTACGCGTTTTTTATTACAAGCGAAAAAGACACGTTACGCACCCGATGTGATCGTTTATCAAGAAGCGATCTCTAAAGTCCGACCATTTATTCGCCAACGAGCACGCTGGGCTCAAGGTGGACTTGATTGTTTGTTTAGCTATTGGCCGAAGATCGTGGGGAGTAAAGATCTCAGCTTTTTAGCTAAACTAGAAATGTCGTTTTATTTATTCTTACCATTTTTCTCGTTAGTAACGGGCTTAGCGAACCTAGCCGTTTTAGGGTTTGTGCTCGGATTTATCGAGCAATATTGGCTAGTGCTAATAGTGTTATTACTCATAAATGGTATTATCAATGGTTATATTTTGTGGTTGTACGCTAAAAAAACGGGGAATTTAAGCGTACGCCAAGCAATTGATATTTTTTTAATGATGTTGGTTTATAACTATCTGTTTTACGTAGCGATCATCATTGCATTTTATAAAAAAGTGCGGGGGAAAAATCGTTGGGTAAAAACAGCCCATCTCGGTGGGGAAGAAACTTAGATAATAAATGGAGGAAAAAACATGAAAACATTTAAAGCAGTGATGGCAACAACTGCCTTGGGACTTGGTTTATTTGCAGGAAGTGCAGTGGCTAGCGCAAACCAAGCAGCAGCAAACACGACTTCAGAAGTTCAAACTACACAAGTTCAAACAAGTGAAGCGACAACAACTTCAGCAACTCAAACAGCTACAACTACTGCTACAGCAACTTCTGTTTCAGCAGAAGCAACAAAAGGTGGCTCAAAGACTTCACCAAGCGCACCAACCGCACCAACAGCTCCAAATGCATCAACCGGTTCAACTGCACCAGAAGTACCTAAGGCACCAACCGCACCAACTGCTAAAGGGGAAGGTCCAGCTGTGACAGCACCAACGGCACCGACAGCGCCAACTGCACCAACGGCACCAACCGCAGGTACAGCAGGCACAGCTGGGACAGCATCAACACCAACAACAGCCGGTACAGCAGGCACAGCGGGTACGGCCGGTACAGCAGGTACAGCAGGAACGGCGGGCACAGCCGGTACAGCAGGCACAGCCGCTAATCCAGACGGTACAGCGATCACCGCACCAACTGCACCAGAAGCACCAACGGCACCAACCGCACCGGTGGCTCCAACAGCTCCAGTGGCACCAACCGCACCAACCGCACCAACCGCGCCAACTGAACCACAAAAGCCACAACCTAAGCCAGATCCAAAACCACAGCCACAACCGAAGCCACAACCGCAACCAAAGCCACAACCAAGACCACAACATCATCATCCAAAGAAATGTGTGATCAAGGTTATTCCAAATAAAAAGCAACATGCACAAAAAAATGCACCAAGATTTTGTGTTAAGCGTGTGGTAAATGTTAAGCATTGCTAAGCTTAATTTGAGTAAATTATATTTTTAAAAGTTTGTCTGAATTTTAAAAAAATACAAAAAAACGGTATTTTTACTTGTATTTAAATGCTGTTTTGGATTAGTATTATGGTGAAAGCGTTAGCAATAACGCTTTAGTACGTGCTTACAATGTTATTGGTCAATCGGATTCAGATAAAGGGAGGAATATAGATGCTCAAAGACAACAGTAAAGAAACAGTGACAACTGCTTGGAACGGCTTCAAGGGCGGTGACTGGCAAAACGAGATCGATGTACGTGATTTCATTAATCGCAACTATACACCATATGATGGTGATCAATCATTCCTTGAAGAAGCAACTGAAGCAACGACAAAACTTAATGATAAGTTAGTTGATATCAAGTTAAGAGAACGTGCTGCTGGTGGGGTTTTAGAGGCTGATACTAAAGTGGTCTCAACAATTACTTCACACGAACCAGGTTATTTAGATAAAGATTTAGAAAAAATCGTTGGCTTGCAAACTGAAAAGCCAATGAAAAAAGCTTTGATGCCATATGGTGGGATCCGGATGGCCAAAGTTGCCTTGGCAGCTTACGGGATGGAGATCGATCCAGAAACGGAACGAATCTTTACTGAGTTGCATAAGACACACAATCAAGGTGTTTTTGATGCGTATAATGATGAAATCAAACGTGCGCGCCACAATAAGATCGTGACAGGGTTACCTGATTCTTACGGTCGTGGCCGAATCATTGCTGACTTCCCACGTGTAGCACTTTATGGGATCGACCGTTTGATCGCAGCTAAAAAAGAAGATCTTGCTAATTACGGCGATGGTGAAATGACTGACGAAGTAATTAGAATGCGTGAAGAAGTTTCCGAACAAATTCGTGCTTTACAAGATATGAAAAAGATGGCTGCTTCTTATGGTTACGATATTTCATATCCTGCAACTAATGCGCAAGAAGCGATCCAATGGCTTTACTTTGGGTATTTAGCTTCCATTAAGCAACAAAATGGGGCTGCCATGTCGATCGGACGCATTGATTCCTTTATTGATATCTATATCAAACGTGATATGGACAATGGCTTATTGACCGAAAAAGAAGCACAAGAATTGATCGATCAATTCACAATGAAGTTACGTATGGTGACCTTCATTCGGACACCAGAATATAACTCATTGTTCTCTGGTAACCCAATTTGGGCAACATTATCAATCGCAGGGATGGGCATGGATGGTCGTCATCATGTTACTAAGACGGCTTTCCGTTTCTTACACACCTTGCATAACATGGGGGCAGCTCCAGAACCAAACATTACTTTGCTTTGGTCAGATCGTTTACCAGAAGGCTTCAAGAACTATGCTGCTAGTGTTTCGATCGCAAGCTCAACGATTCAATATGAAAACGATGAACTCATGATGGAAACATGGGGCACAGATTACTATGGCATTGCATGTTGTGTGTCCGCACAACCGATCGCTGACGGAGTGCAATTCTTCGGGGCGCGGGCTAACTTAGCTAAAACAGTGCTTTATGCGATCAACGGTGGGGTCGATGAATTGACGAAGATGCAATGTGGTCCAGCTTACGCACCAATTACTTCAGAATATATCGACTATGATGAATTCTTGAAGAAATTTGATGACATGTTAGAATGGGTCGCAGACGTTTACGTTAATGCTTTAAACGTCATCCACTACATGCACGATAAATATTACTATGAATCAGCACAATTAGCCTTGAAAGATACTCGTTTAGATCGTACTTTTGCGACAGGGATCTCGGGTCTTGCTGTGGCAGCAGACTCCATCTCTGCGATCAAATATGGTAAGGTCAAAGTTATTCGTGATGAAAATGGTGTGGCAGTTGATTTTGAAACTGAAAATGACTTCCCACGCTATGGTAATAACGATGATCGTGCTGATGAGATCGCATCTTGGTTAGTAAAACAACTTTACACCAAGATGAATAAGCATCATCTCTATCGTGGTGCTAAATTATCAACTTCTGTTTTGACGATCACATCAAACGTGGTTTATGGTAAAAATACAGGGACAACACCTAACGGACGTCAAGCTGGTGAACCATTCTCACCAGGTGCTAACCCTGCTTATGGAGCAGAAACAAATGGTGCTTTAGCTTCACTTCTTTCTGTTGCTAAATTACCATACCGTTATGCGACAGATGGTATTTCCAATACCTTTGCCGTAACACCATCGACTCTTGGTCATGATGAAACATTAGAAGAAAAAACATTAGTAAACATGATCAGTGGCTATATGAAAAATGAAGGTCACCACTTAAACATCAACGTCTTCAATAAGGATACTTTACTTGATGCACAAAAACATCCAGAAGAATATCCAACGTTGACCGTGCGTGTTTCGGGCTACTGCGTTTACTTTGCTGACTTGACCAAAGAACAGCAAGATGATGTTATCTCAAGAACATTCCACACTTCAATGTAATTAAATCCAGCAGATAACTGTCAAAAGTAAAGGCGGCGTAAAGATGAAAGCTAATCCATATATCAATCCAGTTCCAATGAAAGATGGCCAGGTCTTAGGTTACGTGCATTCCCTGGAAACCTTTGGCGCAGTAGATGGCCCGGGGATTCGATTTGTGGCTTTCATGCAGGGATGCAATATGCGGTGCAAGTTTTGTCACAATCCCGATACTTGGAAGAAAAATGTTGGCACAAAAATGACGGCAAGTGAGCTAATGGAAAAGGCTTTACCCTACCGTGCCTTTTGGGGCGAAGATGGTGGGATCACGCTTTCTGGCGGTGAAATCTTATTGCAGCCAGAGTTTGCGTTAGAGGTTTTTACTAAGTGTAAAGAATTGGGTATCAGTACTTGTTTAGATACATGTGGTGCTCCGTTTACGCGCCGTGAACCTTGGTTTAGTCTGTTCAATAAATTGCTCGAAGTTACCGATATTTTGTTAGTTGACATTAAGCATATCAATTCAGATGAGCATCGGCTCTTGACGGGTTTCCCGAATGAAAACATCCTTGATTTGTGTGAATATTTGTCAGAAATAGGTAAACCAGTTTGGATCAGACACGTTTTGGTCCCAGGGATCACTGATAATGACAAATACCTAAAGCAACTCGGAGAATATATCAAGACGTTAGACAATGTCGAAAAAGTTGAGGTCTTGCCGTATCACACGATGGGGGTCCACAAATATAAGGAGATGGGGATCAAATACCGGCTAGAAGGCGTTGAGCCACCGACACAAGATCGGGTAGAAAATGCTGAAAAATTGCTGTGTGTTGATGATTACAAGGGATATTTGACTTGGAAACCAGGTGTCAATACAAAAGAAGAAAGACGATAAATCTTTTAAAAGAGGCAGAGACCGTGGTGTCTCTGCCTTTTTAGTGTTACAATTTAGCCAAGTCAAGAAGTTAAGTTAGGAGTGAGTAGATGGGCGAAGAAGAACTAGCGCTATCTAAAAAGCATAAAATTGAGATGACGTTTGTGGTTTTGTTTAGCTACAGTCTTTTAATATATTCATTTTGTCAAAATTCAACGCAGATGGCTTTAGTCAGTACGATCTTGCGCAATGCGAATTTTGTAAAGTTAATAATTTTTGAATTCATTGCTGGCTTTATTGGCGGTGCGATCACGTTTGCCTTTAATTTGGGTGTGGGTAAACTACTGCTCAAGTTGATCACACCTGAGACCGAGCAACCAGCGCTTTATTTAGGGCTGGTTGTGGCGACGACGACCACAAATCTCGTTATGGCTAGTATTGTTGCCTATCTAGGTACTTTTATGCGCTACCAACTCGTTGCAAGTCTGTTGGAACTGGGATTATTTGGGATAGTTTATTACTGTTTATCGAAACAAACTTTAAAAAAGACACTTATCTTATTAGCAGGATACTTTTGTTTAAACTTAGTGTTAAGTATTATCTTTTGGTATTGTCTTCCGCTATACTAATGACGGTATACTAAAATTGGTTATTTTAAAGAAATGAAGGTGAATTTATGCCAGAAAAAGAATTAAAGTTATCGGTTCTAGCAAAAGTTGGGTTATTTATCTTGGTCGTTTTGACCAGTGCCTTGACTTTTTATATGACAAGTAGGTACACAGCAACTTTTCTCAGCCAATCAGGCTTATCCCAAAGTAACATCAATTCGAGTACCTTTTTGACGTTTGCGCTGATCGGGGGCATTGTTGGTGCAATCATTGCTTTTTTAGTGACTTGGGGGATCGGGACGCTAGTATTAATGGTCGCCAATACCCGGCAGTATCAAAATGCCCTATATTTAGCGCTAGCGATCAAATATAGTGTCGTCAATATTTTTATGGCTACGTTTTTAATGTTTAGTAACAAAATAATGTCTTACAGTTGGGCAACTTCGATCCTTGAGTTCCTTATTTTCTTTGGCTGTTATTACGTTTTAACAAATAAAAATATGAAAAGTAGTTTACAAGTTACCGGAGTTTACGTAATTATTTTTGTTATCGGACAAGTAATTGCCCTAGCATTTTAAAAAAAGAGGTCTGAAATTTTTCAGACCTCTTTTTTTAGTTGAATGGATTATAAAATCGTCCGTGATTTAATTTGAATAAATAAAGTGTTGTCAAAAATAAGCAGATAGCTAAAGCGACAACGCAAAAATCGGTTTTTGTGAATGGTTGTTGCGTGTACCACGTCCGCTTTTTCTTAGAACCAAACCGCCGTAATTGCATCGCCGTACTGATCGTATTGATGCGTTCTAGACTAGAAAAGATCAAGGGCACGATAATGTTGACCATGCCTTTGAGGCGCGTCATCAGGCTCGCTTTTTTAGAAAGTTCATTTCCGCGCGCTTGTTGGGCGGCTGAAATATTCCAGTAAGCAGTTTGAATGTCTGGAATATAGCGTAGCGCTAAGGCAACGGCATAACTGATCTTATAGCTAATGCCGATCTTATTTAAACTCGAAGCAAATGAACTTGGATCGGTCGTAAGTAAAAAGAGCAATGCCAATGGAACCGTGCAGAAATATTTTAAGGCAACATTGGCTAGATAAAAGAGCTCTTGAGCGGTCACGGTAAAATAGCCCGCCGAAAGTAAAACATCTTTTGAATGGTATAGTTGCGCTCCGTATGTAGGCTGAAAGATAAAGACAGCAATCAAATTTAAGAGCGAAAAAAAGATGATAAATTTGACGATAAATGACACTTGCTGCCATTTTAAATGCGCCGTTTTAAATAAGGCGACGGAAAAAAGCGCCACAAATAACAAAAAACGGGTGTCAAATGTTGTCATACATGCGATTGAAACAACTAAAAAGAAGAACAGCTTGGCGCTAGCATTGATGCGATGAATAAAGCTATCTTGAGGTTGATAACCGAGGATATTTTGATTATTCATGGTGCTCTCCTTTCTGGTGGACTAATTGATCAAAGCCAGCGATAAAAGAATCAGTATCGGCTAGCTGATATTTTTGAGCTAGGTGGTAAAGACTTGTTTGGCGCAGATCAGCTTGTTTGAGCAATTCGGTTTGGCTCAACAATTGGACTGGTGTTAGGTCGGCCAACAATTGCCCTTGGCTAAACACCAAAGCGCGTTTGGTGTATTCAAGCATCAAGTGCATATCATGCGTAATAATGATGATCGTGCAACCGTGTTGTTCATTTAATTCTTGTAAAAACTGCATGATCTCAGTGTAAGTTTGCTGATCTTGTCCGGCAGTTGGTTCATCTAAAATGATGAGTTTAGGCTCTAAGACTAGGATTGAAGCAATCGTAACCCGCTTTTTTTGCCCGTAACTTAAAGCCGAGATCGGCCAGTTTCTAAACGGATATAACCCACAGATTTTTAAAACATGGGCGACTTTTTGTTTGATCTCATTTTCATCGGTGATTCCGTGTAAGCGCAAGCCCAGGGCAACTTCATCAAAGATCATTTTTTGCGAGATCATTTGGTTAGGATCTTGCATTACATAACCGATCTTTTCGGCACGCTCCTTGATCGAAGTTTGGGCGAGATCTTGGTTTTCCCAGGTTATTTTGCCCGAACCTTGTAAGAAACCACAGATCAATTTGACCAAAGTAGTTTTGCCTGCACCATTTTGTCCTGCAATACTGATAAAATCCCCCGCATTAACAGTAAAACTGATATTTGAAAGGGGATATTTTTGCTCAGCCGAGTAGCTAAAAGAAACATTTTCTAAGCTAAGTTGTGGTACCGGGGTTTCATTGTTGCTGAGAGTCGTGCTGCCTTTAAGTGTTGCTAAAGCTTGGGTGATTTCTGGTAACACTGGAAGTTTTTGGACGCTAGCAAGATCAGGGATCTTAGTTAAATCAACGTTAGCGGCCTTTAGTGCTTCAACGTATAATGGTGGTCGGATCCCCGCGTTTGGCAAAATGTCTGTCCGCAAGAGCTCATTTGGTGTTTGATCAGCGATGATCTGTCCATCTGACATGACAAGCACACGGTCAAGTGGACAAGTGAGTGCTTCTTCTAAACGGTGTTCGATGATGATCACGGTAGCGTTAGTTTTGGCTTGGATCTGCTCGATCAATTGCATCGTTTTATGTCCTGAGACGGGATCTAAGTTCGCTAATGGTTCATCAAAAAGTAAGATCGGGGAACCATCAACTAAGACACCCGCTAAAGCGACACGTTGTTTTTGACCCCCAGAAAGCTCTTGGGGTGAATGGTTCAAGAGGTCATGAAGATTTAGTTCAGTGGCCCATTTATCAACGATCTGTTGCATCTCGGCGCGCGAAACAGCGTCATTTTCTAGGGCAAAGGCAATATCTTCGGCAACAGTTAGTCCGATAAATTGACTATCGGAATCTTGTAAGATCGTAGACGTGGTAAATGAAAGGTCAAACAATGATGTTTCGGTGATTGCACGCCCATTGATCGTACAACTTCCGTGGATCTCACCGTGGTCTTCGTTAGGGATCAAACCATTCAAACATTTGGCAAGGGTAGATTTTCCACTCCCAGAAGGGCCTGCGATGAGCACTTTTTGTCCCGGATAGATCTCAAGGTTGATATTTTTTAAGGTTGGTTCTGCTTGACTTACATATTGAAATGAAAAGTCTTTAAATGAAATGATTGGTTTTTCCATAAGCTAATCCTTGTGTAAACTTCCTTTTTTGACTCGTGAGTTGGCATATGCCTTGAGTAAAAGTGTCCCTAAGATCCCGACAGCTAAACTGTTTGAAACCGAAGAAATGATTCCTTGTAAGAATACTTTGTTGGAGGGCTCACTGTAAACCAAGATATCTAAAGTCGGTGCGACTAAGCTCCAAGTAAAGAAGTTGGCGATAATCTGGAAAAAATTAAAGAATATGATATTTTCTTTGTTGAAGATGCCTTCTTCGATCCGTAATTTCTTACCGATCAACCCAAATAAAAAGCCAATCAAACCAGAACATAAGACCCAGCTCCACCACGGGGAACCATAGCTGATAAAATCTTTTAACGTGTGTCCGATCAAACCAGTTGCTAAACCGACTAATGGTCCAAAAATGGCAGCAAACAAGGCTAAGAAGGGATAAGTTGTTTCAATACTAGTATTAGGAATGCCGGTAGGGATCGAGGCAAAACGCCCTAAGATCACAAAGATCGCCGAGCCGATCCCAATCGCTACGACACTTTTAACGGATAATTCTTTTTTCATAATATAAACTCCTTTCAATTTATTATGACGTTTTAACGTGATTTATGCAAAGTAACTTGCCAATCGTTACCAGTACCAATGTGGTGAACTTGTGAAAATGAGGCTTGGTTGAGCGCGATCCCAACTTTAACAAGTGAATTGATATAGATCAAAGGTTCATTTAAGGCCACATCAGCAAAAGAACGTACAAATGGGATTTCGTTGCGATAAACTTCTTTTCCTTGATGTGAGATAGTGGTCACTAAAGTATCCCCACGGGAAATATCGAGTTGTTTGAGCGCTTCTAGTGGAATATTAGTCCATAAAGACCCAAAACGAATATCTAAGATGTCGATCATACCCGTGATCGTTTGGTCAGCGACTTGTGGTTCTAAAAGCTCTAAAGTTTCGATCTGATCAACTGGTAATGGGGTACCAAGGTCGCTAAGCTCGATCTGTTGACTAGCTAAGCGTGCACCGTTATAGGCGTAAACATCGCGCCCGTGGAAAGTGTGGCTTTCTGCCGAGTGTGACAGGCGCTCGGTATTTTCATTGATCTGTCTGACCTCTTTTAAACCAAAGAAACGAGCGACGTGTGACAAAGTACCATTATCTGGCGTAATAATATAATGACCAGTTTTAGTTAGCGCACAGACACTTTTACGCGTACTTCCGACCCCTGGATCGACCACGGAGACAAAAACAGTTCCACTTGGCCAATAATTGATCGTTTGATATAAACGATAGGAAGCTTCCCAAATGTTATAGGGGGTGATCTCGTGGGTCAGATCAGCAATAAAGAGATCTTTGGAGATCGTTTTAGCGACCCCGTACATCGCGCTAACAGCTCCATCACCTAAGCCAAAATCGGTTTGCAATACAAGTTGTTTGTTTGTCATAAAAAATGCTCCTTTCTGTTGGTCAAATAAACAAAAAACGCCCTTGACGAATATTCGCCAAGGACGTTTGACCGTGGTACCACCTTGATTTGTGATCAGCTCACACTAATCACCTCGGAGACTAACAAGCTAGTCTCAAGGTTTTAACGATCCACACCGGCTTAGAAGCTTGCACCCCTAAGCAGCTCAGAGTTCATTTTTGGCCGCCATCTGAAACTTTCAGCATATGTCTCAGTCTCTGGTCAATTAGTGTCAGCCGCTCTTCTCATCAAAGCGATACTTTTTATAAGTTAGGGAGATTATAGCGGTTTTTTACGTAGGCGTCAATTACTTTAGGTCAGATCCACTAAATTTTATCAAGAATGAACGAAAATACGATAACTAATTATTTATATATAAGTAAAATAAAAATTATGGAAACGGAACAATTTTTTGGAAATATGCATGAAAACAAGTTGAATAAGCTTTTGGTGGTTGTGACTAATAAAAAAGTCAGATGATTGGTCTAACAAGCTTTGTGCATATTTGCCATAAAAAATGTATAAAAAACGGCAACAAAATTTTTTTAGTGGCGTAATTCGTTGAAATGGCGCAATCATTTTAGATACATAAAAAAATTGAACAATATTAACTCTTTCTTTTTTGGAGTGGACGCGCTAGAATAGAAAAGTAACAAAAATAAATGAACGAATGTTCGCCATGTGCGAAGCGAGGAGGCTATATTCATGACGATCTCATCCAAGACGTCAACAGAAGAGTTGATCAAGACTGTTATGGACGAGCGGTCTTGCAGTTATAAAGAAGCGATCGAACTATTATTGAATTTAACGCGAAGTCAAGGTACGATCAACAAGTAAATAGTCTTTATCAAAAAGAGGTATGCTAAAAGTCAGCATACCTCTTTTATATTAACCAGGGAAATTCGAGGGACAATTGGTTTTGGGTGGTTTGGTGGAGCTTACGCATTTGGTCTCGCAATTGCTTGCGCGCTAAGTAGCCTTGACAAAGAGCTTTTTCTTCGGCTGTCTGAGCCTTTAGTTGGGGGAGTTCTTTATTTTTATCTAGACTAACAAAGGTGAAAAATGCGGTCATCCCTAAAAAGCGTTCCCCAGTTTCTAAGTGTTCACCGATAACTTTTGCAAAAACTTCGATCGAGCGCTTGCCAGCTCCAGTTACATAAGCTTCGATGCACAACGAATCGTTTAGGACAAAGGGGGCTAAAAAATTGACGTTGTCGACTGCTGCAGTCACACATTGGGTGCGCGCAAAGCGACTAGCAGAAATCGAAGTAGTCCCGTCTAATAGGGACAACAATTCGCCCCCATAGACGGTGTCGTGTTCGTTTAAATCACTTGCTAAGATGCGGTGGCTCGTGATAGCAAGGGTTTGACGACAAGTAATAGTAGTACTCATAAGATCACGTCCTTTTTGATTTACGGTTTAATTGTAACATATCCATGTCAGTGGCCGAGTTAGCGCTTAGTTCGCATAAAACTTAAAGGTAATTAATCAAAGTTGCTAAATCGCTAGCTAACATGCTATAAAATAAGCGAAATAAAACAATCGTCTTGATTTAAAACATTCGGATTTTTTTTAGAAAGCCAGAAATGGCGCTAAAAAAGAAGCATAACTGTACTTACGCAGTTATGCTTCTTTAAATATATAAATGACAGTCAAACGGACCTTTCATCGTCGCAGTCTTGTTCTTTCACGATCTTATTTTACATTATCGACGATCCGTTCATTTGAACTGTAGGGTGGATCCAAAAGGAGAAGTAAGCCTTCTTTCATGCATCTAAGCAACTAGGCTAGATGTCTTGTTGCGCTAAGGTTTAACGCGAGTACGTGCTTGGGATAAAAAGGCTTATAAGCCTCCTTTTCATCTCTTATTATACGAAAAATCAGCAAAATGTCAAGCGCTTACATTTTTAATTTCTGACTTTACCATGCGCGTGATCTTTGTTAAACTAAAAATGGTTTAAAATATTATTTTTTAATTAATTATCTAATTTCTAGATAATCGTTCGGTACATTCCGAACGCCGTTTTGACGGATCATTAAGGTTTGTTAGGGGTAAAACAGCTGATTGGTACGTATCTTTTTAGCGATAAAATGATATTTTTATTATTTTTCAAAATTAAATGAAGTTAATAAAATTGTTTACAAATACGCGCTAACTAGATATACTAATTGAAGTTTTACAATCATTTATACATTGCTATTATTTTATGATACAGAGAGGAGAAAATATCTTGTATTTAGCAATAAATGTTTTAGGTTTACTGGTCTTTTTAGCGGTCGGGATCATCTTTTCTAAGAACCGTAAAGAGATCAATTGGCGTGGTGTTATCACAATGGTTATCTTTAACCTTGTGTTAGCGTGGTTCTTGACCAGTTTCTCAGGTGGTCGTGCAATTGTTAATGGGGCAGCAGCTGGCTTTAACGAATTGATGAAAATTGCTTATGTCGGGATCGAATTTGCGCTCCCAAGCATGGTCAATGTTAAGCAAATGGACTGGTTCGTGTCAGTGCTTCTTCCAATTTTGATGGTCGTTCCATTGTTTGATATTTTAACTTATATCGGGATCTTACCTTGGGTTATTAAATGGATCGGACGTGGTTTATCGTTTATCACTGGTCAACCTAAGTTTGAATCTTTCTTTGCGATCGAAATGATGTTTCTTGGTAACACAGAAGCATTAGCTGTTTCATCACTCCAACTTAAACAAATCAATGCTAAGCGTAATTTGACGCTAGCGATGATGTCAATGAGCTGTGTTACAGCTTCGATCATTGGTTCTTATACGCAAATGATGCCTGGTGAATATATTTTAACGGCGGTTCCAGTTAACGTGATCAATGCGTTGATCGTAGTTGCTTTGCTTAACCCAGTTAAAGTTTCACCAGAAGAAGATACGATCGCTACGATGAAAGGCTCTGCCATGGCAGAAACTGAAATCGGCGACGTTGATGCAAATGGTCATGCTAAAAAAGAACCTTTCTTCTCCTTCTTAGGTGATTCTATTTTAGGTGCTGGTCGTTTGATTTTGATCATTGCGGCTAACGTTATCGCCTTTGTTGCTTTAGCAGCTTTGATCGATAAGTTACTTGGCTTGATCAATCCATGGTTATCATTGGAACACATCTTAGGGATCATCATGTATCCTTTAGCATGGTTGATGGGCTTGCCACACGGTGAAGCTTTCCAATTTGCCCAATACATGGGGACAAAGTTAGTTACAAATGAATTCGTTGTTATGGGACAAGTTACCGAAACGATCAAAGACTTTGCACCACACTACAAAGCAGTGTTAACAGTCTTTGTAACTTCATTTGCTAACTTCTCAACAGTTGGGATGATCATCGGATGCTTTAAGGGTATCGTTGATCGTGAAAAGAATGATCTTATCTCTAAAAACGTTGGCTATATGTTGCTTTCTGGGATCTTAGTTTCCCTTCTATCTGCAGCAATGGTTGGTTTATACGTTTGGTAAAAATAATAGCAAGACAATAAAAAATTCGGCTACTGTTTTAAGACAGTAGCCGAATTTTTTTGGTTTCTTAGTGAAAGATCAAAAGTGAAAGTAACGCTAAGATCGCTGGCGTTCCTTGTGCAAGTAAGATCCGCGGATTTTTTGCACTGAGCCAACCGTAGACTGCAGCGATGATCACAAAGATCACAAACATCAAACTGCCAGCATATTGGGCATTTGCAGGTAACACAAAGCGGGAGAGCAGTAGACCAGCCCCGATAAAACCGTTATAGAGCCCTTGGTTGGCCATTAACGTTCTAGTGTCGGGCATTTTTACAAATTCTTCGCTCATGCCAAATACTTGATGTAACTTCTCATCAGAAGCAAACATCTCTAACCCCATGATGTAGAAAGCTTCTAGAGCGACGATGAAAATCAATACTGTTGAAAAAATCGACATAAAAATTTCCTCCTATAACATATTAGCTATAATTATTATACTGAATTGCGCACAACATTTCGATAATTAATGGGAAAAGAATTTCAAATGCCGTGGTGACTAGTCTTTAAAGATGATATAATACATACAAGCTCTAATGTTTGAGCGCTCCAGTAACTAATAAGTGTTATGGAAAAAAGGATGTGACTAAATGCAAGCCAATGTTTTGATCAGTCAAGACCTTTCCTGTGTGGGTCAGGTGTCTTTGGGTGTCGCTTTACCCTTGCTGAGCGCACTTGATTTTTGTCCTGATGTTTTACCAACCGCACTTTTGTCTACACATACGGGTGGCTTTGGTGAAAATACCTACTTGGATCTTTCTTCTGAGATGTCACGCATTCTCCAACATTGGCAAACCTTGCAGTTGCGGTTTCTGGCGGTCTATCTGGGATATTTAGGCGTCAAACCGCTAACTGTGATCTTGAAGCATTTAGACACATTGAAGACAGACAATGCGCTTATTTTAGTTGATCCTGTAATGGCTGATCACGGTAAGCTTTACCGTGGATTTGACCTAGACTATGTTGCTAAGATGCGTCAATTAGTCAAACGTGCGTCGATCGTGACTCCTAATTTAACGGAAGCCCAACTACTTTTAGGTGAGGCTTTGACTACTTCTCCAATCACGCTTGAACAAGCACAAAAGACACTATGTCGCTTAGCACAGAAGTTTCGGTTGGAAACTGCGATCATGACCGGGGTCGATCTCGGTGAAAATATTGCGGTGATCGGCTATGAAGCAGGCGAGGTGTGGAGTTTAACTTGTTCCAAATTGGCTGGGAACTATTTTGGAACGGGTGATCTCTTCGCCAGTGCCCTGTTAGCTGGGATCTTAAGGGGAAAAACGGTAAAAGTTGCTGCGAAGGTCGCAATGGAATTTATTTCCCGTGCGATCCAACTGACACCGACTCCGCGTGATGAGCGTTTTGGCGTCAATTATGCCAAAGCACTACCTTATTTACTGGAAAAGCTATGATTTTTTGGAGGGAAGTACAATGTTGCGTGACCAGCAAAATACACTGCGAGCGGTCATTTTGACCGGATTGTTTGCGGCCTTGATCTATATCGGAGTGTGGGTATTGCGGATCCCGATCCCTGCGATGGTCGGGCGTCCGTTTATTCACTTCGGTAATACTTTAACGGTAACGGCGATCTTATTTTTAGGTAAACGCAATGGTATGCTGGCCGGGCTCATCGGTCTAGGCGGATTTGACATCTTAAATGGCTATCTCGCTGTCTCGTGGCTGACGATGCTAGAGGTCATCGTTGTAGCCTTGATAATTTCCGGACTTTTCAAAGCTTTCGGGTATGTCGATAGTAAGCGAAATATTACGATCTTAGCGATCACTGCAGGGGTCACCAAGGTCTTTACTTCGTATTTAGCTTCGATCATTGAAGCATTAATGGTAGGAACGAGTTTTAAAACAGCACTGGTAGCTTCGTTTTTTAGCTTACCTGCCACTGTTGTCAACTCGATCTCAACGGCGATCTGCGCACCGTTTTTGTATTTCAGCATCAAAAAAATCTACGCATTGGTGCAAACGCGCCGAGGATAATGTAACAACTGAATTTAGTAAATAAGATCTAGGGGGACTGTGTATCACCTAGATCTTATTTTTTTAAATTTTACTTGTACTTATTTGAGTTCTTTGATATAATATTTTTTGTTGATAATTTGGGTGGTTAGCTCAGCTGGCAGAGCAACGGACTCTTAATCCGTGGGTCCAGGGTT
>NZ_AZFT01000054.1 GCF_001434405.1 Ligilactobacillus apodemi DSM 16634 = JCM 16172 | reverse complement strand
ATTTGGTTAAATATCAATGAAGTTGAATTTGCTAAGAATGGTTTCCAAAGTTTACCGATCTATGACAACGGTGCTAATGAAGATGTCTCGATCAGTGGTACTGATTTAGTATCTGGTATTTATGCAAATGCGATCAAAGATAATCAAACTGATCCAACTGTCAATGTGAGCTCGGCACTTTATAAAGATGCACCTTACTATGGGATCTCTACGATGCGTGCAAGTCACCAAATTTGGTTCCCACATAGCACGGTAAATGAAGCTGCTGGACAACATACAAATACGATCAAGTATATTTATGAAGATGGCACGACCGCAGCACCGACCGTTACTCAAGAAGTCAATATGGTCCGCGATCTGACCTTGTCACTTAGCGCTGAGACGATCGCTGATATTCAAACATATGCAGCTACACATACAGCTGATGAGATCTTAGACTATATTAAAGAAAAATATGAAGTTACTGCTGATACTGGTTGGAAAGTAAATAATGCAGTCAATACGACAACTGCTTATGATGCGGTAACGACGCCAACGATCGAGGGCTACACTGCATCGATCCAATCGACAAATGCCAATGGTGTATCGACAAGTGATGCTTCAAGTGTGCATGCTATTTTATCAATTCCTGAAACGATCGTTGAAAATGGGCAATTGACTGATGCATATAAGAATAACGGAACGACTGGTATTCCTGAAAACTATGTGACAGTCGTTGTTTACAAAAAGACCCAGACTCAACAAACAGCAACGATCACTTACGTTGATAGCACCACTGGTAATACACTCACAGTCGATACTGTTACCGGAGATTCTAACGCAACGATCGATTACAGCACAGCTGATAAGATCAAAGCATTAGAAGATCAAGGTTATGTTTTAGTTACAGATGGTTTTCCAAGTGGCGCAGTGTTTGATGATGATACAAGTGTTGATCAAAGCTACACTGTTACTTTAAAACACGATACGGCTACATCAACACCAGACAAGCCCGCCACACCAGGTGAGCCGATCAATCCAAATGATCCAGACGGACCAAAATGGCCGACCGAAGCGGGTGAAGTTTCAAAAGATGTCACCTTAACGGTCACCTATAGTGATGCAGGAGAAAAAACACCAGCTAATAACGTGCAAACGGCGACTTGGAATCGGACAGTCACTGTTGATAAAGTTACCGGCGAAGTCGTTTCTTCAACAGACTGGACGCCAGATAAAACAACATATAATGCGGTGACCACACCAGTGGTCGAAGGTTACTATGCCGATACAGCTGAAGTGACTGCCCAAACAGTGACGCAAGAAGATATCACGATCCCCGTTGTTTACAAACCATTAGGAATGATCATTCCGGTCGATCCAAGTGGAAATCCGATCCCAGGGACAAAAACACCACAATATAACAACGATCCAGATGATCCAACTAAGGGTGGCGCAACGCCAGTTCCAGATGTTCCGGGTTATACCCCACAAGTACCAAGTGTGACCCCAGAAAAACCAGGGGAAGACACACCAGTGATCTATGTTCCGGTGACACCAGGGACGCAACAAGCAACGATCACCTATATTGATCAAACGACAGGTGAACCGATCACGATCGATCGGGCACAAGGGGCTTCAAACACGCCGATCAACTATACAACAGCCGATAAGATCAAGGAATTGACAGATAAGGGCTATATTTTAGTTAGCGATGAATTTCCAAGTGATGCGACCTTTGATGATGATGATCAAGTCGATCAAAACTTCAATGTCACCTTGAAACACGATACGGCTACATCGACCCCAGATAAGCCCGCCACACCAGGTGAGCCGATCAATCCAAATGATCCAGATGGGCCAAAATGGCCGACCGAAGCAGGTGAAGTTTCAAAAGATGTCACCTTAACAGTCACCTATAGTGGTGCAGGTGATCAAACACCAGCTAATAATGTGCAAACGGCGACTTGGAATCGGACAGTCACTGTTGATAAAGTTACCGGCGAAGTCGTTTCTACAACAGATTGGACCGCTAACAAGACAACTTATGACGCAGTAACGACACCAGTGATCACAGGTTATTATGCTGATACAGCTGAAGTAACAGCTCAAACAGTGACCCAAGAAAATATCACGATCCCAGTTGTTTACAAGCCATTAGGTAAGATCATTCCAGTTGATGAAGATGGAAATCCACTTCCAGATGCACTAACACCGCAATACAACAATGATCCAAGTGATCCAACCAAGGGTGGTGAAACACCAACTCCAACAATTCCTGGGTATCATACGGAAACATCAACGGTCGATCCAGATGATCCAGGCTCAGATACAAAAGTTGTTTACGTGAAAGATGATGTTGATAAGTATACTTTGACAGAAAACTTTGTAGATGATAAGGGTAATAAGTTAGCAGACTCCGTAGTTAAGGGAGACTATACAAAGGGTACGGATTATGATGTAACTAGTGATACTAAAGTGATCCCAGGGTATTATTTGACAGCAGTACCAACTAATGCGACTGGAACGTTTGGCACTGAAAATGTCACTGTTGACTTTGTATATGCTGAGTTAGGTAAGATCATCCCAGTTGATGAAAATGGTGATCCGCTCCCAAGTGCACCAACACCACAATACAACAATGATCCAAGTGATCCAACTAAGGGTGGCGCAACGCCAGTTCCAGATGTTCCGGGTTATACCCCACAAGTACCAAGTGTGACCCCAGAAAAACCAGGGGAAGACACGCCAGTGATCTATGTTCCGGTGACACCAGGGACGCAACAAGCAACGATCACCTACATTGATCAAACGACAGGTGAACCGATCACGATTGATCGGACACAAGGGGCTTCAAACACGCCGATCAACTATACAACAGCCGATAAGATCAAGGAATTGACAGATAAGGGCTATATTTTAGTTAGCGATGAATTTCCAAGTGATGCGACCTTTGATGATGATGATCAAGTCGATCAAAACTTCAATGTCACCTTGAAACACGATACGGCTACATCGACCCCAGATAAGCCCGCCACACCAGGTGAGCCGATCAATCCAAATGATCCAAACGGACCAAAATGGCCGACCGAAGCAGGTGAAGTGACAAAAGACGTGACCTTGACGGTACACTATGTCGGTGCTGGGGAAAATACGCCTGCAGATAATGTCCAACAAGCAACATGGCAACGAGAAGTAATGGTCGATAAAGTCACTGGTGAAGTTGTTTCTTCCACAGACTGGACCCCAAGTCAAACTGCATATAGTGCGGTGACCACGCCGATCATTACTGGATATTATGCAGATATTTCAGTCGTTCCAAGCCAAACAGTGACCCAAAACAACATTGAAGTGACGGTAACTTATAAACCGTTAGGTCATATCATTCCAGTCGACCCAGCTGGTGATCCGCTCCCAGAAGCACCAACACCAAGTTATGAAAATGATCCAAATGATCCAACTAAAGGTGGAACTACGCCAGTACCGGATATTCCAGGATATCATCCAGCAACGCCAAGCGTGACTCCAGATAAACCGGGTGAAGATACTCCAGTGGTTTATGTGAAAGATGAACCACAAAAGGCTACGATCACCTATATCGATCAAAATACGGGCGACCCGATCACGATCGATACTGTGACGGGCGATCCAAACACGCCGATCAACTACACGACAGCCGATAAGATCAAAGAATTGACGGATAAAGGATATGTTTTAGTGACCGATGAATTCCCAAGCAATGCGACCTTTGATGGCGATAATAATGTTGATCAAAACTTCAATGTTACCTTGAAACATGATACGACCACGTCAACCCCAGATAAGCCCGCCACGCCAGGTGAGCCGATCAATCCAAACGATCCAAACGGACCAAAATGGCCGAGCGAGGCAGGTGAAGTGACAAAAGATGTAACGCTGACGGTACATTACGTTGGTGCAGGAGAAAATACGCCAGCTGATAATGTCCAACAAGCAACATGGCAACGAGAAGTAACGGTCGATAAAGTCACTGGCGAAGTTTTATCGGCTACGGACTGGACTCCAAATAAAACTAGCTATGATTCGGTAACGACGCCAGTGATCACTGGATACTACGCTGATATTGCAGTCGTGCCAAATCAAGCAGTAAGTCAAGATAACATTGAACTGACCGTAACTTATAAGCCGTTAGGTCATATTATCCCAGTTGATCCTGCTGGTGATCCGCTCCCAGAGGCGCCAACACCAAGTTATGAAAATGATCCAAACGACCCAACTAAGGGCGGCGAAACACCGGTACCAGATATCCCGGGTTATACACCACAACAACCGACTGTTGATCCAGAGGACCCAGGCAAAGATACTCCTGTAACATATGTACCTGTACCAAAAGATCAAACAGCTAAAATCGTTTATGTTGATGCTAAGACTGGCGAAACGATCCAAACTGATACAACAACAGGTAAATCAGGTGAACGCATTGATTATACAACGGCGGATAAGATCCAAGACTTTATCAACAAAGGTTATGTTTTAGTTGAAGATGGTTTCAAGGCTGCTGGTGACCCAACGTATGATGATGATGAATCACAAGATCAAACATTTATCATTAAGTTAAATCATGCTGTAGCTCCGGTTGGTCCAAATGATCCACATGAACCAGGAACGCCGATCAATCCAGATGATCCAAATAGTCCATTGTGGCCAAACTTAGATCAATACAACAAACAATACACTTCTACGGTTCATTTTGTTGACGAAAATGGTAATAAATTACGTGATGATGTTGTTCAAACGTCAACTTGGACACGGAACTTGTTGATCGATAAAGTTACTGGCGAGATTCTAAATCCAGATGAACCTTGGACACCGGATAAAGAAAACTATGCTGAAGTTAACGTGCCGGTTATTAACGGATACTACGCTGATAAAGCGGTGGTTCCTGGTGATCCAACGCAACAAAAAGATCTTGAAACGAGCGTAACTTACAAGAAGATCGGTGTGATCGTTCCTGTTGATGAAAATGGAGTTCCGATTCCAGGTGCTCCAACGCCACAATACAAGAATGATCCAAATGATCCAACGAAAGTTATTGTAACGACTACGCCTGATGTTCCAGGATATAGTGCAACGATCGGTAGTGTTGATCCAATTGATCCAGGTGCCAATACACCAGTTATTTACAAGAAAGACACTACTTCAACACCGGAACCACAAAATAGTACACCAACGACACCAACAGCTAAAACAGTTGCTACAGAGCCACAAGCAACAACACCAGTTACTCAAACGCAAACTACAACGCAAAAACAAGCGGTCAAAGCAACCACAGCAACAGAATTGCCACAAACAGGTGATGAAGAAGATACGACACAAACATTGCTTGGAGTAACGTTGTTAGCAGGTTTGGCAGGCTTGGTAGGTTTTGGAAAGAAGAGAAAGACTAAAAGTTAGCTTTGTCTAACAAAGAAAGCTTGAGTGCGAAAAAAATTTCGTGCTCAAGTTTTTTTAATTTGTTAACTAAGATAACAAAAATATTATGCAAACAAACATTTTCAATCTATCTACAACAATATTCAAAAAAGTTTATTTTACTGTTACCTAAGTATAATCGGGATATTTTTATTTAGATTATTGCTAAAATATTATACTGATATTAACTTAGTTTTATTGAGAATTAGAATATGGTAAAAGTGTATTTTAGCTTGATATTATAGAATTTTAAAGGGGGTTATGGCGTATCATTTGCTTTTAAGTTAAAAAGAATTTAATATAAAGTTATGGAAAATATTTTAAATTATAGATTTTTTTAACATTTCCAGAGCGTAAAAGTGATAGGAGGTAATCACATGGTTTCAAAAAATAATAAAAAACTTCAAACACAAAAGATGGAACCAAGTAAACAAAGATTTGCGATCAAAAAATTTAGTGTTGGGGTCGCATCCGTCTTAGTTGGTTTTACTTTTGCAGCATATGCAGGTGGAGCGTTAGCGGATGAAAATGCAACGTCAGATGTTGCGACTGAAGTCTTAGATGATACGGGTGAAACGGCCTCATCTGAAACTACTACAAATTCTACAGCTGAAGACACCACAAAAACCCAAAGCGAAGATGTTACTGAAGCACAAAAAACAGCCGTAACTGATCCAACAAGTACCGCAAATACTGAAGATCAAGCAGCCACGACTGTAGAGGAAAGTGATCAAAATACTTCTTCCGAAACTGTGCCAACCCAAGCACAAGAAGGAGAAAGTGTAGCTATATCAGATACAGCTACTGATGATATCACTAACGGCGCTAATGATATCACAGAATCAGCCGAAAGTACAGATGTTTCGGCCAATTCTGCTGCTCAAGCAACATTTAGAAGCGCCGATAGTGAAGCTGTTTCAAGTGCAACTGCTGCAGCAACCGCGGAAACTACGGCTACGGCAGAATCTGAAGCAGTAGCGACTCAAGCAGATGAACCAACCATTTCGGATCAATTACAAGAAGAAGCACAAAAAAATGCTATCTATAGTCCTGGAGACCCAACAGCCGTTAGGACTTATTCGGGGACAGCGTGGATCAATACAGACGCTTCTAGTGGGATCGATGCTTACCGTCCAAGTAATGGTGATACGCCAATTGCAGGGATGAAAGTTTATTTACAATGGGCAGATGGCAAAGGCTATGTTTCAAAAGTATACTATACTACAACAAATGCAGATGGTACATTTGCGATCGACCTTTCTACTCCAGAAGTGGGTAGCGATGGCGTGGAACATACTTTCCAATTAGCAGGTGATGCTAAATTTGCGATCAGAACATGGGTAGAAAATCCCGATCCTGATAAATACAGTATTGTAAAACAAGGCGACATGGTTTACGGCTTCCATACGCGTTTGAATCGTAAAAATGAATCATGGGATTTTACGGCCGGAGTTAACCGGATCGTTAATGCTCAAGTTGTTTTACAAGAAAAATATAATTTAGAAGATTGGTTAGTTAAACCGGAAAGTGAATGGAGTCAACCAACGAATGCAGATGGTACTTGGGCAGATACAGGTTCTTATGGTGCGATCAAAGGGACTGTTTGGTACGATAACGGTGATGGTGCCGGAACCCTTGCTAACCAATGGATCAATGACAGTAACGATGTTAAAGCCACTGGGGTTAAAGTGGTAGCATCGTATCTAAATGATGAACTTACTCGCCAATTAGATGCCTGGAAAGCAGACAATAAAGGCTATACAGCTGCTGATCTGCAAGCTGCAGAAGAAGAAATGATTACTGCTTATCAAGCAGAACATGGTGTGGGCTCTCACATTGCGGAAACGGTAGTAGCTACAGTAGATGCAGATGGTAATTATTATATTCCGTTTAAAGGATTATATGGTAAGAGTGCCAGTTCCAAGGGGAGCGCAGCTGTTTCAGATGATCAATGGGGCACATTAGTCAGTGATGAAGATGCAAATAACAATAAGTTGATGCAATGGAACGGAACTCTTGGTCAAAAACTTCGTCATATCAATACAGACTACATGTATGTTGCTCCTTTAGTTGATAATTACAACATTTGGAGTCCTGCAATCGCAGTCAATATGTTCCAAGAAATCAATAATTCTGTTGCGCCAGGGATGCCAACTGTTGGAGTGGCACAAAATCTATCTTCGATCAACTTTGCAATTTTAGCTCCACAACCAATGATCGATATTTTAGACTACAACACAAGTGACCATTATGCTTTCCCAGGTGATGTAGCAAGTTCAACAGTCGGTGGCTTATTACCAAACCGTGAATATCAAATTCAATGGTTCAAAGACGGGGTAGCGCTTGGTGATGCGCAAACGATCACTTCGGATAGTGAAGGTGTTGCCACTCCAGCAACATTTACCGTTCCTAGTGATATTACAGGTGCTACTAACTTTACAGCAGCTATCTTTGAACAAGGTGAAAGTACGAGTAGCTTAAATAATGCTTTAGCGTTAGATTCATTTATCGCTAACATTCCAGTAGCTGATTCGTATGTGCCAACATATGCTGCAGTAACAGGCACGATCGCTAAAGATACTGATCCTGTAACGCCAACATTTAAGGATGCAACTGGTGCCGATACTACTGCTCCAAAAGGCACAAAATTTGCCACCGCAACAGATGCTGATATTCCAGCGGATGTTAAAGCAACAATTCCCGCAGGCGTACAAGTGATCGATCCTGCAAATGTAACGGTGAATGAAACTACAGGTGAAGTTGTTGTCAAAGGGGATGCTTTGACAGCGAAAGGAACTTATGTAACACCGGTTGAGGTAACTTATCCAGATGGCTCGAAAGATTACACCTATGTAACCGTTACCGTAGCTGATGATGCAGCAACGACCTATACAGCAACAGGTGGTGAGTTAACTAAGACTTATGGTCAAGCAACGACAGCAGATGAAGTCTTAGCTCAAGTTACGACCGATTATCCAACAACCGCTACCAAACAACCAACATTAGCTGTTAAAAATGAAACTGATCTGCCAAATGGAACAGAAGCTGGTGAATTCTCAGTTCCAGTAACGGTGACTTATCCAGATGGTACAACTGAAGAAGTGACGGTTAAAGTAACAGTCGAACCTAGTGCTGCTTCTAAATATGATGTAACTGGTGGCCAAATCAATAAATATCTTGGTCAAGCAACCACTGCTGATGATCTTGCAGGTGCAATGTTCTTTACTGAGACTGGTAAAACAGATCAAGTTGCTGCTCCTGATGGCGTAACAGTTACCCCTAAAGACGAAACGACCTTGCCAGATGGTAAAACTCCAGGTGTTTACTTGGTACCATCTACAGTAACTTATGCTGATGGATCAACTGATGATGCGACTGTTAAAGTTGTCGTCGGAAATGTGATCCCAGTCACAGATTCATCTCAAGAAACCCCAGATGGATATGTGCGCATAACTTTTGATGCTGGTGATACTGGTCGGTTTGAAGATGGTGCAACAACTCAATTTGATGTAAAAGAAGGAACAGCGATCTCTGAAGTCTCAGTTCCAACTCCAACACCAAATGAAAACTTCTTGTTCACAGCTTGGAATCCGACTTTACCAGAAACGATCACCGCTGCCGGGACCTACGTTGCCCAATACAAGTTAAAAGATAATATCCAATATACTGCAACATATGGTACGGTAACTAAACCAGCTGGTGAAGCTACAACGGCTGATGATGTGATTGCTGCAGTAATAACAGACTATCCAGCTGGCTCTGATCAACCAGTAGTTACAGTAAATGAAGGAGCAGTCTTACCAGATGGAAATACACCTGGTTTCTATACAGTTCCGGTAACCGTAACGTATCCAGATGGTACAACACAAACCGGTGAAGTAACAGTTAATGTTTTAGATAAAGTGATTGATCGTACCAATAATCCTGATGCAGAAGTGCCTGAAGGTTATGTTCGAGTAATTTTTGCAGCTGGAGATAATGGTAAATTTGCCGATGATGCAAGTTACATTTTTGATGTTCGTGAAGGAACAGATGCAAGTGAAGTGACTGTACCAACAGTTGTAGCAAATGAAGGTTATGTTCAAAAATCTGGTACTGATGCATGGAGTCCAGCTTTACCAGCAACCTTTACGACTGGTGCTACCTATACAGCACAATACGAAGTAGCACAAACAGATGCTGACAAGTATGAACCAGAAGGCCAACCAATTCAAACAGAAATC
>NZ_AZFT01000053.1:974626-999215 GCF_001434405.1 Ligilactobacillus apodemi DSM 16634 = JCM 16172 | reverse complement strand
GTAGAGCATCTGACTTTTAATCAGAGGGTCGACAGTTCGAGCCTGTCACGACTCATAAAAATAAAAAAACTCTTGACAGAAAATTATATATTATATATAATAATTAAGTCTTTTGTTTTTAACGCCGACTTAGCTCAGCTGGCAGAGCATCTGATTTGTAATCAGAGGGTCGGAGGTTCGAATCCTCTAGTCGGCACCATTTATGCGGAAGTAGTTCAGTGGTAGAACACCACCTTGCCATGGTGGGGGTCGCGGGTTCGAATCCCGTCTTCCGCTTGATCAGCATAAATGATGATCATGCCGGGGTGGCGGAACTGGCAGACGCACAGGACTTAAAATCCTGCGGTGAGTGATCACCGTACCGGTTCGATTCCGGTCCTCGGCATTTTAAATTAAATAATTTTATATTACGCACCCATAGCGCAACTGGATAGAGTGTCTGACTACGAATCAGAAGGTTGCAGGTTCGACTCCTGCTGGGTGCATTTTTTATCGGGAAATAGCTCAGCTTGGTAGAGCACCTGGTTTGGGACCAGGGGGTCGCAGGTTCGAATCCTGTTTTCCCGATTGAACAAGAGTTCAAGATATTTACATATCGCGGTGTAGCTCAGCTGGCTAGAGCGTCCGGTTCATACCCGGGAGGTCGGGGGTTCGATCCCCTCCGCCGCGACTTACTGCTAGTGCCTCGGACCTTTAGCTCAGTTGGTTAGAGCAGACGGCTCATAACCGTCCGGTCGTAGGTTCGAGTCCTACAAGGTCCATTGATTCTGTTCATGGATTTAAGCAGTATCACTTATATATTATGGAGGATTACCCAAGTCTGGCTGAAGGGAACGGTCTTGAAAACCGTCAGGTGGGTCAAACCACGCAAGAGTTCGAATCTCTTATCCTCCTTTTTTTATTATCGCGGGATGGAGCAGTCTGGTAGCTCGTCGGGCTCATAACCCGAAGGTCGTAGGTTCAAATCCTGCTCCCGCAATATTGGTCCTATGGTGTAGGGGTTATCACGCCTGCCTGTCACGCAGGAGATCACCGGTTCAAATCCGGTTAGGACCGTTTATGGCTCGGTAGCTCAGTCGGTAGAGCAAAGGATTGAAGCTCCTTGTGTCGGCGGTTCGATTCCGTCCCGCGCCATTACATAAAACATGCGGGTGTAGTTTAGTGGTAAAACCACAGCCTTCCAAGCTGTTGTCGCGAGTTCGATTCTCGTCACCCGCTTAGGTTTTATGGGCCTATAGCTCAGCTGGTTAGAGCGCACGCCTGATAAGCGTGAGGTCGGTGGTTCGAGTCCACTTAGGCCCATATGGAGAAGTACTCAAGTGGCTGAAGAGGCGCCCCTGCTAAGGGTGTAGGTCGGTAACACGGCGCGAGGGTTCAAATCCCTCCTTCTCCGTTTTATGGCCCGTTGGTCAAGTGGTTAAGACACCGCCCTTTCACGGCGGTAACATGGGTTCAAATCCCGTACGGGTCATCACTTAATATTAATTATCGCGGGATGGAGCAGTCTGGTAGCTCGTCGGGCTCATAACCCGAAGGTCGTAGGTTCAAATCCTGCTCCCGCAATATTGGTCCTATGGTGTAGGGGTTATCACGCCTGCCTGTCACGCAGGAGATCACCGGTTCAAATCCGGTTAGGACCGTTGTGACTTTATTTTTAGCTACCTTTTATGGTAGCTTTTTTTATGAAATTAGTCAGCTGTTGATTATTTACAATAAGTAGTAATTGTAGTATAATTTAATTATTCGTGATGGCGATAGTGGCGAAGTGGTTAACGCACCGGATTGTGGCTCCGGCACTCGTGGGTTCGATTCCCATCTATCGCCCTTTATGCCGGTGTGGCGGAATTGGCAGACGCGCTGGACTCAAAATCCAGTGTCCGTTGAGGACGTATCGGTTCGACCCCGATCACCGGTATTGTATATTAAGCACTAGGAAAGATATTCCTAGTGCTTTTTTTGTATAGTGCACGAGTAGTCCTTTTTCATTATTGTGAATAAAATAAAAATGATATTAGTTGCATAACTAATATCTTGTGTTAAAATGGGAAATGTTACAACTCACTCATTCCCGATAGGATTCACTATCTAGTGAAGATGCCTTGTAACCATAAAAATGAACTGGGGGAATTTACTGTGTCAGAAAGACATTTATTTACATCAGAATCAGTTTCTGAAGGACATCCAGATAAAATTGCAGACCAAATCAGTGATGCGATTTTAGACGCACTATTAGAGAAAGACCCATATGCACGTGTTGCAGCGGAAACAACTGTTACAACTGGTCTTGTAGTGGTTGTTGGTGAAATATCAACAACAAAATATGTTGATATTCAAAAAGTAGTGCGTGATACGATCAAAGAAATCGGATATACCGACGGGAAATATGGTTTTGACGGTGACAATTGTGCAGTATTAACTGCAATCGATGAACAATCAGCTGATATTGCACTCGGTGTAGATACAGCACTTGAAGTTAAAGAAGGCAATGAAGATCCATTAGATCAAATTGGTGCTGGTGACCAAGGTTTAATGTTTGGCTATGCAATCAATGAAACACCTGAACTGATTCCATTACCGATTGCTTTAAGTCATCGTTTAATGCGAAAAATCGCTCAAGTTAGAAAAGACGGCGAACTTTCGTATCTAGGGCCAGATGCTAAGGCGCAAGTTACGATCGAATATGATGATGATCGTAAACCACTTCGAGTGGATACGGTCGTCCTTTCCACACAGCATACAGCAGATGTTGAGTTGGAACAAATTCGCCAAGATATTTTAGAAAAAGTAATCAAAAAAGAAATTCCGGCAGAATTATTGGACGAAAAAACTAAGTATTTTATTAATCCAACCGGACGTTTTGTGATCGGTGGTCCTCAAGGCGATGCTGGCTTGACTGGCCGAAAGATCATTGTCGATACTTATGGTGGTTATGCACATCATGGTGGTGGCGCATTTTCAGGTAAGGATGCAACTAAGGTTGACCGTTCTGCTAGTTATGCAGCGCGTTATATTGCTAAGAATATTGTTGCTGCAGGAATTGCTCCTGAAGTTGAGGTTCAGTTAGCTTACGCAATTGGAGTTGCTCAACCTGTTTCGATCTCGGTCAATACATTTGGCAAAGCAACCGTTGACAATGAAAAATTGATCGAAGCTATCCGTAAAACATTTGATTTACGTCCAGCAGGCATTATTGAAATGCTAGATCTACGACGCCCAATTTATAAACAAACTGCAGCTTATGGGCACTTTGGCCGAACTGATGTTGACTTACCTTGGGAAAAGGTCGATAAGGTCGATGCGCTAAAGGCAGAATTAAATTTAAAATAATTAAATAATGATAGTAAGATGACTATGGTATTTACATGAAGTAATGCCATAGTTTTTTTGTTAAAAATTATTCGGTTAATATTTTATCAGCAGTGTAAAAAGCTAGCATCAAACAAAAATAGAAGCTATAATCAAACTTAAGGATAATTACAGAAAGTAAATTTTCATACTTAAAATATTTATATTAGCTAGTATTTACTATATTTGAGATGAATGCATTTATAAAAATTTTGGACATAATAGTAAATACAGTGCCACTACTTAATTATTCAGAGAAATTTACAATTAATTTAGGAAAGGAAAAACTATATTTTATCAGCCATTAGGGCAAAACTAAAATATAGTAGGTATAGGTTTTGAAAAGTCGAAAAGAACGAATTGAATTTGCAAAACATCAGCTCTTATCTGAGAATTTTAAATCTGTGAAAAAAGCGACTACCTACATAGGAACAACTGTTTTAATGGGAACTGCAGGTTTGGCCTTGAATAAAGCAAAAGCGCAAGCTGATGTAGTTCAAGTTGACCAGAATTCAACAGCAAACAATACAAATTCTACTGATAGTTCAACCCAACAAAATACTACAGATACAGCTACGAGTACTTCAACAAGTGCTACTTCGGTGCCTACGACTTATACAACATCTACTGTGAGCGTCTCTAGTTCTTATCCTGCTAATGTTCGTAACTTTTTGAATAGTATTGCAGGCGCTGCACAACAAATTGCTCAACAGCGCGGATTATATGCTTCATTGATGATTGCTCAAGCAGTGGTTGAAAGTGGCTGGGGTAGTAGCTATTTATCGACTTCAGCTTATAATCTTTTTGGCGTGAAGTGGTCTGGTTCAGGTGCTTACATCGAATTACCTACTCAAGAATATTATAATGGTTCTTATCAGACTGTTTATGATAAATTCCAACGTTACTCAAGTTACGCAGAATCGTTAAGTGCTTATGCAAATGTTATCACGACGCGTTTCCCTAATTCAACGCGTGCTAATGCTTCAAGCTATGCTGTTGCAGCGCAAAATTTGAAAAATGGGGTTTATGGAACATATGCTACTGCACCAGATTATGCCGAAAAACTGATTAAAGTTATCGAAACGTATAATCTTACAGCTTACGATACAGGTGGTTCTGTCCAAGGCACTACAGATACAGGAACAATAACTACAACGGGTACAACAAGTCAAACAACAAGCACGGCTACAGCGACAGGCACATATACAGTCAAATCTGGCGATACGTTATATCGGATCGCGCAAAATAACAATATGAGCTTGGACACATTAAAGAGTTTAAATGGTTTGACAAGTAACACGATCTACGTGGGTCAGGTCTTAAAAGTCTCAGGATCAACAAGTACAACGACGTCAAATACAAGTAGTGGTAGTCAAACGACGACTCCAGCAGCGACAACGAATCAAACAACAAGCACGGCCACAGCGACAGGCACATATACAGTCAAATCTGGCGATACGCTATATCGGATCGCGCAAAATAATAATATGAGCTTGGACACATTAAAAAGTCTAAATGGTTTAACAAGTAACACGATCTATGTGGGCCAAGTTTTAAAAGTCTCAGGATCAACAAGTACAACAACGTCAAATACAAGTAGTGGCAGTCAAACGACGACTCCAGCAGCGACAACGAATCAAACAACAAGCACGGCCACAGCGACAGGCACATATACAGTCAAATCTGGCGATACGCTATATCGGATCGCGCAAAATAATAATATGAGCTTGGACACATTAAAGAGTCTAAATGGTTTGACAAGTAACACGATCTATGTGGGCCAGGTCTTAAAAGTCTCGGGATCAACAAGTACAACAACGACAAGCACAAATAATAGTCAAGCAACAACAACAAATACGAGCCAAACAACAAGTTCAGCAACGGGAACGTATACGGTCAAATCAGGTGATACATTATATCGGATCGCTCAAAACAACAATATGAGCTTAGACACATTGAAGAGTCTAAACGGTTTGACAAGTAATACAATCTACGTAGGTCAAGTTTTAAAAGTATTGGGGTCAACAAGTACGACAACGACAAACACGAGTAACAGTGGTCAAGCAACAACGACAAATACGAGCCAAACGACAAGCTCAGCGACAGGCACTTATACCGTAAAAGCTGGCGATTCACTATATCGAATTGCCCAAAATAACAATATGAGCTTAGATAGCTTAAAGAGCTTAAATGGTCTGACAAGTAATTTGATCATTCCAGGTCAAGTTTTAAAGGTGTCAACAACATCATCTACAACAGCAATCACAAGCAATACTTCAAATTCTACCCAAAGCCAAACGACTACAAGTCAAACGAGCTATACGGTCAAAGCTGGCGATACTCTATGGTCGATTGCTAATGCCAATCAACTTACCTTGAGTGAATTAAAGAAACTCAATAATTTATCTAATGATATTATTTATGTGGGTCAAGTGTTAAACGTTGGTAAATCTAGTTCTTCGACGCAACAAAGTCAAAGTAGCTCATCTACGACATCAGCGGCTAAAACAAGTGAATATACTGTTAAATCAGGTGATTCTTTATGGAAGATTGCCTCTGCAAACGCCACGACAGTTACGCAACTAAAGGCTTTAAATAACTTATCTTCAGATATTATTTATGTCGGTCAGAAATTAAAGTTACAATAAATTTGACTTGAATTAAGATGGCTGTTTTGCTAAGATAAAGTAAATATAATTTGAACGCAGATAAGGATCAGTAGAGAATAATTACTCTTACAGAGAGCATGTGTTAGCTGAAAGCATGTAGGTAGTTATTTTTGAACTCACCTTTGAGTTTCCTAGTGAAAAAATAGTAGGTAGGGACGGTACTTCTCGTTACGAAGTTGAGTGCTAACTTGAGCTCAAGTTAGAAGTATGGGTGGTACCGCGGTTTTTTCGTCCTATATAGAGTCTGTTATGGCTCTGTATAGGACCTTTTATTTTTTGAGAAAGGATTTTTTTAGCATGAGTTATAATCATAAGAAAATTGAAACCAAATGGCAACGTTATTGGGATGAACATAAAACGTTCAAAACTACGGAAGATAAAAACAAACAAAACTACTACGCTTTAGATATGTTCCCATATCCATCAGGGCAAGGACTACACGTTGGTCACCCTGAAGGTTATACGGCAACTGATATTGTGTCACGAATGAAACGGATGCAAGGCTATAATGTCTTACATCCAATGGGCTGGGATGCTTTTGGCTTACCTGCTGAACAATATGCCTTAAAGACAGGAAATTCGCCCCGTGAATTCACTAAGAAAAATATTAATAACTTTAGACGTCAAATCAAATCTTTGGGCTTGTCATATGATTGGGATCGTGAAGTAAACACGACCGATCCAGCTTATTACAAATGGACTCAATGGATCTTTGAACAATTATATAAGCGTGGTTTAGCTTATGAAGCTGAGATTCCAGTTAACTGGAGCCCAGATTTAGGTACTGTTGTGGCAAACGAAGAAGTTATTGATGGAAAAACTGAACGTGGCGGATTTCCAGTTATCCGTAAACCAATGCGTCAATGGGTCTTAAAGATTACTGCTTATGCTGATCGTTTGATCGATGATTTGGATGACTTAGATTGGCCAGAAGCAATCAAAGAACAACAAAGAAATTGGATCGGGCGCTCTGTAGGGGCAACTATCAATTTCAAAGTTGCTGGAAAAGATGACGAAACTTTAGAAGTGTTTACAACTCGTCCAGATACGCTCTTTGGTGCTTCAGCGATCACGATCGCACCTGAACATGAATTAGTTGAACAATTAACAACTCCTGAACAAAAAGAAGCTGTTCAAGCGTATGTCGAAGAAGTTTCTCATAAATCAGACCTTGAAAGAACTGATTTGGCTAAAGATAAGACTGGGGTTTTCACCGGAAGTTATGCGATCAATCCTGTTAATGGTGAAAAATTACCAATTTGGTTAGCTGATTATGTTTTAGCATCGTATGGAACTGGGGCAGTTATGGTTTCTGCTGCGCACGATGAACGTGACTGGGAATTTGCGAAAAAATATGACCTGCCAATCATTCAAGTTATTGCTGGTGGCGATGTAACTAAGGAAGCTTATACCGGTGAAGGTGAATATATCAATTCTGAATTCCTTAATGGTTTGACTAAAGAAGAAGCAATCGCTACGATGATCACTTGGTTAAAAGAACATGATGCAGGTGATAAAAAAGTTAACTATCGTTTGCGTGATTGGACCTTCTCGCGTCAACGTTATTGGGGTGAACCAATTCCTGTTATCCATTGGGAAGATGGCGAAACAACATTAGTTCCAGAAGATGAATTGCCATTACTTTTACCAAAATCAAACGATATCAAACCATCTGGCACAGGTGAAAGTCCGTTAGCTAACCTTGAAGACTGGGTCAATGTGGTTGATGAAAATGGTCGCAAAGGGAAACGTGAAACCAATACAATGCCACAATGGGCTGGTAGTTCTTGGTATTTCTTGCGTTATATTGATCCACACAACAAAGATGTGATCGCTGACCCTGAAAAATTAAAAGAATGGTTACCAGTTGATCTTTATGTCGGTGGGGCAGAACATGCTGTATTACACTTATTATACGCTCGTTTCTGGCATAAATTCCTCTATGATCTTGGGGTAGTTCCAACTAAAGAACCATTCCAAAAATTGGTTAACCAAGGGATGATTTTAGGTAATAACCACGAAAAAATGTCTAAATCTAAAGGTAATGTTGTAAATCCAGATGATATTGTAGAACAATATGGAGCGGATACATTACGCTTGTATGAAATGTTTATGGGACCATTGGACGCATCGATCGCTTGGAGCGAAGATGGCTTAAATGGTGCACATAAATTCATTAATCGTGTTTGGAATTTAGTGGTTGATGAAAATGGTAAACTCCGGGATCGAATCACGACGATCAATGAAGGTGAGTTAGATCTTGTTTATAATCAAACAGTGAAGAAAGTAACGGAAGATTATGAAAAACTTCACTTTAACACGGCTATTTCTCAATTGATGGTAATGGTCAATGATTTCTACAAGGCTCAAGCTCTACCACTTGAATACGTTGAAGGCTTAGTTAAATTACTAGCACCGATCACACCACATATGGCAGAAGAATTGTGGGCTTTACTGGGACATAACGAAAGTATTGCTTATGCACAATGGCCAACTTATAACGAAAATAAATTAGTTGAAGATACGATCGAAGTAGTCGTCCAACTTAACGGTAAAATTCGTCAACGTCTCAAAGTATCACGCAATGCTTCAAAAGAAGAACTTGAAAGTTTAGCTTTAGCGGATGAAAAGGTTAAAGCAGAACTTGAAGGAAAAACGATTCGTCGTGTGATCGCAGTTCCAGGCAAATT
Organism: Ligilactobacillus apodemi DSM 16634 = JCM 16172; assembly: GCF_001434405.1. Lineage (GTDB taxonomy): Bacteria > Bacillota > Bacilli > Lactobacillales > Lactobacillaceae > Ligilactobacillus > Ligilactobacillus apodemi. Next base: position 990,511 of record NZ_AZFT01000053.1, on the reverse strand, counting down.
AGTTAATATTGTAGCAAATTAAAATTAGTAAAAATATCTAATAAAATTTAGCTCGACCGAACCCTTCCTAACTAGGAATATTCTAAGTTAGGAAGGTTTTTTGCGGTTTTTTAAGTCCAAGAGAAAGCTTAGTTATTTAAGGAAAATTTGCGAAATTAGTTTAAATTAGATAAAATATAACTTAACTCATATTTTATAAAAAAGGAACATTTTTATTTAAGGAGGGCTTTAAGTAGCATGAAAAACGAACTTTCGCGTGCTTTAACTCACCGGCACGTGCAGATGATCGCGATCGGAGGGGCGATCGGAACTGGGTTATTTCTTGGTTCTGGGAGTGCGATCCAAAAAGCAGGTCCTGCGATCATTTTTGCTTATTTGATAGCGGGGATCTTCTGCTTTTTAATGATGCGAGCTATTGGAGAATTGATCTTGTCAGATACATCTAAGTCTTCATTTATTGAATTTGTGAGAGAATATTTAGGTGAAAAATGGGAATTTGTTGTCGGTTGGACTTATTGGCTTTGTTGGGAAAGTTTAGCAATGGCCGATTTGACCGCAAGTGGTATCTATATTCGTTATTGGTTTCCAAATATCCCACAGTGGGTAACTGCGCTAGTGATCATTTTGATCTTGTTAGCCTTTAATTTATTAAGTGTTGGTGTCTTTGGTGAATTAGAATCATGGTTTTCAAGTATTAAAGTTATGGCGATCATTGCGTTGATCGTAACAGGCTTTATTTTACTGGCTACTTCAGCAAATGTTGGTGGCAATCAAGTTCAGTTAAGTAATTTAGTCAATTATGGTGGACTATTTCCTAAGGGATTCTCGGGCTTGATGGCAGCCTTTCCGATGGTTATTTTTGCTTTTACTGGAATTGAAATGGTTGGGCTAACTTCTGGTGAAACTGCTGAACCCCAAAAAGATCTCCCGCGGGCGATCAACACCTTACCTTTACGGATCGGTTTATTTTATATCGGTTCAATGTTTGTTTTAATGTGTATTTATCCGTGGAATGAGATCTCAACTTCTTCAAGTCCATTTGTCCAAGTCTTTTCAGGAATTGGAATTAATTTTGCAGCAGCTGTGATCAATTTTGTTGTTCTTACAGCGGCACTTTCAGCCTGCAATAGTGCGATCTTTAGTACAAGTCGGACTTTATTTGTATTATCAAGTAGTGGTCAAGCACCAAAACGGATGGCTAAAATCAGTAACCGTAGCGTGCCAGTTTCGTCCTTAGTTTTTTCATCTTCAGTGTTATTTGTGATCGTAGTTTTGAACTATATTCTTCCAAGTAGCATTTTTGAAATTATTTCTGGGGTTGCAACTGTAAGTTTTATCTTTGTCTGGATCATTTTAGTTTGGTGTCACTATAAATATCGCGAACAAAATCCAACTAAGAAAAGTGTTTTCCCAATGCCACTTTACCCAGTATCTAATTTTGTAACTATCTTCTTTTTTATTGCAGTTTTAGGGTTATTGACCTTGAGTGAAAGTACGTTACTATCGATTATTTTTGCTTTACTTTGGTTTATGTGCCTTTTTATTGCTTCAAGAACCGTTATTAAAAAAGCAGAATAGATAAATATATAAATAGTTAATTTTTTAGAAGCAAATAGTCTACCTTATGTGGATTACTTGCTTTTTTGAATAGGATTCATGTTAACGTAATTTCTTTAGTGTCCTTGAAATTTCTGCTAAAATTACACTTGAATAACATGTAGTGAAAGGAAAAATAAATGAGTGAACAAAAAACAATGAAAGAAAAGCTACTTACGGGGTCAGCTTGGATGACCGCTGGTAGTATCCTTTCACGGATCTTGGGTGCGATCTACATTATCCCTTGGTATAGTTGGTTTGGAGCTGATCGTTTGCAAGCCAACGCATTATATACTAAAGGTTATACGGTCTATAGCATCTTTTTGATGATTGCGATTTCAGGTATTCCATCTGCTGTGGCTAAACAAGTAGCTTATTATAATTCTAAAAATGAATACCTTATTTCAAAACGGCTCTTCAAGGTAAGTTTTTGGGCGTTATTTATGGTTGGTGTTATCTGTACGGTGATATTTTGGAGCATCGCGCCCCTTATTTCTCAGGGAGATATGCGGGTCGTTTCGATTTATCGTTCTTTAGCGCTAGCTTTGTTGATCATTCCGACTATGAGTTTATTACGTGGTTATTTTCAAGGTTATCAAGAAATGGCCCCCTCAGCCTTATCGCAACTGCTAGAACAGTTTATTCGGATAATTTATATGTTGGCAGCGACTTTTATCACGATCAAAGTTTTAGGGGAATCCTATGAAGTTGGTGTATGGCAATCGACCTTTGCTGCATTTGTGGGGGCGATTGGCGGAACTTTGATTTTAGTTTGGTATTATTTGCGCCATTGGCAAGGATTAAATCAACTAGCAGAACAAAGTGTAAATAAGTTGGTGGTTAGTGATTTAGCCTTGATCAAAGAAGTATTTTCTCAAGCAATGCCCTTTATTTTTATTGCTTGTGCGATGTCGACCTTTAATTTGATTGATCAATTCAGTTTTCCCTTTATTTTTAAACAGCTCACTAATTACTCAATGGAGCAGATCAATGCGTTTTATGCACTTTTTGCAGGAAATGCTAATAAAGTTATCATGATAGTAGTGGCGCTTTCGACTGCTTTAGCTACGACTGCGATTCCTTTATTAAGTGAGGCTGTAGCTAAAAAGGAGCGCAAGTTAACTCAAAAACAACTATTAAATGCTTTAGAGTTGTTATTTTTTATCATGTTACCGGCTGTTTTAGGGATGGCAGCGGTTAGTCGTCCGTTATATTTAGTGTTTTATGGTTACGACGAATTAGGAATCTATGTTTTAGCGGTTTCAGCTTATATGACGCTAGCGATTTGTCTTTTCAATGTTTTGGGTTCGTTGCTTCAAGGAGTATACGAAAATCGCCGAGCAATTCGCTATACAGCTTTAGGGTTAATTTTAAAATTAATATTGCAATATCCACTGACAGCTACGTTAGGTGTTTTTGGTCCGATTCTGGCAACGGGGATATCCATGTTACTTGCTAGCTACTTTATGTTTAGCTATTTATACTACCGTTTTGATCTGCAACCGCAAAAATTACAATTTAACGTCAATTTGATGGCTATCTTTTCGTTGGTGATGTTTGGCGGTGTATTGCTCTTAGTAACAGGGTTAACTAAACTTTTCCCGGGAAATAATCGTTTCCTAGCTTTAGGAATTTTGCTGTGTGCTGCGATTTTTGGCGCAGGAGTGTATTTATTTTTATGTTTAAAAACCGGAATTATCAGAAAAATTTTAGGTGAAAAAATAGAAATTAAATTACAAAAAATATTTTTTATAAAGGAAAGTTCATCACATGAGATTAGATAAATATTTAGCGACAGTAGGCGTGGGGACACGTTCGGCTGTGAAAAAAATTTTAAAACAAAAACAAGTTACGGTAGATGAAATAACTGTAACAGATGGCAAACTACAAATAGATCCAAATACTGCAAAAGTCAAAGTAGGTGAACAAGTTTTAAACTATCAAGCCAATTATTATTATATGTTGAATAAACCTAAGGGCGTAGTCAGCGCAACTAAAGATCAACAAAAAACGGTCCTTGATCTGTTAGGAAAAAAAGAGCGCAGTCAAAAACTATTTCCGGTTGGCAGATTAGATAAAGATACAACAGGATTATTACTATTGACTAACGATGGTGCTTTGAGCCATGAACTTTTAGCTCCTAAAAAGCATGTTGCTAAAGTGTATCGTGCCCAGATTGCGGGGGGTGTGTCACAAGAAACATGTAGCGCATTTGCCAAAGGGATAAGTTTAAAAAATGGTGAGCAAACTAAGCCTGCACAACTAAGAATTTTGGCAGTGGATCTAAAAACACAAAAATCCGAGGTCGAAATCACGATCTCGGAAGGTAAATATCACCAAATAAAAAGAATGTTTGGGGCAGTTGGCATGCGTGTTTTAGAATTAAAAAGACTTCAAATGGGCTCTTTAAAGCTTGATCAAAATTTAGCTTTAGGTAAATTTCGCCCCTTAACAGAAAATGAGCTAGCAGACCTCAAAGCTCAAACTAAGTAGTTATGCATCACTTGAGGCAAAGAAGAAATGATATCAGATGGTAAGACCACATATTTTTCGTGTGAAAGTTTAGTTGGAATCAAGCTGTGCAGGTAAACAGCAGCATCTAAAACATCGGCAGCTGAAGATGCTTTAAATTGACCAATAAAGGCTGCAATGATCCCAGTGAGAGTATCACCCATCCCACCAGTTGCCATGTAGGGGCCACCGATCATGATTTTTGAGCTCGAATTGTCTGCGTGATAAATCTCGGTGTGATGTTTTTTCAAGATGACAGTTGCGCCTAATTTTTGCTGGATACTTTGATTTACTTGTGGGGTTTGCGCAGCAATTTCAATTCCTGATAATCGTTGCCATTCTGCTTGGTGGGGCGTATAGATAATGGGACAGTTAGGTATTGTTTTAAGTAGTTTTGGCTCTTGAGCCAATGCAGTGATCGCTGAACCATCAATGATCAACGTTGTTTGTTGGCGGATATGGGTAAAAATCAAGGCAAATAATTTGTTAGTATGTTGGCTTAAACCTAGTCCGGGGCCAACAACGATCACATCAGCACTTTTGATTACCGTAATGATTTGAGAAAAATCGTGATAGTCTAAAAACATTGCCTCTGGGAGTCTGGCATGGAGCGCTGAGCGGTTTTCTGGGGCACTAGCGCAAGTCACTAGGCCAGCGCCGCTATAAACGGCGGCACTAGCGGACATGATCGCTGCTCCGCCCATATTTTCGTTGCCCCCAATGATCAAAATTCGTCCGTAATCTCCTTTGTGGCTAACGGATGGACGTTTTTTTATAACTTCTTTTAAAACACTTTCTGATATTTGTTTCAAATAAAACACCTCTCTTTTCTTAGTTTAAGTTGACAGTAAATCATTTTTAGCAAACTTGCAACTAATATTATATTACTGGCAGCAAGGGTAAAGTGTGATAAAATAAAGGGGAGTCTTAATTTTAATAAGAGGTGGATCTATATGACAATTGATTGGAAAAAAGAAGCCGAAAAAAGAAAAGATGAAATGTTAACAGATCTAAAGACGATGTTACGAATTGAAAGTGTTCGTGATGAATCTAAAGGAACCAAAGAAGCTCCACTTGGACCAGGTCCTAAAGAAGCTTTGGATAAATTCTTAGAGATCGGACAACGTGATGGCTTTACTACGCTTGAATTAGATGGTTTAGCTGGCCACATTGAATACGGTGAAGGTGACGAAACATTAGGCATGTTAGCCCATGTTGATGTGATGCCTGCTGGTAACGGTTGGAATACAGATCCTTTTGAACCGGTTGAAAAAGATGGTCGTTTGTATGCTCGTGGTGCGTCAGATGATAAAGGACCTAGCATGGCGGCTTATTATGGCTTAAAGATCGTTAAAGAATTAGGTCTTCCAGTTTCGAAAAAAGTTCGTTTTATTTTAGGAACTGACGAAGAAAGCCAATGGCGTGGAATGACACACTACTTTGAAAAAATGCCCCAACCTGATTTTGGCTTTTCACCAGATGCTTTCTTCCCAATTATTAACGGCGAAAAAGGAAATGTTAGTTTTGTGGCTGATTTTGTGGGTACAAATGGTGGCAAAAATGAATTATTGAGCTTTGACGCTGGTTTACGTGAAAATATGGTGCCACGTGATGCAGAAGTTTTAGTAAAGGCTGCTGATGAAAAAGAAATGTTGGCAGCATTTGATGAATTTGTTGCTAAAAATCCGATCACCGGCACTGCTTACCTTAAAGATGGTAATGTTTATCTACACATTATCGGTAAAGCAGCTCATGCACAAGAACCACGTAATGGTGAAAATGCTGCTACTTACATGGCAACATTCTTAGCACAATTTGATTTTGGTGGAGCAGCTGCAAGCTTTATTGAATTTACAGCTAAATATTTGCACCAAGATTCTCGGATGACAGCCTTTGGGATTGCTTATACTGATGAGATCATGGGAGATTTGACTATGAACTCAGGGATCTATAACTTTGAAGCTGGTAAGGGTGGTCAAATTACCCTTAACTTCCGCTTCCCTAAAGGTACGGATGAAAAAGATATCGAAGCTGGCTTGAAAAAAGCAGCTACACCACTGGATATCGAAATCTCTCGTAGCGGAAAATTACAAGTTCCACACTATGTTTCACCAGAAGATCCATTGGTCAAAACTTTACTTGCAGTTTACAGCGAACAAACAGGTGAACAAGCACAAGGTAAAGTTGTTGGTGGGGGGACATATGGTCGCTTAATGGAACGTGGGGTCGCTTTTGGTGCCATGTTCCCAGGTGTACCAGACACAATGCACCAAGCTAACGAATTTATTCCAGTCGATGATCTTGTAAAAGCAGCAGCAATTTATGCACAATCGATCTATGAATTGATCAAATAATGTTAAGGGATGTACCTAAAGCGGGTGCATCCCTTTTGCGTTGATTTTGATAAATCCTTTGAAGTAGCGTACAATAAAAGTAGAGTAACGAGGTAGTTACGAGGAGGCATTTTAATGAAGAAAGGTTTTTTAGAAGTAACAGCTGACGATAGTGACAGCGAGACGACACTTTTTAAAGTTTTAAGTCGACGTGAAGATCTTTTTATTCGCGTTGATAACGACTTAGTTTCTAAGCTTGATGATGATGCCAAGTTAAAAAAGATGTTGCATACTTTGCTACGAAGACGAGCTAAAAATAATCGGCGTGAAGTTATCAACATCAACCGACATAATTATCAAATCTTTCTTTAAATAAATATTTTGAGGTGAAGACAGTGTTTTTAACAACTGGTGAAATCAATAGAACTTACACGATCAAAGGAATTGTTAGTGCTACGGTAAAAAAGACCTTAACAGCTGATCAATTAGATGAAGTTGATAATTTTGATGATCTTTATCGCGAAGTGCAAGATATTTTAATTGAACGCGCAGTTGCTAAGGATGGTGAAGGGATCATCGCAGTCAGATTTGAACCACAGATCGTGCGAGTTTCAGTTGGTCCAAAATACCTGATGCTCCATGGTTACGGCACAGTGATCCAATTTCCTAAACGCTAATCTGTCAGCTTGACTATTTTAGACTTTAGTGTAAAATAAGAAAGGTTAATGCCACTGTGGCGGAATTGGCAGACGCGCAGCGTTCAGGTCGCTGTTTGGTTTATCCAAGTGCAGGTTCGACCCCTGTCAGTGGCATAGAACTTGCTTATAATATTGGGCTTTGGGACGGTAATATCCCCCGAATGGCCCCAAATTCAAAAAAGCTGCTTTAGATAGGTCGTAGAGATTTGTCTAAAGCATCTTTTTGTTACTCAGCCTATAGCTACGAACTGATCAAATAGGACAATCCTTGGAAAAGATGATATAATTGTCCTACAGTAAATTATTTAAATGTCAGTACGAAAGTGGGGGTCGATGACAATGATCGAACAAGAATATCGTAATATTTTGGTACCAGTTGATGGCTCAAAGGCAGCTGAAATAGCACTTGAACGCGCAACAGAGATTGCTTTAAGAAATAAGGCACACTTAGATATTTTAAATGTGATCGATTTAAAGCAATTTTCCGTAAGTTTTGCGGGGATGATCGATGCTAATGGTGATGTCGTTTATCAAACATTTGAAGATGTTGATGGCTATGTGGCAAAATTAGTCAAACGTGTGAAAAAACAAGGTTTGGCTGATGTCTCTGCGCATGTTCGGTTTGGTTCGCCACGTTCTGTGATTGCACGCGAATTTCCTGCAGATCACAAAAATGATTTGATCGTTATGGGCCCCACCGGCTTAAATCCAGTTGAGCGTCTTTTAGTTGGGTCTGTTACTGATTATGTGACCCGAGCAGCTGCTAGTGATGTGATCATTGCACGCTGATTATTTCTTAGGGCCAAATAGTACAAGAAAGGATTATTATGCAACTTAATATACTTTCAATTTTTATATATGCGGCTTTGATTATTCTGTCTGTGTACAATTTACGTTTAGCATGGCAGTTATCAAAATTACAAACAACCATGATGCTACGTCAACCAGAAGAAGTTCAAAGAGAGGAAAATTTACGCTTGAAAGAACTTGATCATGATAAGCGACGTTGGAACATCTTAGGCAGAGTGTTTTTTTGGACTTCACTTTTAGTTGCGTTGGTCGGAAATATGGAAGAATTAGCTTTTTTCCTAGATCTTTACTCGATTTGTAATATAATCGTCTTGCGTGGTAATATTGAGACGGTAAATATTTTAGCAACAAAATAAATATTTACGTGCATACCGATATTTATTTATGGGTGATGCTGATCTTAAAATGTAAGGAAGATTACTATCAAAAAATATACAGTGACTTTATTAGAAGGTGCAGTGTCAGCATTATTCTTACTAGTGCTATGTCGCTTTATTCCGACAGAAAATTGGCGCTTACTACTCTATTACTACGTGATCAGCAACTATTTGATGCTATATCCGTATAATCAAGAAAATAAGTCCAAGGCGCCACAAGTTATAGCACAAGAAGAAACGTCAAAAGATGATCAACAAGTAGATGTTGAATCCGAAGCTGAAGATCAACCGTTACGGCGTTCGCGCAAACGCACCAAGCAACAATTAGATACAGAGTTGCTTAATAACTTATTAAAGAGTTTTGCTTTGACCTGTGTAGATTTAGTTTTAGCACCTTTCTACTTTATGCGTAGTTGTTTAAAGAAATAAAATAAGATAGCAAGTTGATGAAAAACTTGCTATCTTATTTTTTTGTTAGATATTGGAATTTATGATGGCGCTACCATTAATTAAATTGTGTTTGTTATGAAAAAATAATGAAATTAATTTAATTTTCCGTGTTGACGAATGTCTAAAAGCTTTGCTATAATCGTTTTAATCTAATGAAAACTTTCAGTAAAAAATTATATAGGGGGCTTTTCGATGGGTAAACTGTGGAAAAAAATGACACAGAAAAAAGATCCAAAAGAGTATCAACAAAAGGATGCTCATTTGCTCCAAGTCCTTGGTGTTAAAGACTTTCTTGCTTTAGGGGTCGGAACCATTGTTTCTACTTCTATTTTTACTTTGCCAGGGATTGTAGCAGCCCAACATGCTGGTCCAGCCGTTGTTTTGTCCTTTTTGGCTGCAGCTGTTGTGGCGGGGTTAGTTGCATTTGCATATGCAGAAATGTCATCAGCATTGCCATTTGCAGGATCAGCGTATTCATGGATCAACGTTATTTTTGGTGAAGGCTTTGGTTGGATCGCAGGCTGGGCTTTGATCGCCGAATATTTTATTGCGGTAGCCTTTGTAGCGTCGGGGCTTTCTGCCAACTTACAAGGTTTATTAGAACCATTAGGAATTCAATTGCCAGCAGCACTTTCAGCAGCCTTTGGTTCTAATGGTGGTATGATCGATGTTTTGGCAGTCTTAGTTATTGTGCTTGTAGCTATTTTACTTTCACACGGTACTTCTGGTGCTGCACGTGTTGAAAATCTATTAGTAATTTTAAAAGTTGTAGCAATTTTGGTATTTATTGCCGTTGGTGCTACAGCTATCAAGACTGTTAATTACCATCCATTTATTCCAGCGCATAAAGTTAACGCCGATGGTTCATCATTTGGTGGTTGGCAAGGAATCTATGCAGGTATTTCCTCAATTTTCCTCTCCTACATCGGGTTTGACTCGATCGCTGCCAATGCGGCCGAAGCTAAAAATCCTTCAAAGACAATGCCACGTGGGATCTTAGGTTCTCTTTTGATCGCTGTTGCTTTGTTCTCTGGGGTATCGCTCGTATTAGTTGGGATGTTCCACTATACTAACTATGCTAACAACGCTGAACCAGTTGGTTGGGCTTTACGGCATGCAGGCCATCCACTAGTTGCGACCGTTGTTCAAACGATTGCCGTTGTTGGGATGTTTACGGCTTTGATCGGGATGACTTTAGCTGGTTCACGTTTATTGTATTCCTTTGGGCGTGATAAATTGTTACCAAAATGGTTAGGGGAATTAGACAGTAACAATCTGCCTAACCATGCCTTGATCGTTATTTCAGCTGTTGCGATCATTTTAGGGGCAGTTTTCCCATTCTCATTTTTATCCCAACTTGTTTCTGCGGGAACTTTGATCGCGTTTATGTTTGTAACGTTGGGAATCTATCGTTTACGACCACGTGAAGGTAAGGATTTACCTGTACCAGGCTTTAAGATGCCGTTTTATCCTGTTTTACCAGCGATTGCGTTTATCGGCGCACTCTTTGTATTCTTAGGGTTAGACCATTTGGCTAAATTAGCAACTGGTATTTGGTTTGTGATCGGTATTTTAGTGTATGTTTTCTATGGAATGCATTCGACTGAAAAAGAATAATAAATAGTTAATTAAAAGACTGAAAAATTCCTGGTGGGAACTTTTCAGTCTTTTTAGTGTAGTAAAAAGTTAATAATAAAATTATTTTATTACAAGTTGAGCATTAGCATAATTTTCTAGCCATTTTTTCCGTGTCACGCGTTGTTCAAAGGTCTCAGCGGAGTTTTCAAGCTTGTATTTAGGAGTCGGGCAGATCTTTTCTGCAAATAGATCTTCTAACCCATATGGCGCAATGATTTCGATCGTTTCAGCTGGTGAGCGACAAATTCCCACCGCGCTGCAGGTCTCTGGAAAACTTGCGATAACGTCTTCCATGTTATTTGAAGTAGGGGTACGTGAATTTTTAAGTGCCGTATTAGTTAATTCCCACAGATATTTTGAATAACGATGATTCAATTCGGCTTTTTTAGTTAAATATTGTTCATAGGTCTCATTTGGATCGTTGTAATAAATATCAATATTACCTAATACTAAACTATGTGGTTTGGCTTCGTTGGTATTCCAAACTAAGTCACGAATAGCACCAGCACAAATGAAAGCATTGGTTAGCTTCATTTCTCTTAAGATATTGAAGATCTCGTGAAATTCACGGTCGTTTTCAATAAGTGAAGTTAATTTTTGTTCTAAAGTCATAGTAAATTCAAATGGTCCTTTCCGAAAAATCTGCCAGTTTTTTAAGAATAGCACAGCTGTTCGCTTTTAGCAAAATAACTAGAGCTTTACTATTAAACATTAAAACATATTACTGTTATTTTAAAGTAAGTTGCACTAAAATGAACAGGTAAGTGTTTGACAATTTTGCCACACTCAGATATTTTATTGTTTGAAAAGAGGTCTTTTTAGATGAAAAATTATAAGGTTATTTTAGTCGGACTGGATGGTTCAAAGAATTCCGTTAACGCAGGTCAAAGAGCGATTGAAATGGCTGCAAAACTCAAGGCAAAACTTGTTTTAACTACTGTACTTAAGCCTCAGATCAATGTGGCTTTTGGTGGCGTTGGACTTGAACCAAGTAATTTAAATGATGGCAGATTGGCTGATGAAGAAAAATTAGCTAACGAAAATTTGAAGAAGGTTTATGAACAAGCTAAAGCAGCTGGGGTAGAAGACGTTGAACTTAAAGTTAAAGTTGGTAATCCTAAAGTCGAATTAGCTAAAGGATTGCCTGCACAATATCAAGCTGATTTGATTATTGTTGGTGCAACGGGGCTTAACCGCGTCGACCGTTTGATCATTGGTTCAACCGCAGCTTACGTAGTTCGGAATTCTGGCATTGATACCTTAGTTGTTAATGAGTAAATAGAAATGTTACATCAAGAAATTTTTTTGTAATGTAAATTTAAAAAAAGACGGTTAACAAAGTGAAGCAAAAGTGTTAAATTATTCAAGTTAAGATAATTTTATGATTTTTTAGGAGGCTTTGTTATGGGCAATAAGCTCGATATTTTACATGAGTATCAGTTAGCAGAGGAGAAATGCTCCGAGCTCAGCAATGTTTGCGAAAAATTACACGGAACCAAACGTGGTAACCATTTGATTGAAGTTTACGAAGAAAAGTTAAGAAATACCGAATCACAACGCGATAACTTAAGTGTTATTTTAGCTGCCATGGATGCGGCTGAAGATTAGAATTAAAGATTTAAAATATGTAAAGGAGTGACCATTGTGCCACTCCTTTTTGGTGCAGTGCAGAGTTGTGCTAAAAATGATAAAATTGGACAAGAGAAGAAAAAGAGCAACTCAAAGGGGATGCTCCAATTTTTAGTTAGGAAAGGATTTTTGGAGATATGCCACAAAAGACAAAAAAGACCCCAATGATGGAACAGTATCTAGCGGTAAAAAAACAATATCCCGATGCATTTTTATTTTATCGGCTAGGTGATTTTTATGAAATGTTCTATGATGATGCCGTTAAAGGAGCTCAAATACTCGAATTAACATTAACAACTAGAAATAAAAATGCCGTTGATCCGATCCCAATGTGTGGTGTGCCACACCATGCTGCCCAAAACTACATTGATATTTTAGTCGATAAGGGTTATAAAGTAGCGATCTGTGAACAAGTCGAAGATCCTAAAACTGCTAAGGGAATGGTCAAACGTGAAGTTGTTCAACTCGTAACACCGGGGACGATCATTGATCAAAATGCCGGTGATGCCAAGGAAAATAACTATTTAACAGCTTTATTAGAAGCTGATGATGGCTATGGGCTAGCATATGCTGATCTTTCGACTGGAGAGATCAAAGTGGCGACCTTAAAAAATGAAGAGGCGTTATTAAATGAATTGATGAGTTTACAAACGAAAGAAATTGTGCTCGCACCTGAAATTAGCCCCCAATTAAACGAACTTTTGGCTAAGTTAAAGATTTTGACTTCGATTCAAGCTAACGCAGAAATTACAGCAGAAACATCTTACGTGACCCAAGATCTTGCTTCTAAGCTTGAACAAAGAACGGTCCAAAATTTACTGACTTATTTACAAACAACGCAAAAACGTTCGTTAGCGCACTTGCAAAAGGCGTTGCATTATGAACCTTCACACTATTTAAAATTAGATCATAATGCGCAAAGAAATCTGGAACTTTTACAAAATCTCCGGACTAATAAAAAATCAGGAACGTTACTGTGGTTACTTGATTCAACTAAGACTGCGATGGGGGGACGGATGCTCAAACAATGGATCACACGGCCTTTGATCGATTTAAAGCAAATTGAACAAAGACAAAAAATCGTTGCTGATCTTTTGGAAAACTATTTTGAACGTTCAGGGATCATTGAGCAATTAACCCAGGTTTATGACCTAGAACGTTTAGCTGGGCGAGTAGCCTTTGGTAGTGTAAATGGACGTGATCTAGTTCAACTAAAAACCTCGTTAGAACATATTCCGCAAATTCGTTATCTGTTAGAACAATTGGATAATACGATCTATCAAGAATTTTTAGCTGATCTTGATCCAGTTGAAGATGTTGCTGATTTGATCGAACAAGCGATCGTAGACGAACCACCGTTGTCAATTACCGAAGGAAACTTGATTCGTGAAGGCTATAATGCCCAATTAGATGAATATACTAATGCGATGAAAAATGGGAAACAATGGTTAGCGCAATTAGAAGCCCAAGAACGCGAAATTACCGGAATTTCTAATTTAAAAATCGGTTTTAACCGTGTCTTTGGTTACTATATTGAAGTGTCTAAAGCAAATGCTAAAAAACTACCCCAAGATCGTTATCAACGTAAACAAACATTGACTAATGCAGAGCGGTTTATCACGCCTGAATTGAAACAAAAAGAAGAATTGATTTTGGGGGCAGAAACTAAAGCCTATGAGTTAGAATACCAATTATTTACCGAAATTAGAGAACAGATCAAAGATCAGATCAAACGTCTGCAAAAATTAGCGGCTAAAATTGCCGAATTGGACGTCTTACAAGCTTTTGCGACGGTAAGTGAAGAAAATCATTTTGTGTGCCCCGTGTTAAGCAATACTAAGCGTGAGTTAAATATCGTTGCTGGTTGGCATCCGGTGGTTGAAAAGGTATTAGGCAAGCAAAGCTATATTCCAAATGATGTCAAAATGGATGCCGATTTGGATGTTTTATTGATCACTGGACCTAATATGTCCGGGAAAAGTACGTATATGCGCCAATTAGCCTTGAGCGTTATTATGGCGCAAATGGGTTGTTTTGTTCCAGCTGAGAGTGCAGAAATGCCGATTTTTGATCAAATTTTTACGCGAATCGGGGCGGCTGATGATTTGATCTCGGGTGAATCAACATTTATGGTCGAAATGAAAGAAGCAAATCAAGCGCTTAAAAATGCTACGCCAAACAGTTTATTACTTTTTGATGAATTAGGACGTGGTACGGCTACTTATGATGGGATGGCTTTAGCACAGGCAATCATTGAATTTGTTCATGATCAGATCCATGCAAAAACACTCTTTTCAACGCACTATCATGAATTAACTGTTTTAGCTGAAAAATTGCCTAAATTAGCCAACATCCACGTGGGAGCAGTTGAAAAAGATGGTGAACTAGTTTTCTTGCATAAAATGCAAAGTGGTCCTGCTGATAAATCGTATGGGGTACATGTCGCTAAACTTGCAGGTATGCCAGAAATGCTGTTAGAGCGCGCCGCAACGATTTTGGCACATTTAGAAGGAGCAGATAAGGCAACGGAAGTCTTAGCACCTGATGAGCCTAAAGTTGAGCCTGAGTTGCCACAAACTGAAGAAGCCCAACTATCCTTGTTTGAACCAGAAGAACAGTTGCCTGAAAAATTAAGTGGTGAAAAACAACGTGTCTTGTCTGAATTGACCGAAGCCAACTTAATGGCGATGACACCAATGGAAGTAATGAACACTCTTTTTGCATGGCAAGAGCGCTTAAAAAAAGCTGATTGAAATAATTAGAAAGGAAAGATTATGGCTAAGATCCATGAATTATCTACAATTTTAGCTGACCAAATTGCAGCGGGTGAAGTAGTTGAACGCCCAGCATCTGTGGTCAAAGAACTAGTAGAAAATGCAATTGATGCGCATAGTACTCAGATTGATATTTATGTGAAAGATGCTGGCATAAAAGAGATCAGTGTGATCGATAACGGTGAAGGCATTGCACGTGAAGACGTGGCCCTGGCATTTTATCGGCATGCAACAAGTAAGATCAATGATCGCCAAGATCTTTTTCAAGTGCAGACCTTAGGCTTTAGAGGAGAGGCTTTACCTAGTATCGCTTCAGTTGCCGATGTAAGTTTAGAAACAGCCTTTCAAGCCGAAAGTCAAGGGACCTTTTATCATGTACGTGGTGGCGAGCTTGTCGAATCAAAGCCAGCAGCCATGCGACAAGGAACGAAAATCACCGTGCAAGATCTTTTTTTTAATACGCCGGCACGTTTAAAATATTTAAGCTCGTTGCACACTGAATTGGCAGCGATCAGTGACATTGTGAATCGGTTAGCACTGAGCCATGGTGAAATTTCCTTTTCCTTGTTTAACAATGGTAAAAAGCTTTTGCAGACGGCAGGAAATGGTAAATTAAGACAAACCTTAAGTGCGATTTATGGTTTACAAAACGCTCGCCAAATGATCGAATTTTCAGGGGAAGACTTAGATTTTAAAGTTTCAGGCTATGTTTCTTTGCCTAAGTTGACTCGTGCTTCGCGTAACTATATCAGTTTATTGATCAATGGGCGTTATATTAAGAATCAAACGCTCATTCGGGCTGTTTTAAAAGGCTATGGTTCTAAATTAATGGTAGGGCGTTATCCGCTAGCCGTGATCGATATTCGGTTAGATCCGCTTTTAGTTGATGTAAATGTACATCCAACTAAGCAAGAAGTTAGGATCAGTAAAGAAGAACAACTAGCCGAGCTTTTGCGTCAAAGTATTTATAATGCTCTTAGTCAAGAAAATTTAATTCCTGCTGCGCTTGAAAATTTACAAAAAAAGCCTCGGCAAAAAAATACGGTCGAACAGCTAGATTTTGATTTTG
>NZ_AZFT01000053.1:784293-974588 GCF_001434405.1 Ligilactobacillus apodemi DSM 16634 = JCM 16172 | reverse complement strand
CCCGGGTTTTAATGGGCGAGCCAATAGCACCTAAAAAAACGGAGATGGCGCCTAAAAAGCCAGCTCCAGTTGTTAAACACGAACCGGTCAATTATACCCCGATCATTATCAATGACAGTTCGCAATTAGCGTCAGCGGAAATAAAAGAGTGGGATCAAAAATACCAGCCAACTAAAACAAAAGAAGTTGAAGCGCCTGTAACAGAACCAGTTGAAATAAAAGAGACTCCTGAGGACAAATTTCCTACTTTGTCCTATTTAGCGCAAATGCATGGCACATATCTATTGGCACAAGCAGCAGATGGTTTGTATTTGATCGATCAACATGCTGCACAAGAAAGATGTAAATATGAGTATTATCGGACAGAGATTGGGAAAGTTTCCCCGGCTAAACAAGAGCTGTTAGTGCCGATCATTTTGTCTTATCCGACCGCTGAGAGTCTGAAAATTACGGAAAATATTGATAAATTAGCACAATTAGGAGTAGAACTAGAAGATTTCGGGCAAAACACCTTTATTGTTAGGCGCCATCCGATCTGGTTCAAAAAAGGGCAAGAAGAAGATACGATCAAAGAAATGGTGGAGTGGTTCTTAGTTGATCATAAACTAACGATCGCACAATTTCGTGAAAAAACAGCGATCATGATGAGTTGTAAACGCTCGATCAAAGCCAATCATCATTTGGATGAATTTCAAGCTAAGAGTCTCTTGGAACAGTTAGCTAAATGTGAAAATCCGTTTAATTGCCCACACGGAAGGCCAACGTTAGTACATTTTAGCAATTCTGACTTAGAACATATGTTTAAACGTATCCAAGATCCGCATCAAGGAAATTCACATGAAATGTAAAAAATAACAGTTGTAAGCATGAGTTTTATGGTAACATTAAATGGCGTGCTATAAGAGAATAGGTGAATCAATATGTATGAATATATAATTGGCAATGTTGTGACGGTCACACCGCGTTACATTGTAGTTGAAAGTGGTGGGATCGGCTATTTGATCTATGTGGCTAACCCGTTTAAATATACGGTCGACACGCTTAAACAGCAAAAAATTTATGTTTACCAAGCCGTGCGTGAAACCGAGATCATGTTATATGGCTTTTATGATGAAGCTGAAAAGCAACTTTTCTTAAAGATGTTAAGTGTTTCTGGCATTGGACCCAAAAGTGCCTTAGCTGTCTTAGCTAGTGAAGATCATCAAGGATTTATTAATGCAATCGAACAAGAAGATGACGGCTATTTGACTAATTTTCCCGGTATCGGAAAAAAGACCGCTAAGCAGATCATTTTAGATCTTAAGGGTAAATTGAGTGATTTAACTAAAGTTGAAATGCTCGGCCAACAAGGAATGGATCTGACTCAGAAAACTTCGCCATACTTACTAGAAGCAATCGAAGCATTGACTGCTTTAGGGTATACTAAGACCGAGATCAAGCGTGTTTCCAAAAAGCTTGAAAAATACGATGGTAATTCTACAGATGACTATTTACGTCAAGGTTTAAGGTTGATCATGAAAAAATAATTAATGAGAGGGTGATTTTACAATGGAAGATAAACGTTTGGTGTCTAATGAGGCTTTCGATGAAAATGATGAAGCTGAACTTAGTCTACGTCCTAAACGGTTGAATCAATATATTGGACAAGAAAAAATCAAACAAAAAGTTGCGATTTATATCGAAGCTGCTAAAAATCGTCTAGAATCACTCGATCATGTCTTATTGTATGGTCCTCCTGGTTTGGGAAAGACGACGCTTGCAACGATCATTGCTAATGAGTTAGAGGTCGGGATCAAAACTACGACTGGACCAGCCATCGAACGTCCTGGTGATCTAGTGGCATTATTAAATGAGCTACAGCCGGGAGATGTTTTATTTATCGATGAAATTCACCGGATGCCAAAGAGCATTGAAGAGATGCTTTATTCGGCGATGGAAGATTTTTATATTGATATCATCGTAGGACAAGATGCCACGGCACATCCTGTGCGTTTCCCGTTACCACCATTTACTTTGATCGGCGCTACGACTAAAGCAGGGATGCTTTCAGCTCCATTACGAGCTCGTTTTGGGATCGTAGAGCATATGAATTATTACACGACAAAAGAACTAGCTCAGATCATCACTCGCTCGGCTGAAGTCTTTTCAACTTCGATCAATGAACAAGGTGCCCTTGAAATTGCACGACGTTCGCGTGGGACTCCCCGTGTTGCTAACCGGTTATTGAAGCGAGTACGCGATTTTGCCCAAGTTGCAAATAAACCAGAGATCGATCTAGAAATCGTTAAATATGCTTTAGAAATGCTCCATGTTGATGATCAAGGTTTAGATGAAACTGATCGGAAAGTTTTACTGACGATGATCGAGCTTTACAACGGTGGTCCAGTGGGATTAAATACCTTAGCTGCTAATATTGGCGAAGAAACTGAAACAATCGCTGATATGATCGAACCTTATTTATTGCAGATCGGGTTTATCAAGCGTACCGCAAGAGGGCGAATGGTGACATTGTCTGCCTATGAGCATTTACACATATCTTATGAAAAAAACTGAGAAGGGTGATTTTTTTGACAGAAGAACATTTAACTACCGAAGATTTTGATTATGACCTACCAGAAGAATTGATCGCGCAAACACCATTAGAAGAACGTGATCAATCTAGAATGTTGGCTTTAAACGCTAAAACAGGTGAATACGAAGATGATTATTTTTATAATGTGATTGATCGTTTAAATCCTGGTGATGCTTTAGTTATGAATGATTCTCGGGTCATGCCTGCACGGATCTACGGGGTCAAACCAGATACTGGTGGTCATCTTGAGGTGTTATTATTAAATAATATCGAAGGTGATCGCTGGGAAACTTTAGTAAAACCTGCTAAACGTGCTAAAGTTGGTACTAAAATAACTTTTGGGAATGGCGAATTGACGGCGGTTGTCAAAGAAGAACTAGAACACGGTGGACGTATCATCGAATTTGCTTATGATGGCATTTTTTTAGAGGTGTTGGAAAGCTTAGGTGAAATGCCTTTGCCACCATATATCAAAGAAAAACTAGATGATCCAGAAATGTATCAAACTGTTTATTCTAAAGAAGTTGGTTCAGCGGCTGCACCAACAGCAGGCCTACACTTTACCGAAGAATTATTACAAAAAATTGAAGAAAAAGGGGTAAAACTAGTTTATCTAACACTTCATGTTGGTTTAGGGACCTTTAGACCAGTTAGTGTTGATAACATCGAAGATCACAAGATGCACAGTGAATTTTACCGCCTTTCACCAGAAGCTGCTGCTACTTTAAATGAAGTTAAACAAAATGGTGGGCGCATCGTTGCTACCGGTACAACTTCGATTCGGACTTTAGAAACGATCGGAAGCAAGTTTGACGGTGAGATCAAAGCTGATAGTGGTTGGACCGATATTTTCATTAAGCCAGGTTATCAATGGAAAGTTGTTGATGCGTTTATCACTAACTTCCACTTACCAAAATCAACGTTAGTAATGCTCGTTTCAGCCTTTACCGGACGTGAAAATATTTTAAATGCTTATAAGCATGCTGTAGCTGAAAAGTATCGCTTCTTTAGTTTTGGCGATGCGATGTTTATTTATTAAGGAGGAAAACATGGTAGAACCAGCGATCAAGTATCGATTGATCAAAAAAGAAAAACATACTGGTGCACGTTTGGGTGAGATCATCACGCCACACGGTACTTTCCCAACTCCAATGTTTATGCCTGTTGGAACGCAAGCCACGGTCAAGTCTATTTCGCCTGAAGAATTAAAGGCGATGGGCGCAGGGATCATTTTATCTAATACGTATCACCTTTGGTTACGTCCCGGCGAAGATTTGGTCAAAGAAGCAGGTGGCTTACACAAATTTATGAATTGGGATCAAGGGATCTTGACTGACTCAGGTGGTTTCCAAGTCTTTTCGTTGGCTGATATGCGTAATATCACCGAAGAAGGCGTTCATTTTAAGAGTCATTTAAATGGAGCGCCACTTTTCTTGTCACCTGAAAAAGCGATTCAAATCGAAAATGCTCTAGGTTCAGACATCATGATGAGTTTTGATGAATGTCCGCCATTTTTTGAAAGCTATGACTACATCAAAAAATCGGTCGAACGTACTAGTCGCTGGGCTGAACGAGGCTTAAAGGCGCATCAAAATCCAGAAACTCAAGCACTTTTTGGAATCGTCCAAGGCGGTGGGCATGAAGATTTACGTAAATTAAGTGCCCGTGATCTAGTTTCATTAGATTTCCCAGGTTATTCGATCGGTGGTCTTTCTGTGGGTGAATCTAAAGAAGAAATGAATCGCGTATTAGATTTCACGACACCATTGTTACCAGAAAATAAACCACGTTACTTAATGGGCGTAGGGTCGCCGGATGCTTTGATCGATGGTGTTTTACGTGGGGTTGATATGTTTGATTGTGTCTTACCGACTCGAATTGCCCGCAATGGGACATGTATGACATCGCATGGTCGTTTAGTGGTGAAAAATGCAAAATATGCACGCGACTTTTCACCAATCGATGACAACTGTGATTGCTATACATGTAGAAACTTTACTCGTGCTTATGTCCGTCATCTCTTTAAGGCCGACGAAACTTTTGGGTTACGTTTGACAAGTTATCATAATCTTTACTTCTTGATCAACTTGATGAAACAAGTTCGTCAAGCGATCATGGACGATAACTTACTTGAGTTTAAAGAACATTTCTTTGACGAATATGGGCTAAATGTAAAGAATCCGAAAAACTTTTAATAAATAGCGGCTTATGCTAGTTTTTAATAGCTTTTTTTGATACAGTTATAAGTAACAGATACTTAAGGAGGAAATTATTTTGAATTCTTCAATTTCAACAATTGTAATGTTTGTTGCCTTGATCGCTTTGATGTATTTCATGATGATCAGACCACAAAAGAAACAACAACAACAACATCAAGAAATGATGAATGCCTTAAAACCAGGCGATGAAATCGTAACGATCGGTGGTTTACATGGTACAGTCAGCGAAGTAGATACAACTAAAAATATCGTAACTATTGATTGTGATGGTGTTTATTTAGACTTTACTCGTTCAGCTGTAGCTCGTGTGTTAAAGAAAGCTAGCGAAAAGACAACTGAAACTAAAGAAACAGTTACTACTAAGGAAACAACAACTGTTGTAGAAGAAGAAACAACTACAACTGACGATAGTGGTAAAGAAGATAAATAGTTTTTATTCCCAAGGATTTGCCTTGGGAATTTTTTTTAGTCAAATTTACTTGCGGTTTTAGTTAAAACAGAGTATTATAAAACAAATTATGTTGATGCTTGTAAGCACCAGTGGGGAGGAATTAGTATGAGAAAATTAGGTGTCATTGGAATCGGTAATGTTGGTGTGACGGTTGCATATACGGTCGTATCGCAAGGGATCGCAGATGAATTAGTGATGATCGATACGAATGAAAAGAAAGTTTTAGCAGAAAAGCTTGATTTTGAAGATGCAATGCCACGGATGCCATATCACACCGAGATCAAGATCCAAGACTATGCTGCCTTAAAAGATGCTGATGTAGTGATAACTGCATTTGGTGACATTACTGCCAGTGTACGGACGGGTAATCGCTTTGCAGAACTTGAGATCAACAGTAAAAATGCTGCAGAAGTAGGGCAAAAATTAAAAGAAGCCGGCTTTAAAGGTGTTTTGATCAATATTTCTAACCCCTGTGATGCGATTACTACAATGCTTCAAAAAGCAACTGGGTTACCAAAAAATCGAGTATTTGGGACAGGAACGTTCCTTGATACAGCACGGATGCAACATGTTGTAGGTGACTACTTGAAACAAGATAGTCGTAACATTGATGGCTATGTTTTAGGTGAACATGGTAATTCTCAATTTAACGCTTGGTCAACGGTGCGTGCTAACAACAAACCAATCACAGAGATCTTAACGGCAGCAGAAATTGCTGAGCTAGATTCTAAGCCTTCAGAAGGTGCTTGGACGGTTGCTAGTGGTAAGGGGTATACTTCTTATGCGATCGCAACTTGTGGTGTTCGGTTAGCCCAAGCAGTTATGTCGAATGCTAAATTATTTGCACCAGCATCTGTTTATGTTGATTCGGTGGGAACCTATATCGGTTATCCTGCGATCATTGGTGCTAACGGGGTCGAAGATGTTGTTGAATTGCAATTGTCGCCTGAAGAACTTACGAAGTTAAATGAGTCTGCTAACTACATCAAAGATCATGTCGCACAATTAGAAAAATAAATAAATTAAAAAAGTTCCTCTAGATTGGTAGTTTTACGCCACCAACTAGGGGAACTTTTTATTTGTAATGATTATGCGAATGGTTCGATCGTAAAGCTTAATTCAAGTGGCTTATTAGCGGATAACCAATACTGTTCATGAACAGGTGCGCCCCAAGAATCATCACCACCAACGCCCATTTGAGAAGCTAATAAGCGTAACCAAGTGAAACGTACTGGAGGAAGCTCATCTTGATGTAGTGCTTCTTCAAGCATCATCGTGCTATAAGGTAAAAGACTTGCGCTAAATGGCTGACCATTAGCACTGATCTTTATTCCTTGTGCTGTTTCATCGCTTAACGCTAATCTTCTAACATCGCAATGGAGCCCAGTTTCTTGGGGAACTAGGTAAGGTGTTAAATTGTCCTTAGCGGTTGTTTCAAATATCCCCAAACGGGCACCGACATTACGGTCGAGATAATTTTCTGCTGGACCACGACCATAATATTTGAGCTGAGTTAGTTGTTTTGGTAGTTTGAATTCTAGCCCAAATGTTGGTAAGGATGGAAGATCGGCTTGTCCCGGATAGTTAGCTGTAACGTTGACTTTTCCGGTGCCATCAACCGTGTAACTAACAGTTACCAAAACTTTTTTAGGTAGTGGTAATTCATAAGTGTAGGTAACATTTACCGCATGTTTTTGGTTAGTAACTTTTAAATCTGTAACGCGCGCAAATTTACCAGCACTAAGCCACATAGCACGGTCAAAGCCATGGCCACAGCCCCGATCATTATCGGTCATTGGACGCCAAAAGACAAGTTGTGGTGTGCGGGTGACGTATTCTTTGCCACTATATTTGAGCGAAACAATGCCACCTTTATCTTTAGAAAGTAAAACTTCGAAATTTTCGCCTGAGACACCAACATTTACATCCCCGATAACCACTTTAGGCGTATTAGTTGCTTCAAAAGTAGGGATGTCTTTTTTGATCAAAGCTTGACCAAAGTTTATTTCAAAGCCAGTTTTAGCCCAAAGAGTATCATGTTTTAAGCGTTGTTCAACTTCATAAACGATTTCGCCTTCAGTTGGTAATGGAAAATCAATTTCAAAGTGTTTACTTGTTTGGGCTTTGACGACTAAGTTTAATTCTTTTTGCCAAACTACTTTGCCATCTTGTAAAACCTTAGCAACAAAGAAGCTATCAGAAGTATCTGCAAACAGCCGATCATTAGTCAAAGTTACCCCGGTCTTATCAGGTTTAAGCTTAACATCGGCATACAGATGTTTAACTTCTTGGGCCTTAGGTGAGATAGTCCGATCGGCAAACACAAGACCATTACCACAAAATTCATAATCGCTTGGACGGTCGTTAAAGTCGCCCCCATAGGCAAGACGCTTTTTACCATCAACATCTTGATAAAGAGCCTGATCGATGTAATCCCAGATAAATCCACCTTGATAGTGAGCATATTTTTCTAAATCAGTATAAAGCTTTAAGCCCCCAACAGAATTTCCCATGGCGTGCATATATTCACAGGAAATATAAGGCTTTTGCGGGTCATTAGTCAAATATTCTTCGATTTCATGTGGTTTGGCGTACATCCGACTTTCAATGTCGGTGATCTCGTCAAATTCTCGATTCCAGGTGACCCCTTCGTAGTGAACTAAGCGGGTCGGATCTTTGTGGCGCAATAATTCTCTCATTGCTAAAATATCGGTGCCAGCATAAGATTCATTCCCAAGAGACCAGATCAAAACACTAGGATGATTTTTATCACGTTCATACATACTGTTAGCGCGATCTAAGCAAGTTGCTTGCCATTCTGGTAGATTCCCCGGTACATTCCAAGAAGGTTCGCATTCACCGAGCTTTTGCCAGGAACCATGTGATTCTAAGTTGGCTTCATCGATCAAATAGATCCCGTATTCATCACATAATTTGTACCAATATGTTTGGTTAGGGTAATGAGAGGTGCGCACGGCGTTGATGTTGTGACGCTTCATGAATTTGATATCCCATAGCATATCCGCTTTAGTGATCGCCCGTCCGTGGATCGGATCGAATTCATGACGGTTAACACCCTTGAAAACGATTCGTTGATCATTGAGATACATAATGTTGTTTCTTAACTCGAAGCGTCTAAAACCGATTTTTTGGGGAATGTATTCAAGAACTTTACCATCTTTGTCCAAAAGCGAAAGTTCCAAGGTATAAAGGGATGGATTTTCGGCGCTCCAAGGATGAACTTGGTCGAGTTTATGGGTTACTTTAGTATGCTCTAAAAGTGGCTGATTTGTTTCATAAGCGATCTCTTGCTTTTGATCTAATAAAGCCACATGGAGTTTCTTATCACTTAAGTCACCATGGATGGTTGCATTTAATTCTAAGATCCCATTTTGATAAGTGTCATCAAGACTGGCTGTGACGTTTAAGTCAAAGAGATGAGCTTTCGGCGTTGCGTAGAGATAAACATCGCGGAAAATCCCGTTTAGCCGCCAAAAGTCTTGGTCTTCGATCCAACTGGAGCTGCTATATTTAAAGACTTGTACCGCTAAATAATTGGTTCCTGAAACTAAATAGTCGGTCAATTCAAAATCATTTGGTGTAAATGAATCTTCACTATAACCGACAAAATGTCCGTTTAGCCATACAAAAAAGGCAGTTGCTACCCCTTGGAAAGAAATGTAGACTGGTTTATCATGTAAATTTTCTGCTAGTTCAAAAGTTTTGATATATGAAGCAACTTTATTATTTTGGGGAACCTTGGGTGGACGTAAATCTTCATGTCCATCCCAAGGATATTGGGTATTTACATATTGATGTTCATCAAAACCAGTCGTTTGTAAATGACTAGGAACTTGAATATAGTCAAATTCTTGATAATTAAAGTTTGGATCGGAAAAATCGAAATTAGCTGTAGCTAGACTTGGTTCTGTATGGATGCGCCAAGTGCCATTTAAGTTTTGTTTTAGTGAATTTTTACCTGTTTTACTTGAGAAAAAATCATGATCAGAATGTGCCTTGATGCGGTTGACTTCAAAGATTTCTGGGTCAGCCAACCAATTAAGATCTGGTGTAGTTAAACGTTCCATTGAGATACCTCCTTAAAATTAGGTTGTTTTTTAGTAATAACACACTCTTATCGTAAACGATTACATTTTAAAATTCAAGTTTAATTTACTAAAAATATTACTTCTTTAGCTAAAAACAATAACTTTAAAATCGTTTTTAAATAGGGATTTATCTAGGGAGATTAAGATAGTTTAGAGTATTTTTATTTACTTATCTCTCTAAAAATATTACTTAATTTTTAGTAAAAAGTTCTTGAAATAATTTGTGAAAGCGTTTAATATTATTAGTGCGAAAGCAAATACTTTACAGATAGAGGAGTTATCCATTATGGCAACAAAAGAGCGGCCGGTAGGAAAAACGACCTCGCGCCTAGCTTACACTTTCGGGGCGTTTGGTAATGATGTTTTTTATGCGGCATTATCCAGTTATTTAATTATGTTTATTACTTCGCACTTGTTTAATACAGGTGACAAAGCAACTAATAACCGGTTGATCAGTTATGTGACTTTGATCATCATGGTGTTGCGGATCATTGAATTATTGATCGACCCGTTTATCGGAAACGCGATCGATCGAACTAAGACACGTTGGGGGCATTTTCGTCCTTGGATCGTGCTTGGGGGGACGATCAGTTCCATCGCCTTGTTAGTTTTATTCACCAATATGGGTGGGTTAAACAAGACTAATCCATGGTTATATCTTTTGATTTTTGCAATTTTATATATTACGATGGATATTTTTTATTCTTTTAAAGATATCGGATTTTGGTCAATGTTACCAGCCTTGTCGTTTGATTCGCGAGAACGTGAAAAAATTGCTACCCTTGCTCGGGTAGGTTCTACCGTCGGAGCTTCCTTAGTTGGGGTCGTTGTGATGCCACTTGTTTTATTCTTCTCGCTTCAAAGTAATGGCGGGACTGGGGACGATCGTGGTTGGTTCTGGTTTGCGTTTATCGTCTGTGCGGTTGCCTTCTTGAGTGCTTTAGCGGTTGGCTTTGGAACGCGTGAAGTTGAAAGCGATTTACGTAAAAATGAAGAAGATACTGCAGGGATCGGAGCAGTCTTTAAAATGCTCGTGCAAAACGATCAGTTGCTTTGGGTAGCGATCGCATATCTTTTCTATGGAATTGGCATTAATTTAGTAAATGCGCTTGAATTGTATTACTTCACCTATATCATGGGATTCTCGAAGGGCTTTACGATCCTTTCAGGGATCAACATGGTCGTAGGGTTGGCTTCGGTTTCACTTTTCCCTAAATTAGCGAAGAAATTTAGTCGTAAGCCATTATTTATCGGCTGTTTGATCATGATGTTGATCGGGTTAGGGATCTTTTCAGTTGCCGGAAGTAATTTAGCTTTAGTTTTATTTGCAGCTGAACTCTTCTTTATTCCACAACCAGTTGTATTCTTGATCGTCTTGATGATCATTACCGACTCGGTTGAATATGGTCAATGGAAATTAGGTCACCGTGATGAATCATTAGCTTTATCAGTTCGTCCTTTAGTTGATAAATTTGGTGGCGCTATTTCTAACGGTGTTGTTGGTCAAATCGCCGTTTTAGCGGGGATGACAACTGGGGCAACAGCTTCATCGATCACCGCTAGTGACCAGTTTAACTTTAAGAT
Source organism: Ligilactobacillus apodemi DSM 16634 = JCM 16172 (assembly GCF_001434405.1). Taxonomy (GTDB): domain Bacteria; phylum Bacillota; class Bacilli; order Lactobacillales; family Lactobacillaceae; genus Ligilactobacillus; species Ligilactobacillus apodemi. The sequence continues at coordinate 963,653 of NZ_AZFT01000053.1, read as the reverse complement.
CATGATGTTTGCTATTCCAGCAGTTATGATGTTGATCGGAATGTTTATCTTTGCTAAAAAGATCACACTTACCGAAGAAAAACATGCTCAAATCGTGGCAGAACTCGAACAAACTTGGGGCGAACAATTTGATGAACAAGCAATGGAAAGTGGTTCTTTGATCAAATCAGAAGATCTAGCTGCTTATGTCCCAGTTGCTGGTAAAGTTGTTGCTTTAAAAGATGTTTCTGATCCAGCCTTTGCTTCAGGTAAGATGGGTGCCGGAATTGCAATCAAACCAAGTGATGGCAAAGTTTATGCACCATTTGACGGTAAGATAAAGACTGTCTTTGCAACACGTCATGCAATCGGGATGATCTCAGATAATGGAATTCCTGTTTTGATTCACGTAGGGATCGGAACTGTTGAATTGAAAGGAACCGGTTTTGTGACCTATGTCAATGAAGGTCAACGGGTAAAACAAGGTGAACAGATCTTAGAATTCTGGGATCCAACGATCAAAAAAGCTGGTTTAGATGATACGGTGATGATGACGTTCATTAATTCAGAGCTATTTGAGAAATTTAAAGTGGAAGTTACCCCGGGAACTCAAGTCGATCATCAAGATCTAGCAATTGAGATCAAAAAATAAAATATTTAGTTAAATAAAAGGTGCTTACTTTTAAAAGGAGCGCCTTTTTTATCTGAGCAGTATTTTAGTAAAAATGTTTTAGCTGAGTCTGATTCTTTAGTTGCACTAGTATAAGGGCAATGACAATAGTTGAAAGATGTTAAAATTTCAGTTACAATTACAGAAAATCAGCTAAAGAGAGGGTGCTCAAATGAATTACCAAGAACAAGATCCTGAATTATGGGGGGCAATTGCCTCCGAAAAGAAACGCCAACAAGGCAACATCGAATTGATCGCATCGGAAAATATCGTCTCTGAGGGTGTGTTAGCTGCACAAGGTAGTGTGTTGACTAATAAGTATGCTGAAGGATATCCCGCAAAACGATACTATGGTGGCTGTGAATATGTTGATGTAGTTGAAAATCTTGCAATCGAACGAGCAAAAGCTTTGTTTGGAGCAAAATTTGCTAACGTGCAACCACACTCAGGCTCTCAAGCTAATGCGGCAGCCTATCGTGCTTTGATCGCTCCCGGAGATACTGTCTTGGGGATGGATCTTGCTAGTGGTGGTCATTTGACTCACGGTTCGCCAGTTAATTTTAGTGGGCAAACATATAATTTTACTGGTTATGGTGTTGATAAAGACAGTGAACAACTTGATTATGACGCAATTTTAGCTTTAGCCAAAGAAGTAAAACCAAAATTAATCGTGGCAGGTGCAAGTGCTTATCCACGGGAGATCGATTTTGAAAAATTTAGTCAGATCGCAAAAGAAGTTGGTGCTTATTTGATGGTCGATATGGCGCATATCGCTGGCTTAGTTGCCGCTGGAAAACATCAAAATCCAGTTCCTTATGCTGATATCGTAACTTCAACGACACATAAAACTTTACGGGGGCCACGTGGTGGGTTGATCTTAACTAATAATGAAGAGCTAGCTAAAAAGGTCAACAGTGCTGTCTTCCCAGGTTTACAAGGTGGTCCGTTGGAGCATGTGATCGCAGCTAAGGCGGTTGCATTTGGTGAAGCTTTACGCCCTGAATTTACAACTTACGCTGAACAAGTCATTAAAAACGCCCAAGCAATGGCAGAGGTTTTTGCGCAAAATGAACATGCTCGGGTGATCTCTGGTGGAACTGATAACCATCTTTTATTGATCGATGTGTTAGGGTTTGGCTTAAACGGAAAAGAAGCAGAAAAGCTTCTAGATAGTGTTTCATTGACTGTTAATAAAAATTCAATTCCATTTGAAACGTTAAGTCCATTTAAGACAAGTGGAATTCGTTTAGGAACACCTGCGATCACTAGTCGTGGTTTTGATGAAGCTGATAGTCGAAAGGTCGCAGAATTGATCTTAGCTGTATTAGAATCAAAAGGTGATGACGCTGTAATGGAACAAACACGCCAAGCGGTAAAAGAATTGACAGCTGCTCATCCCATCTATGAATAAGTAAAATAATTCGCTAAAAATAAACTGAGCTCGAGAAAAATCACTCTCGAGCTCAGTTTATTTTAGTTTGTAATTATTAAAGACAGCTATCACGTAAAATGAGTTTTGTACCTAGGGTGATCATTTCAGGTGTTTCTTTTTCATATTTAGAAATACTATCAAGTAACATCACCGCTGAACGCCCCATTTGTTCAGTAAAAACTTTGATACTGCTTAATGCTGGAAATGAATATTTGGCTAAAGAAGTATCGTTAAATGAGATCAAACTGACACGTTCTGGGACCGCAATTTGACTTTCTTGAAGCGCCCGTAAAGCTCCCACTGCGATCGCATCGTTAGCGATGAAAAATGCTTGCGGTAGCTCATCTCCTAATTCTTGGAGCGCTTGTTTCATCATCTGATAGCCTGATTCAGGTGAAAATTTGCCGACATACACGTAACGCGAATTGTAGAGTTTAAGTGTGCTTAAGTATTTTTTGAAAATGCTAAAACGCGGATCGATCAAGGAATTTGATTGGTCAGCAGTTTTTTCTTCCCCCGCTAACAAGCCGATTTTTGTTTGTTCATGTTGTAAAAAGTGGTCAAGCGCAGTTTTGACTGCTCCATCGAAGTCAGAAACAACACAGTTATAGCCTTGTTCTAGTGTTTTATCATCAACAAAAACTAGATTTGCGTTTAATGTAGCGATGTTTTTGATCTCGTTAGCGCTGTATTTCCCGATTGCGATCACACCATCAGCTTGTTTAGCCTTTTGTAAAGAATCGTTATGAAAGATCCGGGTGATCTCGTAACCTAATTGATGGGCTTGTTTTTCGATCCCTAAACGAATGGCATAGTAATAAAGGTCATTGACTTCTTCTTGTTCGGTGTACCATTGAATGATCGCAAGGCGTTTTTCAAGGGGCTGTGTAGGATTTTGTTTTTTATTTTTTGTGTGTTTTACGTAATTTAATTCTTCCGCGATCTTAAAAATGCGGCTGCGAGTTTCTGCGCTAACAGACATAGTTTCATCGTAATTTAAGACACGAGAAACAGTTGCAGCTGAAACTTGGGCTTTATTTGCGATATCTTTGATCGTAGCCATGAGTCATGTCCTTTCTAAAATATCTGATTTCAAATTGAAAAAGTATATGTAGTTTAGTATAGCATAATTTAGGTAAAAAATAGTAGGGCGCATGAGGATAATTTACTAAAATTATCATTGTGACAACTAGAAGTTATCTAAAAATGATTTACTAAAAATTAAGTAAAAATAGTTGCTAAATTACTGGTTAACAACTATAATAAAATTTGTAATAAAACGCTTGCAAAAAGAAGAGAGGTAACTAAACCATGAAAAAAGAAGAACTACAACAACGCTTTGAAGAAATTTTTGGTCGCAAATCTGAAGGTGAATTCTTTTCGCCAGGACGGATCAATTTGATCGGTGAACACACTGACTATAACGGTGGCCATGTTTTCCCATGTGCAATTACTTTAGGAACATATGGTGCAGCAGCTAAACGTGATGACCAAACATTACGTTTCTATTCGGAAAACTTTGCTGATGAAGGCATTATAGAAGTTTCATTGAATGATCTTCATTTTGATAAAGCTGACAAGTGGACCAATTATCCTAAAGGAATGCTTCATTTCTTAAAAGAAGCTGGTCACAAGATCGACACAGGTTTAGATGTTTACGTTAATGGTAATATTCCAAATGGTTCGGGCTTGTCATCTTCCGCTTCACTTGAATTATTGATGGGTGTGATCGCCGAGAACTTATATGATTTGCGACTTGATCGTTTAGATTTAGTAAAAATCGGGATGCAAACGGAAAATGATTTTATTGGTGTCAACTCAGGGATCATGGATCAATTTGCCGTGGGTATGGGTCATGAAAATAAGGCAATCTTGCTTGATACAAACACACTTGAATACGAATTAGTGCCGCTTGATCTTAAAGACAATGTGATCGTGATCATGAATACGAATAAACGTCGTGAGTTAGCCGATTCTAAGTACAATGAACGCCGCAGTGAATGTGAAACAGCATTAGCAGAATTACAAACTAAAGTAGCTGCTTCAAGTTTAGGCGCTTTGGATGAACAAACCTTTGATGAATATAGCTATCTTATTAAAGATGAAGCTCGCTTAAAACGTGCACGTCATGCTGTTTGGGAAAATCAACGGACTTTACAAGCACAAGCTGCATTACAAGCAGAAGGCTTAGCTAAATTTGGACGCTTGGTCAATGCTTCTCACGTTTCGTTAGAGCATGATTATGAAGTAACTGGTAAAGAATTAGATACATTAGCTCATACAGCTTGGGAACAACCAGGTGTCTTAGGGGCTCGGATGACAGGGGCTGGCTTTGGTGGCTGTGGCATTGCACTTGTCAACAAAGACCAAGTCGAAGCATTTAAAGAAAATGTCGGCAAAGTATACGAAGAAAAAATTGGTTATGCTCCAGCATTTTACATTGCTGAAATTGCTGACGGAACAAAGAAATTGTAAAAATTAGAGGTGGTATGAGATGCAAAAAGATGTAGTCTCAAGTTTTGTTGCTGAGGTCATTTTGCAAGGTGACTATACGCAAATGGATCAGCCATATTTATATAACCGGGTGTTAGCACTTGTGGGCGAAGAAAATCTTGTCCAAGAAGTTGCAGAAAGTGACTTGATCACGTTAAAAGATAAGTTAGTCGAAATCGCACTTAAAAATGGTAAAGTTGGTGAGACCCTAAATGAGCAAGATAATTTAGGCGCAGAATTAATGAACTTTATTATGCCACTCCCAAGTGTGTTGAACCAAAAATTTTGGCAAACATACCAAACTGATAAGCAAAAGGCGATTGCAGATTTCTATCAATTAAGTCAAAAAAATGATTATATCAAGACTAAAGCGATCGCTAAAAATATGGCGTACAGTGTTCCCACTGAATATGGTGAGATCGAGATCACGATCAATTTGTCTAAGCCAGAAAAAGACCCTAAAGCAATTGCGGCAGCTAAAAAAATGAAACAAACTGGCTACCCTAAATGCCAATTATGTATTGAAAATGAAGGTTATCAAGGACGAATCGATTATCCAGCACGTGCCAATCACCGGATCATTCGCTTTGATCTTGCCGGAAAAACATGGGGCTTTCAATACTCACCGTATGCTTATTTCAATGAACACTGCATTTTCTTGGATGAAAAACATGAGCCCATGGTCATAAATGAACAGACTTTTGCGCAATTACTCGCGATCGTTGCTCAATTCCCAGGTTATTTTGCTGGAAGTAATGCAGATCTACCGATCGTTGGTGGCTCGATTTTGACTCATGAGCATTACCAAGGAGGCAATCATGCCTTTGCAATGCAAAAAGCCCCAATTGAAAAAGAACTTACTTTTGCTGGTTTTGAAGACGTGACGGCTGGGATCGTTAAGTGGCCAATGTCGGTTATTCGCTTACGTGCTAAAGACAGTCAACGTGTAGTCAAGTTAGCGGGTAAGATCTTAGATAAGTGGCGGGTTTATTCCGATGAGAGCGTCTCAGTTCGCGCCAAAACAAATGATGAGTTACATCACACGATCACGCCGATCGCACGTAAACAAGGGGAAATGTTTGAACTAGACTTAGTTTTACGTGATAACCAAACTTCAGCCCAATATCCTGATGGAATTTTTCATCCCCATCAAGATGTGCAACACATCAAAAAAGAAAATATTGGCTTGATCGAGGTTATGGGCTTAGCAATCTTACCACCACGTTTAAAGGATGAATTAAAAGAAGTCGAAAAATATCTCTTAGCTCAACCAAATCAAGTGGCTGCTTATCATCAAAAATGGGCAGCCGAACTTAAAGAAAAATATCCTGATATTAACGAGCAAAACGTTGCGCAAATCGTGCAAACTGAAGTTGGAAAAGTTTTTGCGCGTGTGCTCGAAGATGCTGGGGTATTTAAACGAGATGATGTTGGTCAAGCCGCTTTTTATAAGTTTGCAGAATTTGTTGGTTTAGCATAGTTATAGGCAAGAATTAGCGAGTGGGTGATCAGATGGAAAAATTAATTGAAATTGATGAAAAAAACAAGGTGTTTCATCTGCATAATGATAAGATTTCATATTTGTTTGAGGTCGAGCAGGGTGGTTACTTAGGGCATTTGTATTTTGGAACAAGAGTTTTCGATTATCATGGACAGTTGCATTATCCGCGCGTCGATCGTGGTTTTTCCGGAAATTTACCTGGAAGTTTGGAACGGACATATTCCTTAGATTCTTTATTGCAAGAATACAGTGGCGCTGGAACTGGTGATTATCGCACTCCAGCGTTAGATTTGCAAAATGCAGATGGTTCTTTTGTTGCGCGTCTGACCTATCAAGGTTATGAATTGCTAGCGGGCAAGCCTAAGTTAGCTGGTTTACCGGCATCATATGCAACTGAGTCGGAAGCACAAACATTGGCGATCAGCTTAAAAGATGAAGTTAGTGACGTTGAAGTTACGTTGTTTTATACGATTTTTAAAGAGCTAGCGATCATTGCGCGCTCGGTCAAAGTCACAAATTGTGGGCAAGAGCCGCTTACCTTAAAAAAGGTCGCTTCAATGCAGTTAGATTTGTTACAACAAGATCTAGAAGTGATCTCACTTCCCGGCGCCCATGCTAATGAGCGACATATGCAACGAGAAGCAGTCGGGCAAGGGCGTAAGGTATTTGAAAGTCGGCGTGGGAGCTCTAGTCATCAAATGAATAGCTTTATTGCGCTGTTAGATCAACATGCTACGGAATTTGCGGGGAATGTTTATGGCTTTAATTTAGTGTATTCCGGAAATCACAGTTTTGAAGTTGAAAAAGATCAGTTTGAACAGACTAGAGTTGTTGTTGGCATAAATGATTATAATTTTTCTTGGCAATTAGCTCCCGGCGCTACCTTCCAGACCCCAGAAGTCTTATTAGCTTTTTCTGACAAAGGCTTAAATGAAATGAGTCATAATTATCATGAACTGCTCAGAAAGCATATTGTACGTGGGAAGTTTAAGGCTAAAGAACGCCCGATCTTAGTTAATAATTGGGAAGCTACTTACTTTGATTTTAATGAAGCTAAGTTAAGACCGATTGTTGATGAAGCTAAAGCCTTAGGGATAGAAATGTTTGTCCTAGATGATGGCTGGTTTGGAAAACGTGATGATGATAATACGTCTTTAGGTGACTGGCAAGTTTACGCGCGTAAGTTTCCTAAGGGGTTGAAAAATTTTGCTGATTATGTGCACGCCCAAGGCTTACAATTTGGTATTTGGCTCGAGCCAGAAATGATCTCTTATGATTCAGATCTCTATCGGACTCATCCAGAGTATCTGATGCAAGTTCCTAAGCGAACACCAAGTCCATCGCGTAATCAATACATTTTAGATTTGACCCAAAAAGAAGTCCGGCAAAATGTGCTTAAACAATTAAGTGAGTTGCTTGATCAAGGCTTCATTGACTATGTTAAATGGGATATGAACCGCAATATTTCAGATGTTTATGCCCATGCTTTACCAGCAAATCAGCAAGGTGAAGTTTATCATCGCTATATTTTAGGACTATATGAAATATTAGAGCATCTGACCACTAAATACCCTGATATTTTGTGGGAAGGGTGCTCTGGTGGGGGCGGTCGGTTCGATACAGGCTTTGCATATTATATGCCACAGTCTTGGACAAGCGATAATACTGATGCGCTCGCACGACAGACGATCCAATATGGGACGTCACTTGTATATCCGCCGTCGGTCTTTACTGCGCATGTGTCAGCTGTGCCTAATCATCAAACTGGGCGGATCACGCCACTGGCAACACGTGGTGCCGTCGCGATGAGTGCTGTTTTTGGTTATGAGTTAGATCTGACTAAGTTGACTGCTGAAGAAAAAGCAGCGGTCAAGAAACAAGTTGCTACTTACAAGCAATTACGCCCACTTGTTCAATTTGGCGATTTTATTCGTCTAAAAGCCCCAGCTAAGCAAAATCAATGTGCTTGGATGTTTGTGGCCAAAGATAAAAATGAAGCCCTTGTCTTTGTTTTTGATCGTTTAGCTAGCGCGCAGCCAACTCATACACTAACTAAATTGGCAGGTTTAACAGCAAACAAGCATTACCAAGAACAGACGACTAAAGAGATTTTTACGGGGAGTGAATTGATGAACCTTGGTTTCTATGATCCACTTCACCGGCATGACTTTACGGCAGATATGTACCATTTTAAAGCTATTAACTAGCTAACATCATAGAACCTATGACAGCACTTTTGAGCTCAAAAGTGCGATGTCATAGGTTTTTTAGGTAGAAAAAAGTTTTTTGTTAAGTTATCGGAATTCTTGTGATATGATATGGTCGTGTTCTTAGAAATAAAAATAAACGCTAGAAGGGACTAACAACGGTGAGAAGAAAAATTTTGTGGCCACTGGCAATCGTGATCTTAATAGTTTTTGGAGGAGGGTTGATCGTTTCACAAAGTCTACGTGAAAATGCGAGTCAGCAGTACGAAAAGACTAAGGTTCCTACTTTGTTTTTACATGGTTACGGCAGTAGTTATCGCGCCGAAAAATATTTGGTCAATAAGATCGTGAAAGCTGGCGTAACTCAAAATGTTATTCGAGCTAATGTATCTGCTAACGGTAAGGTTACTTTAAGTGGTGCTTTACCCCAAAATGCCTACAACCCATTGATCGAAGTTAATTTTGAGAATAGTCGCGAAAAAGATTATCGTCAAAATGGTAAATGGCTCAAAAATGTGATCGTTAAGCTCCAAAAAACGTATGGTTTTACTAAATTTAATGTAGTAGCTCATTCAATGGGCAATATGACGCTAGCGTATTATATGTTAGATAACGGACAAAATAAAAAATTGCCCCAGTTACAAAAACAAGTTAACATTGCGGGACATTACAATGGAATTTTAGGTGTAGATGATACCGCTAATGAGATGAAGTTAGATGCTGAAGGTAAGCCCAAACAAATGGCGAAACCATACCAAGAGTTGCTGAAGCTAAATGAGACCTATCCCCAAAATCAAGTTTCCGTGTTAAATATCTATGGTGATTTAAAGGATGGGAGCGATTCTGATGGGCGCGTCTCCAATGCTTCATCGCTATCAGAAAAATATTTATTGCGCAATGTAGCTAAGAGTTACCAAACTTTAGAGATCACTGGTAAAAATGCCCAACATAGCAAATTGCACCAAAATGCTAAAGTAGCACAAGCAATCATCAACTTTATTTGGAAAAAATAAAAAAACAGGTCAAGTGAAAAAAGCTTGGCCTGTTTTTTAGTACAATTTGCATGCTTAAACTAGAAATGAGCGAATTTAAAGTATTAAAAAAGTTTAAAAGTTTGAATAACAAAATAAATTTGAAATTTAAAAAATACTTTTTATATTCGTTATAATTTATTTTATTATAAAATAAATTTGGTTTTTAACAAAAAAGATAAATCTTTTTTAACGGCGTTAGACTAATGATATCAAGCGGTATTTTGAAGTTATTAACTATTTTTTGAACTGCAGAAATAAAGTATAGTATTTTATATTTTTGACAATAAAAATGTCAAAAATACGGTTTGACACTGACCGATAAATATAATATTATTCGACTATCGAATATTTTGGTATTCGAAATACTTTGAAAGAGGTGGCGTGTTTGACAAAGATCATGGATGCTCAAGAGATCATGGAGCTTATTCCTAACCGCTATCCAATTTGTTATATTGATTATGTTGAAGAACTCATTTTAGGAGAAAAAGTCACAGCTGTAAAAAATGTGACGATCAATGAATCTTTTTTTAAGGGGCATTTCCCTAACAATCCGGTAATGCCGGGAGTTTTGATTATTGAAACTTTAGCGCAAGCTGCGTCGATCTTGATTTTAAAAGATCCTAATTTTTTAGGAAAAACAGCTTACTTAGGGGCGATCCACAATGCGCGTTTTCGTAAAGTGGTTCGACCAGGTGATGTTTTAAAATTAGAGGTCACAATGGAAAAACAAAAAGAAAATATGGGAGTCGTGAAAGCCAAGGCCTTAGTTGATGGTAAAAAGGTTTGCACGGCTGAACTGATGTTTATCGTAGGTCGAACTGATAAGGAGATTTAATGGTAATTTTGTCTTTTTTCTGCTATTATTTTGATAATCAAACTTTATGGAAACCAAAATATTAAGGCGGGATAATTTATGGATAAGACAAGTAGATACATTAATGACGCTTTGGTTCAGATCTATAGTGGTATTTTGTGGATCGAGGAAAAAGAGTTGAAAAAGAGCCGTTTTAATGATTTAACGATCAAAGAAATGCATGCAATCAATGCAATTTCGATGTACAACCATAAAACTGCTTCAGAAGTAGCGCGTGAGTTACATTTAACGCCAGGCTCTTTGACCGCTACGATCGACCGTTTAGTGAAAAAAGGCTATGTTGAACGAATTCGTGGTAATGACGATCGGCGGGTGATACGCCTTGGTTTAACTAAAAAAGGGCGCCTGATGTATCGGGCACATGATGCTTTTCATCATAAAATGGTCGAAGGATTCTTAAAAGATACCACTCCCGAAGAACTTCAGGTGATCGAAAAAGCGATCAAAAATTTAGAAAACTTTTTAAGTGAACATTCTTAAAGTAAAGTGGAAGTGTGGTAATGGAAAAATTAAAGGTCATTGCGACAGCAAGTGCTTTACCAGCACAACGCGTGACTAACGATGATTTGGCTTTGATCATGGAAACGTCTGATGAATGGATCAAGACACGGACGGGCATCAAGGAAAGACGGATCAGCCTAGCGGAAAATACAGCGCAACTTTGTACTAAAGTAGCGACAAAGTTGTTGGCCAAAGGCAAGCTTACAGCTGATCAGCTCGATTTGATCATTGTTGCGACTATGTCACCAGATAGCAATACTCCAGCGACCGCAGCTATCGTTCAAGGTAATATTCAAGCGACAAATGCTTTTGCCTTTGATATTTCAGCTGCTTGTTCTGGCTTTGTATATGCTTTAAAAACAGCCACAAATTTTTTGAAAGACGAAAAAATCAAAAATGTGATGGTTATTGGTGGCGAAGTCCTGTCAAAGTTGATTGATTGGAACGACCGTACGACTGCTGTTTTATTTGGTGATGGAGCAGCGGGTGTTTTATTAACAGCTAATGATTCTGGGAGTGGAGTCTTAGGCTCTGATATCAAAACTTTTGGTGAGAGTTGTGAGAAGCTGACTGCGGGAACAGATCAAGCATTAGCTGAATTTCCCCCGCAAAGCTCCAAAACTTTACGGTCTGCCTTTAAGATGGATGGTCGTGAAGTTTATAATTTTGCAACAAGACAAGTTCCTGAGTCTTTAAAACGGGCTTGTTTTGATGCACGGATCAAACCTGAACAGGTCGATTTATTTTTATTACATCAAGCAAATGCACGCATCATCCAAAGTGTTGCTAAAAAGATGGATTTACCTTTAGCCAAATTTCCTACAAATATTGAGAGATACGGTAATACTTCGGCAGCTAGTATTCCATTATTATTAGATGAACTGGTAACACAAGGATTGGTGGTACGTGGACAAATTATCGCATTTAGCGGTTTTGGTGGTGGCCTGACTTTAGGAACCATAATTTTGAAATATTAATAATTTTTGGAGGATATTAACATGACAAAAGAAGAAATTTTAAACAAGGTACAAGAAATCGTAAGTGAACAATTAGATATTGAACCACAAGAAGTGGTCTTAACTGCTGATATCAAAGAAGATCTTGAAGCAGACAGCTTAGATGTGTTTGAAATCATGAATGAGTTAGAAGATGAATTAGACATTCAACTTGAAGCAGACGAAAGTATTAAGACGATCCAAGATGTAGTAAATCATGTGGCAACGCAAGTAGCTGCAGCTGATTAAGCGGAGGCATAAATGAAACGAGCGGTCATTTTATTTAGCGGTCAAGGCTCACAAGTTGATGGGATGGGGATAGATTTCTACCAAGCTGATCCAAGGTTTAAAGAAATGATCGATCAAGCATCAGAATTAACTAAGCTTTCGTTACTTGAAGTCTTTAAAAATTGTCAAACAGCAACGACTTTGGAATTGCAACCAGCGCTAACGGCTTTTGAAGTAGCTCTTTTTCAAATGCTGACTCAAGATTTTGAGCTTGAGATCGTTGGTGCAGTAGGGTTATCTCTGGGAGAATATCCAGCTTTGATCGCTAGTGGAGCTCTTTTTGTGCCAGAAGGACTCGCACTAGTTACAAAGCGCGCAAAGTTTATGCAAGCTGAAGCAAAAACTCAGCAGGGAGCACTTGTAGCCGTTTTAAAACCAGATTTAACAGAGCTTAACAAATTATGTCAGCAATGTAGTAATGAACAAGAAATCGTTCAGATCGCTAATTATAATTCACCTAAGCAAGTCGTTTTGGGTGGACATGTTGCTACAGTAGAACGTTTGACCACTAAATTAGCCGTCCAAGGTAAAAAAGTAGTCAAATTAAATGTGGCGGGAGCATTTCACACTCCGCTATTTGCAACTTCTAAAGCGCAATTGGCCAAAGAAGTTACGCAGATAAAGTTTAAAGATCCTGCATTTACGATCTTTAGCAATACGACAGTTGAGCCTTTTACAGCTGAAAATCTGGCATCTATTTTACCAAAACAAGTTATCGAACCAACGCACTTTGCAAAATGTTTAACGCAAACGCTTGAGACCAAACAACCGGATCTTTTACTTGAGATCGGTCCGGGGAATACTTTAAGTAAATTTGCACGGCAAATTGAGCGCAGTATTCCGCGTTATCAAGTTGATACACTTGAACGTTACCGCAAAACGTTGGCTGAATTGAGGGAGCAGGAATGAATTTAACAGGAAAAAATGTCTTTGTTTCAGGATCTTCAAGAGGAATTGGCGCTCAGATCGCGCTTGAATTTGCTAAAAAAGGCGCCAATGTTGTCTTAAATGGACGGACAAAGGTCAGTGAAGAATTGATCGCCGACATCAAAGCACAAGGAGTAACTTGTGAAGTTGTTTTAGGTGATATTTCTAATGAAGCAGATGTCTTGAAAATGGTCAAAGAAGCGACTGAAAAAATGGGAAATATTGACGTTTTAGTTAATAATGCGGGAATCACCGCGGATAAACTATTGATCGGCATGGATGAAGCTTCGTTTGAACAAGTGATCAATGTTAATTTGACCGGGACTTTCCGGATGACCAAAGCATTTTTAAAAAAGATGTGCAAAAAGCGGCAAGGGGTGATCATTAACATTTCTTCGGTCGTTGGCTTGCATGGTAATGCCGGCCAAGCGAATTATGCTGCAAGTAAGGCCGGAATCATCGGTCTTACCAAAACGACTGCAAAAGAAGGAGCCTTACGTAATGTGCGCTGTAATGCGATCGCACCGGGAATGATCGCCAGTGATATGACGAAAGAATTGAGTGCAAAAGTAAAAGATAGCATCAGTGAAAAAATATTACTTAAGCGTTTTGGAACCCCAGAAGAAATCGCACATGCAGCAATCTTTTTAGCTGAAAACGATTATATAACCGGCCAAGTCCTAACAGTCGATGGGGGCCTATCTTTTTAACAGAGTTATGAGGTGTTTAAATGACAAGAGTTGTAATTACTGGGATGGGTGCAGTAACACCGATCGGAAATAGTACAACAAAATACATTGAAGGTTTGTTTCGGGGAGATTTAGGGATCGCACCGATCACAAAATTTGATGCAACGAAAACAGGGATCACTAACGCAGGAGAAGTTAAGGATTTTGACCCATCCTTGCGAGTTGGCAAAAAAGTAGCTAAGCGGATGGATCTCTTTTCACAATATGCGGTCGATAGTGCACTACAAGCATTAGAACAAGCGCAGATCACCCCTGAAAATACTGATCCAAAAGAATTAGGCGTGATCTTTAGTTCAGGGATCGGTGGTTTGACTACGATTCAAGAACAAGTAATAAAGATGCATGAAAAAGGGCCTAAACGCGTTTCGCCGATGTTTGTGCCTACTTCGATCGTTAATATGGCAGCGGGAAATATTGCCATGCGGATCGGAGCCAAAAATATTTGTACTTCAATCGTAACTGCGTGTGCTTCAGGAACTAATTCGATCGGTGAAGCGTATCGCCAGATCAAAGAGAACCGCGCAAAAGTCATGGTCACTGGGGGTTCAGAGGCTTCTGTCAATGAGATCGGGATCGCTGGATTTGCAGCGTTAAATGCACTTTCAAGTGAGACTGATCCTGCTAAAGCATCCGTGCCATTTGCTGAAAATCGTTCTGGTTTTGTGATGGGCGAAGGTAGTGGGGCACTTGTTTTAGAAAGTTTGGAGCATGCTAAAAAGCGTAATGCCACGATTCTAGGCGAAATCGTTGGTTATGGTAGTAATTGTGATGCATTTCATATTACTGCGCCAGATCCAAATGGGACTGGCGCAGCAGATGCCATGCGTTTGGCATTAAAAGAAGCAAAAATCACGCCGGCTGAAGTTTCTTATATCAATGCTCATGGGACTTCGACCAAGGCCAATGATGCAGCAGAATCCAAAGCTATCAATCAAGTTTTTGGTAAGGACAGTGATGTTTTAGTAAGTAGTACTAAAGCAATGACAGGGCATTTATTAGGCGCAGCCGGTGCGATCGAAGCAATTGCGGTCGTTGCTAGCTTACAAAATGGTCAGCTTCCTGTTAATATAGGAATGGAAACTAAAGATAGTGAATGTGAGATCAAAATAGTAACCAAAGACAATGCAACTGTTCCAACTGCGCGTTATGCTCTCAGCAATTCATTAGGATTTGGCGGACATAATGCAGTGTTAGCCTTTAAAAAATGGGATGAACATGAGTAAGTAGGCCTTATTTTAGTTATTGTTTAGCGCTTTTTGCTAAATGTTAGCTATAATAGAGGTAATGGAGTTTTAGCGATACTTATTTTGAATGACAAAATGTTCAATAAAATGAACTAAATTTTGATTTAGTTGATCTATTTACGCTACTGGCGAACAGTAGCAAATAAATTTAAGAAAGGAAAAGCTATATTTCTTTTTCACTATGTGGAATTTTTTTCTGCATAAGCTTAGATTTTATATAGCGGTGAGTAAGTTGGATTTTAACGATATTGAAAGATTAATGAATGATTTTAAACAATCTGAAATGCGTGAATTAGAAATCACCACCGAGGGTTTTCATATTCATTTAAGTAAAAATGAGACCCCATTTCCGTTTAAAGAACAAACGGTAGATCAGCCAGCGGTTTCGGTTGCAACTAATGATACGGCTAGTGATCAAGTTCCTGCTGATGACAAGACAGCTGCGGAGTCGATCAAATCACCAATGGTCGGAAGTGTCTTTTTACAACCAAAACCAGGGGCAGATCCATACGTTACAGTTGGTTCTAAAGTGCACAAAGGTGATGTCGTGTGCATTATTGAAGCAATGAAGATGATGACAGAGATCAAAAGTGATCGCGATGGCGTTATCACTGAAATTTTGGTTGAAAATGAAGATCTAGTTGAATTTGATCAACCATTATTCAAAGTAGCGGGGATGTAAAAATGAAATTAAATAGTGCACAGATCAAAGCATTGATCCCACATCGCTATCCATTTTTGTTGATAGATCGAGTGGAAGAATTAGAACCAGGTAAAAGTGCACGAGCATTGCGTTGTGTAACTGAACATGAAGAATTGTTTGCAACACAAGCAAGTGAACCGATCTTACCTGAGCCTTTGATCATTGAATCATTAGCACAAACTGGCGCCTGTGCCTTGCTTTCGTTGCCACAATTTAAAGGAAAGACCGC
This sequence comes from Ligilactobacillus apodemi DSM 16634 = JCM 16172, assembly GCF_001434405.1. Lineage (GTDB taxonomy): Bacteria > Bacillota > Bacilli > Lactobacillales > Lactobacillaceae > Ligilactobacillus > Ligilactobacillus apodemi. The sequence continues at coordinate 947,827 of NZ_AZFT01000053.1, read as the reverse complement.
GTATTTTGGTGGCATTAAGACCGCTGAATTCTTTGCGCCAGTTCATCCAGGTGATGTTTTAGAATTAGAAGTTCAGTTAGAGAAAATAAAGAGTAGTATCGGTAGCGGTCAAGCCAAAGCGGTGGTCGCTGGCAAAACGATCTGTCAAGCCGAACTAACTTTTATGATCGGATAGAAGAGGTAGGTACGATGTTTTCGAAAGTATTGGTAGCTAATCGTGGAGAGATCGCGGTCCGAATTATTCGCTCTTTAAAGGAGTTAGGAATCAAGTCGGTCGCAATTTACTCCACGGAAGATCGAGAAAGTTTGCATGTTCAATTGGCTGATCAAGCCGTTTGTGTCGGCTCAGCTAAGCCAAAAGATTCATATTTACATATGAAAAATATTTTAGCAACCGCAGTTTTGACAGGAGCACAAGCGATTCATCCAGGCTTTGGCTTTTTATCTGAAAATAGTCGTTTTGTTGAACTTTGTGAGGCTTGTGGGCTAGTTTTTATCGGACCACGGCACGAAACGATCGAGTTAATGGGAAATAAGGCAAACGCCCGGATCCAAATGCAAAAAAATAATATTCCTGTTATTCCAGGAAGTACTGGCTTTTTGGCGGATGCTAATGAAGCAAAAAAAGTTGCGCAAAAAGTTGGTTATCCGGTCTTATTAAAGGCTGCTGCCGGTGGTGGCGGAAAAGGGATCAGACGGGTCAATAATGAAAATGAGCTGGAAAATGCTTTTAATGAAGCTCGCCATGAAGCGTTGATCTCATTTGGTGATGAGCGGATGTATTTGGAAAAGATCATGGAAAATGTAAAACACATTGAAGTGCAAATTTTCCGTGATGATGCAGGTAATACGGTCTATTTCCCCGAACGTGATTGTTCTTTACAACGGAATAAGCAAAAAATGATCGAAGAAAGCCCTTGTGCAGTGATCACGGCTGATCAGCGCAAATATTTAGGTGAACTGGCAGTAAAAGCTGCCAATGCGATCGATTATCGTAACACGGGAACCATTGAATTTTTAATGGATCAAGACCATAAATTTTATTTTATGGAAATGAACACACGGATCCAAGTGGAACATACGGTTACTGAGATGGCAACCGGAGTCGATCTAGTCAAAGCACAAGTTAGAGTTGCTTCTGGTGAAGATCTGCCGTTTAAGCAAAAAGATATCAAGCTATTAGGAACGGCGATCGAGTGCCGGATCAATGCTGAAGATCCGGCGAAAAACTTTGCACCTTCAGTGGGAAAAGTAGATTATCTTTACTTTCCAGTTGGCAATTTAGGGATGCGGATCGATTCAGATCTGTATGCCGGGGTAAAGATCTCTCCTTACTATGATTCGATGATCGCTAAGGTGATCGTTTTAGGTGAAAACCGCCATGAAGCAATTGAAAAACTTAAGCGTCTCTTAGAAGAAATGGTGATCTCGGGTATCAAGACAAATCAAAACTTCTATTTAACGATCTTAGAAGATCAGAAATTTTTAGAAGGTACGTTTACGACCGATTATTTGGAACGGGTATTACTCCCTAAATGGAAGAAGGAAAGGTCAAATGAAACTATTTGAGGAAGCAAATACTTTACAAAATAAACAAGTAAAAGCAAATAAAGCCGCCGAACAAAAAGTACCTGCTGGGTTGTGGATCGCTTGTCCTAAGTGTGGTTATGAAATTTTTCACGAAGATGTAGGACTCTTTCATGAATGTCCCCAATGCTTTTATGGCTTTCGGATCAAAGCACGAGAACGTTTAACGTGGTTAGTTGATTCTTTTGAAGAGTTAGATTCCCAGTTAGACACCGATGATCCGTTGAATTTTCCGGGATACCAAACTAAATTGACCGCAGCTAAGCAAAAAACAGAACTAAATGATTCCATTTTGACTGGAATCGCAACTATTTCAGGGCAAAAATGTGCTTTAGCGATCATGGATCCGTATTTTATTATGGGTTCTTTAGGAAAAATTACCGGGGAAAAATTGACGCGTTTGTTTGAAAAAGCAACCAAGCTTTCTTTACCAGTCATTGTATTTACCGCTTCTGGTGGGGCGCGGATGCAAGAAGGAATCAATTCTTTGATGCAGATGGTCAAAGTTTCTAACGCGGTTGCTGCCCATTCGGCCAAGGGTCTGTTGTATATTTCAGTTTTGACCGATCCGACTACTGGTGGTGTTACGGCTAGTTTTGCCATGCAGGGGGATTTAATCTTGGCCGAACCACATGCGATGATCGGTTTTGCCGGAAAACGTGTGATTGAACAGACGATCCATCAAAAGATCCCTGATGACTTGCAAAGTGCAGAAACAGTGCTAAAAAACGGCTTTGTTGATGCGATCGTTAAGCGCCATGAGCAAAAAAAATACTTAGCACGATTATTAAAATTCCATCAAGGGGGTGGCAAGACAGATGTCACAGAATAAAACGGCGGCACAAATCGTTGCAGCAGCGCGCTCAGAACAAAAAATCACTACGCCAGAACTTATTACTAATTTATTTACTGATTTTTTTGAATTACATGGTGATCGTGTAAGTGCAGATGATGCTGCGATCGTAGGTGGGTTAGCGTATTTTGAAGGACGTCAAGTAACTGTCGTTGCCACTGATAAAGGTAAAACGCCAAAACAGCGAGTCGCTAAGCATTTTGGTTCACCCGAACCGGCAGGCTATCGCAAGGTTTTGCGTTTAGCTAAACAGGCCGAAAAATTTGGGCGACCATTATTGGCATTTGTCAATACCGCCGGGGCTTATCCTGGACGGACCGCCGAAGAACGTGGCCAAGGTGAAGCAATTGCCCGTTGCCTGTTAGAGTTAGGGCAAATTAAAGTACCATTTATCACGATCATTTTTGGTGAAGCGGGTAGTGGTGGTGCGTTAGCAATGGCGTGTGGTGATCGCGTCTATATGTTAGAAAACAGCATGTATACGGTCTTATCGCCTGAAGGTTTTGCCTCTATTTTGTGGAAAGATAGTAAGCGCGCAGACGAAGCTGCTGAAGTGATGCAATTAACGCCGACTGCTTTATTAAAGCAAGGGGCAATCGAAGGTGTGATCGCAGAAGATGCAGATCATACTAAGACTTTAGCGGCGATCAGAGCGGTTTTACGGCGTGAATTAGCCAACTTAGAAAATGAACCGCTCGCTGAATTAATGGCAAAGCGCTATGAGCGTTTTCGCAAATTTTAAAGTAAGGGATTTGGATGTATGGGAGATTTATTAGCAAATAAAACGATTTTAGTAATGGGTGTTGCTAATCGCCGTTCGATTGCTTGGGGATGTGCCCAAGTCATGCAAGAACAAGGTGCGAAATTGATCTACACCTATCAAAATGAACGCTTAAAAAAAAGTTTACTTAAGTTGACTGGTGATGAAGATGCGTTGCTTGAATGTGATGTTTCAAGCGATGAAAGCATTGCTAAAACCTTTGAAGAACTAAAAAAACGCTATGGAAAATTAGACGGGATCGTTCATGCGATCGCCTATGCGCCCAAAGAAGAACTCGATGGTGAGATTACCAATGCGACTAGAGAAGGTTTTAAGACGGCAATGGATATTTCAGCGTATTCGCTTTTAGCGGTAGGAAAAGAAGTGACTAGATTAGAATTGCTAAATGATCCTGCTAGTTTAGTTACCTTGACTTACATGGGTTCAACCCGGGCGATCCCAAGCTATAATACGATGGGGATCGCTAAAGCAGCATTGGAGTCGACCGTGCGTTATTTGGCACGAGATTTAGGTAAATTTGGCATCAGAGTCAATGCGATCTCAGCCGGAGCGATCAAAACATTGGCCGTAACGGGGATCAAGGGTCACTCAGATCTTTTGGAGATCTCAAAGGAACGGACAGTTGATCAAAAGGCAGTTACGATCCGAGAAGTTGGGGGCATGTGTGCCTTTTTGATGAGTGATCTTGCGACTGGTGTGATCGGTGATGTTATTTACGTTGATAAAGGGGTACATTTGATTTAAAGGGATAAGGGCGCTTTAGGAATTTTTCCTAGGCGTTTTTTTGTTAAACAAGATACTTGTTAAACTTAAAGCTAATTAGTAAAATAAAACGTAAGTATACTAAAAAATGAAAGTGGTGCTTAATTTGGTGAAAAAAGAGAAAAAAGCGCTGTTTGTTATTTTCGGTGGGACCGGTGATCTGGCCCAAAGAAAACTTTATCCAGCCTTATTTAATCTCTATAAGCGTGGCTATTTAAAGAAGCACTTTGCTGTGATCGGTACGGCACGTCGCCCTTGGACAAACGATTACTATCGTGATGTAGTTAAATCTTCGATCGATGGCATGGTCGATTCGCAAACCAAGATCAATGAGTTTGCAAGTCATTTTTACTACCAGTCACATAACGTCAACGATGTCGAGCACTATGAAACTTTAAAAGCACTAGCTGACAAACTTGATGCAAAATATGAATTAGCTGGTAATCGTTTGTACTACTTAGCGATGTCGCCTCGTTTCTTTGGGACGATCAGTAAGTACTTGAAATCAGAAGGCTTGGCCGATACAGACGGCTATAATCGCGTAATCATTGAAAAACCATTTGGTCGTGATTATCAAAGTGCTAAAGAGCTTGATGATGAGATCAGCAAGTATTTCTCAGAAGAAGATGTTTTCCGCATCGATCATTATCTTGGTAAAGAAATGATTCAAAATATCATGGCTTTGCGGTTTAGTAATAGCATTTTAAGTGCGATCTGGAACAATAAAATGATCAGTAATATCCAAGTGACTTTAAGTGAGTCGCTTGGGGTCGAAGAACGTGGTGGCTATTATGATACAGCCGGCGCTTTACGTGATATGGTGCAAAATCACATCTTGCAGATCGTTGCCTTGTTGGTGATGGATCGGCCCGCAAGTTATTGTGCTAAAGATGTCCGGCAAAAGAAAGTTGAGACTTTTAAGGCGTTAAAAGTTTATTCACCTGAAGAAGTCAAGGCTAACTTTGTCAGAGGACAATACGGTGAAGGCAAAGATATGCCGGCTTACCGCGAAGAAAATCTAATCGAACCTGATTCGATGACCGAAACTTTTGTTGCCGGAAAACTTGAAGTTAATAATAAAGAGATGGCAGGTGTGCCGATCTATATCAGAACTGGTAAGCGGATGGCAACTAAAGCAACCCGGATCGATATCGTCTTTAAACAAGACAAAGGTTCGATCTATGGTGAACAAGCTTTAGCCGATAATATTTTAACGATCAATGTTGAACCAGATCCAGGGATCGCATTGAGCTTAAATACGAAAAAGATTGGTCAAGAATATGCTACCAAAAAGACGGAACTAAAAAATAGTTTAACTAAAGAACAAGCGGCACGAGTTCCTGAAGCTTATGAAAGTTTGATCTTAAACGTTTTACAAGGTAATTCAGTCAACTTTACGCATTGGGATGAATTGAAATATTCTTGGAAATTCTTAGATGCGATCAGAAAAGCTTGGGATGAAGAAGGACTACCAGTAGATTATTTCCCTAACTATTCTTGTGGAACGATGGGACCACAAATTTCGGATGAATTGCTAGCAAAAGACGGTAACTACTGGATATTTAACTAAATATACTAAAGGGCTGTGATGGATGTCACAGCCCTTTAGTTGCTATGGCAAAGAAAGGTTTTAGCTTATGGAGCGAAAAATATTACATGTGGATATGGATTGCTTTTATGCTTCGATCGAAATGCGAGATGAACCGACACTACGGGATAAGCCGGTGGTGATCGCCCGTGATCCACGAAAAAATGGGGGGCATGGTGTGGTGGCAACCGCTAATTATGAGGCCCGCAAATATGGGATCCATTCTGCCCAAAATGCACAAAAGGCGCTAAAGTTATGCCCTAAAGCAGTCTTTGTGACCCCTGATTTTGAAAAGTATCGTCGGATTTCACGCCAGATCCACGAAATTTTTGCAGAATTTTCTGATTTAGTTGAACCCATTGCTTTTGATGAAGCCTATTTGGATATTACCGCGGATAAAAAAGGCTTAGGTTCAGCTACCTTGACGGCACATCTACTACAACAAGAAATTTATGCCAAGACACAATTAACTTGTTCAGTTGGGATCTCTTATAATAAGTTTTTAGCTAAGTTGGCTTCTGATTTTTGTAAACCGGTGGGGACGACTTTAGTTAGAAAAAGTGAAGTTCAAGCTTTCTTATTTCCACTACCGATCGAGAAATTTCGGGGAGTCGGAAAGAAAACGGCCCCTAAGATGCATGCTTTAGGGATCAAAACTGGTCGTGATCTCTATGAAAAGTCGGAACGCTATTTATACGAAAAATTTGGTAAGATAGGGACCGTATTATACCAACGAGTTCGGGGGATCGATGAGCGCCCAGTAGAATTAAAAGAGCGCAAATCAATTGGCACAGAGCGGACTTTTATCAAATCTTTGCTAAGTGAACAAGAAGTCAGCGATGAATTATTTCGTTTGGCCAAGCGGTTAGTAAGTGAACTAAATACCAAGCAAAAACACGGTAAGACTTTAGTTTTAAAGCTCAGAACGACAACTTTTGAAACCGTGACTAAACGTGTGACCAAACCAGATTTTTTAGCAAATGACGTTGATCTACTAGTTTATTACGCCCAAGAATTATTAGATGAAATCACATTTGCTAGTGATTTAGAGGTGAGATTACTCGGATTAACGGTGACTAACTTAGCTCCGCTTGAATTTGAAAATATTAGCTTGCCATTATTTAAGTTTGATTAACTGAAACGTGGTATACTAAGATGTTAGATGTTAATAATAATAGATAAGGAAACAAAAAATGAAGGTTGAAGAAAAAATCTTAGCACAGATCAAAAAATATGATACAATCATTATTCATCGCCATCAACGTCCAGATCCAGATGCCTATGGCTCACAATGTGGTTTAGCAGAAATCATTAGAGAAACATTTCCCACAAAAAAAGTCTATCAAGTTGGGAAAAACGTCAAAGGCCTAAGCTGGATCGCCACTCCACAAGAGATCTCAGATGAGACTTATCAAGATGCTTTGGTGATCGTTACGGATGCGGCTAATCAACCGCGTGTTGATGATGAACGATATACGACAGGAAAGTATCTCATAAAGATCGACCATCATCCAAATGATGATCCATACGGTGATATTTGTTGGGTCGATAGTGATGCTTCAAGTTGTTCTGAGATCATCACCCGTTTAGTTGAAAACTCAAACGGTGAGTTACAACTAAATGCTAAAGCAGCCCGCATGCTTTACGCCGGAATCGTAGGAGATACGGGACGTTTTATGTATAACGCAACGACTCCTCAAACAATGCGGGCGGCGGCTAAGTTGATGGAATATGATTTTGATGCAAGTCAAGTCAACCGAATTTTAGATGAAGTGACCCCAGAAGTTGCTCGTCTTTCAGCCTATGTGCTTGAAAATATTAAGTATACACCGCATAATGCAGCTTATATTGTGCTAGATAATGAGACCATGACGCAATTTGACTTAGAAGATGCCGGAACTGCCCAAATCGTACCTTTAGTGGGGAAGATCTCTTCAGTCGTATGTTGGACCGTGGTCGTACAACAAAAAGATGAAACATACCGCTTGCGGATCCGTTCTAAGGGACCTGTGATCAATGAACTAGCTAAAGAATATGAAGGTGGCGGTCATCCGCTAGCAAGTGGGGCAGTTTTACACTCACTTGATGATTTAGCTGATTATCTTGCTAAATTGGATGCAATTGCTGCTACTGCAAGTGACTAAGAATAGAGGAAGTTATGAGTAAGACATTTAAAGATTTTAATTTTAAACCATTTATCGATGAAGCTTTAACGCAAATCGATTTTAAGACGCCAACACCCGTGCAAGAGCGCTTGATCCCAGTGATCAAAAAGGGCAAAAGTGTTGTAGGACAATCACAAACAGGTAGTGGGAAGACCCATACCTTTTTGTTGCCGATCTTTAATGCGATCGATCCTGCAAACCATGAAGTACAAGCAGTTATCACCACACCTAGTCGCGAATTAGCTTATCAGATCTATGCTGCAGCTAAGCAGATTGCAAAATGTTCGCCAGAAGAGATCTTGGTGCAAAACTTTGTTGGTGGGACCGATAAAATGCGCCAAATTGAAAAATTAAAACACCGTCAACCACAAATCGTGATCGGCACCCCGGGACGGATCTTAGATTTGATGCGTTCAAATGCTTTAGATGTGCATAATGCGCACTATTTAGTTGTGGATGAAGCCGATATGACACTTGACCTAGGATTTTTAAAAGAAACTGACGCAATTGCTTCAGCTTTGCCAAAAGATCTCCAAATGTTAGTTTTTTCGGCCACGATTCCCCAAAAACTAAAGCCATTTTTACAAAAGTATATGTCAAATCCGGTTGTTGAAGTGGTGGAAAATAAAACGGTTATCAGCCCAACGATCGCTAACTGGCTTTTGTCGACTAAGGGTCGTGACAAGAATCAATTGATCTATCAATTGTTGACGCTAGGTGAACCATATTTGGCATTAGTTTTTGCCAATACGAAAGAACGTGCCGATGAATTAACGAATTATTTGCGGGCACAAGGCTTAAAAGTGGCTAAGATCCACGGTGGAGTTCAACCACGGGAACGTAAACGTTTGATGCGTGAGATCCAAAATTTGGAATATCAATATGTAGTGGCAACTGATTTAGCTGCTCGCGGGATCGATATTGAAGGTGTATCACATGTGATCAATGATGATCTGCCAGAAGACCTTGAATTTTTCGTACACCGTGTTGGACGGACTGGACGCAATAACTTAAAGGGGATCGCGATCACTTTATACGCTCCAAATGAAGAAAAAGAAATCGAAGAGCTAGAACAAATGGGCGTTCACTTTGAACCAAAAGCCTTGAAAAATGGTGAGATCGTGGATTCTTATGACCGCAATCGGCGCCAAAAGAGAAGAACGCGCAGTGCAAGTCTTGATCCTAAGATGATCGGGATGGTCAAAAAAGCTAAGAAAAAGCGCAAACCAGGCTATAAGAACAAGATCAAGCGGGCGTTAAAACGTGATGCACAACAAAAACGCAAGATTGCGCGCCGACAAGAACGTAAAAATCAACGTTCCTAATAAATTTTTAGTGGCTGTAAAAAACGGCGCTATTTTCTTTACTGTGTAATGATATTGTTTCGTTACACAGTTTTTTTGAGTGTTTAAAAAGGATGTGTGTTTGTTAGGCTTACTTTTATTTGTTGCCTTAATTAATGTTAATTGAGATAAGTTACAATAAGCTCTATGAAAATAGTTTTGGCTATTCTCATAGAGCTTATTTTTACATTAGTTTTCTAGGGAGCGAATTCGATTGATTTCTTTAGCAACATCATTGGCACTAACATGAGCCCCCATCTGTTGGAGAATATCACGGTATTTTTCAGCTGTTGCAAAATTTTTTTCACAAAGGGCTAAGAAAGCATAAGCTGTGTTTAAAGAATCAAATTGAAAGAGATTTTTGTATAAGGGAATCTCTTTTTTATCCAAACTTTTGCTTGGGGAAAAGTCATTGTTTGTGATAAGTAAAAAGCTACAATTTTCGATAAGAGCCGATTTTAAGCGAAGTAAGTGAGGGTAGTTAGCCTCGATTGCTTGGAGCGCCATTTGAGCAATTGAGATGGCAATATCTAAATCAAAGAAATAGAGAATATTGTTGAGCAAAAATAAGTCAAATTTTGTCCAAGTATCGATTTTTTCAAACTTTGCCAAACAACACTAGTTTTTTCTTTTGCTGCAGGATAGTTACCATTGTCAAACGCATTTAGACCCTCCAAGATAGTTTTGATATGGAGAACATCTAGATCTTTTTGGGCATTCAAAAAGATGATACAGAGCGAATAAATTTCATTAATTTCGCTAAATTGTGAAGATTGAACAATTGATGTGAATTTATGCACAATTAATTGCTTTTCTGGATAACGATAACCATTGCGAATATATTCAAATTCAACCAACATTTGCGATCAGTTCAAGGGCACTATCATAAGTAGGATGTTGCTTGTTATTCTCAATTTTTGAGATGGAAGTGCGCGAAAGAAGGCCGTTTGCAATGTCAGCTTGTTTTAAGTGTCGCGCTTCACGAATTTGTTTTAATGTTTCGCCAAAGTTCATAATATCCCCTCCTGTTCATGTGAATATAGTTTACCGAAGAAAAATTAACTAAGCTTAGCTGTTATATTTAGCTTAGTAAGTAAAAAGTAATAACGCAATAAATTTGATTGGAAGGGTATAAAATAACAGCGTTTTTGGGGAGCGTTTGTAGTGATACTGTACTTTTCAGTAGCGTTTCTGTTCTATCTGATAATGCGACGAAAGTGGGGAGATAAAAATGACTTTATCTGTTGAAAATCTATCTAAAAAATTTCCAGCCAATGATTTTTATTCATTACAGGATGTAGAATTAACGGTTAAAAAAGGTGAGATCGTTGGACTTATTGGAAAAAATGGTGCTGGTAAAAGTACCTTTTTAAAGCTGATCGCTAAGGCATTACGCCCAACAACAGGAAAAATTGAATATAATGGTGTTGATATCAATAAAAAAGAAAATGTCTTAGAAGATTTTGGAATAATGATCGAAACTGTTTTTTACCCTGAGCTGACAGTGCTAGAAAACATGGTATTTTATTTAGAATTACACGATAAAAACGAGTATCGCGATAATATCCAAAAAACATTAGAGTTAGTAGGTTTATGGCAAGCTAGAAAACGTAAGCCAGGAGATTTTTCTTTTGGCATGAAACAACGAATGGCGTTAGCATTGGCATTAGTGACTGAACCAGAATTTTTACTACTAGATGAACCGTTTGTTGGCTTAGATCCGATCGGAGTAGGCAATTTGATCGGAATCTTGAAAAAGTGGTCCAAAACGCGTGAGATCTCAATGATGATCTCTAGTCATCAATTAGGGGAATTAGAAGAACTTTGTAATCGCTATGTTTATATCGAAAATGGTCGCTTGAAAGAAAGCATTGCCCATCAAACGAATAACGTGTTGTTGATTCATTTAACAAAAGAAACTAAAACGCTCTCATTTTTGGAATCGCCAGAAGTTAAACTTTTACCGGGAAATATTTTAGAGCTTACTGCAAAAGATAGTATTGATTTAAACCGGATCTTTGCAGAATTAGGTGAAAAAAATTTGATTAAAGCCATTGAGGTCAAAGAAAATAAATTGAAAGATTATTTTAAAAACTAGGGGGAAAAGAGCATGAAAACTGGAATTTTTAAACCTGTATTCAAAACAGTGTTCAAGCGTAAAGAAGCTAAGATATTTTTATTGTTCAGCGCATATCCGTTGATCTTACTGCTGGCAACTTTTTTTAAATCAGCTTTTATGAATTTAAATGCGGATAAAGGATCATTGAGCTTTATTGAATTTTTTCAAGCGATGTTAAGTGTTCAATATCAAATGGCATTACCATTGATCGCTCTTTTTTACTTGGTAGTTACTGTCTTTCGTGATGAGATCAAACGGGGCTATCATAAAGATATTTCTAAGAAAAAGATTTTTAACGCTAAAATTCAAAGCTTATGTGTGGTCTATCTGATATATCTTTTATCTTTATTCTTATTCTGTATGTTTGTTTATTATGTTCGTTTAGTTCAGTTTGACTACACCTCGAAGACTTTTTTCCCAGTTGGGGCAGATAATATAGCTTACGTAGTTGTCGGCATTTTAGGGGTAATATTAGTAACTTTTGTAGGTGTACTAGTTGTGGCAGACCTATCATTACTTACGATCAATAGTGTAGCTGTGGTTTTGGGAATATTTTTTGTATTAGTTAGCACGATTTCAAAATATTTTGCAACTATCACGTGACTTTTTCCCAATAGCTATACTGAAATCTACGAAAAAATGGGCTTTGGTAATGCTATAATTTTGATGTTGGTGCTATCCTTTGTTTACGGTGCAGTTCTCACGAGTATTGGCAAAAATTTTTTCAAGAAACTAGAATACTAGGTGAAGAAAATGAATATTTTATTATTGTTTCTAGGGATCTCATTTCTTATTTTAGGTATGCAATTTTTTCGTGGAAAGTGGTTACGGTTGCTAGCGGGAAACTTTTGGGGAGATGAGCAAGGAAAGATAAATTCTGCTGGAGCAATTAAAGCTGGTAAATTACTTGGTCCAGCAGTGATTGTTTGTGGTTTTTCTTTGACATGTTTAATATTTGATGGGTCTAGTTTTTGGCAGATTTTAGGGATCGGATTATTGACCATAAGTGGGCTAAAAACTGAAAATCGCCGAATAATATAAAAACGTTTCTGAGCTTGACAAAAGGGTGATTTTTGCCTATACTTTGCTTTGACTCAGGATATGTCAGTCAGCTATTTTGCTAAAGCGAGAGTCCGGTAGGTGAAAGGACTTGCAAAAGCTGGTTGGTGCTCCCTGAAACTAATATTATTACATGAAAATAACGTGCTCACGTATTTGAGCAACTAAGAGGTTACGACTAACATCGTTGCAAGCAAGGTGGTACCGCGCACTGGCGTCCTTGCTAGCAGCGGTGTTTTTTTACTCTTAGCTAAGGAAAGGATAGAAATATGAAAGAATTATCTAGTGCACAAATTCGCCAAATGTATTTAGATTTTTTTGCTCAAAAAGGCCATGATATCATGCAAAGTGCGCCTTTAGTACCACAAGATGACCCAACTTTACTTTGGATCAACTCTGGGGTCGCTACGATGAAAAAATATTTTGATGGTTCTGTTGTTCCTAAGAATCATCGCATGACAAGCTCCCAAAAATCGATCAGAACTAACGATATCGAAAATGTTGGTCGCACAGCGCGCCACCATACGTTATTTGAAATGTTAGGTAACTTCTCGATCGGTGATTATTTCAAAAAAGAAGCGATCAACTGGGCTTGGGAATTATTGACGAGCGAAGAATGGTTTGCTTTAGATCCTGAAAAACTTTATATCACAGTCTATCCTAAAGATACGGATGCTAAAAAGATCTGGTTAGAAGCTGGGGTTAAAGAAGATCATATCTACGAAGACGAAGATAACTTCTGGGATATCGGTGAAGGTCCATCTGGTCCTGACTCAGAAATTTTCTACGATCGTGGTCAAGCAATGAACAATGTGGCTGAAGACGACCCAGAAAATTATCCTGGGGGCGAAAACGAACGATACCTTGAAATTTGGAACATCGTGTTCTCCCAATTTAACCACAAACCAGATGGAACTTACGAAGAATTACCACATAAAAACATTGATACGGGCATGGGCTTAGAACGTGTCGTTTCTGTTTTCCAAAATGCAAAGACTAACTTTGAAACTGATCTTTTCATGCCACTTATCAAGGAAACAGAAAAATTAAGTGGTAAATATCACTATGGTCAAGATTCTGAAAAAGATATTTCCTTTAAAGTTATCGCTGATCACGCTCGGGCTGTGACCTTTGCGATCGGTGATGGTGCTTTACCTTCAAATGAAGGTCGCGGTTACGTGATCCGACGCTTGATTCGGCGTGCTGTTATGCATGGTCAAAAACTGGGGATCGACCATGCATTCTTGTATAAATTAGTACCGATCGTTGGTCAAATTATGGAATCAGCTTACCCTGAGATCTTAGAACAAGCAGAATATATTGAAAAAGTTATTCGCATGGAAGAAGATCGTTTCAACGAGACCTTAAAAGATGGGGTCGCTTTATTAGACGACTTGATCGCCCAAACTAAAGCTGCTGGTCAAACAGAACTTGCCGGGGCAGGGGTCTTTAAACTTTACGATACTTATGGTTTTCCATATGAATTAACGCTTGAATATGCCAGTGACAATGGCTTAGGTGTTGATAAAGCAGGCTTTGATGCTGAAATGGAAAAACAACGGCAACGTGCCCGTAATGCGCGCTCAAGTGCAAAATCAATGGGCGTGCAAAACGGCTTATTAACTGATATCACAACTTCAAGTGAATATGTCGGTTATAGCGAATTGAGTGCTTTAGGAACTGTGGAAGATATCATTTTAGCTGACGAATTGGTCGATGAAGCTGCGGCTGATACAACCGTGCAAGTTATTTTTGATAAGACACCATTTTATGCTGAAATGGGGGGCCAAGTAGCCGATAAAGGTCTAGTTAAAGATGAAGCTGGTAATGTTGTTGCCGAAGTAATGGATGTTCAACATGCACCAAACGGGCAAAACATGCATACCTTGAAATTGCGCCAAGAATTGGTTAAAGGTAAGACTTACAACTTAGAAGTAAACCGTGAATTCCACAATAAAGTTAAAAAGAACCATACGGCTACACACTTATTGGATCAAGCTTTACGTGACGTTTTAGGTGAACATACTCACCAAGCAGGTTCGTTAGTGGAACCAACTTATCTACGGTTTGACTTTACTAACTTAGGTGCAGTAACAGATGAACAACTACAACAAGTTGAAGATATTGTAAACGACAAGATCTGGGCCAATTTACCAGTTGAAACGGTTGTGACAGACCTAGAATCTGCCCAAAAGATGGGTGCGATCGCTTTATTTGGTGATAAATATGGTGATACTGTACGTGTTGTTAAAGCTGGCGACTACTCCATGGAATTTTGTGGGGGGAACCACGTGGACAACACTAATGAACTTGGTTTATTCAAGATCGTTTCTGAATCAGGTGTTGGTGCCGGGGTACGTCGGATCGAAGCGGTAACCTCTAAGGAAGCCTTTGAATTCTTAGAACAACGCAATGATTTATTACAAGAAACGGCAGCTGAAATGAAAGTTGTGCAATTAAAAGAAGTGCCACGTAAGGTCGAAGCTTTACAAGCACAAATCAAAGAATTAGAACAACAAAAACAAGCGCTTGAAGCAAAATTTGCGAGCCAACAAGCACAAGATATCTTTAAAGATATTGTTGAAGCAAACGGTCATACTTTGATCGCTGCTAAAGTAAATGTTTCTGGAATGGATCAATTACGTCAATTAGCCGATCAATGGAAAGAAAAGAACTTATCTGAAGTGTTAGTCTTAGCAACAGCACCAGCTAAAGACAAGGTCAACTTGATCGTAGCTGTTTCAGATGCGGGCGTTAAAGCTGGGATCAAAGCCGGTGACTTGATCAAAGAAATCGCTCCACTTGTTGGTGGTGGCGGTGGTGGTCGTCCTAACTTAGCCCAAGCTGGTGGTAAAAATCCAGCTGGAATAACGGATGCTTTAGCTCAAGCAAAAGTTTGGTTAGAAAATAAATAAAAGTTACGGCAGTTGGGGCAAATCAAGGGTCCCCAACTGCCGTCTTTTAACAATTATAATATTTTTGTAATATATAATTAGGATTTATTCATTGTAGCAAACCAATTTGTTTAGTAAAATAGTAATGGTAAACAAGATCACGGAGGTGTTTTGAGATGAGTTCGTTGGATAAAACAATGTATTTTGATTTTGATGATGGCGACAAAAAAGATGTACGCGAAACGTTAAAAACCGTATATGCAGCTTTAGAAGAAAAAGGATATAACCCGATCAACCAGATCGTAGGTTATTTGCTTTCTGGTGATCCAGCCTACATTCCACGGCTCAACGATGCGCGAAACCTGATCAGAAGACATGAACGTGATGAGATCATTGAAGAATTAGTCCGTTCATATCTTAACAAGGAGGATAAATAATTGGCACGATTGATGGGGCTAGATGTGGGCTCAAGGACAGTCGGGGTTGCCGTGAGTGATGAACTCGGGTGGACCGCGCAAGGTGTTGAGATCATTAAGATCAACGAAGAAGAAGAACAGTTTGGGATCGAACGGGTCAAACAATTAGTTGATCAATATGACGTGAAAGGTTTTGTCCTCGGTTTACCTAAAAATATGAATAATACTCTCGGGCCACGCGCCGAAGCTTCACAAAATTATGGTAAACTTTTAGAAAATGAATTTGGCTTACCTGTGGATTTTTGTGATGAACGATTGACTACTGTTGAAGCTGAGCGCATGTTAGTTGAACAAGCAGATACTTCACGTAAGAAGCGCAAGCAAGTGATTGACAAGTTAGCTGCTGGATTGATTTTACAAAACTATTTAGACAGTAAAGGAAAATTATTGTCAGAATTATAAGAGAAGGGGTATTTTTATGAGTGCACAAGAAGAAAATTTAATTACATTAGTTGATGATAACGGGAACGAAACTTTATATGAAGTTCTATTTACCTTTGAATCTGAAGATTATGGTAAATCTTACATCTTATTGATCCCAGCTGGTTCAGAACCAGAAGAACAAGTAGATGTTTTGGCATTTTCCTTTAATCCAGATGAAGATGGTGAAGCCACTGATGCGGAACTTTTCGACATCGAAAGTGATGAAGAATGGGATATGGTCGAAGGCGTCTTAGATACGTTCTTAACTGACGAAAATCTAAACGGTTAATTTAAGCATCAAACAATGGAAGTCCTGGATATCTTAGATATTTAGGACTTTTTTAGTTAAAAACTATGATAGAATAGCAAGGTAGAGTGAAATTTTAATGTAGGGGGCTTTTGAAATGCCTGAAGATAAGCGCCGTTTTAAGGTGAAAATTGCTGGCGAAGTTTATACGATCATTGGTAAAGCGCAACCTGAGCATATGGATGCGGTCATCAAGATCGTTGAACAACAATTGGCTGAAATAAAAGAATTGATGCCAGCCTTGAATAATGAAAAAGCAGCGATCTTATTAGCGATCAATGCTGTTTCAGATCAATTGTATAAACAAGAAGAGTTATTAGAATTAAAAGAAGCTAAAGAAGAGCAATAAAGAAAGGATAATATGATTTTAACGATAATAATAATTATTGCTTTGCTACTGGCTTATCGTAGCGGAATGCGTCGTGGTTTAGTAGCAATTGTTGTTAGAACGATCGGCTTTTTAGTTGTAGCTGGTTTAGGGATCTTTTTAGCTCCCAGTGTGGGACAAATGTTAAGTAATATTTTTCCTACGACTGTGAGTCAAGTCTTTTATCAAATGCTTGCCTTTTGGGTGATCGCAATTTTAGGTGGAATCGGCTTGCGGATCATCACAAATGCAGCGAGTTTAACGACTAAAAAAGTCCCAGTGATCTCTCAAGTTGATGGCTTTTTAGGTGGAATGGTTGCGTTACTTTTGATGTATGGTGTCTTGTTTTTTGGTTTGCTGTTAGTTTCGGCTTGGCCAAGTGAAAGCACCCAAGTTCTCCTTGATAATTCAAGCGTAGCGCAATTTATTTTGAATAAAACACCACTTATCTCTGAGCAAGTCTATAATAATTGGCTCAATGGGTCACAAACGACAACTTTTGGTTAAGAGGTGATTGGATGAATCAAAAAAGTTTAAGTGTACTTGAATACGATAAAATAAAGCAAAAAGTGCTTAACTATGCTGTGACTGAGATGGGTAAACGCCAAGCAGAACACTTAACGCCTCAAAGCGATTTTGAAACAGTAGAGCGCCAACTTTTGGAAACAAAAGATGGCGTTGATGTTTTACGGTTAAAAGGTGGCTTACCACTTCCCAAATTAGTGTTGATCACCAAACATTTAAAACGTTTAGAAATTGGTGCAACGTTAAATGGGGTTGAGTTAGCTCAAATCAGTCAAGTCTTACGAGCTACTAATGAGATCCACTGTTTTTTAGCTGCTTTAGCAGATGAAAAGGTCGAATTTCATTATTTATACGAATTAGACCAACAATTAGCGACCTTACCTAAGCTTACCAAGCGTTTGCGGCTTTGTCTTGAAAATGACGGTTATGTAACGGATGATGCTTCAAGCTTATTACGGTCGTTAAGACGTCAGATCACTAATACTGAAGCCACGATTCGTAATCGTTTAGTTGCGTTGACTCGTGGTAGTCAAGCAAAATATTTGAGTGGGGCAAATGTAACGATCAGAAATGAGCGTTATGTTATTCCTGTCAAAGCGGAACACAAAGGAAAATTTGGTGGGATCGTCCATGACCAAAGTTCTTCGGGGCAAACGTATTTTATTGAACCACGTGAGATCGTGGAATTAAATAATCGCTTAAAACAAGAACAAGTCGCTGAAAAAGAAGAAATTTTGCGAATCTTACGGGAGCTTTCCGGTGAAGTTGCCCCTTATACGGCTGAGCTAGCAAACAATGCTGAACTGTTAGGGGAATTTGATTTCATTAATGCTAAGGCGAAATATGCCAAAGAGATCAAAGCAACTCAGCCACTATTGTCTAAAGAAAACGATATTTATTTACGTCAAGTGTGGCATCCATTGTTGCAGATGGATAAAGCCGTAAAAAATGACATCGTTTTAGGAAAAGACTATCAGGCAATGGTCATTACAGGACCTAATACTGGTGGGAAAACGATCACGTTAAAGACTTTAGGGCTCGTGCAGATGATGGGGCAATCAGGTTTATTTATCCCTGCTTTTGAAGAAAGTCGCATTGGGATCTTTAAAGAGATTTTTGCTGATATTGGCGACGAGCAGTCGATCGAGCAAAGTTTGAGCACATTTTCTTCTCATATGACAAATATCGTGAAAATTTTAAAACAAGTTGACCAAGATTCGCTTGTGTTATTTGATGAATTGGGTGCAGGGACTGATCCGCAAGAAGGTGCCGCCTTAGCGATCGCAATTTTAGACGCTATCGGGGCTAAAGGAGCGTATGTTTTAGCCACGACGCACTATCCAGAGCTGAAAACATACGGCTTCGAGCGGGCGCAAACGATCAACGCTTCGATGGAATTTAATGAAGAAACGCTACGTCCAACTTATCGCTTGTTGATCGGGATCCCAGGGCAAAGTAACGCTTTTAATATTTCTGAACGATTAGGTTTAGACGAGGTAGTTGTAGCAGCTGCTCGTGGTTTAGTGACACAAGATAGCCAAGAATTAAATGAAATGATTGCTGATTTAGTCGCTAAAAGACGCCAAGCAGAAGAAGAAGCGATCAGCTTGAAAAAAGACTTAGCTGAAGCGCAAAGCTTACATCATGATCTTTCAGTGGCTTATGAACGCTTTACTAATGAACGAGAACAGCTAAAAGAACAAGCTAAACAACAAGCAAATGAAATCGTTGCAAAGGCCAAACAAGAAGCTGATGAGATCATCAAAAACTTGCGTCAAATGCAACAGCAAACAAGTGCTACGGTCAAGGAAAATGAATTGATCGATGCTAAAGCACAATTGAATTCATTAGAGCAACAACAAACATTGAAGAAAAATAAGGTCTTGCGACGCGCTAAACGCCAACAAGCCTTTAAGCCAAATGATGATGTCATGGTGACTTCATACGGCCAACACGGTGTTTTATTGCAAAAAGTTTCTGATCATGCTTGGGAAGTTCAATTAGGGATCTTGAAGATGAAGATCGATGAGTCAGAACTTGAAAAAATCAAAGTCGAACCTAAAAAAGCTAAGCGTGCCGGAACAGTTTTACGTTCTGCTTCGCAAAGTCATGTTTCGCCCCGCCTTGATCTGCGCGGTAAACGTTATGAAGAGGCCCTAACTGAAGTTGATCGTTATATTGACGCTGCTATTTTAGCGGGCTATCCGTCAGTGACGATCGTTCATGGTAAAGGGACTGGGGCGCTACGTGAAGGGATCACCAAGTATTTGAATTCGAATCGTGCGGTCAAACGCTTTAATTTTGCAGCGCCTAATAATGGTGGCGATGGGGCAACAGTGGTTTATTTCCGCTAGTTATCATTAAACAAATAAGTTTGCTTTTTAGAGCGAGTATGATATATTCTTACTAAATAAAAGTAGAAGGTGAAATAGTTATGGTTAAAGAATGGACAGATGCAGATTACGCACAAGAAACTGCCAATGGGGTAACACTTACAGATTTTTGGGCAACATGGTGTGGCCCATGTCGGATGCAAGCTCCGGTGATCGAACAGTTGGCAGCTGAAATGGGCGATGAGGTCACGATCGGTAAAGTTGATGTCGATAAAAACCAAGCAACTGCAGCTAAATATGGTGTGATGAGTATTCCAACTTTAGTGATTCAAAAAGACGGTAAAGTGGTCGATACTTTGATCGGTTACCATGATAAAGGCACGTTGCAAGCAAAATTAGCACAATATATTTAACGTTAAAGAACCACTAGCAGTCCATTTGCTGCTAGTGGTTCTTTAGTTATGTTAAGCTTTATCGTTTTCTTCTGCTTCGGGTTCATCAGCTACATCTAATGAGAGTGGCTCGATCGTTAAAGGTTTGCGTTCATCGACGCTATCAAGATCGATGGCATCTTTTGGATCGATCTGAGCTAAGAAAGTAACCGAATCATGTGTTTTTTTATCGATGACAACTTCAGTGATAAATCCCAGTTGATTTTGGATAGTTTCCGCCAAAAAACCTGCTTCAAGTAGAAATTCGCTCTTAGGATTTAATTTTTGGCGCATTTTAACAACATCACCAGTTAATTGAAAATATTGTTGATCTTTTTTTGATTTAATGCGTTTTAATTCGCCCCAATCTGCTTGTTCAAAAAAGACTGGGATCTCCTCATCTTTTGCGATCGGGAAATTACGCGCTAAACGTTTTCCCGCCCAATATAAGATGTTATTGTCAGCACCTAAAATTTCAGGTAAGAGTGCATCGCGAATAAGGGCAACCGCTAAAGTAGACTTAGGTTGCTTATCGGCGTTTGCTAGTTCATAAAAGTTGTCTTGCATTAAAAAAGCCACATCCTTAATAATTGTTATCATATACAATTATACCGTGTAAAAAATTTTTTTGTATGACTTTTTAGAATCTTAAACTAGAGTAATTGAAATCTACGGGAGATTTTTGCATAATGAAAGTAGAAATTAGCGTTCAGAGGTGAATTATGGTGGAAAAATTATTGATTGCAACTAAAAATGAGGGAAAAGCGCGAGAATATCGAAGTTTATTTGAACCTAAGGGCTTTGAAGTCATTACTTTAAATGATATCCCAGAAAAAATTGAGATCGAAGAAAATGGTACGACGTTTGTGGAAAATGCTACGATCAAGGCTAAAGCACTGGCAGATAAATACCAAGTGTTAGCATTAGCTGATGATTCGGGGTTAGCGATCGACCAATTAAATGGTGAACCGGGGATCTACTCCGCACGTTATGCCGGTGATCACGATGATGAAGCTAACAAACAAAAAGTTCTCACTAAGTTGGAGGGGGTACCACGTGAAAAAAGAACTGCACATTTTCATTGTGCGATCGTTGTTTGTGACCCTAATAAGCCTAAATTAGTTGCGCAAGGTCAAGTTGATGGTGTGATTTTAACAGCGCCTCAAGGTGAGGGCGGTTTTGGCTATGATCCATTGTTTTATTATCCACCGTTTGAAAAGTCGTTTGCTCAATTAACGATGGAACAAAAAAATAGTGTAAGTCATCGTGGACGTGCCGTAAATGAGTTAATGGAGCAATTTGATC
This sequence comes from Ligilactobacillus apodemi DSM 16634 = JCM 16172, assembly GCF_001434405.1. Lineage (GTDB taxonomy): Bacteria > Bacillota > Bacilli > Lactobacillales > Lactobacillaceae > Ligilactobacillus > Ligilactobacillus apodemi. The sequence continues at coordinate 926,509 of NZ_AZFT01000053.1, read as the reverse complement.
AATGGTGGAAGTAAAGGAGAGAAAATGAAATATTTAGTAGTAAGTGATAGTCACGGTGATAAAGAGATTTTAGAAAAGCTAATTGCTAACTATGCTGGTAAAGTCGATGCAATGTTTCATTGTGGCGATTCTGAATTGGCTTATGATGATGAAGTTTTTACGCATTTTAACGTGGTTTCTGGCAATTGTGACTATGATCAAAATTTAAAAACAGAACAATTCTTTACTATTGGAACTGATAAGATCTTGTTAGTTCACGGGCATTTGTTGGGTGTGGGTTTTGGTTTGAATTCACTTCAATTAGAAATGCAAGAATATGGTGCTAATATGGCCTTCTTTGGGCACACACACCAACTTGGGGTAGAAAAAGTTGCGGACAGATTGATTTTAAACCCAGGAAGTATCAGCTACCCACGGGGCAAATATCAAGCGATCGGTGGGACCTATGCCTTAGTTGAATCACTGCCGACACAGATCAACGTTCAATTTTACAATCGTGACTTAGAACCGATCCCTGAATTGCAAGTGACCTTTGATGGCAAATGAGCTTAAAGCGTTACGGCTACGGATCGTAGTTGCTAGTGTAGCGACTTTGTTATTGTATATTACACGTTTTTATGTGACTGCTAAGTTACTAGTATTTGTCATGCTTGCTTGTGCAGGCTGGACTTGTCTCCTTATTGTTTACTATTTTTGGTTAGTCTGCAAAAAAATATTTAAATAGTTGACGTACTTGCAAAAGAGAGTATACTAGTAAGAGTAGTCATTGCCCGTTGGTCAAATTGGTTAAGACGTCGCCCTCTCAAGGCGGAGTTACGGGTTCGATCCCCGTACGGGTGATATCCACAAAGAAGCTGTTGGATGCTTATGTGTCCAGCAGCTTCTTTAGTATAAAAGTAATATGATAGTAATCTTGTAATTTTATAAATATAAGCAATTATTGGCGAACTAGCACTAAAAAGATGATATAATAGTGGGGTAGATAAAAAGGATTACTGTCAAGTTAGGAGGAGAGACATGCTAAGGAAAACAAAGAATTTCTTACAAGCACATGGTGTCGAGTACGAAAAAGAGCACGTTAATCCATTGATAGTGCCTGAGAGAGTATATGTGCTGAAATTTGGCAAAAAAGACGGCGAATTTGTGAACCGTTTTATTGTTGAGCATAGTTACACCTGGACTGGGCGTGACAAGATCAATAAAATCACGTTGCGACTTCACGGACAAAAGCATCCGCGTGAATTTGCTAACGAAACCAAGTTATTGCAGTACTTGAAAAAACATGCCCATCGTTACGTTAAGGATAAGGATTCTCATAAAAAACGAAGTAAGTGGCGTTAGTAAAAAAGTTCCAAGCTGAGTAGTAAGCTTGGAACTTTTTTAATAGAGTAAATGAAAGCACCCGCTAGATGTTAGTGGGTGCTTATTTTATGTAATATTCGATTGGGCATACAGGGTTCGAACCTGTAAATTATGGATTCAGAGTCCACTGCCTTACCGATTTGGCGAATGCCCAATAAAAACTCAACTACTATAGTTTATTCCTGTGTTTTGATGTTGTCAATACTTTCACTGCTTTTTACATTACAAGCAAAAAATATTTTTTGCATAATTAATCTATAGTAATTTTTAAATATCTCTTGTTAAAAAGGATAAAAAGAGTTATTATGAATAAAAATTAATTATTTTGTATATAGAGAAGGGTTAAGTATGAAAAAAGATAAAATCAAGCTGTTTGGCTTGGTCATGATGATTTTCTCAGCTATCTTTGGTTTTGCCAATACTACGGTAGCTTATGAACAAATGGGGTATGGGAGTATTTTATGGTATATCGTAGCCTCGCTTTTGTTTTTCTTGCCTTGTTCTTTGATGTTGGCTGAATATGGGGCTGCATTTAAAGAAGCCAAAGGTGGGATCTATTCGTGGTTAGCGGGTTCGATCGATGAGAAAATGGCATTTATTGGCACATTTATTTGGTTATCTTCGTGGGTCGTTTGGTTAGTTTCAACTTCTTCAAAAGTTTGGATCCCCTTGTCAGCTTTACTTTCGGGGGCTGACAAAACGGGCTCATGGCACTTATTTGGTTTAGATGCGACCCAAACGATCGGATTATTAGGGATCATTTGGATCTTAGCTATTACTTTCTTTTGTACACGTGGGATGGACTTTATTGCAAAAATTGGTTCGATCGGTGGGATTTTTACGATCGCGTTAAATGTGATCTTTTGTTTGGCAAGTATCATTATTCTAGTAATGAATCATGGTAAACTTGCCCAACCGATCCACGGGTTGAGCAGTTTTACAACTTCACCTAATCCAGAATTTAGTACGACGATCGCCTTACTATCATTTATTGTCTATGCAATTTTTGCTTATGCCGGAATGGAATCAATGGGGGGCGTCATGGATGATGTTGATAAACCAGCTAAGACATTCCCTAAGGCGGTTATTATTTCAACTGTTGTGATCGCATTGAGTTACTCATTGATGATTCTTATGTGGGGGATCAGTACTAACTGGCAAAGCGTAATTGGGAATAAAAATGCTAATTTAGGTAATATTACATATGTTTTAATGAATAATTTAGGGGTAGTTTTAGGAAATTCTCTCCACTTATCAAATAGTACCAGTTTATTACTAGGGGATCTAATGACTCGTTTTGCTGGGTTAGGGATGTTTATTGGTTATTTAGGGGCCTTTTTCATTTTGGTTTACTCTCCGATCAAGTCCTTTATCCTTGGTTCAGATCAAAAACTTTGGCCTAAAAAAATGACTAAATTGAATCGTGCTGGGATGCCAGCCTTTTCCATGTGGTTACAAGCTGGAATCGTGTGTGTCTTTATCTTTTTAGTTGCTTTTGGTGGTTCTGCTGCGCAAAAATTCTACACGATCTTAACTGATATGGCTAATGTTTCCACCAGTTGCCCCTATCTTTTCTTGATCGGTGCCTTTCCATTCTTTAAAAAGAAAAAAGATATTGAACGTCCGTTTGAAGTATATAAGAGTCAATTGTGGACTAATATTATCACTATTTTTGTAATGATCGTGTTAGCTGCGGGGATCATTTTCACTTGTGTTGAACCGATTTTAGAACATCAATATGATACCGCCTTTTGGACGATCATTGGGCCAGTATTCTTTGGTGTAGTGGCTTGGTTATTTTATCAACGTTTAACAGTTAAAGGAAAATAATGTGAAACAGAGTTGTTAAGCAACTCTGTTTTTTAGTGTTTTTTCGGAGTTGTAATGTTATGTTTTGTCACATAGCAAAGTTAGCTTTTAAAGAGATAGTAAAATGTAATAAAAGTTGATATAACAATATTTCTTGGTTTGAAATCAAGTATAAAACGAGTGACATCTAATTTTTTATAATCAAAATTTAATTTTTGCAGTTAAAAAAAGGCGAAAATGGGAGTTTAATAAGCTTTTTTAAGCTTTTTTTGATATGAATTCTAAGCGTAAAGTTATCATTTTTTAAGCCATGTACTATCTTCTGACAAAAATTGTGCTATAATTATTTTATATTAATTCTAATGTAAAGGGGAGTTCCCATGAAGAAGTTTATTGCAATACTAAGTGCAGTCTGTGGTTTGTTTATTTTAGGCTTTTTTGGTCAAAATAATCATGTTCAAGCTGCAGAAAAGACATATACGATCGACACGGATGTAACTTTTCCCCCTTTTGTATATGCCAATACACAAAATAAATACGTCGGGATCGATATTGAACTTCTAAAAGCAATCGCTAAAGAAGAAGGGTTTAAGGTCAATATCAGGCCCGTCGGTTTTAATGCTGCCGTTCAATCGGTTACTGCTGGACAAGCAGATGGGATGATCGCAGGGATGTCGATCACCGAAGAACGGAAACAAAAATTTGATTTCTCCGATCCATATTATTCTGCTGGGATCGTTATGGCGGTCAAAGAAGGTAGTGGGATCAAGAGTCTCTCTGAATTAAAGGGCAAGCGTGTTGCTGTTAAAACAGGTACAGCTGGGGCAGATTATGCGAACTCGATCAAAGATAAGTATGGTTTTGAGGTCGTAACTTTTGATGATTCAGACAGTGTTTATAATGATGTTATCAATGGTAATTCGGCAGCCTGTTTTGAAGATAGTGCTGTGATGTCTTATGCGATCAAGAATGGCTTAGGACTTAAAGTTGTTACGAAGCCAACTAACACAACCGAAGTCGGTTTTGCTGTTAAAAAGGGCGAAAACCAAGAGTTGCTAAAGATGTTTAATGAAGGTTTAGCTAAATTAAAAGCTAATGGCCAATATGAAAAGATCATTAAGAAGTATACTTCTGGTACAGCAACTTCTGAAACAAAGGCTAAAGATACAAGCTCAAGTTCATCAAGTGAAGATCGTACTGTGATGGGGATCTTAAAGGAAAATAAATCGGCCTTTATCTCAGGGATCTTGGAAACTTTGAAATTGACAGTTGTTGGTATTTTCTGTGCAACTATTTTTGGGGTCTTGATCGGTTTATTAGGTGTATTACCTAACAAATTCTGCCGTGGCCTTTCAACGACGATCATTTATATTTTCCGTGGGTTACCATTGATCGTGTTGGCACTCTTTATTTATAACGGGGTCCCAACTTTGATCGGTACTAAAGTTCCAGCCTTTTTAGCAGGTGTGATCACTTTGATGTTAAACGAAGGTGCCTACACGGCTGCATTTGTTAAAGGCGGGATCGAATCGGTCGATAAAGGACAAATGGAAGCCGCTCGAAGTTTAGGGATGCCATTTGGTAAATCAATGCGGCGGGTCATCTTGCCACAAGGTATCAAGTTGATGATCCCTTCATTCATTAACCAATTTATCATTACCCTTAAAGATACTTCGATTTTATCTGTAATTGGCTTGTTAGAATTGACTCAAACAGGTAAAATCATTATTGCCCGTAACTTAGAAGGGTTTAGAGTGTGGGCGATCGTCGCTGTGATCTACCTCGTGATCATCACAGGTTTGACGTTACTTTCTAAATGGATCGAACGGAGGATCAATAACTAATGACAGATTTAAAAGTTAATGTTACTAATTTAAAGAAAAACTATGGTTCAAACCATGTTTTGAAGGGTATTGATTTTAAAGTTGCTAATAATGAAGTTGTCGTTTTGATCGGGCCTTCTGGTTCGGGTAAAAGTACGCTTTTACGGTGCTTAAATAAACTCGAAGAACCAACTTCAGGCTCGATCGTGATCGACGGCAATGATATCAGTGATCCAAAAACAAATATCGATAAAGCTCGCGAAAATATCGGGATGGTGTTCCAACACTTTAACTTATTCAATAACTTAAGTGTTGGTGAAAACATTATGTTAGCCCCTGTTGAATTGGGTAAAATGACCAAAGAAGAAGCACAAGCTAAAGCTAAAGAACTTTTAGCAACAGTTGGCTTATCGGATAAATTTGATGCAATGCCTAACTCACTTTCTGGGGGGCAAAAACAACGGGTTGCGATCGCACGCGCGTTGGCAATGAACCCTGATGTGATGCTCTTTGATGAACCAACTTCAGCCCTTGACCCAGAAATGGTCGGCGATGTGTTGGAAGTTATGAAAGATTTAGCTAAAGAAGGGATGACCATGGTCGTGGTTACCCACGAAATGGGCTTTGCTAAAGAAGTGGCTGATCGAGTTGTCTTTATGGCAGATGGTCATGTGGTCGAAGTGGGCAAACCACAAGATATCTTTGAAAACCCACAACACGAGCGGACCAAATCATTCTTAGAAAAAGTTATTAATATCTAATATTCACTCAAGGACGGTTTTACTTACTCTAGTAAAATCGTTCTTTTTTTGTGTGCTAAATGTTGATTGTATTTTTTTCTTTTTTTTGCTAGAGTGTTAGATATTGCAGGGAGGAATTTTTATGGCAACAGAAGCAAAGCAACCAGCTTCCTGGCGCAAAACTTTTATCACGCTGTGGATCGGTTGCTTTATGACCGGATTGAATTTTTCGATGACGATGCCTTTTATGGCGCTTTATATCGAAACTTTGTATCCCTATGGAAAATTTGAATTGAACCTTTATTCAGGGTTAGCATTTGCAGTTACATACTTAGCTCAAGCGATCGTTTCGCCACTTTGGGGAAGTTTAGCCGATCAAAAGGGACGTAAATTAATGTGTTTGAGAGCATCTGGGGTGATGACTTTCACGATTTTTGCAGTCGGCTTAGTTCACCATGCTTGGACGATCGTGTTACTTCGGTTTATTCAAGGTGCTTTTTCGGGCTATATCAATAATGCAGTAGCTTTTATTGCTGGTGAGACACCACATGAACGGTCAGGGTCTGTCATGGCTAATATGATGACAGCCAATGTGACTGGGAATCTGTTAGGACCTTTAGTCGGGGGCTTACTAGCCGGTTTTGCCGGTTATCGCGTGACCTTTTTTGTTTGTGGTGCTATGATGGGGATCGTCTTTTTATTGACACTCTTTAATACTAAGGAACACTTTACGCCGATCCCTGCAAAAAAAATGAAGCCGATGAAAGAAATTTTTCGGCAACTTGAAAATAAGAATTTGATTTTTACGATGTTTGTCACAACATTATTTGTGCAATCGGCGCTAATGTCGATCGCCCCGATCGTCAGTTTGCTAGTTAAATCATTGATGCATGGTGCCGGTAACGTCTCGCTTGCCAGTGGGATTGTGGCTGCCATGCCAGGATTTGGGACTTTATTAGTAGCCTCACGTTTAGGTGTCAAAATGGATAGTGTAGGGCCGTTAAAAATTTTGACCTTAGGGTTAGTAGCGGCTACACTAGTGTTTATTCCGATGTATTTTGTAAGTTCGCCGTGGACGCTAGGATTTTGGCGCTTTTTATTAGGAATAGCCAATGCTGCACTTTTGCCAGCGGTCCAAACAGTTTTAACGATCAGTGTGCCTCGCGAAGCCTTTGGGCGGATCTTTAGTTATAACCAATCTTTTCAAGCAGCTGGTTCGATGATCGGTTCAATGATGGGGGCTTTTATTTCAGGGCTCTTTGATTATCAAGCAGTCTTTGTTGTTACAGCAATGCTGATGTTTATCAATTTGATCTTGATCTTAAAAATGCGTCGTGCAACAGCTGCTTAAAAATGAATCAACTACTAAATGTCTTTTAGCAATGAGAAAACTCATTGCTAAAAGACATTTTTTTATTGTAGAGCTAAAGTTAGTTTGGATATTTGAGTAATCGGCGATAAAATACTTGGCATGTTTTGGGTCAAAAAACTATAATAATATTCAAGAGTTTTATTTAAGAGAGTTGGTGAAGTAGGAGTGATTCACTTTTATTTAGTTCGACATGGACAAACAAAATTAAATCGTTCGCGTCGGTTGCAAGGAACAACTAATTCGCCCTTAACTAAAAAAGGAATCCGCATGGCCAAGCGGTTAGGCAAGGAATTAGAAAATATTCGCTTTAGAGCGGTGTATACCAGTGATTTAAAGCGCACCCAAGAAACTGCGCGCTATATTTTAGATGAAAATAAGTGTGGGCATCCCCGGATCTATTGTGATCCAGATCTTAGGGAATTGAGTTTTGGTAAGTTTGAAGAGGCCAAAAATCTTAAGATGATCCCCACGGCTTTACGAACGTTAGGGATTCGGCAGATCGTGCGCGCTTTTGCCAATGAAGAACATGTTTCTGAATTAACGGAACTTTTCCGTACAATGGATGGTGAAGAAGAAATAGAGACTTCAGTTCATCTAGAGCAGCGCTTTACGCGAGCGTTGAAAACGATTGCTTGTGAATACGAAGGAGAAGACTGTAATATTTTGATCGTTACACATGGGTTGATCTTATCAAACTTTTTAGAGGCTTTGAATGGAGATGTTCCGCTATTTTTAGTCGATAATTCACGTGCTAGTCGCGTTGATTATGAAAATAGCGAGTTTAAAATAATTTATATCAACCAATTAAAGCAAGAGGAAAACTGATGAACGAACAAACAACAACATTACTCCATCGACTGGTGACTGAAAAAGTTGTCCCAGGTGTTTCTTATGCATATCTACATCAAGGTCAGCTTCAAACCGAAGTCTTTGGGGACGCACAATTAGTTCCGACTGTAGAGCCTCTAAAAAAAGGAGCATTGTATGATCTAGCTTCTTTGACCAAGGTGATCGGAACCACTACGGTTATTTTAAAATTAGCCGAACAAGGCGCATTGAAAATCGATGACCCAGTCGCTAAATATTTGCCTAAGTTTACTGATGAGCGGGTCACTTTAAGACACTTGTTGACGCATACTTCGGCTTTGAGTGGTTATATAAAAAATAGAGATGAATTAAATGCCACAGAACTGATGGCGGCGTTATATACTTTAAAACCAGCTGCTTGGTTAGGTAAAAAAGTTGTTTATGCAGATATTGGTTTGATCTTATTAGGGCAGATCATTGAACAATTTTACCAATATCCAGTTCAACAAGTGATCACTAAAGAAGTATTAGCACCTTTAAACATGTCTGATGCGACCTTTACCCCAGAAAAGGCACGTTGTGTTCCGACTGAGCTTACCGCTAAACGTGGCTTGATCAAAGGAGTCGTTCATGATCCGAAAGCCTATGTTTTAAAAGAACACTGTGGCTCAGCAGGCCTTTTTGCGAGTTTAGCAGATCTAGTGACATTTACTAAGTGGATGTTAGCGCCTGAAAAAAATACCGCTGTGTTGCAGCCACAAACGATCGTAAATTTATTTGCTGATCAAACACCTACTAAAACATTAAAACGTTCACTTGGCTGGGACTTGCGTTATGACTCAACTAATACACCTTGTTTGTACCATACTGGTTTTACTGGGACGTTTATGTTGCTTGATCAAAAAGGACAAAATGCATTGATCGTGTTAAGCAATCGGGTCCATCCAACTGCCGATAATGAAGAATTTTTAGTGCGTCGTGATGAGATCGTAGCAAGTTATTTAAGCGAAAAAGATCAATGAGCCTTTAGATGCCAGTCGCTTTTGAGAGCTAATGAGATCAAGTGGTGTTAAAATATAAATATAATATTTATGCGAGGCGAGAAACATGTGTGAACCATTATTTTTAGAACCGTATTTTCAAGAAAAAATTTGGGGTGGCGATCGCTTAAATACGATTTTTGGCTACTCGATTCCAAGTGACCATACTGGTGAATGTTGGGCGATTTCAGCTCATAAACATGGAGCTTCGATCGTAAAAAACGGGCCCTATAAGGGAGAATCTTTAGCAGAAGTTTGGCAAGCTCACCGCGAAGTTTTTGGTGATGCTAAAGGTGATGTTTTCCCATTATTGACTAAGATCTTAGATGCTAAAGAAGACTTGTCAGTTCAAGTTCACCCTGATGATGCATATGCTAAGGAACATGAGGGTGAGTTAGGTAAAACTGAATGCTGGTATGTTTTAGCGGCTGATGAAGGTGCATATATGTACTATGGCCACCATGCGCAAACCAAATCAGAATTGCAAAATGATATCGAAACTAAGGCTTGGGATAAACTTTTGCGTAAAGTTCCGGTTAAAGCTGGTGACTTTTTGTATGTACCAGCCGGAACGATCCATGCGATCGGTAAGGGCATCATGGTGCTTGAAACACAACAAAGTTCAGACACTACTTATCGTTTATATGATTTTGACCGCATTGACCAAAAAACGGGGCAAAAAAGAGAACTCCATTTACAACAATCGATCGATGTCACAACAGTCCCACACCAAGATCCTAAATTAGCGATCACAACTACGACTGAAGGGACTAAAACGGTCACTAAGTTTGTAGATACTGACTTTTTTGCCGTTTATAAATGGCAAGTGAAGGGTACCGCGCTTTTTGCCAAAGAAGCACCATATACGTTAGTTTCAGTGATTGCCGGGCAAGGACAACTTGAAGTTTCGGGGCGTACTTATGAACTTAAAAAGGGCGTTCATTTCATTTTACCAGCGGACGTAAAATCATGGACGATCGCAGGTGACTTAACGCTGATCGCTGCGACTCCAGGCGAAAAATTATAAATAAACTAAAAAAGACGAATGACTTGATCCTGCGAGTCATTCGTCTTTTTTAGTTTAATAAGTTGGTTTGATCGTTAAATTTTCTTGTGCACTAAAGTCAGCGTCTGGATATTTGCGCTTTAAAGCGGTCAATAAGATCCGCTTAGCGAGTTCACCGTTACGCGCTAAGATCGGACCGTGGAAATAGGAACAATAAACATTTTTATAGATTGCACCTTCGCCTTGATCTTCACCATTATTACCGTGGCCACTGACTACCTTTCCTAAGGGACGTTCATCTTCGCCTAAGAAAGTTACGCCGTTATGGTTTTCAAAGCCATGATAAGTTTGCCCAGTTTCTTCATTTTTGATCACGATATCGCCGATGAAACGGTTGTTATCTTGGCTTTTAGTGTAGTGGTCAAGTGCGTGGATCCCTTCGATCCGTTCCCCATGCGCACCGATGTAGTATTTACCTAACAATTGATAACCACCACAGATCGCAAGCATTGGACCGCCATCTTCAATATAAGTTATCAAATCATCTTTTTTATGTTGGATATCTTTGGAAACGATGACTTGTTCGTAATCTTGGCCACCGCCAAAAAAAGCGATATCAAATTTTTTAGGGTCAAATAGTTGGTCAAGTGAAATGATCTCTGAAGTCAATTCAACTCCCATTTGTTTGGCATAATATTCTAATGCTAAAACATTACCAATATCGCCATAGGTATTTAACAGATCACCGTAGAGATGAGCTAAATGCAATTGATATTTCATTAGTCCATTCCTCCTTTGATATATCCTTCATCGGCTAAAAGCTTACGCAATTGTAATACAGCCGTATAGGTCGCTAACACATAAATGTGCTCGGTCGGCATTTGTTTGATAAATGCTAGCACATCTTTTAAACTTTCGCGTTGCGCGAAGTTTTCTTCGGGAACCCCAGCAACACGCAATCTAAAGGTGATGTCTTTGTAGCGTTCACCACCAGTTAAGACGCTAGGGATCTTATCAAATGGTAGATTCTCGAAGTTTCCGTCCCAAATCCAGCTAGTATCGATCCCATCAGCGTAATTAGCATTCAAAAGTACTGCTAAGGAGAAAGGCTTGTCGTCGGTTTTGATCATTTCTAAGACTTGATCAAGTCCGACGGGATTTTTAACTAAGATCATCGTAACTTCCTTGCCATCTAAGTTGATCACTTCTTGACGTCCAAAGACTTTTTCATCATTTTGACTAAGTGCTTGGCAGATCGTTTCAGGAGCAACATCAAATTGAGCGCCGACTGCATATGCAGCTAAGGCGTTATAAATATTGTAAGTCCCCCCGATGTGCAACTGGACGGGGTGATCATTGATCTTAAAGCTTGAAGATTGCGGTGTTTGTTGGGTGAGCGCTGTTACTTTATAAGTTAATTCAGGGCGCTTAAAACCACATTCAGGGCAGAAATATTTACCCAAGTTACTATAGGAACGATATTTAAAATGTAAGATGTGTTGGCAACTTGGACACAAGAGCCCATCTGTATTAGCTGGGGCAAGTTGTTCCTTTTCGGTTTGGTTTTCAAAGCCGTAATAGATAACTTTATTAGGCAGTTTCTTACTATTAAAAATCGGGGCATCACCATTTGCGAGGACTAGCGCATCGGGATGCATCAAAACACCTTTTAAGATCTTGTCATAAGTTGTATAGATCTCACCGTAACGGTCCATTTGGTCACGGAAGAGATTAGTTAAAACAAAAAGTTTTGGTTTGATATATTCGCAAATGATCGGAACGTTAGCTTCATCTGTTTCTAACACAGCGATTTTTTTACCTGATTTGCCGGTTTTAGCCGTCAAAAAGGCGGTAACGATCCCTTGTTTCATGTTTGAACCACTCTTGTTAGTCAAAACATTTCCATATTTAGCCTCTAAAACTTTAACGGTCAAAGCAGTGGTCAAAGTTTTTCCGTTTGTTCCGGTAATGATCGCGATCTCGTAATCTTTAGCTAATGCTTGTAAAACATCGGGATCGATCTTTAAGGTCAATTTACCAGGAAGTGAAGTGCCACCGTGCATAAAATTATGCAAAAACCAATGTGAGGTCTTGCCGGCAGTAATGGCTAATGAACTTTTTAATGACATATAAATTCCTCCGATTGTTTAATGTCAACTTGTATCTTACCATAAATTGGCAGGTGAGGTGAGTAGAAAGTTTTAATTTAATTTGCGAGCTAGCATGATGTCAAAGTTTTTAATGAAATTTAGCCTTAAATCGGATATACTAGTTTAGGAAACATTAAAAGGATGGTGGCGTCAGTGGCACAGCTTTTTTTTCGCTATGGAGCAATGAATAGTGGCAAAACGATCGAAATCTTGAAAGTAGCCCATAACTATGAAGAACAAGATAAGAGCGTAATTATTATGACAAGCGGTCTAGATGATCGTGATGAAGTGGGCTATGTTTCGAGTCGAATTGGGTTAAAGCGTAAAGCCTTCCCGATTTTTGAAGAAGATGACCTCTTTTTAAAAGTCAAAGAATTAGATCCAAAGGCTGCGTGTGTTTTAGTTGATGAAGCACAATTTTTAAATAAGCATCATGTGTTAGAATTAACACGTGTCGTTGATGAATTAAATATTCCGGTGATGACCTTTGGTTTAAAAAATGATTTCAGAAATGAATTATTTGAAGGGTCTAAATATCTCTTATTGTATGCCGATAAGATCGAAGAAATGAAAACGATCTGCTGGTTTTGTAACAAAAAAGCAATTATGAATTTGCGGATCAATGATGGACGACCAGTATATTCGGGTAAGCAGATCGAAATTGGTGGCAATGAGTCTTATTATCCGGTGTGTCGTAAACATTACGTTGCGCCACCAACTGATATAAATAATACTATTAACTAAGGAGATTCTAATGGATAAGTTATTTGACAGATTGCAAATGCTTGAAGATCGTTACGAAGAGTTAGGCGAATTGCTCTCTGATCCAGAAGTGATCGCAGATACTAAGCGTTTCATGGAACTTTCAAAAGAAATGGCTGATTTGCGTGAAACGGTCGAAAAATACAATCAATATAAACAAGTCATCCAACAGATCAAAGATGATGAAGAAATGCTCAATGCAGGGCTTGACGATGACGAAATGACAATGATGGTCAAAGAAGAATTGGCTAATTCAAAAATTGAAAAAGAACAGCTCGAAGAAGAGATCAAGATCTTATTACTTCCAAAAGACCCTAATGATGATAAAAATATCATCATGGAAATTCGTGGGGCTGCCGGTGGGGATGAGGCTAGTCTCTTTGCGGGTGATCTCTTTACAATGTATAGCAAATATGCTGAACACCAAGGTTGGAACATTGAAGTGATCGACAAGACGATGACAGAAGTCGGTGGCTTTAAAGAAATTGCCTTATTGATCAACGGTAAGAGCGTTTATTCTAAGCTAAAATATGAATCTGGTGCTCACCGGGTACAACGGATCCCAGTAACTGAATCACAAGGACGAGTGCATACTTCGACTGCGACAGTAGTTGTTATGCCCGAAGAAGAAGATGTTGAGATCGAAATCGATCCAAAAGACATCAGAGTTGATGTTTACCGTGCTTCTGGTGCTGGTGGTCAGCACATCAACAAGACTTCTTCAGCTGTGCGGATGACTCACTTACCAACTGGGATCGTTGTTGCCATGCAAGATCAACGTTCCCAACAACAAAACCGGGAAAAAGCAATGAAGATCTTGCGTGCGCGGGTTTATGATTACTATGCTGCGCAAGAGCAAAGCGCTTATGATGAAAACCGGAAGTCTGCTGTCGGTACCGGGGATCGTTCCGAACGGATCAGAACGTATAACTATCCACAAAACCGGGTAACAGACCACCGGATCGGGCTTAGTTTGAATAAACTTGACCGCATCATGAATGGTGAATTAGAAGATGTGATCGATGCTTTAGTTCTTTACGATCAAACTAAAGCCTTAGAAGAATTACAAAATGGATAATGTAACGGTATTTAAAGCTCAGAAATGGGCTTTTTCTTTTATCGCAGAACATCAAAAAGAGACTAGTGCAGCTGAATTGCTCTTGCAAGGTCAAATGAATTGGAGTACAACAGAGATGTTAGTCCATTACCAAGATGTTTTGTCGCAAGAGCAGTGGGCGTTATTTAAAGCAAATGTGATCAAATATTGCCAAGGTTGGCCGGCACAGTATTTGTTAGGCAAAGCAAATTTTTTTGGCTTAGAGTTAAAGGTGACCGAAGATACGCTGATCCCTCGGCAAGAGACCGAAGAATTAGTCGAGTGGATCTTAGCCGACCATAAAAATCCCGAGCTAACGGTTTTAGATATTGGTACTGGGACAGGAGCAATCGGCTTATCGCTTAAAACAGAACGTCCGACTTGGCAAGTGACCCTTAGCGACATTTCACCTAAAGCCTTGGCGATAGCTAAAGAAAACCAAGCACGTTTAAATGTTACGACCACACTAGTCGAAAGTGATCTGTTGACAAATATTGTAGGAACATTTGATGTGATCGTCTCAAATCCTCCATATATTGCCACAGATGAAGCTGATTTAATGGATGAAAGTGTCTTAAAACACGAACCAAAAACGGCACTGTTTGCCCCAGATAATGGATTGTATTTATATAAGCAGTTGGCTAAGCAACTGACGGGGCATTTGCGTCCACATGCGACGCTTTATCTTGAGATCGGTTTTAAACAAGCAAAAGCAGTTACGGAGATTTTTGCCCAGGAATTTCCTCATGCTACAGTGCAAGTTAAACAAGACATAACGGGCCACGATCGCATGGTCAAAGTGAGTTTTTAATTAAGAAAGGAATCGAAAAATGCTGATCACAAAAATCTATACGCAAAAAGAGTTGAGCGAAGCTGCGAATGAATTGCGGCTAGGTGAATTAGTCGCTTTTCCGACTGAAACAGTCTACGGGCTAGGTGCCGATGCGACTAACGAACAGGCCGTCAAACGCGTCTATTTAGCCAAAGGACGCCCCTCAGACAATCCGTTGATCGTCACGGTCTGTTCTCGTGAAATGGTCGAAGAGTACACGGGAAAATTACCCGCAGATGCGGTTAAATTAATGGATGAATTTTGGCCTGGCTCATTAACGATCATTTTAAAGATCAAGCCTGATGCACTTTCTAAGGCAGTTACTGGTGGGTTAACGACCGCTGCCTTTAGAATGCCAGCTAATCAAGTTACTTTAGAGTTGATCAAAGAAGCAGGCGTCCCCTTAGTAGGACCTTCAGCTAATTCTTCGGGTAAACCTAGTCCGACAACGGCACAACACGTCTTTCATGACCTTGAAGGCCGTATCAAAGGCGTGGTTGATGATGGCCCGACAACGGTGGGGGTCGAATCGACGATCGTTGACCTTAGCGCAAAAAAACCAGCCGTGTTGCGTCCAGGTGCGGTAACACCAGAAGAAATTGCTGCTGTTTTAGGAAAAGAAGTTGTTTCAGATAAGCATCATGTGGGACAAACTGAGGTTCCTAAAGCTCCAGGGATGAAATACAAGCACTATGCTCCTGATGCCCAAGTGTTGATCGTTAAGGCTGACCAATGGACCGATGCTTTAGCTTGGGCTAGTCAACAAAAAACTAAGGTTGGCGTCATGGCACTGGATGAAAATCTTGCTAAGGAAACTTTGCCAGCAAATGTCGAAGTATTTTCTTTAGGTAAAGATGTAAGTTCTGCTAGCAATCATCTTTTCGCCGGGTTGCGCTACTTTGATGATCAAGTGGATTATATTTTGTGCGCTGGAGTACCAGAAGTTGGCTTAGGTGAAGCCTATATGAACCGGCTACAAAAAGCTGCCGGCAACGTTTATTTTAGTTCCATAAAAAAAGATAACTGACAGTTTAAACGAGCTCTTTTCCTTTAAAGGTGAAGAGCTCGTTTGTGTAGTCTGATAGTTAAGGATGTATAATGATGGTGTCATTAGTAATGATACTTTTTACTAATGATAACTAGGGTATTTTGGGAACAAAAGTACGGTATTTCTAATAATCATAAATCTTAGTGGTAAATGCTAAAATTTTCGGCTAAAATAATAACAAGGGTCGAACAAAGGAGGAAAATTATAATGGGTAAATTTGAAGTCTTAGATCATCCATTGATCCAACATAAATTAACGATTATTCGCGATAAGGACTGTGGTACACGGGCCTTTCGTCAATGCGTTGATGAGATCGCAACTTTGATGGCATATGAAGTTTCGCGCGATATGCCACTTGAAGATGTTGAGATCCAAACACCAATGGGCAAAACGACTAAAAAACGTTTAGCCGGTAAAAAAGTGGTCGTTGTTCCAATTTTACGGGCAGGTCTTGGAATGGTAGAAGGGATCTTGAACCTTATTCCAGCTGCTAAAGTAGGCCACATTGGGATGTATCGTGATGAAGAAACGATGCAACCACATGAATACTTTGTCAAGATGCCAAGTGATCTACCAAACCGTGATGTGTTTGTGGTTGATCCAATGCTCGCTACTGGTGGTTCAGCTATTATGGCGGTCGATGCTTTGAAGAAACGTGGAGCACAATCGATCAAGTTTGTCTGCTTAGTGGCTGCGCCAGAAGGTGTTAAAGCTTTACGTGATGCTCATCCAGATATTGATATCTTTGCAGCTGCATTAGATGATCATTTAGATGAAAATGGTTATATTTTCCCTGGTTTAGGTGATGCAGGTGATCGCTTGTTTGGTACAAAGTGATCACTTGACCCTTCGACAAGTGTTTAAATTTGTCGCGTCTCTAGTGGAGGTTGAACAAAAAGTTGCGTAAATCCTGTAATAATTGCGTTTTTACGTTTAAAATCTAATCAAATTTCAGCTTTGAAATTTGATTAGAATGGTGGTATTATTTCTTTTGTATTCAAAAAATAGCGTTTGAGACTATTTTCTTGGATCTTAATCTTATGGTTCGACCATTTTGTTCAACCGTATTGATCACAATTGAAAAGAGGTGAAACTTGGTGAATGAAGAAGTTCAAGTTGTGAAGCTTTTTGGAATCCCATTTAACGTAGGTAACTGTGTTTCGGGTCTTGTTTCAGCATTAATCGTTTTTGGCCTTGTTTATTGGTTTTCACGTAAATTAGAGTTAAAGCCAAAGGGCAAGCAAAACATGATCGAATGGCTGATCGACTTTACAAATGGAATCGTTAAAAGCTCCATGCCTGATGAACAGGGGAAAAAATATGGACTCCTTATTTTTACTCTCTTCTTGTTTATCTTCGTTTCCAACCAATTGGGGCTGGCGATCCAGCTTCCGATTAATGGTGTAAACTATGTTAAAAGTCCAACCGCTTCGCCGGCAACTACTTTGACCTTAGCTTTCTTAGTATTGCTTTTAGCCCATATGATGGGGGTCGCGAAGTTTGGATTTAATGGCTATGTTAAGAATTCGTATTTCAGCCCGATGCCGGCATTGTTCCCGATCAATGTTTTGGAACAGTTTACGAATTTCTTGACATTGGCATTGCGTCTATACGGTAACATTTACTCTGGTGAAGTGCTGTTGACAGTTATTCATGATCAACTGGCTACATCACATGCGCCGTGGACGTTTATTCCAGCTATTCCACTTGAAATGGTATGGCAGGGATTTTCAATCTTTATTGGATCAATCCAAGCCTATGTTTTTGTAACATTAACAATGGTATACATTTCTCAAAAGGTCGAAAAAGAATAATTATTGTAGGATTAATTAAGGAGGATTTTAATTATGTCAGGTTTAGCTTTACTTGGTGCAGGTCTTGCTGCAGGTCTTGCTGCTATCGGTACAGGTGTGGGTAACGGTTTAGTTATCGCAAAAACTTTGGAAGGTATGTCACGTCAACCAGAACTTTCAGGTCAATTACGTACAACAATGTTCATCGGTGTTGGTTTGATCGAAGCTGTGCCGATCATCGCTATCGTGCTTTCATTCATGTTGATGGCTAAATAATCTCTTTTCTATCAGTATAAGTTGTTGGAATATTGAAAGATTAGGAGGTGTCAATGAATGAACTCAGCATTATTATTGGGTGCTGCCGAAAGCGGTGTACAATGGGGCGATTTCTTATTTTATTTGATCACGTTCCTTCTTTTGATCGCACTCGTCAAGCATTTCGCTTGGGGTCCTGTGACCGAAATGATGGAAAAACGTGCTGATAAGATCGCTAATGATATTGATTCAGCAGAAGATGCGCGTAAAAAAGCAGAAGAACTCGCAGCAAAACGTGAATCAGCGCTCAAAGATTCACATGTTGAAGCTTCTAAAATCATTGATCGTGCAAAGAAAAACGGTGAACAGCAAAAAGCTAACATCGTGAACTCCGCACAAGCAGAAGTCAACACATTGAAGAAGAATGCTAAAAAAGATATTGAGCAAGAACGCCAAGAAGCGCTCTCAAACGTGAAAAATGACGTCGCTACTTTATCTGTTGAAATTGCTTCAAAGATCATTCAAAAGGAATTGAGTGAAAAGGATCAAGAAGCCTTAGTTGATTCTTACATTGAAGGGTTGGGGAAGCAAGATGGCATTAGATAATCAAACAGTAGCTAAGCGTTATGGCAAAGCTTTATTTGAAACTGCTAAAGAAAAAGATGTTTTAGCTGAAACTGCTAAGGAATTAGCACAAATCAAGCAAGTCTTGCAAGCAGAACCACAATTTGTTGATTTTATGACAAGTGCTGCAATCAAACATGAAGACAAATTGACGATGCTAAAAAATCTACAAACAGGTGCCTCAGAATTAACATCAAATCTGTTGGCCATGTTATATGATTATAGAAGAATCGCCAATCTTGAAGGCATTATCGATGAATTTAGCAGATTAAATGATGTAGATAATAAAACAGTACGTGCAACGGTCACAACTGCAGTTAAACTAGACGAAACGCGTAAAGATAAGATTGCAGCTGCCTTTGCAAATGTTGTCGGTGCTAAGAAAGTAGAACTAGAAACAGTCGTGGACCCAGATATTATTGGGGGCGTTGTTTTG
This sequence comes from Ligilactobacillus apodemi DSM 16634 = JCM 16172, assembly GCF_001434405.1. Classification (GTDB taxonomy): domain Bacteria; phylum Bacillota; class Bacilli; order Lactobacillales; family Lactobacillaceae; genus Ligilactobacillus; species Ligilactobacillus apodemi. Next base: position 907,554 of record NZ_AZFT01000053.1, on the reverse strand, counting down.
AAATCAAACACGTATGTCTTTGACGGCTCTATTAAATCTAAGATCGAAAACATTAAACGTCTGTTGCTAAAATGATTTTTAAAGAGGTGAGACTTTTATGAGCATTAAGGCTGAGGAAATCAGTGCTCTTATCAAGCAACAATTAGCTAACTACAAAGACGAATTAACTGTCGATGAAGTTGGTACTGTTACTTACGTTGGTGACGGGATCGCTCGTGCTAATGGTCTTGATAACGCCCTTTCTGGTGAACTTCTTCAATTTGAAGACGGTACATATGGGATGGCGCAAAACTTAGAATCAAACGATGTCGGTATCGTTATCTTAGGTGCTTATAAAGGCATTCGTGAAGGCGATACGGTCAAACGTACCGGTCGTATTATGGAAGTTCCTGTCGGTGAAGCTTTGATTGGTCGGGTTGTAAATCCTTTGGGTCAACCGATCGACGGATTAGGGGATATCAAAACAGATAAGACCCGTCCAGTAGAACGCAAAGCTCCTGGCGTTATGGAACGTCAATCAGTTAACGAACCATTACAAACAGGTATCAAAGCGATCGATGCCCTTGTGCCGATCGGTCGTGGTCAACGTGAATTAGTTATCGGTGACCGTAAGACTGGTAAGACATCAGTTGCTGTTGATACAATTTTAAATCAAAAAGATCAAGACATGATTTGTATCTATGTTGCGATCGGTCAAAAGGAATCAACTGTTCGTACTCAAGTTGAAACATTGCGTAAATATGGGGCAATGGACTATACGATCGTTGTTTCCGCTGGTCCTTCTTCACCAGCTCCATTATTATGGTTAGCTCCATATGCTGGTGCTGCAATGGGTGAAGAATTTATGTTCAATGGTAAGCACGTTTTGATCGTGTATGATGATCTTTCAAAACAAGCTGATGCTTACCGTGAACTTTCCTTGATCTTGAGACGTCCACCTGGTCGTGAAGCTTACCCAGGTGATGTTTTCTACTTACACTCACGCTTATTGGAACGTGCAGCTAAACTTAGTGACGAATTGGGTGGCGGTTCGATGACTGCTTTACCATTTATCGAAACTAAAGCTGGGGACGTTTCGGCATATATCCCAACTAACGTTATTTCGATCACTGACGGACAAATTTTCTTGGATAGTGATAACTTCTATTCTGGTATTCGTCCTGCGATCGATGCGGGGACATCTGTTTCACGTGTTGGTGGTTCCGCTCAAATCAAAGCGATGAAGAAAGTTGCTGGTACTTTACGTTTGGACCTTGCTTCATACCGTGAATTGGAATCATTTGCTCAATTTGGTTCTGATCTTGATGAAGCAACACAAGCTAAATTAAATCGTGGTCGTCGGACAGTGGAAGTTTTGAAACAACCATTGCACAAGCCACTTCCAGTTGAAAAACAAGTCTTGATTCTTTATGCATTGACACACGGCTTCTTAGATAGTGTCGCTGTTGATGATATTTTGAAGTATCAAGATGAAATGTTTGAATTCTTCGATAGTAACCACAAAGATCTTTTAGATCACATTGCAACAACAGGTGAATTGCCTGAAACAGATAAATTAGATGCAGCAATTAAAGAATTTGCCGCTTCTTTTCAACCAAGTTCAAAATAAGAAAGGGTGGTGAGAGCTAATGCCTGCTTCTTTGCAAGAAGTTAAGCGTCGAATCGCTTCGACTAAAAAAACTGGGCAAATCACAGGTGCGATGCAAATGGTATCGACAGCTAAGTTAAACCAAATTCAAAAGCATTCTGAGAGTTACCAGACTTATGCTTCGAAGATTCGTAGCGTAATTACCCATTTGGCCCAATCTCACCTTTTAGATTCTGCTTCGGCAGCTAAAAGTCAGACAAGCCAAGAGGGTAAACTCAACACCTTAGGTATGCTAAAACAAAGACCTGTGAAAAAGACTGGTATTGTCGTAATGACATCAGATCGTGGTTTGGTAGGTAGTTACAACAGTAATGTTATCAAACAAACGATGGATCTCATTAAAGATGGTGGCCACAATAAAGATGATGTGGTGATTATTGCCATCGGTGGTACTGGTGCTGAATTTTTCAGTAAACGTGGCTATAATGTTGCTTATGAATATCGTGGTGTCAAAGATGTTCCAACATTTAGAGAAGTTCGTCCGATCGTTGAAGCAATTGTTACGATGTATGATAACGGTTTGTATGATCAATTATTTGTTTGCTACAACCATTTCGTTAACTCATTGACTTCGATTTTCCGCGCTGAAAAGATGTTACCGATCTCTGCTGAAAACATGGGGGTCGATGATCTTGCCGTGGCAGATGAAGAAACTAATTATCACATTGAATATGAAACAGAACCTTCGCGCGATGCGATCTTAGAAGTTATTTTGCCGCAATATGCAGAAAGCTTAGTCTATGGTGCTCTTTTAGATGCCAAGACTTCTGAGCATGCTTCTAGTTCAACGGCGATGAAGTCTGCTTCTGACAATGCTAAAGATATTATTTCAGCCTTAGAACTTCAATATAACCGTGCACGTCAAAGTGCGATCACGACTGAAATTACTGAAATCACAGGTGCGCAAGCTGCCTTAGATTAGAATGATTAGGAGGAATTAACGAAATGAGTTACGGTAAAGTAGTTCAAGTTATCGGCCCAGTTGTCGATGTCCAATTCCCTCTTAGTGAATCCTTGCCTGATATTAACAACGCTTTAACAGTTGAACGTGAAGATGGTTCACAATTAGTGATCGAAGTTGCACTTGAACTTGGTGATGGTGTAATGCGTACGATCGCGATGGATTCCACTGATGGTCTTCAACGTGGCGCAAAAGTAGTTAATAATGGTGCGGCAATTAGCGTACCAGTTGGTGAAGATACTTTGGGACGTGTATTTAACGTCTTAGGGGAAACAATTGATAATGGTCCAGAAATCAGTGCAGATCATCGCAGAGATCCAATTCACCGCGATGCTCCTGCTTATGACCAATTAAATACAAGTACAGAAATTCTTGAAACAGGGATCAAAGTTATTGACCTTTTAGCACCATATATTAAAGGTGGTAAGATCGGTCTTTTCGGTGGTGCCGGTGTTGGTAAAACTGTTTTGATCCAAGAATTAATCCACAACATTGCACAAGAACACAACGGTATTTCCGTGTTTACTGGTGTTGGGGAACGTACTCGTGAAGGTAATGACCTTTACTTTGAAATGAAGGAATCTGGCGTTTTAGAAAAGACAGCCATGGTCTTTGGACAAATGAACGAGCCACCTGGAGCTCGTATGCGTGTGGCCTTGACAGGTTTGACAATTGCGGAATACTTCCGTGATGTTGAAGGTCAAGATGTGTTATTGTTCATCGATAACATTTTCCGCTTCACGCAAGCTGGTTCTGAAGTTTCCGCCTTATTAGGACGTATTCCTTCTGCCGTTGGTTACCAACCAACACTTGCAACTGAAATGGGTCAATTGCAAGAACGTATCACTTCAACGAAGAAAGGTTCAGTTACATCGATCCAAGCCGTATACGTGCCTGCCGATGACTATACTGACCCTGCTCCAGCTACAACCTTTGCTCACTTGGATGCCACAACTAACTTGGAACGTTCCTTGACTCAACAAGGTATCTATCCTGCTGTCGATCCGTTGGCTTCAACTTCAAGTGCTTTGTCACCTGAAATCGTGGGTGAAGAACACTATCATGTAGCAACAGAAGTGCAACATGTTTTGCAACGTTACCGTGAATTACAAGATATCATCTCAATTTTAGGGATGGATGAATTATCAGATGAAGAAAAGGTCATCGTTGCGCGTGCACGTCGGATCCAATTCTTCTTGTCACAAAACTTCCACGTGGCGGAACAATTTACAGGCGTCCCAGGTTCTTATGTTCCTGTTAAGGAAACAGTTAAGGGCTTTAAGGAAATTCTTGAAGGTAAATATGATGATCTTCCAGAAGATGCTTTCCGTAGTTGTGGTCCAATTGAAGACGTTGTGAAAAAAGCTGAACAGATGACACAAGGCAATTAAGGAGGTAGCGTCCAATGGATGAAAAACCTGTATTAACTGTCAACGTGGTCACACCTGATGGGCCTGTTTATGAAAATACGACTGATCTAGTAATTTGTAAGACAACAGTTGGTGAAGTTGGTATTATGCCAAATCGTTTACCATTGCTTGCTTCGCTTGCAATTGACGAGATCCGGGTGAAAACAGGCGAAGATACGTTTGATGAAGTTGCTGTTAGTGGTGGCTTTATCGAATTTTCTAACAATGTTCTTTCTGTAGTTGCATCAGCGGCTGAAAGAAAAGAAGAGATCGATACTTCGCGGGCTGAACGCGCTCGTAAGCGCGCTGAAGCGCGAATTGCTAAGGCCAAAGAACAAAAAGACGACAATGAATTGCGTCGGGCTGAAGTTTCTTTACGCCGTGCAATCAACCGTTTAAGTATTTCAAACAAGAAGTAATGAACCTATTTAAAGCTAGCTAGAGTTAAATCTAGCTGGCTTTTTTGTTATAGTTGATTATTTTACATTTATAAAAAATATAAATATGAATAAATGTATTTCTACCAATACTACAAGCTTTATCACTATATTAAATATAAATAAAGTTTATAAGAATGACAGTGACTTTGTCAATAAGTGTTTAGCAAGAAAAAGGTCGAAAAACACAAAATTATGCCTAGCAATTAAAATATAATTTTTAAGCGACTTGGCGGTAAATGAGTGACCGAAAGTTAAATTTATGCTATGATTATTTTGGATTGAGTAAAGAAGAGAGGGAAGAAAATGCAATATTTAGGAATAATGTCACTGTTGACCATCATTAGTCATTTTGGTTTTATTACCTTAGCTTTTGTTGCGCTACAATCTCTGCGACTCGATCGCTACATTGATTCTAATAAACAGCGCCATTTCCGTTGGGTCTTGGTGATGACATCGGTTGCCTTAGGGTACATGTGTAGCTCATTTTTCTTGAGCTTTATGGACAGTGTAGTACATCTATCATACTTGATTAAATAAAATAATTTTTCGGAGGAATATCAATTGGAAAAGATTATTGTGCGTGGTGGAAATAGGTTGAATGGGACCGTTGAAATTGAAGGCGCAAAAAATGCAGTCTTACCAATTTTAGCAGCTGGGATCTTACCAAGTGAAGGTCGTACGATTTTAACCAATGTACCAATTTTATCTGATGTTTATACTATGAATAACGTGATCCGTTTTCTAAATGTTAAAGTTGGTTTTGATGAAAAAAATAAAACGATTGCATTGGACGCAACGGATGAGTTATCTTACGAAGCACCTTTCAAATACGTATCTAAAATGCGGGCTTCGATCGTTGTTTTAGGGCCATTATTGGCACGTTTAGGTCACGCTAAGGTGGCAATGCCTGGTGGTTGTGCAATCGGCTCTCGTCCGATCGATTTACACTTAAAAGGCTTAGAAGCTTTAGGGGCAACGATCGAACGCCATGATGGCTATATTGAAGCCATGGCTCCTAATGGTTTAGTAGGGGCAAATGTTTATCTTGATTTCCCAAGTGTTGGTGCAACGCAAAATATTATGATGGCAGCAACCTTAGCGAAAGGGACAACGATCATCGAAAACGTTGCGCGTGAACCTGAGATCGTTGATTTGGCTAACATTTTAAACAAGATGGGGGCTAAGATCAAAGGTGCAGGGACAGAAACCCTAAAAATCGTTGGGGTCGATCATCTTCACGGAACAGAACATTCCATTATCCAAGACCGGATCGAAGCAGGTACTTTTATGGTGGCAGCTGCGTTAACTAAGGGAAATGTTTTGATCAAAGATGCTGTCGCAGAACACAACAAACCATTGATCTCAAAACTTGAAGAAATGGGTGTGCAAGTCTTAGAAGAAGAAGGTGGCTTACGCATCATTGGTCCTGAAGTCTTAAAACCAACGACGATCAAGACCTTGCCACACCCAGGCTTCCCAACAGATATGCAACCACAATTCTCGATCTTGCAATTAGCAGCGAAAGGGACAAGCATTTTAACGGAAACTGTTTTTGAAAATCGGTTTATGCATTTAGAAGAAATGCGCCGGATGAATGCCGACTTCAAGATCGAAGGCAACTCAGTGATCATTTACGGTCCAACTGATTTTTCTGGTGCTGAAGTAGCTGCAACTGACTTACGGGCAGCGGCTGCTTTAGTTTTAGCAGGCTTAGTTTCACGTGGGATCACCCAAGTTACTCATTTGCAATACTTAGATCGTGGATACTACCATTTCCACCAAAAATTAGCTGCTTTAGGCGCACAGATCAAGCGGGTAAATGATATTACCAGTGAAGAGTATGTCATTGCTAAAAAGGAAACAATTTAAGTAAGAATTAGTTATTTAGAGCAGAGTGAGCACGACACTCTGCTTTTTATTTTACTAAGAATTTTTGAAATTAATAGTTCAAGCTAAAATAACACATTTGTCCCTTTCAACTATTATGATATAATTACCTGTGTATAAATTGAAATACTATAGTTAGCAAACTGAAAATAGTATTATGATTAAAGATTTAAAATGTAAAAGGAGAAATATTTTATGGCTAAAGATATCGGTATTGATCTTGGTACAGCAAACGTGTTGATCAATGTCAAAGGTAAAGGCATTGTGTTAAATGAACCGTCAGTTGTAGCAGTCGATACGCAAACTGGCCGGGTCTTAGCTGTTGGCTCAGAAGCATATAAAATGGTCGGCAGAACTCCCAGCAATATTAGGGCAATTCGCCCATTAAAAGATGGTGTCATCGCCGATTTTGATATGACCGAACAGATGCTATCTTACTTCATTAAGAAGTTAAATGTAAAAGGCGTGATGTCAAAACCGGCTATTCTGATCTGTTGCCCAACAAATACAACTGATATTGAACGAAAAGCGATTCGCCAAGCGGCTGAAAAGTCTGGTGGGGGCGAAGTTTACTTAGAAGAAGAACCAAAAGTTGCGGCAGTAGGTGCGGGCTTAGACATTTTCCAACCATACGGTAACATGATCATTGATATCGGTGGAGGGACAAGTGATATTGCTGTTTTATCCTTAGGCGATATCGTGATCAGCCGTTCTTTGCGCAATGCGGGTGATAAGTTAAATGCTAATATTGCTAATTATGTGCGCCAAGAATACGGTTTGGTCATCGGTGAACATACCGCTGAAAAGATCAAGATCGAGATCGGTAGTGTGATCGAAGGCCACCGTGATAAGGAAATGACCGTGCGTGGTCGCGATGTAGTGAGTGGTTTACCAAAATCTATTCGCATCACTTCGGACGAAACTGTAGCGGCGATGAGTGATACAATGGACGCCATGATCGCTGCTACTAAAGAAGTTTTAAGCGAAACGCCACCAGAATTAGCATCTGACATCATTGATCGTGGAATCGTGATCACAGGTGGTGGTGCTTTATTAGACGGGATCGAAGCTTTATTTGCACAAGAATTAACAATCCCAGTGATGATCGCTGATACACCGCTTGATGATGTGGCAGTAGGTTCTGGTAAGCTCTTAGAACATTTAGAACAATTAAAGAAACATAAATAATGAGTATTTTGAGCAAGTTACTTATTTTACCGGTTAAGTTTTACCAAAAGGGAATCTCACCCTTATTTCCACCGAGTTGTCGTTATCATCCGACCTGTTCGACTTATATGATCCAGGCTCTTGAAAAACACGGCGCCTTTTTGGGCTTGCTGATGGGAATAGCCCGAATTTTTCGGTGCAATCCTTTTGTTAAAGGTGGGTATGATCCGGTTCCGGATTATTTTACTTTACGTCGTAATAAAAATCCGGACAAATGAAGCATTTTAGTAGGGGGATATAACTTGTCTAAAAAAGAAAGAAATATTCAAATCGTTGAAAATGAAAAAATGGTCAATGGAGACCTGATTTTAGAATTAACGATCAAAGATGATTTGATCGGACGAGTTCGACAAGATGGTACGCGCTATATCGCAGTTTTAGCTAACGGCGAAGAATTGAAGTTAAATTCACGTAGCGAAGCTGTTGATTACGTCTTACGTGACTACCACTTGCATCGCGGATAAGTTAATAAAAATGTAAATTTGCCGGCTAAGTTTTTCTTGGTCGGCAAATTGTATATAATAGAAAATAGGTGTAAACTAAAATGCAAAGCTATGTTAGCTAGAAGAAAGTCTCGATGTGTTCTGTTAGCTAGCTTATGTCAGGTAAATTTTAGTTGATAATAAATGCTAGTTTGGAATTCCAAGCGAGTAATTATTAAAGAAAGGGAATATATAAAGCTTTCCCCAAGTTTTTTAATTTGGTGCACATTTTATATATGTAATTACACATGCCAAGACAACAATTTTTAAGAAGGGATGAAGACAATGATGCAAGAATTGACTGGGGCATTATTTTTTCTGTCCTAGTTCTTGCGGTCATTGGGATGACATCTCTATATGTCGCTTTAACTCATGATTCGAGTACAAGTAGTGTTACGCGGGTCATGATCAGTCAAGCCTTATGGTATTTGATCGGGATCGTAGCGGTCATCTTTATCATGCAGTTTGATGCCGAACAACTGTGGAAGATTGCGCCTTTAGCGTATGGCTTAGGGATCTTACTGTTGATCTTAGTTTTGTTCTTTTATAGTCGAACTTACTATATCAATAACGGTGCCAAGAGTTGGTTTGCGATCGGGCCGTTATCATTTCAGCCTTCTGAAGTTATGAAACCAGCCTTTATCTTAATGATGGGGCGGGTCATTTCACAACACAATAGCGAATATCCAGAGCACACACCACGAACTGACTGGTTATTGCTCGGTAAATTGTTTGCCTGGACCTTACCTGTTGCGGTCTTGTTGAAGTTGCAAAATGACTTTGGGACAATGCTTGTGTTCTTTGCGATTTTAGGTGGGATGATCTTAGTTTCAGGGATCACCTGGAAGATCATTGCTCCGGTTGCTGGTGCAGTAACATTGCTTGGTGGCACGGCGATCTTTTTAGTTGTTTATGACCGTACTTTGTTAGAAAAAATCGGTTTTCAAGCTTATCAGTTTAAACGAATCGATGCTTGGCTTGACCCGTCAAGTAGTACAACGGGTAGTAGTTATCAATTATGGCAAAGTATGAAAGCAATTGGCTCGGGACAACTTTTAGGAAAAGGGTTCAATGTTTCTGAAGTTTACGTGCCAGTGCGTGAATCAGATATGATCTTTTCAGTGATCGGTGAAAACTTCGGCTTTATCGGTTGTTGTTTGTTGATCTTTATCTATTTGTTACTTATTTTCCAAATGATCCAAGTAACTTTTGATACGAAAAATGAGTTTTATGCTTATATTTCGACTGGGGTTATTATGATGATCTTATTCCACGTTTTTGAAAATATTGGGATGAATATTGGGCTGTTACCATTGACTGGTATTCCATTGCCATTTATCAGTCAGGGTGGTTCTGCTTTGATCGGGAATATGATTGGGATCGGCTTTGTCATGTCGATGAGGTATCACAATAAGAGTTATATGTTTAGTAACGGGACTGATTTTAGATAAAAAGGGGACTTTTTGATGAAAAAATTTTATTGTTATTCACGTTGCAGTACTTGTAAAAAAGCACAAAATTGGTTAGATGAACATCAAGTCCAATATGATAAGCAAGATTTAGTAGCACAACCGCCGACAAAAGAGGAATTGCTAGCAATTTTTGCTAAAAGCGAGCGTCCATTACAGTATTTTTTCAATACGAGTGGGCAAGATTATCGTAAAATGAATTTGAAAGAAAAAGTTCCTTCAATGACAAAAGAAGAAGCTGCGACGTTGATGGCACAAAATGGTAAACTCATCAAACGTCCCTTAATGGTCGATGAAACTAACGTGACTTGTGGTTTCAAAGAAGATATTTATCAAACAACTTGGTTATAATAAAAAATACGGCTGGCTCTTAACCACAAGAGTCAGCCGTATTTTTAGTTATGATTTTTTTGCGCAAACTTTTTAGCTTCACCGACAAGATGAACAAAAAGTTTAAATGAATCATCGTGTTCATTAAAAAGAGTTTCTGGGTGCCACTGAACACCAACAAAATTAAAGTTTTTTCCGATCGCTGCTTCAACGATTCCATCAGGACTGTATGCCACCGGTAATAGTTCATCGGCGAGTTCTTTAACAGCTTGATGGTGAAATGAATTGACCCGGGCTTGATCGCCAAAAGAGTCGGCAATCAAGTTTTTTTGTTCTACTTTGATCGAGTGGGTCAAAGCTTGCCAAGGTGCCGTTTTGTACTGATTATGCTTGATCGTGAGCTTTTGATAATCACTGAGATCTTGGTAAAGACTGCCTCCTAAAAAGACGTTAGCGATTTGAAGACCGCGACAAATGCCCAAAGTAGGGAGATTTTTTTCATAGGCTTGGCGCAAAAACTCGATCTCGAAACGATCAAGGTTCGAATCGATCGCACCTAATTTAAGACTGGGTTCTTCGTTATAAAAGTAAGGATCAACATCTTTTCCTCCGGGCAATAAAAGCCCATCGATCCGTTGAATAAGAGTATCAATGCTTTGAAGTGAACTGTTTGGTGAAATGATAACGGGAATCCCGCCAGCTTTAGTGACAGCATCAAGATAGGCTTGCCCGATATAAGAGATCGGAAGATTAGCGTGTTCGGGAATCAAAGTACCGTTAAAATTTCCAATAATCCCAATGATTGGTTGCACGTTATTTCCACCTTTCGAGTTATGTTTAGTACAAGTTTTCCTAATTGAAACTAATTCTCAATTCGACTACAATGATGATAGTATTATTTATTTAGTTTAGCGGAGGAATGAAAAATGTCAACTCTTGAAATAAAAAATCTCCACGTATCCATTGAAGACAAGGAGATTTTAAAAGGTCTAAATTTAAAAATGAGCACCGGTGAGATCCATGCGATCATGGGGCCTAACGGTACAGGGAAATCAACGTTATCTGAAGCAATCATGGGCAATCCTGCTTATGAAGTGACTGAAGGTGAAATTTTGTTAAATGGGGAAAATATTTTAGATTGGCCGGTCGATGAACGTGCACGTGCGGGCCTTTTTTTGGCGATGCAATATCCAGCTGAGATCCCTGGGGTCACCAATGCGGAATTTATCCGTAGTGCGATCAATGCACGTCGCCCTAAGGATGATCCAATTTCGATCCGCAAATACTTAAAAGACTTAGAAGAAACTATGGATTTCTTAGATATGCCATTTTCGATGGCGGAACGTTACTTAAATGAAGGTTTTTCTGGTGGGGAAAAGAAACGTAATGAGATCTTACAAATGATGATGATCAAGCCTAACTTTGCAATTTTAGATGAAATTGACTCGGGGTTAGACATTGATGCGTTAAAAGTTGTTTCCCGTGGGGTAAATGAAATGCGCGGACCTGAATTTGGTTCTTTGATCATTACTCACTATCAACGACTATTGAACTATATCATTCCTGATGTTGTGCATGTAATGATGGATGGTCGAATCGTTAAAGTTGGTGGCCCTGAATTGGCTAAGCGCTTGGAAGATGAAGGCTACGCTGGTTTGCGCGATGAATTAGGCTTAGACATCAAGTTAACTGATGATAAAGCATAGGGTGGTGGCTAAGATGAGTGAAAATAAAGCAGCTGTGCTAGCATTTGCCAAGCAAGTAGCAGAACCAGCGTGGTTTACCGATAAACGAGTAACTGCCCTTGAAACAGCTAAAGATTTGGCATTGCCACGCTTTGAAAAGATAAAATACCAACGTTGGCCGATCGAATTAACTAAGGATCCAAAAGTAGTCGTTAATTCTTTGCCCCAAGAAAAACGTGCGAAGATTACGGTAACTGATGATGTGGCGCTTGAATTTGGACAACACACAGAAATGATCGAACTTTCAGACGAATTAAAAGCGCAAGGGGTGATCATGTGTGACTGGCAAACAGCGCTAAAAGAGCATCCTGAATTAGTGCAAGCATATTTTATGGAAGCGGTCAAAGATGATGTCAATCGCTTAAACGCACAACATGTAGCCAAAGTAACTAGTGGCTTATTGATCTATATTCCTAAAAATGTGGTTATTAAAGAACCACTGACTTCCTATTTTATTCAAGACGCTACGGTCGACCAAGATTTTGTGCACCATGTATTATTGATCGCTGATACTAACAGTGAAGTTTCTTACTTAGAAAACTTACAGACTTATGGAGATCAAACTACAACTGCGAGCGTGATCGTAGAAGTCTTTGCTAAAGCAGGGAGTCACGTTAAATTTGCCAGCGTTGATCGTTTAGGGAAAAACACGACCGCTTATTTAAATCGCCGTGGTCATCTCGAACAAGATGCTAAAGTCGATTGGTCCATGGGGATGATGAATGATGGTAACATCGTTGGTGACTTTGACTCTGACTTGATTGGAGCTGGTTCGCACGCGGAAACTAAGGTTGTTGCGATCTCAACGGGTAAACAAGTCCAAGGGATCGATACGCGGGTCACAAACTATGGGCGTCACTCGATCGGACATATTTTGCAACACGGGGTCATTTTAGAGCGCTCTTCGTTAGTCTTTAACGGGATCGGGCATATTATTCATGGCGCTAAAGGTGCTGATGCGCAACAAGAAAGCCGGGTATTAATGCTTTCGACTAAGGCACGTGGGGATGCTAATCCGATCTTGTTGATCGATGATAATGAAGTTACGGCGGGACACGCGGCGAGTGTTGGTCGGGTAGATCAAGACCAACTTTACTATTTAATGAGTCGTGGTCTTTCCAAAGATGTAGCGGAACGCTTAGTAATTCGTGGCTTTTTAGGCCCAGTTTTAACCGCGATCCCAAGTCGTAAAGTTCAAAATGAACTTTCAGACATGATCGAAAGGAAGCTTGTTGATGGTCAAGAAAATAAGTGAGTTGCGCGCGGATTTTCCGATCTTGGATCAAACGGTCAATGGCGAACCATTGGTCTATCTTGATAATGCCGCTAGTTCGCAAAAACCAAAACAAGTGATCCAAAAGCTTGTTGATTATTATGAACATGACAACGCTAATGTTCATCGGGGCGTGCATACTTTGTCACAGCGAGCAACTCAAGCCTACGAAGCAACCCGTGATAAGGTCAAACGCTTGATCAATGCTCCAAGTGAACGTGAAGTAGTGTACACGAAAGGTACGACTGAAGCTATCAATTGGATCGCGCGGGGCTATGCCCAAAAGATATTGAAGCCAGGCGATGAGATCGTCTTATCATATGCCGAACACCATTCAAATATCGTACCGTGGCAACAAGTTTGTGAACAGACTGGCGCTAAGTTAGTTTATCTTGATTTAAATAAACGTGGCCAAGTTGAGCTAGCCGATGCCAAACAAAAGATCGGGCAAAAAACCAAGCTCGTTTCTTTAGCCCAAGTTTCAAATGTCTTAGGTGCTTTAAATCCGATTAAAGAAATTGCAGAGTTGGCACATGCTAACCAAGCGATCATGGTCGTTGATGGTGCGCAATCAGTCCCACATATGCCAGTTGATGTTCAGGCATTAGACATTGACTTTCTTGCCTTTTCTGGCCATAAGATGTTAGGTCCGACTGGTACTGGGATCTTGTGGGGCAAACGTGAATTACTTGAACTGATGTCACCCCTTGATTTTGGGGGTGAAATGATCGATTTTGTCGAACTAGATCACTCGACCTTTAAAGAAGTACCATGGAAATTTGAAGGTGGGACCCAAAATATTGCTGGAGTGATCGGCTTAGGTGAAGCCATTGATTACTTATTATCTATCGGATTAGACCAGATCCAAGCCCACGAACAAGCTTTGATGGCGGATGTTTTGCCTAAGTTACAACAAATTGAAGGCTTTGAACTTTATGGTTCGCCTGATCCAAAAGATCACTTAGGGATCATTTCATTTAATCTAGCCGGGCTTCATCCGCATGATACGGCAACGGTTTTAGATATGGAAGGTGTTGCAGTGCGTGCAGGTCATCATTGTGCCCAACCGATGATGCGTAAATTAGGTGTCCCAGCAACGGCACGAGCAAGTTTTTATCTCTATAATACGCAAGAAGACGCAGATAAATTAGTTGATGCGTTACAAAAGACAAGGGAGTTTTTTAAATGAGTTTATCGAGTTTAGATAACCTATACCGCCAGATGATCTTAGAACATGCTAACCAACCACATCACCATGGCAATTTACCCACAGCAGATAAGCAGATCGAGTTACGTAATCCAACTTGTGGAGATGTGTTAGAGTTAGCTGTAAAACTCGATGACAGTGGTAAAATCGCCGATGTGGCATTTAGCGGTACGGGGTGTACGATCTCACAGGCCTCGGCTTCAATGATGACCGATGAAGTGATCGGTAAGACTCCAGCCCAAGTGGCAGAAATGGTTGAAGCTTTTTCAGAAATGATCACAGCTAAAACAGACAAAGATTACGAAAAACTTTTAGGTGATGCGGTCGTATTAGAAGGTGTGGCGCAATTCCCAGCGCGCATCAAATGTGCAACGCTTGCCTGGAAAGCAATTTATCAAGCCTTACAAGAAGGGGGACATGAGCATGAGTGAAAATACAATGCCCGAACTAGGTGGCGAATACAAATACGGTTTTAAAGATGACATTGAACCGCTCTTTACAACTGGTGAAGGATTAACCGAAGACATCGTAAGAGAGATCTCGGCTGCTAAAAATGAACCAGAATGGATGTTGGATTTTCGGTTGAAAGCTTATGAGTTATACCGGAAGTTACCAATGCCTGATTTTGGTCCGGATCTTTCACCCCTTGATTTTGAACATATCAATTACTTTAGACGTGATTCTGATCGCGTTGCGCGTGATTGGGATGATGTTCCCGAAGAAATCAAAAAAACCTTTGATCGTTTAGGGGTACCTGAAGCTGAACGTAAGTATTTGGCAGGTTCTTCGGCACAATATGAATCTGAAGTAGTATACCATAATATGCGTAAAGAGTTTGATAATTTAGGGATCGTCTTTATGGATACTGATTCAGCGGTGCAAGAATACCCTGAATTGGTCAAAAAATATTTTGGTAAATTGATCCCACCAGCTGATAATAAAATGGCAGCGTTAAATTCAGCGGTATGGTCAGGGGGAACTTTCATCTATGTTCCTAAAGGCGTTAAAGTTTCGGTTCCGATCCAAAGTTATTTCCGGATCAATGCAGGAAATTCGGGTCAGTTTGAACGGACGTTGATCATTGTTGATGAAGGCGCAAGTATCAATTATGTTGAAGGCTGTACTGCACCAAACTATTCTGAAGATAGTTTACACGCAGCCGTCGTCGAAGTTAATGTCTTAAAAGATGCTTATTGTCGTTACACCACGATCCAAAACTGGTCGGATAACGTGTACAGCTTGGAAACTAAACGGGCCCGCGCATTAGAAAATGCAACAATGGAATGGGTCGATGGTAACTTAGGTTCAAAAGTTACGATGAAATATCCAAGTGTCTATCTTGATGGACGTGGTGCTCGTGGGACAATGTTGTCGATCGCCTTTGCAGGAAAAGACATTGATTCTGATACGGGTGCACGAATGATCCATAATGCAAAAAATACGTCTTCTTCGATCGTTTCAAAATCTTTATGTAAAGATGGTGGGCGCGTTGACTATCGGGGCCATGTTCGCTTTGGACGCCATTCTGATGGTTCATTTGCGCATATTGAATGTGATACGATCATTATGGATGATAAGTCAGCCAGTGATACGATCCCATTTAATGAGATCTTAAACGGTAATGTCTCGATGGAACACGAAGCAAAGGTTTCTAAGATCTCCGAAGAACAACTCTATTACTTAATGAGTCGGGGAATCTCAGAAGAAAAAGCAACGGAAATGATCATCATGGGCTTTGTTGAGCCATTTACGAAAGAATTACCAATGGAATATGCCGTTGAATTGAATCGTTTGATCGAATATCAAATGGAAGATTCGGTCGGATAAGTCTAAACGCATCTTAGCTAGAGCTAGGGTGCGTTTTTTTAGTATCAAAAGAGAAAAAGGATAAAAGAACCTAACTACTGTAAGTAGTCAGGTATAAATCTTACGCAATCTCAAATGGATCAGGCATGAGATGCTTCTCTAAGAGATAAGCGGTTAGAAAGTTTAGTGTGGCTGGGGTTAATTGTTGGTAGTTTCTTTGTTCTGGGGTGGTAATCTGAACGCTTAAGTCTACAAGTGGGAAATTGCCAGCTTGAATGGTCACCTTACTTGCAATAAAGTAGCAAGTGTCTTGCGGATTAGTACTAATGATCGTGCAATCGGTCAAGAAATCCGCAATTGCTTGCGATTTTTTAGCTGCTAATAATAGGTTAGCATGAGCTTGAAAATCAAGTGTTTTTAACTCTTGGGTGTGAGAAGTAAGAGTAAAATCAAGAACTTTAGTTATTAGTTCCTCCATTTTAGTTTGATCATAAGACATTGTGTGCATCTTAAGTACCTCCAATTATTTAATGTACACACAAAGAGCCAGGGCGAGTTTCTCGCCCCAAAACAAAAAGCAGCCAATTTTGGCTGCTTTTTGCGATTTTATTGTAATTTTTACTCTTCAGTCGAGATTTCTAAGATACGTAAAAATGTTTGGCTATATTCGTTAGCTTTAGTATTGTCTAGTTTTTCTAAGCGATTAGCGAGTTCGGATACGTTTGGATTTAAATAAGTTGGTTCAGAGGTTGATTCAGAGACAGAAACAAGTGTTGCAAGTGAAATTTCAAATGCTTCAGCAATTTTTATGAGTGTCTTGATACTAACATTTTGGTCACTAGTTCTTTCCAAGCGTGAAATAAAATTGACTGAGAGTCCGCTTTTTTCAGCTAGTTGTTCTTGGGTCAAGTGAAATTTTTTACGAAAGTATCGGACGTTATTACCAATATTTACTATTTTAGAGACCCCCTTTATCTCTTATATAGTAATTAAAATTTTAAAGTTGTATAACGGCATAGATAAATACTTTTGTTATTGATTATAAACAATTTCTGCACATGTTTATATAATGATTATTTACCTTTGTGAAATATTCACTTGTGCACAGTTTTGTGGTATAAAATATGTGTATTTTAAATGTAAAGGAGCCAAATAAACATGAAAAATAAAAAGTTATTATTTGGGGCAACTGCATTAGCTGCAACGCTCACGACTGGAGTAAAGGCTCAAGCTGATAGCGTCAATACTACCCAAGCAACTACCCAACAAGCAACCACCCAATCACCAGCTGACCAAGTAACGGCTGCACAAGACAACTATGCACAAGCTAATAGTGCTGCAAGTCAAGCAGAGCAAGCTGCAACAGATGCACAACAATCAGTTGATAGTGCAAAAGAAGCTTTGGATTCAGTTCAAGCAACCAAAGATCAAGCGACTGATGAAGCAATCACGACAGCCAAAAATGAACTTACGGCAACAAACACGGCTAAAGAAGATGCTGAGAATACGGTTTCAGATTTGCAAACAAAAGTAGATGACCAACAAAAAGTTGTTAATCAGGCTCAAAGTGAATTAAATCAAGCTAACGATAATTTGACAGCTGCAACTGACGCTAAAAATAGCGCAGATGCAGCAGTTTCGCAAGCTCAACAAGCTGTAACTGACCAACAGCAAGCATCTGAATTAGCATCTCAATTACAAAATCAAGCTAATACCGAACAACAAGCTGTTGATTCCGCTCAAGATGCTTACGATACCGCCCAAGCTCAACAAACAACCGCTGAAAAGAATTTATCTGATGCTCAAACAAACAAAGAAACAGCCGATGCTCAAGTTGAAACTAAAACAGCGGAAGTAAGCCAAGTCCAAGCGGATGTTGATTCAGCACAAAAAGCTTTAGATTCTCAAGGTGCTAGTGATACATTATCACAAACACAAACAGATTACGATAATGCTGTTACTGCACAAAAAGATGCCGAATCTGATGTCACAGCTAAAACTGAAGCTAAACAAAATACTGATAATCAATTAGCTGATGCACAAAACGCATTAAATGATGCAACTACAGCGCAACAAAGTGCTCAAACAGCTGTCGACAATGCTACTTCTGCCCAACAAGCACAAGCATCTGAAGTTGCAAAACTTGAACAACAATTAGCTAATGCTAATCAAAGTACCCAAACAAGCAATATTCAAGTTTCTGTAACTGACGAGTTGAAAGCAGCGGTACAAAAATATGTTAATGATACTTATGCAGGAGCAGATAAAACAACCTTAAGTAATGATGCTAAAGCCATTCAAGGTGCTTGGGATACTCAACGGACAACACCTGTTAGTGTAACTTCAACAAAATATTCAGGTAGCGAAGCAATTATCATTACGACTAATGATTATTCGCCGATTATCATTAATTACACCCCTAGTCAATCAGATTATGACTTATTACCGCAAGCGGATCAATATAATGAGTACGGAGAACTTAGTCATATGACAAAAAAATTAACTCCATCCCAAATTTTAGAAATTGAACAGTTTGTTGCTGATATGATTAATGCGACGCGTGATGCTTTTGGTATCAGCGATAAAGTTGGTCACGTCATTTTAAATCAAGATGCTATTGATCTTGCTCAAGAACTTGCTTACCAAGACCCAGTTACTGTAAATAAAGATCTTGCTAAATCAATTGCCGAAAAATATGGTGTGTCGTACGCGACACTTTTAAATGAACTTCTTTATGAACAAACAGGCACTTATCTAGAATCACCAGATTTTATGTATAAATATCAAATGGTTTGGTTAAAAATTGATGTTGCTAGAACATTTCCAGGTTTACTTAATAGGGATTATAAAATTGTTGGTGGTAGTCTTGTCAATAAAAATGGAAACACTATTTATGATAACAATACTGTTGGGGCATACAGTAAATCAATTTTAGGTATTTCACCTTATCAACTAAGTCAAGTTAAGGACACTACTAATAAAGATTCATACTTTGGATTTAATACTGCTAGTTTACCACCACAGGATACTACAAATCCAATGGATCGTTTCATCTACATTTATCCAAGTATGATCACCGACCCAAGCAAATTTGATACGACTTCCTTGTCGCCATCAACTACAGATACTAGCGCTTTACAAAGTCAATTAGCCACTGCTAAAGACAAGCTCAATACTTTAAACTCTGCTTTAAGTCAAGCACAAGCTAATTTAGACTCCGCTAATACGGCTTTAACTAATGCACAAAATGCTTCTAATGCTTTGACTTCAGCTCAAGCTACTTTGCAAGCTGCTAACGACAATTTAGCAACGGCTACGACTGCTTTAGCCCAAGCAAAACAAGCTTATGAAGATAGCTTAAAAGACACTGCTACTAAAGAAGCAAACTTACAACAAGCACAAAATATTTGGTAGAAGTCACGGGAAAAAAGACTGCTGCGCATTATGCTACGTTAGAAGAAATTCTACTATTTCTAGTAAAAGGGGTAAAAATAGATGAAAGGACTACTATATAAAGATTTTCAACAAATTTGGGCGCATACAGCGTATTTTATTTTTAGTGGCAGCACTTTTGGTAATGCTTTTTTTAAAGGAAGCTGGAACGTTATTTTTGGCAATGATCTTACCTTTAACTCTAGCAGCATTACCAACCAGTTTGCTAGTGGCTGACCATGAAAGTGGCTGGGAACAATTTGTTGGTGTCTTTCCGCTTTCAAAAGGCAAAATAGTCCTAGCACGTTACTTGTTTTGTTTGTTGTTGATAATTTTAGTGAGTGGGCTAGTTTTAGCTTTGAGCTTGGTAGCACATGCTATTTTTGGACAATACAGTTTAGAACTTCATTTGATCATTGTGGGAGTTGGTTTGTTATTTGGCATTTTGTATGTCGTGGTTTTATTACCTTTTATTTATTCTTTTGGAACTTTTGGAAATACGATCGTTAATATAATTTTTTTAGCATTGATCATGGGTGGGGGTTATGCACTACAAAAAACAAGTTTTGGGGTAACCTTTATTACTTGGCTTACCCAAGTCAATAAGGTTTTGTTAATAATAGGAACAGTGTTGTTACTTCTTGGTGGCACACTTATTTCTTTACAGGCATCCATCATGATTTATACACGAACGTTTACTGCTTAAGAAAGGAAGCTATCATGAAAAAGAAACATTATCATCAACTAGCACTTGGCTTAGCGTTCATTTCAGTTATTTTGGCACTAGGACTGCTCATTTGGGGTGAATGTGGGACGGTTTTTATCGCAATTATTCCAGTCTTACTGGCGGGGGTATTAGAACAAATGAGTCGGCGCTAAAAAAATTAGTCTAATTGCAGTAAGTGCGCTACAATTAGGCTGATTTTTGGTATAGATAAACAATAAATGAGGTAAAAAGAGGCGAAAAAATTGCGTAACTATGACTATGAAGATGAGCCTAAAAAATATTTAACACCAGAAATCGTAAATTTGATCAGTAAATTATATGAACACAAAGGAAAGCAAGAGTTATTTATTGAAGCTAATGCTGATGAACTAACTACTCCCAACTAAGAATATCATTTTACAATTACACCGAGATCTGTATTCTTTTGCGGGGGATGGCGGATATTTTAAAACGAGTGATAATCAGATAACAGAAATCAGTGTAACCGGTGAAAAGAAAGTTCGCTTTAAACCAGTCCATGCTTTTGAAACTGAGCGTGCAATCGACAATTTAAGTTGAAAATTTTTTACAAGCATTACAAGTTAAAAAATTGATCCACTGCTTTTGATTCCAATATTTATTTTAGATTTTTTAAGTATCCATCCCTTCAATGATGGCAATGGGCGCATGAGTCGCTTATTGACACTGTTACTTTATTATCGCACTGGATTCATTGTGGGAAAATACATTAGTTTAGAAATGTTGATCGAGCAAAGTAAGCAGACTTACTATGAAGTTTTGCATGATAGTTCTGTAGGGTGGCATACAAATGAAAATGATTATGGACCATTCATTAGATATTATTTAGGAATTTTGTTAAAGGCCTATACGGAATTTGAAGATCGGGTAGAGCATTTACGCTATCGCCATTTAACAAAGCCACAGCGAATTGGAGTAATAATTGAACGGTCGTTAGGCAAGATCACTAAAAAAGAAATCCTAGCCCAAGCCCCAGATATCAGTAAGACTACGGTGGAAAGGACCTTGCTTGATTTACGGAAAAAAGGGAAAATCATAAAAGTTGGACGCGGAAGAGCGACAGCTTACATCAAAAAACTACTTCATAAATCAATTATCTACGTCATTTTCCCCAAAAATGACGTAGATAATTTAAAAATGACATAGAAAAAGAAGGGATTCACCGCAATTAGGTAGCGACCTAACGCAGATGAGTCCCTTCTTTTTAGTTTTGGCGCGGTTTTTTGTGTGCGATCACAACTAAGAGCGCTAACGCAATAATGACCTCTAAGACGATGTAAACAAGGCGTAAGGCGATCTTAGTTCCGCCTAGCCAAACATCAAAGATCACGGAAAATGCAACTAACCCGATCATTAAGTACCACTGTGAACGATCAAAGGCTGTCCCATATTTGAGTTCACGACGTCTGATCGAAGGTAACAAGGCACCTAATCCGATCAAAACAACGACCGAAACGATATTGATCACCAATTCGTACCACCAAGTATGACTAAAAGTCGTAACATCTTGGGGGGCAATCCCTAAAATCGTGGCTAAAGCAGTTACTGCTAGTAATAAGAAACCAACGAGATAAGCAAGCTTGTCGTTTTTAATGAAAACGTATTGGGATGGATATTTTTCAGGATTTTTGCGAATTCGCATGAAAGCATAAAAGATCCAACAAGTTACCCCAGGTGAAATGATCCCATTTAGATTTAAGAGCCAGTTAAAAATATCATTCATTTCTGGTAAAAAGACCCCTAAAAACATGATAAAGGCACACAGAACACAGGTGAGAATATAACCATTGACTGGTAAACCGTCTTTGTTAGTCTTACGTAAAAATTCTGGCATGTATTTATCACCGGTATCTGAGATCAACATACGTGTCATCGCATCCAATAAGACTGCCAGTAACGCACACATATAAATCACCGAAGTCCACGCATAAATGTACATAAAGGTGTCGCCTAAGCCAAACTGTTCTCCTAAAGCGCGAAAGGCATAGTAAGAACCGTTCATTTTTAAGTCATTGGGTAGATGATAGGCGTTAAAGTAGATCCCTAAGGCAAAAGAACCAAAGATCGTCAGAAAAGCAGTCATCACAGCTAAAGCGATCATGGCTTTAGGAAATTCGCGTTGGGGCTTTTTCATTTGGGTAACGTAAGGCGCGATAAGTTCACATCCGTTAACGGCATAGATCAACATCCCCAGTGTTGTCCAGTATTTCAAATCAAAATTAGGAATGATCGTATGGACCGTCATCGGTTTAGTCGCCATTTGACCGCCATTTTTTGCTAAGCCGATAAAGGCTAACACGACAAATAAGATCGTCATGATAAACATCATGCCCCCGCCAACTACACTTAGAAATTCCATTGAGTTAGCCAAACGCCGTTGAATAATAATAAAAATAATGAAAATAATAAAAGTCCAAAGCGTAAATTGTGCATTTGACATGGTATCTTGGAATTTGCCTGAGCCAGTAAACGCCCAACCAAAGCCAACTACCACGGAATTGGCAGAATCGACCACGTAAGGGACTGAGGCTGCCCAATAAGTCCAGGCGGTGAAATAACCTAAAAATTCACCGTTAGTGCCCCGGATCCACGAGCTTAACCCGCCACCTTCTTGGTTAAAGACCGAACCGAGTTGTCCGACCATCAAAGAATAGGGAATAACATATAAAAAGAGCATTAAGACCCAAGAAGTGATCACGGTCATTCCTTGGTTTTTAAAATTGTACATAATATCGTCAAAACCGATCACGGTCACAAATGCCATTAATGTCAAGATCGGCCAACTAATATATTTGCCATGTGTTTGGGTATTGTCCATGAAAATAAACCATCCTTTTTTATTAAATTACAACTAAAAAGCATATCTCATGTAAGGTTAAGATTCAAGGTGTTTTAGCTTTACTTGCTCAAAAGTAGTCTTATCTACTACAATTAAGAGAGAACAAATAATAGAGAGGTTATTTATGCTGATCGATTTTTTAAATGAATATTATGATGCCAACTTAGAAACGATTCATGATGTTGCTGGCAATATGCACCTTTCAGGGCGTAGCGAGCATTATGATTGTGACTTATTTGTGAAAATTTTTAAAGATAAAGACAAGTTTTATGCCGAACAACATGTCAACCAAGTTTATTGTCCCGACATCTATCTTGATAATGTGATCTATGAAGATAACTATGTTGTTGTTTTAAAAGATCGGATAATGGAAGATATTGAAAAAGAAGATCTCAGTTTAGACCGAGTGACCTACTTTGGCGAAAAATTAGCCAAGTTTCATGAAACATTGACGGGACATGTTTTAGTTCCCGCTGATACACGTCCTTTATCTGAGCGGATCAAAGAAAAGGTCGAACTTTTCCATGGTACGCCGTATGAAACGCAGGTAAATGAAGTTTTCAAACTCATTCAAGCTGACTTAGAGCCGGCTGATATCGACTATGAGTTATTACCTAAAGTTGTTTTGCATGGTGACTTTAGTATTCGTAATCTGATGGTCTATCAAGATAATGATGTTTTGATCGACTTTGAAAGGGCGCATTTAGGGGTCGCTTACGAAGATCTGATCAAGTTTTTCTATAATGAGGTTCAAGATCTTGGTTTGCGCAATGCCTTTTTAGCCGGGTATCGTAAGCAAAAAGAATTAGAGATCCCCAATTATAGTTTGCAACACTGCTTGTTGTTCCTATGTGCCTTAGATATTTTGGAATTTCATTTAACGCATGAAAAGCAAAAATTTGGTGAAATGGCTAGTGAAATGTTAGCCACGATCAAAAAAGGTGACGCTGATCTTGCCTTATAAAAGTAGGTGAGTTTTATTACCCAAATACATGACAAAGACAGACTTTTCGTGGTATTATTTTCTTAGTTATTGGAAAATAATTTCTGATAAAAGCCGTATAATAATTTTAAATAATAGAGGATGGAAAAACCATTATGGCAGATAAGAAAATGCATATTGCATTGCTTTTTGGCGGAAACTCGTCTGAACATGACGTTTCAAAGCGTTCCGCGCACACAGTTTACGACGCATTAGATAAGGACAAATATGAAGTAACAGTCTTCATGTTTACTAAGGATGGTTTCTTATTAGGTAACGAAGATTCCATGAAGATCTTTAATGGAGCACCTGAAGATGAAGTTGTCGCTGAAGCAATCAAGGATGTTGACTTCTCAAATCCGCTTGCAAACCTTCAAAATCTTTCTGAAGTAAAGGATGTAGATCTTTTCTACCCAGTTATCCACGGTAACATGGGTGAAGATGGAACAGTTCAAGGCTTATTCCGTTTATTGAACAAACCTTATATCGGAAGTGGGATCGCTTCTTCTGCTGTTTCCTTTGACAAAGACCTTACAAAGCAATTATTAACACTTCATGGGATCCGTAACACAAAATACGTTGTGGTAACGCCAGAAACACGTGCTGATCATCCATATGAAAAATGTGCTGCTGACTTAGGTGAAACACTTTTCATCAAACCAGCACGCCAAGGTTCTTCAGTTGGGATCCACAAAGTATCTGATAAGAAAGCCTTTGAAGAAGCTTTAGATGATGCTTTCCGTTATGACTACAAAGTCTTGATCGAAGAAACGATCAACAGCCCACGTGAAGTAGAATGTTCGATCTTAGGTAACCGAACAGCTAAGGCATCTAAATTAGGTGCAGTTGTGGTACCAGAAGGTGATGATTTCTACGATTACAACAACAAATTCGTGGATGCTTCGGGAGTTGTCTTTGAAATTCCAGTTGAATTACCAGAAAAATTGACTAAAGAGATCCAACAAATGTCACTTGATGCTTTCCGCGTTTTAGATAACCGTGGTATGGCACGCATGGACTTCTTAGTTGATGAAAATGATGTACCTTACTTTGGTGAAGTAAATACTTTACCAGGATTTACTAACATTTCCTTGTATCCTCAAATGTGGGCCGTTTCTGGTATCAACTATAAAGAATTGATCGATGAATTGATTCGCTTAGCAATCGCTGAATTTGAAGATAACGCTAAGTTACACTATGATTTCCAAGAATTAGGTTCTGAAAAACTTGGTAAGGGTCTTTTAACAGACGAAGATAAGAAGTAAAAAAATAACAAGGGATGCGGTTTGACCGTGTCCTTTTTTTTGTGAGAGAGGGAGAGATGATGACAAACTCAAGATCTGATCAAGGATTGCTGATCTTAAGTTTTATAATTATTTTTTGTAATAGTTTGATGTTATACTTACCGGTAACAGCTTGGCTCTTAGTATTAGGCTTACCGTTAGTGATTACATTATTGACGCACCAAAATAATAAGGGGTATTTTGCCAAACTATTTTATCTAGTAGTTTTACTTTTCTTGTGGTTGCCCTTTAGCGCGCTTAGTTTTTCGCTAGAACGCTTAAACCAATGGGCGCTACCGCTGACGTTAAGCTCGTGGATCTTTGCTAATCGTTATTGGTTACTTGCGCTAGTCGGGATAGTCGTGGGTATCTTATATTATTTGGCGTTGCGTAGTGCAACTAAGATCTGGGATTATTTTACGACCCCGGCTTCATTTAAAGAGACGCTCAAAACCAGTTGGCAGCAAACTAAGGGCCATTTTTGGCATTATGCTAAATATTATTTTTTGTATGGCTTTGGCTTATGGCTCTTTGATTTTCTAGGATTATGGGGGACTGCTTTAGTAACTACTAAATGGTTTGCAATTATTTATGCCGTTGTTTTTTGGTTATTAAAACAAGGACTAGTCTTGAGTGCTGTTTATTTTACTTTGCAAAAGACAGCGACGAAAAAATTACAGATAGTACCTAAAAAAGGTTGGTTTTATGGGAGTTGTGGCTTACTTTTAGGCGCGCTTTGTCTACAAGTTTTCTTAGCTTATCAGGGATTAAACGTTGATCCTGGAAAAACGCCGATCGTGATCGCTCATCGTGGTGTTGATGGCAATAACGGGGTCCAAAATACACTAACAGCGCTCAAAAATACCGCTAAAAAAGCTAAGCCTGCCTATGTTGAATTAGATATTCAAGAGACGGCCGACCGGCGTTTTGTAGTCAGTCATGATAGCAATTTGCGTAAATTAGCACATAAAAATATGAAGATCGCTGATAATTCATTAGAACAGTTAATGCAAGTTAAACTGACCGAAAAGGAAAAGCATGCTTATCTAGCAAGCTTTGATAGTTATTTGGCTCAAGCTAAAAAATTAAACCAACCGTTATTAGTCGAATTAAAAGTAAACCAAGGTAGCGGAAAAGAATTTAGTGAGTATTTTTATCAATTATATGGTACGAAATTAGCGAAAAAAGACCTGGTCCATTCAGTGGATCTTTTGGCGATCAATGCACTAAAGAAAAATTCCTCGCAGTTAAAAGCAGGTTATATTTTGCCATTTAATCTCTTCAGTTTAGCCGATAATCCAGCCGATTTTTATTCGTTAGAGTATAAAACGGCAACTAAAAACTTTATCACTCAGGCACATGAAAATAATAAAAAAGTTTATTTGTGGACGATCAATTCACAAAAACAAGCGTTAATGGCTTGGGTCTTAGGGGCGGATGGGGTGATCACCGATGAACCAAGTAAGATCAAACAAGTCTTTAATTCCCATCCGACTAAAACTTATGTGACTGCTAATCTGAAATTATATTTAAAGGGGATGATTTAATGCCACGTTGCAATTGGGCCGATATTAGTCCAGAAATGACAACTTATCATGATGAAGAATGGGGGAAGCCATGTCATGATGACCAAAAGCTGTTTGAATTGATGAGTTTAGAATTGATGCAAGCTGGGCTTAGTTGGCAAACTATTTTAGCTAAACGCCAAGCTTTTCGGGAAGTCTTTTATGACTTTGATCCTAACAAAGTCAGCCAAATGACAGAAACAGATGTTAAGCGACTTTTAGCTGATCCGCGCATTATTCGAAATGAGCGAAAAATTTTAGCAATCATTAATAATGCCCAACTTGTTGTTAAGTTACAACAACAAGGAAAAAGTTTAGCCGATTTGTTATGGCAAGAAGTCGATTTTTCGCCTAAAAACAATCAATTTACTGCGGAAAAACAAGTTCCCGCTAAAACAGAATTATCAGAAAGTATCGCTAAAAAACTAAAAAAACAGGGCTTCAAGTTTATGGGTCCAACGATCGTGTATTCTTTGATGCAGGCCAGTGGGATGGTCAATGACCACTTAGTCGGTTGTAGTGAACAATAACTAAAAAGACAAGCCAACAAATACGCTGGCTTGTCTTTTAATTTAGGTGCTTATTTTTTGTCTTTCTTGTCTTTTTTAAGTGCAGGATTGTTTTCCAAGTCAGTTCTGACAACTAAAACATCACAATCAGCAGTACGCGTTACATATTCTGTAACTGAACCGATCAAGAGACGTTCAACGGCGTTTAAACCAGTTGCACCGATCATGATCAAATCAATGTTCTTTTCTTCAGGTAGATCCTTAGCGATCACTGCCTTAGGAGCACCATATTCAACGGAATAAGAAACATTTACTAACCCTTCAGCCTTAGCTTGTTCAGCGTATCCGTCCATTGTTTTCTTTGCAGTTTCAGTTACTTGTTCGACCATTGCTGTATCAAAACTAGAAATGTTTTGGAAAGCACGTGTGTCAACAACGTGAACTAAATACAAGTTAGTATCTTTACCATTACGTTTAGCTACGGCAACAGCTTTTTTGAAAGCTAATTCTGATTCGTGCGAACCATCTACCGGCACAAGAATGTTTTTATATCTTTGTAACATATTAGGATCACCCTTTCTTCTTTATCAATTTTATTTTACTTTATTTGTTTCAAAATTGAAAGTAAGAACAATTATAGTAACAAATGCTTAATAGTAATATGTAGATAAGTGCTAAGTAATATTTAAAATTAGCTAACCAGACAATGTACTACTTATTGAGATCATAAATGATCATTTAGCTAAATATCGAACTAGATCTGCAAAAGGCAGATACTAAAAAAGACAAACCTCATCTTAGGTAATGAGTGTTTGTCTTTTACTAGTCTAAATAATGCTTATAAGCGCAGATAGGTAGGCATGAAAAATGAAAGGATCAAGACAAAAAACGCATCTAACAATAGCATAATGACTTGGAATAAAACGATACCGACAAAAGCAGAAATGATCGTAAAAATGCCTAAAATGATCAAGATGATCGCCCAGATCCGCATGGCTTTTTGGAGTGAGGGATTTTCTTGGGGATGAAACACACCAAAGAATGATTTTTCAAGATGTGTAGCCAAAAAGATCCCCATATATAAGACGATCGCGCCTAAAATGACCGTCAAACCTAAGGTCAAAAGTTCTTTCACGAGCTCAAATTCCTTTCTTAAAGAAAGCTAGCGGTCAAGAATAAATCTCAACCGCTAGCTAAAGTTTTTAACTTTAGAATATCCGATGATGCCGTTAATCATCCTTGTAGTTGAACCCGCGTGTAAGCAGGAAAATGTATCACTAGTCTAACTTTTGATTTCTAATAAAAGCATATCAGCCATTAGACATCGTTGATAACAAAACTTAAAGTTGTTCGGTCAACCTTACATTTATAGGATAACGCGTACACCTCAGAAGTTCACTATCATAGTAGCACAATTTTTTTAAGAATGCAACGAAACTAATAAAAGCGTTACCAATCACTACTCATTAAAGTTTATTAGGCGTTCATACTGTTCTTTTAAGGCTTTTTCATAACGACTGCTATCTTTTGGATGGTAGTAATGCGTATCTTTTAGCTTATCAGGTAAGTATTGTTGTTTGACCCAACCATGAGGATAATCGTGGGGAAATTTGTAGCCGATCCCGCGTCCTAATTTTTTAGCGCCTTGATAGTGGGCGTCACGTAAATAAGCAGGGACCTCACCATAATTACCCTTGGAAACATCAGCTAAAGCTTCGTCGATCGCAGTGATCGCAGAATTTGATTTAGGGGATAGACACAATTCGATGACCGCA
Source organism: Ligilactobacillus apodemi DSM 16634 = JCM 16172 (assembly GCF_001434405.1). Taxonomy (GTDB): domain Bacteria; phylum Bacillota; class Bacilli; order Lactobacillales; family Lactobacillaceae; genus Ligilactobacillus; species Ligilactobacillus apodemi. Next base: position 878,540 of record NZ_AZFT01000053.1, on the reverse strand, counting down.
TTAGCTAGCGGGATCCTTGCTTCAGGGAGTCCAATTTTTTCGGCAGCCGTGATGGCTTGAACTGCGTGGGCTGCAGCATTAGGATTTGCCAAGCCAATGTCTTCGTAGGCGATCGTTAATAATCGCCGTACGATCGAAGGTAAGTCACCAGCTTCAAGCAAGCGTGCCATATAGTGTAGCGCCGCATCCGTATCCGAACCACGGATCGATTTTTGAAAGGCGGAGATCACATCATAGTGAGCGTCCCCATCTTTATCTTGGACCAGGGCCTTTTTTTGCACACATTCTTCGATGATAGCAAGATCAAGCTTGATGACACCATCTTCAGCTGGAGAGGTAGATTTAACGGCTAACTCTAAGCCATTTAGCGCACTTCTAAGATCACCATGAGTGGCACGTGTCAAGTGAGTTCTTGCTTCAGGGGTCAAAGTGATCTTTTGGTTTCCTAGACCGTTTTCTTTATCAGTTAAAGCACGAGTGATCGCTTGATCAATATCGTGTTCGCTCAATGGTTTGACTTCAAAGATCTGGGTCCGACTGCGAATAGCGGGATTGATCGTGATGTAAGGATTTTCGGTAGTTGCACCGATTAAAATGATGCTCCCTTTTTCAAGGTGGGGTAATAAGAAGTCTTGTTTTGGCTTAGTTAAGCGGTGGATCTCATCTAAAAGTAAGATAACTGTCCCACTGATCTTAGCTTCTTCGGCGACCATTTCAAGTTCTTTTTTTGAATCAGTCGCAGCATTTAAGATACGAAAAGCGTATTTAGTTGAACCAGCGATCGCACTTGCAATACTAGTCTTTCCAGTTCCCGGTGGTCCGTACAAGATCATCGAAGAGAGCAACTTTGCTTTGACCATGCGCGCTAGGATCTTACCCGGCGCCACTAAATGCTGTTGCCCCACGATATCTTCGATTTTTTTAGGTCGCATGCGATAAGCTAACGGCTTCAAACTAATCATCCTTTCACATAAGAGTAATAATGTAACCATTATAGCAAACTAAAATAATTCCACAATAAAACAAGAGAATTTCATATTTAGTAAAAAAACGGTGATAATAGTACAAAATAAAGGCAATTTGTTATAATTATAAAAATGATAACTGTAAAGGATGATCAAAGTGAAATTTGATGAAATTGGAAATCAGATCATTGATTCAGAGCTCACCGAAGCTTTACATGCAACTGCCTTTCAAGTTGTACGTCAATGGCAAATTTTAACTAAAGATAAAAATTTAAATACCACGGAGTTTTCATTAGTTGGGACAAATAACCAGTTTGTTAAAGCCGATAAAAATCAAGTGATGTTAACTACTAAAAAGAATTTGACGTTAGAAAAAGTATTAGATGACTTAACGTTACAAGCAGAAGCGGTGCGTAAAAAACTAGGGCATGAACTAGTTTTGTGGCCGTTTTCGGAAAAATTACATGCTAGTTTGGCTAATAAAGTAGGTTCGCAAATTAGATTAACGTTACCAGAAAAACTTTTCAGTGAATTATATGCGGCTAAATTTAGCAAATCAGAGGTTCCATACGTTGATTTTAGAAACCAAGTCTATTTTAAGTTGTTACGCGAATTTAGTTTACACCAAGCCTTTTTAGTTTATCTCTTTGGTGCAACTCCATATGCTTGGGCGGTGCAGACAAATGAAACCAATGCTTCACCTAAACGAAGTATGGCAGCAGCTAGTTTGCAAGAAGCCACGGGAACGATCGACTATAGTTCGCTTGAAAATTATTTGAATTCGCTCAAAGCTAAGGATCTACCTTTAAAATTAGCTGGGAATTACCGTGACCCGCTTGAAATGAAAGCAAGTGGGGTTCATTATCTAGAGCTAGATCTCATCGACCTTGATCCATTTCACGCTCAAGGGGTAACAGCGCATCAATTACGCTTACTCGAAGTGATGAGTGGTTATTTCTTGATGAATGAAGAGAAAGCTACAACTGAATCCTTGGCAGAAGCTAATGAATTAGCTAAAGCAGTGGCCAATGAAAATCCGTTTGCAAAGACCAAGATTTTTGCAAAAGCATATGCATTCTTAAAAGAACTAGATCGTTTTGCTAAAAAATTCAATTATCCAAAATGGCAGGGAACATTCGATGTTTTAAAGAAACGGCTTGAAAAATCTGAAGAAACACCGACAACACGTCTGTTGCGGACACAAGGCAAACATGAGACTTTAGCCGATTATGGGATGTTTTTAGCCCAAAAATATCAAGAATCAGCTTTAATAAAAGAAGTAACGTTGGATAAGAACACCCAATTGATCTTAGATGAAGCTGTTGTCGCCGGAATCGATTATCATACTGTTTTACCACAGGCAGGGATCTTACAGTTGAACGGAAAGCTATTAAAGCAGGGGATCCAAACTACCAAAGATAGTGCGGTCATGAGTGAGCTATGGCAACACAAACAGACTGCTAAAGAGTTTTTGGGTAGTCAAAACGTTAATGTTTCACGGGGCTTTGTTGTAACTTCTAGACAAGAGGCCAAGGCAATTTATCCCTTACTTAAAGACAAAGCAGTAGTTATTAAAAATGCGGTGGCACCATCTGATAAAACTACGCGACTTTTCCGCATGCCACCAACTGAACACGAGTTATTAGCCGTGGTCGAACAACAATTAAAACAAACAGCAGCTGTTTTGATCGAGCAAGTTGTAGTTGGTTCGGTCTATCGTGCACTAGTTGTTAATGATGAGATCATTAGTTTAGTTGAGCGGATCCCAGCTAATGTTGTTGGCGATGGGCGTTTGACGCTTAAGGATCTGATCAGTCGCAAGAATGCACGAGCGCGGGCTGAATTTGAAATGATCGAATTAGGTGAGGTTGAAAAGGCGACTCTCAAATCACAAGGCTTGACTTTAGAAAGTGTGATCCCGCGTGGCATCCAAGTCTTATTGCGCTATGATGCAACGTATAATACGGGCTCACAAGCTTATGAAGTTTTAGATGAGATCGATCAAAGTTATTTGACCGAATTAAAACGGCAAATGGACTTGTTACAACTGCATGATGGGTCATTAGATGTGGTGATCCCTAATATTTATCAACCATATAGTGAACCAACGCACTTGACCTTTTTAAATGCGCATGCCTATCCAGCTTTAGCCTTAAATGAATTTGTCTTGTTGAAACAAGAAAAACAACCGATCGCTCAAAAAGTCTTAGCACAATTTAAATAATTACTAAAAAAGGAACGCCTCAAAAATGATAGGCGTTCCTTTTTTTGACTATTTAAAAAGATCACGTAAAGAAAAATGTTTTTTAGTTTCTTTGTCAGTGTCAGTTGTCTGAGTTAGCGGACATTTTTGAGCAACGTCGACATCATTGATATGCAAGGCAGTATCTTTTGAGCAGACTACTACAGCTAAGTCATCTGGCCCGTGTTTTAAAGTGCTATCGGTGTTGCAAGTAAACGAAACATTAGCATCTTGGGCAAATTTCATCAGCTCAGAAAGTTCAGGATTTTGCACTTTACCATTGATGATCATGTGTAATTCTGGTTGCTCTTTTAATTCTTTGGCAAGTTCAGCTAGATAAGCTGAATTTTTTAATTGTGCAAAGGTTAGGGTCAAAGCAACTCGTTCCCGAAATGTACCGAGATATTTCCGCTTTTCATCGGGTTTTAACTGCGGTGTCCCATACATTCCTTTGTTCATATGATCTTGAAGTTCATCTCCACTCATCTTATAACCACCTTTCTCATCCATTTAGTATAGCAGATTTTTTAGTTAAAAAAAGAGCCCAGCTAAAAGCTGAACTCTTAATGATAATATCAAAAATGATATTAAAGTTTGTTGTAGTATTCAACAACAAGTGATTCGTCGATGTTTGCATCGAGTTCATCACGTTCTGGTAAGCGTACTAATGTACCTTCCATTGTGTTTTCATCAAAAGAAACAAATGGTACGCGACCAACGATTGATTCTAATGCTTCCTTAACAACTTTCAAGTCTTTTGAACGTTCACGCAAGGAGATAACTTGGCCTGGTTTTACTTCGTATGAAGGGATATCCACGCGCTTGCCATCAACTGTGATGTGACCGTGGTTTACCAATTGACGAGCTTGACGACGAGTTGTAGCCAAACCTAAACGGTAAACAACGTTATCCAAACGGCGTTCCAACAATACCATGAAGTTATCACCGTGTTTACCTTCGCGGATCTTACCAGCCTTTAAGAAAAGGTTAGCAAATTGGCGTTCAGATAAACCGTATGTCATACGAAGCTTTTGTTTTTCACGCAATTGCAAACCGTATTCAGATAACTTACGACGGTTGTTTTGACCATGTTGGCCTGGTGCGTATGGACGACGAGCTAATTCTTTACCTGTACCTGAAAGAGAGATTCCTAAACGACGGGAAACTTTCCAGGATGGACCTGTATAACGAGACATTAAAAATTCCTCCAATGATTTATTTGGAGTAAAATAATGTGTGAGTTTAGTATTCGTGCATTTTATTTTGCGATTTTCACCCTTGCAGCCGAAGGGGTACTGATCGAACCTAATTGGCAATAAAATGTTGACGAGCTTACCGCTCACTGCTGCATTATTTTACACAAACGCCATTTTAGCAATTTTTTTGAGCTGTGTCAACTTAACTGAAAAAGTTTTTGTTGTACTTTACTTTTTTAGTGCTTAAAATGATTGTATTGAAATGGGGGATAAAAATGTTAAAAAAATACCATGGGGTTATGTTAGGGATTATTTTAGGACTTTTATTTTCAGTGGTCTCAGTAAATGCAGCCAAGAGTAAAACTAAGTGGGTGACCCAAGCTCAACCGGTAAAAATTCCGATCTTAATGTACCACAGTATTGAAACGCGCCCGGGAAACAGTTTATGTGTGCCAGAAAATGAGTTTGCTGAGCAGATGAAATATTTGCATGAGCAAGGGTATGTCACCTTAACTCCAGCAGAAGTTTATCATGCCTTTAGCAAAAATAAATTACCACAAGATAAAAAAGTCGTCATGCTGACTTTTGATGATGGTTATGCTAATAATTATACGGCGGCCTATCCGATCTTAAAAAAATATCATCTTAAAGCAACCATCGGGATTATCACCAGTAAGATCGATACGCCAGATATGTTGACAAGTGCGCAATTAAAAAAATTAAAGAAAAGTAAGTTGATCAGTTTAGTTAGCCATACGGTCAATCATTTCGAATTAAACCAACTCTCAGCCAAAGCCCAGTTGGAGGAGTTAACGGCTTCTAAGCAGTGGTTAGATGAAAATTTTCACCAAAAGACTAGACTAGTTATTTATCCTGTGGGACGCTACAGCGAACAAACACCGGAATTGGCTAAGCAAGCTGGCTACGATTTAGGGCTAACGACGCATCCAGGATTAGCTACTAAGGACCAAGGAATGTATCAATTGCATCGACAACGAGTTGTTCTGGGAATGTCAGAACTTGGCTTTAGTGAGTTAGTAAAAACAGCGAGCTAAATAAAAAGAGACTGAAAACCAGTCTCTTTTTTAGTAATCATTAGGGTCAGCTGTTAGTGGTCCATATTCATCCATTTGGCTATCGCGATAGTCCCACCATTCGTTTTCATAGCCGACAAACCCCGCTTCAAGCATCGCATCATTTAAAATGTGATAATATTTGGCTGCCGCAGATAAAGGAGCTGCTTTGCGGCTAGCAGCGGCAGAAAAGTCATCAAAAGCCGTGGGCATCGGGAGTTCTTGACCGTCTTGGTCAATCAAAGTCAAATCAAAGGTCACGCCTTTTTGATGGCTAAAATTGGGATCTGGTTGGGCCACAAAGTTAGGGTCAGGATAGACTTCAAAAAGTCTTTTTTGAGCGGATACCGGACGATAGGCATCCCAGACTTTAAGCCGGTAGCCTTGCTGTTTAACCAGCTGACTGGCATGCGCTAACTTTTGTGCGGTTCCCGTACGTGCGATCGCAGTGGTAAAGTTATAGATCACTTGACCCGTAAAATTATCTGTCGTAGCGTACTTTAAATCAACGATAATGTCTGGATCAAGTTTTTGGATGTTAGTAAATCCTGTTAAATTTTTATCCATAAAAACTACCCCCTAAACTATTTTGATCCCCCTAATTTTTACACGAGAAATAGGGGATGTTATTAAAGATGTTTGAGTAAAGCTTCAACAAAGGCGCTTAATTTCTGTTCATCTTCGGCGCTAAAGCGGTCAAGCTTAGGTGAATCAATGTCTAAAACACCAAGAATCTCTCCATCTTTAACTAACGGAAAGACGATTTCAGAATTTGAAGCACTATCACAGGCAATGTGGCCTGCAAATTCATGAACGTTTGCAACGCGCAAAACTTTATTTTCTTTTAAGGCTGTCCCGCAAACGCCAACTCCATTTTGGATATGCATGCAAGCAACTTTACCTTGGAATGGCCCTAGATCAAGTTGATCGGTTTGGGGATCATACAGATAAAAGCCGACCCAGTTGATATCAGCTAAAGAATCATTTAATAAAGCCGAAGCGTTTGAAAGGTTAGCGATCAAGTTAGTTTCATTTTCTAATAAAGCATCAATTTGTGCAGCTAAAAGTGACAAGGAAATACCTCCTATTTAAATATAGCGTTTTATAGTGTATCAAAATTAACAACTATGATATAATTAGCTTTAGATTTTATACGCATTTGTCAAAGATGGCAAGTAATTAATTTTAAGCTAGCAATTTTAAAGGATGGGACAGTAGATGGTAGTAGTATTGGTGGCAATTGTACTGATTGCAGTCGCAATTTATGCAGCGGTACTCTTTTTTCAACGCTCATGTGAAGAGCGAATCGCAAACGCTAAAAACAGCATAGAAGAAATTATTGATTCACCGCTAGAAGAAGAATTAAGAGCTGTAAGAGAACTACCGCTTTCAGGCGATAGTTTAGCGGAATTCGAGCAAGTTGAACATGATTATCATGCTTTAATAAACCAACAATTGCCCGAAATTTCCGAATATTTGAATCAGATCCATGAACAATTGCAGCAATATAAATTCTTCAAACTTTCAGGCGAATTAAAGCAAAAAGAATTGCAAGTCGAAAATGCAAAAGAGCGTTATGCTCAATTAAACCGAAAATTAGTTGAGCTAAAGAAAACCGCTGAAGTGCATAAAAAAGCTATCAACGAATTAAAAGAAGAATATCAAACGATCAGAAAGACACTTTTAGCAAAGAACTTTTCATACGGCCCAAGTATCGATAAATTAGAGGCTGATCTAGCGGGATTAGAAAAAGATTTTGATGATTATGCAAAAGTTACCGAAGAAGGGGACTACGCTAAATCAAGCTCTTTATTAGAAAAATTACAAGCCAAGACGCATAGTTTGAAGATCGCGCTCAAGAAATTACCGCCAGTTTATCGCAACTTAAAGAATGTTTTTCCGGAACAACTTGAGGAATTACAGTCAGGATTTAAACAATTGAGTTCTGAAAAATATGGTTTTCCTAAAGATATGGAAAAACAACTCAAGACGATCGCAGACTTGATCAAAGAAAACGAAGAGAATTTAAAGCAAGTTGAAGTTTCTAGAGCAGAGGCCACAGATAAAGAACTGGCTGATTTGATTGATGAAGCTTATGATGTAATGGAACGTGAGTATAACGCACGCTTGAAAGTAAAACGCCAAGAAAAACACTTTGCTGATTTCTTGGAACACGCTCAAGCCCAAGAAAAAGAGCTTTTGATCGAGCTTGACCGCTTGAGTCAAAACTATACGTTGAATCACAATGAACTTGAAGAAGCACATACTTTAAATGAACAGCTTAAAAAAATCAAAAAAGAATTCGATGCTTATTTAGAAACTAAAGATAAAGAGGCACTTGTTTACTCTGAGATCCAAAAACGTCAAGTTGCTGTTTTAGAAAGCATGGAAAAAATCGAAGAAAAACAAAAAGAAATCGGTGATAGTGTCGCAGATCTCTTTGAAGAAGAAAAAGAAGCTCAAGCAGCCGTTCAAGGCTTCGATAATGATATCCATCGTTTGAAACGCGAGATCGAGTTATTGAACTTGCCAGGCTTACCAAGTGAGTATGTGGAATATTTCTTTAAAGTTGGGCGTGAGATCGAGAATTTAGATCGTGACTTAAATAAGATCCAACTAAATATGGAACAGATCGCCCGCGAATTGATCAATACTCAATCTGACTTGGATGTCTTAGCCCAAAAGACCCAAGAGATCATTGATAGCTCGGCTTTAACTGAAGAAATGTTGCAATATGCTAACCGCTATCGTTCCCGCTATCCTGAAGTAGCATCGGCATATCAACATGCATATGATCTGTTCAATCGGGACTATGATTATGTAGGCGCACTTGATATTATTTCCCAAGCGTTAGAATCAGTAGAACCAGGTTGCTATAAACGGATCGAAAATGACTACAAGGAAGGTAGCAAACGTCGCGTTGTTAGTTAATAACTAGGAGAATAATTAAATTATTGAGCTTAAGGACTAAAGCCAAGTTGCATCACAAGGCTTTAGTCCTTATAATTTGTAGTGGCAAATTTAGTTGTGATTTTACGAGTTATAAATTACAATAAGTAAGTAAAAAATTTAAAGAGGGTTCATTATTAATGATATATTTTGATAATAGCGCAACGACCAAGGTCCATCCTGATGTTTTGAGCACTTATGATAAAGTAAGTGAAAGCATCTGGGGCAACCCGTCATCTTTGCATAAAATGGGTGAAAATGCCTACAATTTATTAGAGCAATCACGCACACAAATCGCTAATTTACTTGGCTGTCAAAAAGAAGAGATCTTCTTTACTAGTGGTGGTACTGAAGGTGATAACTGGGCGATTAAAGGGACTGCGATCGAAAAAGGTATTTATGGCAAACATTTGATCACAACGATGGTCGAACATCCAGCGGTGATCAATTCAATGAAACAACTTGAAAAGTTAGGCTTTGAAGTGACTTATCTGCCAGTAGATAAGCACGGTCAAATCTCGGTGGCTGACTTAAAGAATGCTTTACGTAAAGATACGATCTTAGTTTCGGTCATGGCTGTCAATAACGAGATCGGTGCGATCCAACCGATCAAAGAAATCGCCGAAGTGCTAAAAGATCATCCTAAAGTGCATTTTCACGTTGATGCAGTTCAAGCAGTGGGTAAAGGCTTAACTGACTTGATCATGGATGAAAGAGTCGACCTCGTTACTTTTTCAGGGCATAAATTTCATGCACCACGTGGCGTCGGTTTCTTGTATAAAAAAGCTGGTCGAAAGTTAGCCCCCTTACTTTCGGGTGGCGGACAAGAACAAAACTTGCGGAGCAGTACGGAAAATTTACCTGCGATCGCTGCGATGGCGAAGGCTTTACGGTTGTTATTAGAAAATGAAACTAACAACGTTGCCCACGAACAAGCAATTCGTGAAAAAATCTATGATCATTTACAAAAATTTGAAAAAGTTACGATCTTTTCAGAATTAGGAGATAAATTTGCCCCTCATATCTTGTGCTTTGCAATCGAAGGAGTACGTGGCGAAACGATCGTCCATGCGTTTGAAGATCAAGGTGTCTTTATTTCAACGACTAGTGCTTGTTCTTCGAAAAAAGGTCAAGTCTCCTCGACTTTACACGCCATGCAAATTGATGATAAAATTGCTACTTCAGCTGTTCGGGTAAGTTTAGACGAAAATAACACGCTAGCGGAAGCAACAGAATTCAACCGTATTTTCGATGATATCTATCAAAAATTCTTAAAGATCAATTCTTAGTTAAAGGAAAGGAAACAAGATGCAATATACAGAAATTATGGTTCGTTACGGCGAACTTTCAACTAAAGGAAAAAATAGACGTAATTTCATTGATCGTTTAGGTTTCAATGTGCGTCAAGCAATGCATGATTTCCCTAAACTTGTGGTCAAAGCCCACCGTGATCGCATGCATATTCAATTGAATGGCGAAGATTCAACTAAAGTGATGGCACGCTTAAAGCAAGTATTTGGGATTCAAAACTTTTCACCTTCGATTCGGGTCGAACGCGATATTGAAGCGGTTAAAGAAGTTATTACACAAATGGTTGCCGAAAAATTTCATGAAGGAATGACCTTTAAGATCAACACACGTCGTTCTGACCACCATTTTAAATACGATACTAACGAATTAAATGACATGTTAGGTGGTCATATCTTAAAGACCGTTCCTGGCATCAAGGTCAAGATGAAAGAACCTGATATGATCTTGCGCGTTGAAGTTCGGGCTAATGGGATCTATTTATCACATGAAACGATTGATGGTGCAGGTGGTTTGCCAGTTGGAACGGCTGGTAAAGCAATGTTGATGCTTTCAGGTGGGATCGATTCTCCGGTTGCAGGTTATTTAGCAATGAAACGTGGGGTAGATATTGAAATGGTTCATTTCTTTAGTCCACCTTATACTAGTGAACAAGCTTTAAATAAAGCCAAAGAATTAACGGCTAAATTGACACCATATGTCGGGAAGATCCAATTTATCGCCGTACCGTTTACGGAGATCCAAGAAACGATTAAAGAAAAAGTCCCATCAGGCTATTTGATGACCATCCAACGGCGTTTTATGTTACGGTTAAGTGAAATGATTGCTAAAAAGCGGAATGGTTTAGCGATCTTTAACGGTGAAGCTTTAGGGCAAGTCGCTTCACAAACCTTGGAAAGTATGGCTGCCATCAATGATGTGACTACGATGCCAGTTTTACGTCCAGTGGTTTCGATGGATAAAAATGAGATCATTAAGATCGCACAAGATATCGATACATTTGATTTATCGATCCAACCATTTGAAGATTGCTGCACGATTTTTGCTCCACCAGCACCAAAAACTAAGCCAAAGATCGATAAGGCACGTTATTACGAAGAACGCCTTGATATCGATGGCCTTTTAGCTCGTGCAATGGAAGGGATCCAAGTTACCGATATCAAGATCGGCGATGAATTTATGAATGAAAAGCAGGCTGATTTTGCGGAATTACTATAAAATTGCTTGACGCTTCCTTATTTCAAGGCTAAAATACAACTTATAAGCTTTGAACAAGAGGATTTGACCAGGGACTGTTTTTAGAGAGAAGCGGGTCGGTGCAACGCTTTAGCAGTTGGTCAAAGAGTAGCTTGGGAGCTGTCCTACTGAAATTTTTAGTAAGTAAGACCGGATATCTATTCGTTAACGCAGATCAAAGAGGGGATAAAAGCCCAATTTAGGTGGTACCACGGCACTGTCGTCCTAAGCGGATGGCAGTGCTTTTTTGTCTAGAAAACCGGTCAAATAAGGAAAGGAAGATGAAAATGGCACGTGAAATAGAGATGTCTACTAAATACGATCCAAGTCAAGTTGAACCTGGTCGTTATCAAAAATGGGTCGATGCAGGCCTATTTAAACCAAGCGGCGATAAAAACGCCAAACCATATTCGATCGTGATCCCACCACCAAACGTAACTGGGAAGTTGCACTTAGGTCATGCTTGGGATACTACGTTACAAGATATGTTGATCCGTCAAAAACGGATGCAAGGATTCGATACTTTATGGCTTCCAGGGATGGATCATGCTGGGATCGCAACGCAAGCTAAGGTTGAAGCGCGTTTAGCTGAAGAAGGGATCTCTCGCTATGACTTAGGTCGGGAAAAATTCATTGATAAAGTTTGGGAATGGAAAGGCGAATATGCCGACATTATCCATGCACAATGGGCTAAATTAGGTCTATCTTTAGATTATGACCGGGAACGCTTTACTTTAGATGAAGGTTTATCTAAAGCCGTTAGACGGGTCTTTGTAAAATTATACGAAAAAGGCTTAATCTATCGTGGTGAATACATCATCAACTGGGATCCTAAAGCACGCACAGCTTTATCAGATATTGAAGTTATCCACCAAGATGATGAAGGTGCCTTTTATCACGTGAAATACCCATTCGTTGATGGTACGACATTTAACGGCAAAGATTATATTGAAATTGCAACGACTCGTCCAGAGACGATGATGGGTGACGTAGCGGTAGCTGTTAATCCAAAAGATGAACGTTATAAAGACCTTGTTGGTAAAGAAGTGCTCTTACCATTACAAGGACGTCATATCCCAATTATTGCTGATCAATACGTTGATCCTGAATTTGGGACTGGGATGGTGAAGATCACGCCAGCACATGACCCTAACGACTTTGAAGTTGGTAACCGTCATGATCTTGAACGGATCAATACGATGAACGATGATGGGACGATGAACGAACGTGCCGGCAAATATAATGGTATGGATCGTTTTGACGCTCGTAAAGCGATCGTTAAAGATCTTGAAGATCAAGGCTACATGCTAAACATCGAAAAGATTACGCATAGTGTTGGTCACTCAGAAAGAACAGGTGTCCCAGTTGAAGCTCGTCTTTCAACGCAATGGTTCGTGAAAATGAAACCATTAGCAGAAGCTGCTTTAGCAAACCAAGATTCTGCTGATCGAGTAGATTTTGTTCCGGAACGCTTTGAAAAGACCTTTACACAATGGATGGAAAATGTCCATGATTGGGTAATTTCACGGCAATTATGGTGGGGTCACCAAATTCCAGCTTGGTACAATAAAGAAACTGGTGAAACTTATGTTGGTGAAGAAGCTCCAGCTGATATTGAAAATTGGGAACAAGATCCAGACGTATTAGATACATGGTTCTCTAGTGCTTTATGGCCATTTTCAACGATGGGTTGGCCAGATACACAAGCACCGGACTTTAAACGTTACTTCCCAACTAATACATTAGTTACTGGATATGATATCATCTTCTTCTGGGTTTCACGGATGATCTTCCAAAGTGTTGAATTTACAGGGCGTCGTCCGTTTAAGAACGTCTTGATCCACGGTTTGATCCGCGATGAACAAGGGCGTAAGATGAGTAAATCACTTGGTAACGGGATCGATCCAATGGATGTTATCGATAAATATGGGGCTGACGCTTTACGTTGGTTCTTATCTAACGGTTCTACTCCGGGTCAAGATGTGCGCTTCTCTTATACTAAGATGGATGCTGCGTGGAACTTTATCAACAAGATCTGGAATGCAAGTCGTTTTGTGATCATGAACCTTGATGACGATACCACAGCTACTTTACCACCTAAAGCAGAATGGCAATTAGCTGATAAGTGGATCTTAAGTCGCTTAAATGACACCGTTAAAGACGTGACACGCTTCTTTGATAACTTTGAATTTGGTGAAGCTGGTCGTGCCTTGTACAATTTCATTTGGAATGATTTTTGTGACTGGTACATCGAAATGGCGAAGGAAAACTTGACAAGTGAAGATCAAAAATTAAAACAAAATACCCAAAATATTTTGTGCTACGTTTTAGATCAAACGCTTCGTCTCTTACACCCGATCATGCCATTTGTCACCGAACAAATTTGGCTCGAAATGCCTCATGAAGGTGAATCTTTAGTTACAGCAGCTTATCCAGTGGAACATGCAGAATTTGATGATCAAGCTGCGGAAGCTCAAATGGATAATTTGATTGAATTGATCAAAGCTGTGCGTAACAACCGGGCCGAAGTTAACGCCCCAATGTCTTCGGCAATTGATATTTTGATCAAGACAACTTCAGAAACAACTAAGGAAATCTTTGAAAATAACAAAGATTACATTGAACGTTTCTGTCATCCAAAAGAACTCGTGATCGCTTCAGATGTTACGCCACCAGCATTGGCAATGACATCTGTGATCACAGGGGCCGAAGTATATCTACCATTGGCTGATTTGATCGACTTAAATGAAGAAATCAAACGTCTGCAAAAAGAAGCTAAGAAGCTAGAAGCTGAAGTTACTCGTGGTGAAAAGAAACTCGGCAATGAACGCTTTGTAGCTAATGCTCCAGCTGAAGTTGTCGAAAAAGAAAAAGAAAAATTAGCTGGTTACCGTGAAAAATTAAGTGCAACTAATGACCGAATCGCACAATTAGAAGCACAACTTTAATATTTTTAAACGCTTGCTCTTTGGGTGAGCGTTTTTTATTATAGTCAACTTTACTGTTTAGTGGTCGTTATGTCCTAGATTTGTTATACTAGCCTTAAGATTGTAGATGATAAGAGGCTAAAAAATGCAGATCCAAAATTATGCTGAAGCACTTGCTTTTATTCACGGCAGAAGAAAATTTACTAAATCCCCTGATTTGGCACGAATGCGCAAATTTGCTCACTATTTAGGTGATCCGCAACAAAAAGTAAAATTTATCCACGTGACAGGTACAAATGGTAAAGGCTCGACCGTTGCATATTTGAGTAATTTATTGCAAAGTCAAGGGTTTACCGTTGGCACCTTTACTTCACCTTTTATTACCCGGTTTAATGAGCGGATCGCAATCAATGGGATTCCGATCGCCGATGAAAAATTAGTCGAATTGGTTCAAAAAATAAAACCCGTTGTGGAACGACTTGATGCTGAATATGCTGGTGAAGGACCAAAAGAATTTGAAGTCGTCACGATGCTGATGTTTTTATATTTTGCCGAAATAGTGCCTGACTATGCGGTGGTTGAAGTTGGGATCGGTGGAACTTATGATTCAACTAATATTTTAACGCCAGTACTTTCCGTGATCACTGAGGTCGCCCTTGATCACACCCAAATTTTAGGCGACACTTTAGCTCAGATCGCACAAGTTAAGGCAGGGATCATCAAAGCTAAGCGTCCGGTTGTTGTCGGCGCATTAGATGCTGAAAGTCTGCAAGTCATTACGCAAGTTGCTAACGAAAAAGAGGCTAAATTGTACACAACGCCAAGCGATTATTCTTGGAGTTTAGCTAAAACGCAAGACTTTTGGGGGCAAATTTTTACGTATAATGGCTTTGGAAAAAGTTACCGTAAGTTAAAAATCAAGCTTTTAGGTGATTATCAAGTAGCGAATGCTAGCTTAGCGCTCAGTGCATTTTTATGCTTAGCTCAGCTTGAAAAATTTACTCCTCGTGAATCTGAGATAAGAAAGGCACTGATAACGACCAGTTGGCCAGCTAGATTTGAACTGATCAATGAAGAACCCTTAGTAGTCTTAGATGGGGCTCATAATCTCGATGCTGTGAAAAAATTGGCCCAGATTTTAAAAACACGTTTTTCTGAGCGGCAGATTTACGTTGTGATGTCGGTTTTAGCCGATAAGCGTGCGCCTGAGATGTTTGCTTGTTTACAAGCATTGCCTAATGTAACGTTAAGTGCGGTTGAATTTGATGCCCCGCGAGCAGTGGCAGATTTTGAATTTTTACAGGGAGATGGTGCAATCAAGTATTACTCTGACTGGCGTGAAGTTTTGCCGATCGTATTGCGGGAAATGTCGGCGGATGACATGTTACTTTTTACAGGGTCTTTATATTTTGTTTCAGAAGTTAGAAATTATTTTGTTTAGGAAGGAAAAACTGTATTTTTTAATATAGTGGTGAAAAAATGAAAGTAAAATTAGTGATTTTTGATATGGATGGTGTCGTTTTTGACTCGGAAAAGGTTTACTTTGAAGCTAATAAAATGGCTGCTGACCAATTGGGAATGAAAAATTATACGCTAGAATACTATCAACAATTTATCGGTGCAGGTACTGAACCAATGCTTGCACAAATGGCTAAGGATTATGGTAGTCGCGAATTGGTCGATCGTTTTTATGCGATGAGTATGGAAAATGTTTATCCGATCGTCGAAGCTGGTAAATTAGCGCTTAAACCAGGTTTTAAAGAATTGACTGCTTATCTTGATGAGCAAAATATTCCCTATGTGATCGCTTCAAGTAATTTTAGAAAAGATATTGAGTATTATTTAGAAGAAACTGGGATCAGTGGCAAATTTGCGCATATCGTTTCAGCAGATGATGTGACCCATGCTAAGCCTTCGCCTGAAATTTTCAATAAGGCATGGCAAAAAATGGGGAATGTAGCAAAGGAAGAATCATTGGTCATTGAAGATTCGATCAATGGGGTCAAAGCGGCTAATAATGCTGATATTCCAGTGATCATGGTCCCAGATATCATTCAACCAACTGAATATGAAAAAGAACATACTTTAGCGATCTTACCTAATTTAGTGGCAGTAAAAGAATTTATCGCTAAATAAAATATTTCCCTTGCTTTTTGCGAATTTATAAAGCAGGGGAGATGAACGAAATGAATTATAAAAAAATAAAGATAACACAAAAACTAGAACGTTTGACCGATCAAGAACTCTTATTAGCGATTTGGCAAGTATTTTTAACGTTACCACAGGCTACCAAAGAAATTTTACGAGATAAACAGATTTCGGAGTTTAAAAATTATACGGTGACAGATTGGGAAAATTTCACTGCTGAGCGGTTTTTATGTCAAGGGTTAATGCTGTGTGAATTTGCTAAACGCTACGATAAGTGCCCAGATTTGCCTTTAGGCGTAGTCTGTTCGAGTAAGGTGATCGGAGAATATATGATCGAAAAGCTAAGTGGTGTCAAACAAGAAATGCTAATAGGTGTATACTTAGATACAAAGAATCAACTTTTAGCGGAAAAAAGATCTTTGTCGGGACTCTGGATTCAGCAACAGTGCATCCGCGTGAAATTTTCAAGCACGCTTTTAGTTACAGTACTGCCAGATTTATTGTCGTGCATAATCATCCTAGTGGACAAGTTAGTCCTTCGGCAAATGATTTAGCAGTCACTAAGCGGCTAGCTACTAGTGGTGAATTGCTAGGGATCACTTTGCTAGATCATATTATTGTTGGCAAAGATGCATATTTTAGTTTTCGTGAAAATGAAATTTTGAAAAAATAAAGTAAATAAGGTGAAAAAACATGTTACAAGGAACAGTTCGTCGTTTTAACAAAGACAAAGGGTACGGTTTTATTACTCCTGATAATAATAAAAAAGAAGATTTGTTTGTCCACTATACGGCAATCGTTAAATCGGGCTATAAAATTTTAGAAGAAGGTCAACGCGTTGAATTTGTTGAAGTAGAAGGGAAAAAAGGCTTTCAGGCAGCGTTAGTTTCAATCGTGTAAAACTTAAGATATTTTAAAAAAAGGTAGCTCAGCGATAAAATTACTGGACAAAGTCTAATTTAATTGCCAGTTTTATGATATAATATCGGCGTGGCAAAAACATGAAAATATGTTGGAAACAGGGCTATTCAATGTTACAATTAGAATATCTTGAAATAAGGGCTCGTAATTAGAGTTTGTGAAGGGATGAAACAACGTGTTCGGAATCGGAACAAAAAATATTGGGATCGACTTAGGGACGGCAAACACGATCGTTTATGCTGAAAATAAAGGAATTGTGTTACGCGAACCTTCAGTCGTAGCTAAAAATACTAAAACTGGTGAAGTTGTCTCAGTTGGTTCAGAGGCGCGCGATATGATCGGGCGTACACCAGCTAGTATCGTAGCAATCCGTCCAATGAAAGACGGTGTTATTGCTGATTATGATACAACTGTATCTATGATGAAATATTATATTGAAAAAGCTGTTGGTAGCAAGAGCGCTAAGCCTTACGTAATGGTTTGTGTACCAAGTGGGGTAACAGAAGTTGAAAAACGTGCTGTAATTGATGCAACTCGAGTAGCTGGCGCTAAAGATGCTTACGTGATCGAAGAACCATTTGCTGCTGCGATCGGTGCAGGTCTACCTGTAATGGATCCAACCGGTAGCATGGTCGTTGATATCGGTGGTGGTACCACAGACGTGGCTACGATCTCTCTTGGTGGGATCGTTTCAAGTCGTTCGATCCGTATGGCAGGCGATAAGATCGATGATTCGATTATTTATTATGTACGTAAGAACTACAACTTATTGATCGGTGAACGGACAGCAGAACAATTGAAGATCAATGTTGCATCTGCATCAGTTGAAGCTGCTAAAGAATTAGATAGCCAAACGATTCGTGGTCGTGACTTAGTAACAGGCTTACCTAAGACGATCGAAATTCGTCCACAAGATGTCGCTGAAGCAATTCAAGAAGTTGTCCAAGAAATTATTACAGCGATCAAAGAAACGCTCGAAGAAACATCTCCTGAAATTGCAGCTGATGTTATTGATCATGGTATCGTTTTAACTGGTGGTGGTGCTTTATTACGTCACTTACCAGATGTGATCTCCGAAGCAACAAAAGTTCCCGTCTTTGTAGCACAAGATCCATTGGACTGTGTTGCAGTCGGAACTGGGGAATCATTAAAGAGTATCGATGTTATGAAGAAAAGATAAGATAGGCGGTTAAGTCTAAATTTAGGAGGTTGGGGTTTAGTCGTCCAGCCTCTTAATTTTTAGCGCAAATTTTATCAGATCCAGGAGGCGTTTTATGCAGAAGTTTTTTTTCAATAAAAAGCTCGTTATTACATTAGTAGCACTGATCGTTAGTTTCTTGCTGATTACTTTTTCAATCGTAGTTCGGAATAATCGCTCGACGCCAACGATCATCCAGCAAATAGGAAATGAAGCATTTGGTTTGGTCGATCGACTTGTTAGTTACCCAGTAGCAGCGGTAACTAGTGTAGGTAGTAATGTTTCTGATCTGTTGAATACGTATAATGAAAACAAAAAGCTTAAGCAACAGGTCGATAGCTTAGCTTCACAAAAAGTTGAAAATCAAACTTTGGAAAAGGAAAATAAGCAATTAAAACAACAACTTAAGCTTAATAAGAGCTTAACTAATTATACGAAGATCACGGCTTATGTCTTATCACGTTCTCCTTCAACCTGGGAAAATCAAATCGTGATCTCAAAAGGTTCATTATCAGGTGTAACGAAGAATTCGGCCGTTGTTTCTAACAAAGGTTTGGTTGGTCGTGTTGTTGAGGTCAATAAATCTAACAGTAAAGTTGAGTTGATCACGACTCAAAATGATTCTTCTGACCGTTTTGCGGTTCAATTGGAAGTAAATGGTGAAGTTATCAATGGGTTGATCACTGATTACAATAGCAAGAAAAACTTATTGGTAATGGGACAGATCACTTCTAAAACAAAAATCAAGAAAAATACAAAAGTTATTACTTCAGGAATGGGTGGAAATACCCCTAAAGGTCTGTTAGTCGGAACCGTTGCAAGTACTGCAGATGATGACGACGGTTTAGCAACGAAAGTTTATATTAAACCTGCTGCAGATCTGACCGATCTAAGTGTCGTAACTGTGGCTAAGAGAACAGATTAGATAGGAGTAAAAGCATGAAAAATTATAATATGCGGTATTATTTTCCTATTGGTTTGTTAATATTTATCTTTTTAGATGGATCTTTAAGTAATGTATTTGCGCGCGAATTTTTTACTGGCGGGATTTCGATCGAAAGTCTGCTAGTTTTACTTTGGTTAGTGATGGCGATTTTTTATGGTGAAGTGGATCGCTT
Organism: Ligilactobacillus apodemi DSM 16634 = JCM 16172; assembly: GCF_001434405.1. Classification (GTDB taxonomy): domain Bacteria; phylum Bacillota; class Bacilli; order Lactobacillales; family Lactobacillaceae; genus Ligilactobacillus; species Ligilactobacillus apodemi. The sequence continues at coordinate 859,259 of NZ_AZFT01000053.1, read as the reverse complement.
GATGCTATGGGCTTTTGTCGCAGGCTTGATATTTGATATGTATTATACGGGGATCTTAGGGATCTATATGATCATTTTCCCGTTAGTGGTTTATTTAAATCGGCAAGTGTGTCGTTTTTTTACTTCTTCATTCCTTGTGGTACTATTAATATATCTGATAGATTTAACGCTAGTATCGGCTCTAGCATTTTTGGCTAATTCATTGATCGGGTTAGCTAATATCAGTTTGGCGGACTTTTTTGTCGCTGATCTAGGACCGACACTTGCGTATAATCTAGCGTGGTTTGCGATACTATATATTCCAATAAAAAATTTCTTTGAAAAATTCTCTTGAGATAAAAAGGAGTGTGCACGCTGATGCAGGCAGCTGTATTAAAAGGTTATAAAGATGGCTACGAACTGATACTTAGAGATAATGCCGACTTTGATAAGATTTTAGTTGAACTAAAAGATTTGTTTCGAAAACTTCAATTAGATACGATCGAAGAAGAAAAACAAGTTTCTTTTACCGTTAACTCAGGTAATCGCTTGTTAGATGCTAAACAAAAACAAAAAATCGAAAAATTAGTCGGCAATTACCAACGTTTTTCGATCCATAAATTTGTTTCAGATGTTATTCGAACTGAAGATGCTTTAGAATTTATGGAAGAACATACGGTCCACTTAAATACTGACACGATCCGTAATGGTCAAGTAAAAACGATCACTGGTGACGTGTTATTTTTAGGAAATGTCCATAAAGGCGGTATTTTACAAGCTACGGGCAGTATTTTTGTGTTGGGCTCTGTTGAAGGTGTCTTGCATGCTGGCTATCGAGATAACGTAATTGCTGTTATTGCGGGTAATTTCAAAGAAGCACAACAAATTCGGATCAGCGATCTAGTTGACATTATCGAAACAGATAAGCAGGAGAAAAATGTAGTGGCTTATGTAAATGACCTGCATGCCGTGAGCTACACTACATTATCGGAACTAAAGACGCTCAGACCGAAAATTTTTACACAAGTAGGAGGGTTTTAAATGGGTAAATCGATTGTTATTACATCAGGTAAAGGCGGTGTCGGCAAAACGACTACAACTGCCAATTTAGGTGCCGCTTTAGCACTTATGGGTAAAAAAGTATGTTTGGTCGATCTTGATATCGGTTTAAGAAATCTTGATGTGATCTTGGGCTTGGACAATCGTATCATTTATGACATTGTTGATGTTGCTAAGGGGAGAGCAAAGTTACCACAAGCTTTGATCAAAGATAAACGCTTTGAAGATAAGCTGTTTCTTTTGCCTGCAGCGCAAAACACGGATAAGTCTGCGCTTGAACCAACCGAAGCAAAAGCAATCGTCGATGAATTACGCTCCGAGTTTGACTATGTTCTCTTAGATTGCCCAGCTGGGATCGAGCAAGGGTTTGCCAATGCTGTTGCTGGTGCTGATGAAGCGATCGTAGTTTCAACGCCAGAAATTTCTGCAGTTCGTGATGCCGATCGCGTAGTTGGCTTGTTAGAACAACAAAGTCTAGATGAACCACCAATGTTGATTATCAATCGAATCAAGAAAAAAATGGTCAATGACGGTCAGATGATGGATGTTGATGAAATTACGCGCCACTTATCGATCAAATTGATCGGGATCGTTTTTGATGATGATAATGTGATCGGTTTTTCTAATAAAGGTGAGCCAGTCATCTTAGATGAAAAGTCAGAAGCTTCTAAAGGGTATCGCAATATTGCGCGCCGTCTTGAAGGGGAAACAGTTCCTTTGATGACTTTGAAAGAGCAAGAACGTGGCGGATTTTTCCACAAAATGGGTTCATGGTTTAGACGGAAATAATTAATTTCTCATTGACATAAAATGGTATCCATGTTAATCTTTATGAAAAATTATTAAACGATTATGAGCGGAAGAGTAGAAAGTTGATTTCTGGAAAAGAGACTATCTGGTAGCTGAAAAGGATAGAGAATAGGCTTTTGAACCACATCCGTGAATTGGCGTATTGAACTTAGAGTAGGTACGTTCGGCTAAAGACCGTTATTCTTGAGTTTATTAACTCACTGAGGCTTGTTTTGTGAAAAGCAAGTGAATATGAGGTGGAACCGCGGAAGACGCCCTCTTAGATCATTGATCTAGGAGGGCGTTTTTTATTTTAATGAAATGGAGTGATACTTATATGGATTATATTTTAGAAATTATGCCTTCGTTGTTTTCAGGGATGGGCGTGACTTTATCGATCTTTTTTTGGACTTTAGTTGGCTCATTACCTTTAGGGTTGATCGTTGCTTTGGGCATGATCTCGCCATTTAAAATTTTACAAAAAATATTAGGTATTTATGTTTGGTTGATGCGAGGGACGCCATTGTTGCTCCAATTGATCTTTGTCTTTTACGGTTTGCCACTTTTGGGCACGGGGATCGTTTTACCACGTTATGAAGCAGCTTTAGTTGCATTTATTTTAAATTACACGGCTTATTTTGCAGAAATCTTTCGGGGCGGTTTACAATCGATCGATAAGGGACAATATGAAAGTGCTAAGGTATTGCGCTTAAATTATTGGCAAACGATCAGAAAGATCATTGCACCTCAAGTGATGAAAATCGTGATCCCTTCGATTGGTAATGAAGTTATCAATTTAGTTAAAGACTCAAGTTTAGTTTATGTGATCGGTCTAGGTGATCTTTTACGGGCCGGAAATGTGGCTACAAGTCGTGATGTGACTTTGGTGCCATTGATCTTAGTAAGTTTAATGTATTTGTTGATGACAGCCTTTTTCACCTATGTGCTAAAGAAAATCGAACAACACTACAGTTATTGGAAATAAAGGAGGGATATTAAAATGCTAGAGTTACAACAAATTACTAAAAAGTTTGGTGAACGGACGATCTTAGATCATGTTGATTTAACCATTGAAGATGGCAAGATCTTGTGTATCGTTGGTCAATCTGGTGGTGGTAAGACCACTTTACTACGATGCATTAGTGGTTTAGAGCAAATTGATAGTGGCAAGATTTTAGTAAATGGCAAGGAATTTGATCCCTATGTTAATTCCAATAACGAAGCGGTGATCGGGGTGGTATTTCAAGAATATAATCTTTTTCCACATTTGACCGTTTTAGAAAATGTGATGTTAGCGCCACAAATGGTTTTGAAAAAAGATAAAGAAACAGCTACGCGTGAAGCTAATGAGTTATTAAAAAAATTAGCACTTGGTGATAAAGGTAACCTATACCCTTGGCAATTATCAGGTGGACAAAAACAACGGGTCGCGATTGCACGCGCTTTAGCGATGAAACCACAGATCTTATGCTATGATGAGCCCACGTCAGCCCTTGATCCTGGTCTAAGAGATACTGTTAAAGAGATCATTTTAGACCTAAAAAAAGAAAAAATGACGCAGATCATCGTTACTCACGATATTGAGTTTGCAAAAGAGATTGCAGATGATATTTTGAAAGTTAAGCCATTGAGTAATTAAAGGAATGAGAGCAAATGAAAAGATATGTAAAATTTGTCGCCCTTTTTTTCGGCTTATTCCTGGTCATGAGTCTTTCTGGGTGTACAAACGTTAAGAAAAAAGCCGATACAACTGATACTTGGTCACAAATCGTGGCCAAAAAGAAAGTCGTGATCGGTTTAGACGATAGTTTCGTTCCGATGGGATTTCGGGAAAAAAATGGGAAATTGGTAGGCTACGATATCGATTTAGCTAAAGCAGTTTTCAAATTATATGGCATCACGCCTGATTTTCAAACGATCGATTGGTCAATGAAAGAAACGGAATTACGTAATCAAACGATCGATCTGATTTGGAATGGTTACACTAAGACAACTTCAAGAGCAAAAAATGTGGCCTTTAGTGATCCATATTTAACAAATGAGCAAGTTTTAGTTACAAAAACAGCACAAAATATTACTTCTACCGCAGATATGAAAGGTAAGATCTTGGGGCTTCAAAGTGGATCTTCGGGTTATCAAGCCTATATCGACCAACCTAAGGTCTTGAAACAATATGTTAAAGAAGCCATTCAATACGATACTTTTAATAATGCGTTTATGGACCTTGATGTCAACCGGATTCAAGGGCTCTTGATCGATAGTGTTTATGCGAACTACTATGTTTCACATAAATCAGACCCAAGTAGTTATCGAACGGTAAAAACAGGTTTTGCTTCTGAATCTTTTGTAGTGGGGATGCGTAAAGGCGATAAGACATTAAGAAAGAAGATCAATCGTGCGCTTAAGATTTTAAAAGAAAATGGGACGATCGATCGCTTAAATAAAAAGTGGTTTGGGACAACTAATACAAATACCAATTAATGAACTCTTGATGGGGAATTTAAGTTTTGAACTGACATAAAAAAACATTGAGTGTATACTCATAATGAACCTATTTTGAAGGGATGGAAAGTTAAGTTGATTAATGTAGTAGGAATTCTCAGTATTATTTTGCTGCTAAATATTATTGCGGCGATCATTACGGTCTTTAAAGAACCGCGTGATATTACAGCAACTTGGGCGTGGTTATTAGTTTTAAATCTTTTACCTGTTATTGGTTTTGGGATTTATTTACTAGTTGGTAAAAAAATATCGAAAGAAAAGATGTTTGATTTAAAGATGCAAAAGCGTCTGGGGTTAGACCAATTAGTTGAATTACAAAAGGAACAGTGGAAAGAAGAAGAATTATTGCCAGAAGGCCTCCGGACACATGAAGTTCGGCAAACCGTTCATCTCTTGTTAGAAACAGACCATGCGATCTTAACTAAAAATAATCAAGTTGATGTCTATATTGATGGACATGATAAGTTTGCGCAATTGATCACAGATATCGAACATGCTAAACATCATGTTCATTTAGAGTATTATTCCTTTTTCAGTGATCGGATCGGTCATAAAATTCTCAAGAGCTTAGAAGATGCAGCTAAGCGTGGCGTCAAAGTGCGGATCATCTATGATAGCATGGGTTCGCGGGGGCAAGCGCGTGATTTCTTTAACAAGCTAGAAGCTTTAGGTGGCGAAGCACAACCATTCTTTGCTTACAAAAAAGCGTTGATCCACAGTCCGCGGATCAATTATCGTGAACACCGCAAGCTAGCGATTATTGACGGAAAAATCGGCTATATTGGTGGCTTTAACATTGGGGACCAATATTTGAGTCGGACTGAAAAGTTTGGTTATTGGCGTGATACGCATTTGCGCGTAGTTGGTAATGCGGTCATTTCAATGCAATCACGCTTTTTAATGGACTGGAATGCAACGATCAAAAACGTTAAAGGCAAAGAACCCGTTAAATACAGTGAAACTTATTTCCCATTGCAACGTCAAAAGGGCAATATTGGGATCCAAATTGTTTCTTCTGGTCCAGATAGTGAAGTTGAAGCGATCAAGAAGGGCTATTTAAAATTGATCAGTCGGGCTAATGACTACATCTACATTCAAACGCCCTACTTGATCCCTGATGATTCTGTCTTAGAAGCCTTAGTTGTGGCAGCTAAGTCTGGGGTCGATGTTAAGATCATGATTCCATGTATGCCAGACCATGCCTTTGTTTACCGCGCAACTGAGTACTATGCTAAATATTTAGTAAGTAAGGGTGTTGAAGTCTATAAGTATGATGCTGGCTTTATTCATGCCAAAACTTTTGTTGTTGATTCCCAACTTTCCTCGGTTGGTTCGGCTAACGTAGACTTTAGAAGTTTCAAATTAAACTTTGAAGCAAATGCCTTTTGTTATGACCGTACTCTAGCCAAAAAACTAAAGGGGCTCTTTGAAGCCGATTTGGATAAATGTACTAAATTAACTCCAGAATACTTTGATAAACAATCTAGTTGGCGTAAATTTAAGCAATATTTCTCCAGATTGTTATCACCTATTTTGTAAAAAGGAATTTTTATAGGGCATGAAAAAACGGAAGAAAAAAATAATTACGATCATAATTGGGCTATTGGCCATAGCATTTTTAGGCGTAAATGCATATTTAGTCAACTATGCTTTCGTTAGAGACTCAGCTAGTTTAGGGGCACCAGCGGCTAAAAAAGCTAAGATCTTAAAAAAAGATCAAGCCTGGCTAAAACAAGTTTCCAAGCAAACATGGACGGAAAAATCTTATGATGGTAAATTAACGTTAAAAGCAACTTATGTACCAGCTACTAAAAAAACTAACAAAACGATCGTCATAGCTCATGGCTACCGTGAAAACAGTACACGAATGGCGAGTTATATCAGAATGTTTCATGATCTAGGCTATAACGTATTAGCGCCAGACGATCGGGCTGCTGGAAGAAGTGAAGGTACTTTTATTACTTTTGGTTGGTTAGATCGCTTGGATTATAAGAAATGGCTCAATGAAGTTATTGCTAAAAATGGTAAAAATTCAGAAATTGGTCTTTTTGGTGTAAGCATGGGTGGGGCAACAGTTATGATGCTTAGTGGTGAAAAGTTACCTAAACAAGTTAAAGTAATTGTAGAAGATTGTGGCTATTCTTCGATCTATGAAGAATTAGGTGAACAGTTGACTGCCCAATTTGGCTTACCAAAAGAACCGATCTTAACTACTGCTAGTTGGCTCGCTCATCCATTTATTGGTTTTAATTTTAAAGAGGGTAGTGCAACCGCCCAATTAAAGAAAAATAATTTGCCGACACTCTTTATCCACGGAAGTAAGGATACGTTTGTCCCGACAAGAATGGTCTATCAAAACTATCAAGCTTCTAAGGGTAAAAAGGAACTCTGGGTCGTAAAAGGTGCAGCTCATGGGATGTCATACTATGAAGATCCAAGTGCATATACTAAAAAAGTTGGCGACTTTATGGCAAAATATTTGAAATAAAATAAAAAAGAACTTCTTAACCAGTCGAGTTAAGGAGTTCTTTTTTGTGTGACTTTTAGAAAAAGGCACTAAACGATCCCAAGATCAAGCTAGCTAATGTAAAGATCAACATTAGCCAAACAACGACCATCGTGATTTTTTGGAACGTTGTGCGTTTCTTTTTTTCTCTCACGTTAAATTACACCTTTCAAATTTTTACTACCACTATACCGTTAATCGCTAGAAGATGTCAAACAAATAAAAATTGATTTGTGCTAAAAATGATTGGTATAATGAGAGTAATATTTTACAATTAAGGATGATAAACATGTTAGAAGTGCTAGAGGCTTGGTATGTAACACCAATTAGTCTAATTTTACTATGGATAGTACTGTCTTTTTTGAAACGATATCTAAAGAAAATCTGGCCTAAAAAACTTAGAGTAGTCGACATCATGATGTTATTTTTGGTTGTGGCGATCGCTCAACTATCCGTAGAGTTGACAGGGCTTTCGTTGTTGCCATTTTTAGCGTTTGCAGTGAGTGCATATGGTTTAGCCTTAACAGTTTATTTAGTATACATGGAAGATGATTTTCGTTTGAAACGCTTTATTGTTGTATATTGGCGGACTTTAGATATCTTAATGTTACTCGTTTATTGCGTTTTATTGTTTATCAAAACAGCACAAGAAACTGGATTTCTTTAGTAAATTTTGAAAATTGCAGATAATAATTTTTAAATATGTAAAACGTTTGATAAAAAACACCAAATTGTTAGCTATTATAGTGGTTGAAAATATCGAACTATGGTAATATTTAATTGTATAACATCTAATTTAATACATATTTATCTACTCGCACTGATTATTTGTTAGTTATAATTAATTGATAGATGATAATACTTGTTATATAGGAAGAAAGATGAAAGCTGTAGGGATCAAAAATGACGGAATTTAAGCACGTGACTGTGTTATTAAATGAAGCAGTCGAACAACTTGATATTAAGCCAAATGGCGTTTATGTGGACTGTACCTTAGGTGGGGGAGGTCATACAAGTTTGATTCTGTCGAAACTTTCGGATGAGGGGCGACTATTCTCATTTGATCAAGATCAAACAGCGATCGACTATAATACAGGTAGATTAAAAAATAACCTTGAAACCGGGAAATTGACCTTTATTAAAAGTAATTTTCGTAATTTAAAGAGTTGTTTAGCTGAGTACGGTATTTTCAAAGTGGATGGGATCTTATATGACTTAGGGGTTTCGTCACCACAGTTTGATGTGGGGGAACGAGGCTTTAGTTATCAACATGATGCAATACTTGATATGCGAATGGATCAAACCCAAGCTTTAACGGCTAAAAAGATTATTAATGAATGGTCTTATCAAAATTTAGTTCGGATTTTTGCTAGATATGGTGAAGAAAAATTTGCTAAATCGATCGCTCGTCGGATCGAAGCACAGCGTAAGCAAGCACCGATCGAAACGACTGGTGAGTTAGTTGAACTTATTAAAGCAGGTATTCCTGCTAAAGCAAGACGTAAGGGTGGACATCCAGCTAAAAAAGTATTTCAAGCAGTTAGGATCGCTGTTAATGATGAACTTGGTGCCCTTGAAGAATCATTGGAGCAAGCCTTAGAAATATTAAATGTTGGCGGTAGGATCAGTGTTATTACTTTCCAATCTCTAGAAGATCGTTTAGTAAAGACCATGTTTAAAGAAAAATCAAGTCTGCCAGAAATTCCCGTAGGATTACCTGTGATTCCCGCAGAGTTTGAACCAGAATATAAAGTAGTGACTAGAAAACCTATTTTACCAACGAAAGCAGAGCTAGAAGCAAATCATCGTGCTCATTCTGCAAAGCTGAGAGCCATTGAAAAAATAAAGTAAAGGATGTGAAGATTTGGAACAATCAGCTGCTAAGAGATTTGAGGCTCAACCTCAAACACCACAAACCAAAGTTGAACGATCACCTAAAGTGCGTAAAGCAAAACAACCTAATAAAAATCCGTATTTTAAAGCAGAAAGAAATGCGTTTATTGGGCTTGGGGTATTAGTGATGGCAATGGCTTGTTTAGTTATTTGGTCGAATACGACGGTAACATCAGTTCAAGCTAAAATCCAAACTATCAATCAGAAAGTCTCAGTTTTGCAGACTTCAAATGCCAATATGAAAGAAGAAATTAGTGAGTTATCAAGTCGTTCGCGGTTGATGAAAATTGCTAAGAAAGTTGGCTTAACTATGAATGATCAAAACATAAGGAATGTTACTAAATGAGAATTAAAAAACGGCAAATAAATGTAAAAAAAGATCAACGAAACCGAAGTTATTTTGGCAGAGCGCTATTTTTTATCGTTACCCTCGTCTTCATTACATTTATTGGTCGTTTTTTTTATGTGGCAATTACCCATACTGCCCATAATAAAAACTTGACTAAATTAGCACAGGCGATGTATGCCGAAAAAACTGTGATCAAGGCAACACGTGGGACGATTTACGATGCAAATAATCAGCCGATTGCTGAGGACACGACAACGTATTCGATTTACGTTGTCTTATCTAAAACAGCGAAGACTTCGGATGGAAAACCGGACTATTTGCAAGATTCACAAAAGACAAAAGCAATTAATGTTTTAAATAAATATTTAGGGATCAGCAAAACGACTTTGAAGAAACTCTTCAATTCTAGTGATGGTCTTTATCAGGTAGAACTTGGAAATAAAGGGAAAAACATTTCCATGGAAACTAAGAAAAAGATTGAAGCTGCCAAAATCAGTGGGATCAAGTTTACTTCTTCGCAAGCTCGTTTGTATCCAAATGGAATTTTTGCCTCACACTTGATTGGGTTAGCTGAAAATGAAAACTCAAGTTTAGTTGGGGTCATGGGACTTGAAAAAGTCTTTAATAAGCAACTGACAGGGGTCGATGGCGTAAATAACTCGACGATCGATTCGCGGGGAACGACTTTGCCAAATTCAAAGAAGAAGTCCAAAAAAGCTAAGAACGGGGCTAATGTTTATACGACTTTAGATACGCGAACACAAACTTATCTTGAGACTTTAATGAGTAAAGCTCAAAAGACGTATAAACCTAAGTCAATGACAGCTGTTTTGATGAATGCCAAAACGGGTGAAATAATTGCGGCCAGTCAAAGACCGACCTTTAACCCACAAACTGGTTCGGGTTTGAGCGCAATGTGGCGTAATATCTTATTAGAAGATGCCTATGAACCTGGTTCGATCATGAAGATCTTGACCATGGCAGCTGCGATAAATAGTGGAAATTACAATGCTAGTTCGACCTTTAAGTCGGGAACCTACCAAATTGATGGGCAAACGATCAGCGATTGGAATTCAGCAGGTTGGGGTGAGATAACTTATCGTGAAGGTTTCATTCGCTCATCTAATGTCGGAATGGCTAAATTAGAGCAAGCTATGGGTGCAAAAGTTTGGCTAAAATATATCAAGAAATTTGGTTTACTAAAATCGACTAATGCTGGTTTAGGAACCGAAGCGTCTGGAAGCATTGAGTATAATTATCCGTTTGAACAAGCCAATACTGCTTTTGGTCAAGGGATCAACGTCACAGTGTTCCAAATGCTTCAAGCAATGTCGGCGATCGCCAATAACGGTAAAATGGTCAAGCCTTATTTAGTAAGTAAGGTCGTGGATTCAAACACTGGTAAAACTATTTCTTCGCAAAGTACTAAGGTTGTTGGGACTCCGATCAGCAGTTCGACCGCTAAAACGGTACGTTCAATGATGCAAGATGTTGTTACTAGTGAAAACGGTACTGGGACAGCCTATAAGATCGATGGCTATGATGTCGGGGTAAAAACCGGGACGGCACAGATTGCTAATTCAAGTGGGACAGGTTATTTGACCGGTGAGACTAATTATTTATTCTCGGTAGCTGGGATGGCGCCGATCGATAATCCTAAGTATATTTTGTACATTACAATGAAACAGCCAAAAACTTTCGCTAATCAAACGGAAGGTCAAATGTTAGCTTCGATCTTTAATCCGTTAATGAAACGTGTATTAGAAGAGTCGAGTGATTCAAGTAGTGAAAGTACCCAAGTAACGGTACCAGACGTTACGGGCACATCAGCCACGAAGGCGAAAAAGACCTTAAAGAAGAGTGGCTTAACGGTTACTGTGATCGGAAGTGGCAAGACCGTCACGAAACAATCACAAACAGCTGGTACAACAATTTTAACTGGCGAGCGCGTTATTTTATTAACAAGTGGTAAAATGACTATGCCAGATGTAACTGGTTGGTCACGCCGCGATGTTTCAAAACTTGCTAGCTTAACAGGAATCAAGATAACTGTTAAGGGTAGTGGTTACGTAACTAAGCAAAGCATTGCCGCTGGCACAACAATTACTAAGAATTCTAAATTAACCATTACTTTAAGTTAAAATGGTAGTAAAAAAAGAGGAAGGAAAAATATAATGACTGTTTTTCAAATGTTGATCCCGGTGATCAGTAGTTTAATCCTAACTGCTTTATTTACACCGGTATTTATCAGCTATGCACATAAAAAAAATCAAGGGCAAATGATCCGTGAAGATGGACCTACCTGGCATAAAGCAAAAGCCGGGACCCCGACGATGGGTGGTTTTGTTTTTAACTTGGCGATCATCATTACGGGGATCTGGGTCCCAATTTGGTTGCATGATTTAGGACCAAAGATCTTAGTTTTAGACTTCATCTTGTTACTTTATGGTTTTTTAGGCTTTTTTGATGATTCGATCAAACTATGGAGAAAACAAAATGAAGGCTTGACTCCGTTGCAAAAATTGTTGGGACAAATTTTAGGTGGGGTGATCTTTTTAATTGTTTATATGCATGAAGGTCTCCCATTTTCACTCACATTTTTTGGGCATGATATTCGATTAGGTACACTTTATATTTTATTTGTACTCTTTTGGTTGGTCGGCTTTTCCAATGCGGTCAATTTAACTGATGGCTTAGATGGATTAGTTTCAGGCCAAGCGATCATTGCATATGGTGCTTATGCGATCATTGCATATCATCAGGTTCAATATGATGTCTTGATCTTTTGTTTAGCTGTTATTGGTGCTTTGATCGCCTTTTTAGGTTTCAACCATAAACCAGCGAAAATTTTCATGGGGGATACCGGTTCATTAGCTTTAGGTGGTGGCTTAGCCGCTGTTTCGATCCTAGTGCGCCATGAATTATCCTTACTTGTGATCGGGATCATTTTTGTAATTGAAACTGCCAGTGTTATTTTGCAAGTTACTTCGTTCAAACTGACCGGTAAACGTATTTTTAAGATGAGTCCGATCCATCATCATTTTGAAAAATCAGGTTGGAGTGAATGGCGCATTGATTTAACATTTTGGGCAATTGGTTTAGTTGCAGCTATTATTGCAGTAGTGGCAATAGTTTAATTTAAGGAAGTCTTTAATATGAAAAATGTAGTTAAGTATCAAAATAAACATGTTTTGGTTGTGGGTTTAGGCAAAAGTGGGATCCATGCAGCATATCTTTTAAAAGAATTAGGTGCAGATGTTACAATTAATGACAAAAATGTACCCCAAGATAAGCAAGTAGTAGCAGATTTAGAAAATGATGGTATCAAAGTTGTGGTAGGCTCGCATCCTTTGAGTTTATTGGACGATGCAGAACTGATCGTGAAAAATCCTGGGATCCCGTATAGTAATCCGTTGATCGCACGCGCACAGGAGCTAGGCTTAACGATCATTACTGAACCAGAATTAGCCTATGAAATTTCAGATGCACAGCTTGTAGGTGTGACCGGTACTAATGGTAAAACGACAACTACGACTTTGATCGCATTAATGCTTAATCAAAATGCTAAAAATGCCAAAGCTTATCCTTGTGGTAACATTGGGATCCCAGCGACAGAAACTGCTAAAAAAGCAACGGCAAACGATACTTTGGTCATGGAACTTTCGAGTTTCCAATTGATGGGGATCACGGAACTCCATCCCAAGATCGCTGTGTTGACTAATATTTATGAAGCTCATACTGATTATCATGGTTCGCGTGAAAATTATATCAAAGCTAAGTTGAGAATTTTGAAAAACCAAACTGAAGCTGATTATTTTGTAGTTAACTATGATGACGAAGAGTGGCGCAATTTAAGCCAACAAGCTAAGGCTAAGATCGTGCCATTTTCACGCACGGCCTTTACTAAAGAAGGAGCCTATGAGCTTAACGGTTTACTTTATTTTAAAGACGAAAAAATTATGGATGCAGCTGACATCAAAGTACCTGGGACACATAACCTGGAAAATGCTTTGGCTGCAATTGCAGTAGCAAAAATTGAAGGTATTTCAAACGAAGCGATCGTAGAAGTGTTGACTACATTTTCTGGTGTAAGACACCGGACACAATATGTAACAACGTTTAATGATCGTAAATTCTATAACGATTCAAAAGCAACTAACATTGAAGCAACTGAAAAAGCATTAGCTGGTTTTAATACTCCAATCGTTTTATTAGCTGGGGGGTTAGACCGTGGCTTTACGTTTGAACGCTTGATCCCTTATTTGCAAAAAAATGTTCATGCGGTTGTTTTATTTGGCGAAACAAAAGAATTGTTAAAAGATGCGGCTAAAGCAGCCGGCGTAGAAATGATCATTGAAGCTAATAATGTTGTTGATGCAGTACCGTTAGCATATCAAGCTAGCCAACCTGGTGACACGATCTTATTATCACCCGCATGTGCTAGTTGGGATCAATGGAAAACTTTTGAAGAACGTGGCGATAAATTTATTGAAGCGGTCGAAAAATTAGAAAAAGAGGAAAAGTAAGTATGAGATTATTAGTATCAGGGGGCGGTACGGGTGGTCACATCTATCCGGCACTTGCGCTCATTGAAGCGATAAAGCAACAACAACCTGACACTGAGGTTTTGTATGTTGGTACTAAAAAAGGGCTAGAAAGTAAAATCGTTCCTAACGCAGGGATCCCGTTTAAGACGATCGAGATCCAAGGATTTAAACGGTCACTTTCATTTGAAAACTTTAAAACGGTCTATCTTTTCTTGAAGAGTGTTGAAGACTCAAAAAAAATCATTCGTGAATTTAACCCAGATGTTGTTATTGGTACGGGTGGATATGTTTGTGGCTCAGTTGTTTATGCAGCTTCAAGATTGAAGGTAAAAACGATCATCCATGAACAAAATAGCGTTGCTGGGGTGACAAATAAGTTCTTGAGTCACTTTGTGGATAAGATCGGAATCTGCTTTGATGATGTCGCAAGCGAATTTCCAGCGAAAAAAGTTGTCTTTACTGGTAATCCACGAGCACAACAAGTAGCAAAGATGAAAAAGAGTGGACGCTTAAAAGAGTATCATCTTGACCCCAAACGTCCAACCGTTTTGATTTTTGGTGGTTCGCGTGGAGCTTTAGGGATCAATCGGGCTAGCTTAGCTGCAATCAAAAAGTTCAAAGGCCAACCATATCAAGTGTTATTTGTAACTGGCCGAGTTCATTACGATGAGATCATGAAAGATCCATTGGCAAAGGATTTGCCAGAAAACGTCGTGATCGAACCTTACATTGCGGATATGCCTTCGATCTTACCTGAGATCACTGTTATTGTAGGACGGGCTGGCGCAACTAGTTTGGCTGAAATAACTGCTTTAGGTATTCCGGCGATCTTGATCCCTAGTCCGTATGTGACACACGATCATCAAACTAAAAATGCTCAAAGCCTAGTTAACAAAGAGGCCGCCTTAATGATCAAGGAAAGTGGTTTGAACGCAGAAACATTATTTGACAATATTCAAGTAATGTTAGCTGATCCTAAAAAGCAAGCACAAATGGCACAAAATGCTAAAAAAGCTGGTGTGCCAGATGCAGCGGACCGCTTGATCAAGGTCATAAATGAGTTGCTTGAAGGCTAAGAGCTGGCCCCTTGCCTCTTTTATATCAGTTCGAAAGGTAAAAATGTGAGACTGATATCAGAAATCATAAGCGCAAAGCTTAGTTCAGCAGATAACTAAATTTTGGAAAGGAAAAACTATATTTCTTTCGCAGGTTAAAATGACCCGCTCGCATTTTATATAGCAGGCTTGAAGATCATAAAGTTTTGGAAAAAAAAGCGTACTGTTCAAAATAAAAAACTCCAACCTTGGTTAGAGCAACAAGCGATTCGTAAGAAAGAAAAGCCTAAAAAACAAACTGATCTATTTGATGGGAAGCTCATAAAATTGACAGAGCAAAGAAAAAAAGCTTTACGTCAACAAGCCCTTTTCCCGTTGATTTTTTTCTCGGTCATGACATTAGTTACCTTAGTCTTGATCTTACCGATTAGTCGTGTCAGTTCAGTTACCGTTAATTCAACTGATAAACCTTTGCGCACAGCAGTCATTAAGGCGAGTGGGCTACATTATTATGAGTCTCTTTTTGTAACTTGGTTCAGTGCGGATAAAATCGAACAAAAAATCGAAAACAATGTTGGCTTAGTTAAAACGGCAACTTTAAGGTATGTAAATATCAACAAGATCGTGATCGATATTAAAGAATACGCTACTGTTGGTTACGTTTATCGTGATAAAAAGTATTATCGCTTGAGTTCTACCGGTCAAACACTATCAGTTGGGGTAGACAATGTAACTGGTAGTTACCCAGTCTTTTATAATTTTAAGAATCAAAAGAAATTAAAATTGGCGGTTGAACAGTTAGGGGAACTTTCAACGAGTTTGCGTAAATCAGTTTCTGAGATTCACTATAGTCCTACAAAAGTAAATCCTAACCGAGTTAAGATCTACATGAACGATGGGAACGAAGTAATCGGTGATTTAACGAACTTAGCTAAGAAAATGGCTTACTATCCTAAGATAACCGCCAACATGGACCAAAAAGGGGTCGTGGATCTTGAAGTTGGTGCATATTCCTACCCATACAATTAAGAATTAGAATTAACTAAAAAGTTGTGTGCTAAAAATTCAATTAATGGGGGGTTGACAAGTAGCCAACAATCATATAAGTGTGGTAGAATTAAGCTATTGAATTTAAATAATAAACTATGAGAGCATTATTAAAATCATAAGGGAGGCAAATCGATGGGAAACTCTAGTATCTATGTTGGTATCGACATCGGTACGACTTCGATCAAAGTCATAATAGCTGAGTATCTCAAAGACCAGATCAACATTATTGGTTACGGCAATACACGTTCTGCCGGGCTCAATCGTGGAGTGATCGTCGATATTGACCAAGTTGTTAAGGCGATAAAAGAAGCAGTAAAACAAGCTGAAGAAAAAGCAAATATCCAAATTTCAGAAGTAAGTGTTGGTGTTCCAGCCAATATGCTTCAAATAGAGCGATGCAAAGGAATGATCGCTATTGGAAATGAGGATGGAAATTCAAAAGAGATCAACGATTTTGATGTGAAACGTGTAACCGAAGCTGCATTGGTCCAAAATTTACCACCAGAACGTGATGTGATCGATATTGTACCGGATGAATTTATCGTCGATGGTTTTGATGGGATCCAAGATCCGCGGGGCATGGTCGGTGTTCGCCTAGAAATGCAAGGCGTGATGTATACTGGTCCTAAAACCATTTTACACAATACGCGTAAATGTATTGAACGTGCAGGTTTGAAAGTTAGGGATATGATCGTAGCACCACTTGCACTTTCGCAAGTTGCCTTGAGCGACGGTGAAAAAGATTTTGGCGCTATTTTGATCGATTTAGGCGGTGGACAAACGACCGCTGCAGTCGTACACGACTACCAATTGAAGTATACATACGTTGACCAAGAGGGTGGCGACTATGTGACACGCGATATTTCGATTGTTTTGAATACATCAATTGAAAATGCTGAAATCTTGAAACGTAACTATGGATATGCAGATGTAACGCTTGCTTCAAGCGAAGACACTTTTCCAGTAAACGTTGTTGGTCAACAAGATCCAGAAATGATCACCGAAGAATATTTGGCACAGATCATCGAAGCAAGATTACAACAAATTTTTGGCAAATTAAAAGCTGATCTTGAACGTATAAATGCTTTACAGCTACCTGGTGGAATTATTTTAACTGGTGGTTTAGCTGCCTTGCCAGGCGTAAAAGAATTGGCACAAAATATTTTTGGGGTCAACGTTAATATCTATATCCCCCAAGAAATGAACTTACGGATTCCGTCATTTGCACAGGTTATCGGGTTAGTAGAATATGTAACTCAAGAAAACGAGATCGATTTGATCGTGAGACGAACGCTTGAAGGAAAAGAGTTATTAGTTGAACAAACACACGATTTTGATGATAATGATGAGGAATATATAACTCAAGACGATGAATTTGAAACTGATGATGAATTTGTTGAAGTTGAAGAAAATCCTAAGAAAAAGAAGAACAAAAAAAATAACGATGGTAAGCCTCGGGGAATGGAGCGCTTCAAAGCAATGATCAATAGTTTATTTGATTAAGAGATTAGGAGATGGAGGAATTAGGTATGGAATTTTCATTAGATGCAGATCAACTGCAACAAGGCGCCACGATTAAAGTTATTGGTGTTGGTGGTGCTGGTGGTAACGCGGTCAACCGAATGATCGCTGATGATGTTAAAGGAGTAGAATTTATTGTTGCTAACACTGATGTGCAAGCATTAAAAAATTCAAACGCAGAAACTAAAATTCAGTTAGGACCAAAACTTACTCGTGGTCTTGGTGCAGGTGCTAACCCAGAGATCGGTAGCAAGGCTGCGCAAGAAAGTGAAGAAGCTTTGGCTGAAGCGTTAAGCGGTGCTGATATGATTTTTGTGACAGCTGGTATGGGTGGTGGTACCGGTACTGGTGCTGCTCCGATCATCGCTAAGATCGCAAAAGAACAAGGCGCTTTGACTGTTGGGGTCGTAACACGTCCATTTAGTTTTGAAGGACCTAAGCGAGCTCGTTTTGCTGCTGAAGGTGTGGCAAAGATGAAAGAACACGTTGATACTTTGGTCATCATTGCTAACAATCGTTTACTTGAGATCGTGGATAAAAAGACACCGATGTTACAAGCTTTCCAAGAAGCAGATAATGTGTTACGTCAAGGTGTGCAAGGTATCTCGGATTTGATCACCTCACCAGGTTACGTTAACTTGGACTTTGCTGATGTGAAGACGGTGATGCAAAATCAAGGTTCAGCTTTGATGGGGATCGGTTCTGCTAACGGTGAAAACCGGACGGAAGAAGCAACTAAGAAAGCTATTTCTTCGCCATTACTTGAAGTTTCCATTGATGGTGCAGAACAAGTCTTGCTAAATATTACTGGTGGTCCAGACTTGAGTTTGTTTGAAGCCCAAGCTGCTTCTGATATCGTTTCGCAAGCTGCTACAAGTGACGTGAACATTATCTTTGGTACTTCGATCAATGAATCTTTAGAAGATAATGTGATCGTAACTGTAATCGCAACCGGGATCGATAAAAAGAAAGCTGAAACAGGTGCGCAAAAGGCACGCAACATTCAGCAAAACTTTACTAACCCAACAAACCCAGCTGTAAATCAAGAAAAGACACAGGCTGGTCAATCAGCGACAACACAAAATGTTGATCCATTAGGTGATTGGGATCTTTCTCGTCAAATCAATGGTACGCGTAAAGCTGCTCAACAACGCGAAACAGAGTTCCAAAATGTTGAAAAAAAGGACTTTAACGTTTTTGGTTCTAATTCTTCAAGTGACCAAACAAACGATGAGGATGATTTAAACAATCCACCATTTTTCACACGTCGTCGTCGTTAAACTAAAGAGGGGGGATCGAGATGTCATTTTCAAGTAAGCTAAGTGGCTTTTTTAGTGCAGATGATGATTTTGATCGTTTTGATGAAGAACAAGACGAAGAGACATATCCAGAGCGTAAGCCGGTTGAAACCAAAAATGAAGGTAGCGTAATGGAATTGCATAATAATAGACGTCCAGTCGAGAAAAAAATCATGCTCTTTGAGCCCCGAATTTTTTCTGACGTTAAGGCAATTGCAACGCGTTTGTTGGCTGGTCAAGCAGCCGTAGTCAACTTCCAACGAATCGATGACGAACAAGCTCACCGAGTCGTTGACTTTCTTTCAGGGGTCGTGTTTGCTGTGGATGGTGAGATTCAACGGATCGGTGAACAAATTTTCTTGTGTACACCACATGATTTTGAAGTTGAAGGAAGTTTGACAGATACGATGCGTAGTGGTGATTATAAGTATAATTAAGGAGCCAGTTTAAGTGGGATTAGTAGGAATTATTAATGGTTTGTTTAGTTTATATACGTTTCTTATCGTAGCTTATTGCTTGCTTTCATGGTTTCCAGGAGCATATCAAACACAATTGGGACAACTATTAATAAAAATATGCCACCCATATTTGAAATTGTTTGATTTTATTCCGCCAATTGCGGGAATAAGTTTTGCACCTGTAGTTGCGATAATCGTTTTACAGTTTGTTAGAAATGGTGTTTACATGTTGTTAAGTCTGTTGCTCTTTTAAGCGTGGGAGCATAATAAAATGAATAAGGAAGTATACCAACATTTTAGAACAGAAGAACGGGCGGTAATTGATAGTTTGGCTGATTATATTAGCCAGGCTCAAGCTGAGTATCGCCCAGTCTTGACCCACTTTTTAGATCCAAGACAACAACATATTGCACAATTTTTGCTTCAAGATGATGATTTGATCAAGGTTATGGCAGAAGGGGGCACAAAAGAGGCTGAACGCAAACGCCTCCTTTTTTACCCAACGTATTATGAGCCGACATTAGCTGATTTCGAGTTACAATTACTGGAGATCAACTATCCAACCAAATTTGTCACCTTAACCCATGGTCAGGTTTTAGGAACTTTAGCTAATTGTGGTTTAGAGCGTGATGTTTTAGGTGATATTATAACTGATTTGACCCACTGGCAAATTATCGTCCAAGAAAATATTAGTGATTACTTAGTTCAGCAAGTTGAACGGATCGGTAAAACTAACGTTCGACTTGAAAAAATACAACTTTCAGAGATGGTGAGTCAACATAATGATTGGGAAATTGAAACGCTCTCAGTCAGTTCGTTGCGAATAGATACCGTTATTTCCGGTGTTTATAATATTTCGCGTAAACGAGTTAAAGATTTGATCAATGCTAAAAAAGTTCAGTTAAACTGGATGGTAAGCGAAAAGCCAGATACTGAGGTTGGGTTGTTGGATATTATTTCGGTTCGTGGTTTTGGACGGATTAAATTACAAGATATTTTAGGTATGTCCAAACGCGGGAAGCAACGCTTAGAAGTTGCAGTGATTAGAAAATGATTTTAAATTTGGAGGTGTTTGGGGATGGCTTTGACCCCTTTAGATATTCATAATAAAGAATTCCATACAAAATTACGTGGTTATGATCAAGATGAAGTCAATGATTTTTTAGACCAAATTATTAAAGATTACGAACTTGTTTTGAAGGAAAACGCACATTTAACTGAAAGTTTGAAACAAAGTCAAGAAAAGTTGAAGTACTTTAATGATTTGAAAGATTCGTTGAACCAATCGATCATTGTTGCCCAAGAAGCAGCTGATAAAGTTAAAGCAAACTCACAACGTGAAGCTGAGATCATCAATCGTGAAGCACAAAAGCAAGGTCAAGATATTATTGACCAAGCTAATGAAAAGTCACGTCATATTATTGATGAAGCTTCGAAGAAATCAAAACGTTTGGCGTTAGAAACTGATGATTTGCGCAAACAAGCTCGGATCTTCCGCCAAAAATTACAAGTTATGTTAGAATCTCAACTTGAAGTTGTTAAGGGGAGTGAATGGGATGACATCTTGAAGCAAGGGGAAACTACAAGTTACGAAGCTATTCAAGATGCAATTCGTCACGATGATACTCTTGACAAAGCCAATGCAAAAGAAGTAAAATCATTTTCAAACAATAAAGATGACGTCAATGATGTTTATGTTGCTGAAAGTGCACAAATCAGTGAAGCAGTTGAATCTCCAAAAGAATCAGAAGCTGAAACAGTTGTGATTTTCCCAGATTCAACTGATAGCAAAGCTGATAAACAAAGTTTTGCTGAAGATGACTCTGAAAACGAGTAATCTCAATACTTAACAAATTATAAGAGAACACGAATTATTTTTTATGATGTAAGCGAGCCGGAAAAATGGTGCAAGGACCGGTCATCCTCTAAATTATAGTTTATCATCTCTTTTTTGACAGGCTGAAAAAAGTAAGTTTGTCCGGGTTGATCGCGTTATAAGATTGCAGAGTGGAATTATTATTAATTCTTAAATTGGGTGGTACCGCGAGATCTCGTCCCTTAGTTGGACGGGATCTTTTTATTTTAACCAAAAGAAAGGAAGGCTGTGTTTTTCCATCCAAGCACAGTGGGTATTGGATATGCGAATCAAAGATACTTTGAATTTAGGTAAAACTAAATTTCCAATGCGTGGTAACTTACCTGTTCGTGAATTAGAACGTCAAACAGAATGGGAAGAAAATAAAGTTTACGAAAAGCGCCAAAAATTAAATGAAGGGAAACCATCATTTGTACTACATGATGGCCCTCCATATGCTAACGGAAACATCCATATGGGACACGCAATGAACAAGATCTCAAAAGATATCATTGTTCGTTCCAAGTCAATGATGGGCTTTAGAGCACCGTATGTTCCTGGGTGGGATACACATGGTTTACCAATCGAACAACAATTGAAAAAAGCTGGTGTTGACCGTAAAGCTTTGTCAGTTGCCGATTTCCGTGAAAAATGTCGGGAATATGCATTAGAACAAGTTGATAAACAACGTAAAGACTTCAAACGTTTGGGTGTTGCGGGTGAATGGGATAATCCATATTTAACTTTAAACCCAGAATATGAAGCACAACAAATTCGTGTCTTTGGTAAGATGGCTGAAGCAGGACTTATTTATAAGGGTAAGCGTCCAGTTTACTGGTCATGGTCTTCTGAATCTGCTTTAGCTGAAGCCGAAGTTGAATATCATGATGTGACTTCACCATCTGCTTACTACGCAGAAAAAGTTTTAGACGGCAAAGGTGTTTTAGATGACAATACATATATGATCGTTTGGACTACGACACCTTGGACGATTCCTGCTTCAGAAGGGATCACGATCGACGCTAACTTTGATTATGCAGTCGTTCGTCCAGCCGGTGAAGATCGTAAATTCGTGATGGCAGCAGATCTAGTACAAAAGAATTCCGAATTATTTGGTTGGGAAGATGTTGAAACTTTACAAGTTGTTAAAGGTAAGGAACTTGAATATATTACCGCACAACATCCATTCTACGAAGATCGCGAATTGCTAGTGATGTTAGGTGACTTTGTTACAACTGAATCTGGTACAGGTTTAGTGCACACGGCTCCTGGCTATGGTGATGATGACTACAAGATGGGGATGAAATATGGTTTAGATATTTTTGCTCCTGTTGATGATACTGGTCACTTAACTGCTGAATGTGGTCCGGAATTTGATGGTGTCTTTTACGAAGATGCTAACGAAGTTTCTTTAAAGAAATTGCGTGAAGCTAACTTACTCTTGAAGTCAATGGATTATGAACACAGCTATCCATTTGACTGGCGGACTAAAAAGCCGATCATCTTCCGTGCTACACCACAATGGTTTGCTTCCGTTGATAAGATCCGCGATAACATCTTAAATGCAATCAATGAAGTTAAGTTCTTGCCAGAATGGGGGCAAAAACGTCTTTACAATATGATTCGTGACCGTGGTGATTGGGTCATCTCACGTCAACGTGTTTGGGGTGTACCACTTCCAATCTTCTATGCTGAAGATGGGACAGCGATCATGGAAAAAGAAACGATCGAACATGTTGCTAAATTAATTGAAAAACATGGCTCAAACATTTGGTTTAAGCTAGATGCAAAAGATCTCTTACCAGAAGGTTATACTAATGAACATTCACCAAATGGTAAGTTTACTAAAGAAACTGACATCATGGACGTCTGGTTTGACTCTGGTTCTTCTCACCAAGGTGTTTGTGCCGAACGTGATTATTTAACTTATCCAGCTGATCTTTACCTTGAAGGTTCTGACCAATACCGTGGTTGGTTCAACTCAAGTTTGATCACAAGTGTTGCGGTTTCAAATCATGCGCCATATAAGCAGATCTTGTCACAAGGCTTTACGCTTGATGGTGAAGGACGCAAAATGAGTAAGTCGTTGGGGAATACGATCGTACCAGAAGAAGTTATCAAGAAGATGGGGGCTGAAATTATTCGCCTTTGGGTCTTAAGCGTTGATACTTCTGCTGACGTGCGTGTTTCGATGGATAGCTTTAGCCAAATTTCAGAAAGCTACCGTAAGTTCCGTAATACGATGCGTTTCTTGTTGGCTAATACGACTGACTTTGATCCAGCAACTGATGCTTTACCATTTGAAGAATTAGAAGCAATGGACCAATACATGCAACTTAAAGTCAATGAGTTTACTAAAGAGATTCTTGATGATTATGCAACTTATAACTTCATGGATATCTATAAGAAAGTCATTAACTTTATTACAACTGATCTTTCTGCCTTCTACTTAGCTGTGGCGAAAGATGTTGTTTACATTGAAGCTAAGGATTCTAAGAAACGTCGTTCAATGCAAACCGTTTTATATGATACCGTGGTTCGTTTAGCTAAATTAATGACACCTGTTATGCCACACACGACTGAAGAAGTCTGGAATTTTGTTAAAGAACCAGAAGAATATGTTCAATTAGCTGATATGCCAGCAGTAGAACATTTCGATCATGAAACAGAGATCCTTGAAAATTGGGCTCGTTTCATGAAAGTTAGAACCCATGTCTTGAAGAGTTTAGAAGAAGCTCGTAATCAAAAATTGATCGGTAAATCTTTTGAAGCTCATGTTAAATTGTACGTTTCTGACGGTGTTAAACAAGAACTCGATAATTTAAATACTGATGTTCGTCAAGCCTTGATCGTCTCTGAATTAGATGTTTTACCACTTGCTGACGCACCAGCAGATGCCGATGATTATGGTGACGTTAAGATCGTTGTTAAACATGCTGAAGGTGAAACTTGCCCACGTTGTCGTCGAATCACACTTGATGTAGGTAGTGATGAACGCTTTAAAGAATTGTGTGCAAACTGTGCCCAAATCGTGGCGGAAAACTTCCCTGAAGCACTTAGCGAAGGCTTAGAAAAATAAGATTTGATAACAAGTTGTGTTTAGGACTTTTTCGTCTTAGGCGCAACTTGTTATTATTTAGGTGTAAGATCAAAGCCAATTTGATATAATCAATTCAAGGATAATGAGGTGAACTAAATGGAATTTGAAGAAAAAGTTACTAAAGTAGAGCATTTATTTGATGGGAAAGTGATCGATCTAGATCGTGAAACAGTCACGCTTCCAAATGGGAAAGAATCTTTTCGTGAAATCGTGAGACATCATGGCGCTGTAGGTGTAATTGCAATCACACCAGAAGATAAAATGGTCTTTATCAAACAATGGCGTGCTCCTTTAGGTCAAGTGACTTTAGAGATCCCAGCCGGCAAGATCGAGCCAGATGAACAAACCAGTCCATTAGAGACCGCTACTCGTGAGTTAAATGAAGAAGCACGCTATCAAGCCCAAAATATTGAATTAGTCATGCCATTTTACACATCTCCAGGTTTTGCTGATGAAAAAATTTATCTTTATCATGCAAGTGGCTTAGAAAAAGTAGCCGAAGAATTACCACAAGATGAAGATGAATTTTTAGAAAAAGTTGAATTGACTTTACCAGAAGCCCTTAAAGCAATGCAAAATGGGTTGATTTGTGATAGTAAGACGATTATGGCAGTGATGTTTTGGCAATTGATGAATTAGTGAGGTGCTAATGGAAGAAGAAAAAAATACGCCCTTACGGCGGAGTAAAAAAGCTACTGCAGCTTCGACTGAGACTACAAGCTATAGTCGAACGGCTGCGCGTAAGCAACAAAAACAAGAAAATGAAGAAGAAAAGACAAAGCGACTTGCTAAAAAGCTCAATCTTGCGATCGGTATTTTAGTCGTTGCAATTATTTTAGTCTTTTTATTTATGCGCTTTGTCAATTTCTAATTAAGAAAGGTCGTTATTTAGAAAATGAAGTACGGTATTATTTGTGCAATGGAAGAAGAAATCAAGGAGTTACGCGCTAACTTGACTGAGAGTACCGAAAAAAACTTAGGTGGTATTGATTTTTATGCCGGAAAGATAAACGGTCATGAAGTCGTGTTAGTTCGTTCCGGAATCGGTAAGGTCCAAGCAGGGATCACGACCGCTCTTTTGATCGTTGAATTTGGGGTCAATCGAATCATCAACTCAGGTTCAGCTGGTGGGATCGGCACGGGACTTCATGTCGGTGATGTTGTTTTTTCAACCGGAGCAGCTTACCATGATGCTGATGCTACTGTTTTTGGTTATAAACCAGGTCAACTTCCACAACAACCACAAATCTATCCGGCTGACCAAGAATTATTGACAGCACTTGAACAAGCAGCTAAGAATGCAAATTTAACGGTCAAAAAAGGTTTGATCGTGACCGGTGATCAATTTATCGCCTCAAGTGATAAGATTGCTGAGATCAAAGAAATTTATCCTGCAGCCCTTTGTTGTGAAATGGAAGGTGCGGCCATTGCTCAAGTAGCACACCAATTTAAGATTCCTTTTGTAATCGTACGTGCAATGTCTGATGTTGGTGATGAAGATGCTGGCCAAACATTTGATGAATTTATCATTGATGCTGGTAAACGTTCTGCCAAAATGATCTTAGAATTAATGCAAGCTTAGTGAGGGATCAACGTGAAAAATATTTATTTAGATAATGCGGGCACTACGCCTATGGCACCTGAAGTAGTAGAAACTATGACACAAATGATGACTGAAGTCTTTGGTAATGCTTCAGCCGCTAATTCATTTGGTCGCAAAGCTCGTGGTGTCTTGGAAAGAAGTCGGCAAATTTTTGCAGATTCACTCAATGCTAAAAATGCTAACGAAATCATTTTTACGAGTGGTGGTACAGAAAGCGATAATACGGCGATCATCCAAACTGCTCGTAAAAGAAAAAATCAAGGACGACATTTAATTACGACGGCCATCGAACATGAAGCAGTCTTAAAGCCAATGGAATATTTAGAAGAAAACGGTTATGAGGTAACTTATCTTCCCGTTGATGAAAATGGCGTGATCTCATTAACTGATTTAAAAAATGCACTCCGACCAGATACAATTTTAGTGTCGATCATGGCAGGCAATAATGAAGTTGGTAGTCATATGCCACTAACGCAAATCGGTGAAATCGTTGCTAAGAGCAATGCTTGGTTCCATACTGATGCAGTACAAGCATATGGCATTGTAGATATTGATGTTCAACGAGATCAAATCGATTTATTATCGACCTCGGCTCATAAGTTAAATGGTCCTAAGCAAATGGGCTTTTTATATGAGCGTGAAGGCTTAGATCTTGGTTCGCATTTGATGGGCGGAGATCAAGAGTTAAAACGGCGTGCGGGAACTGAAAATATTCCAGCAATTGCTGGTTTTGCTAAAGCCGTTGAATTGGAACAAGCAGAACGCGAAACTTTGCAAAAACGTTATCAAGGCTTTAAACAACAGTTGTGTGATGCATTAGCTCAAAATGGCGTTTCCTTTGAAGTTAATGGTAAAATGGGAGCAGATGAGTTGCCACAAATCATTAATATTTGGTTTAAGGGCTGTCAAAACGATGCAATGTTGACTAATTTAGATTTAGCAGGCTTTGCAGCAGCTGCAGGTTCGGCTTGTACAGCAGGTTCACTTGAACCTTCACATGTATTAAAAGCAATGTATGGTGATAATGAACGGGTGGTTCAATCATTGCGCTTTAGTTTTGGCAAATATAATACTGCAGACGAAATTGCTCAATTAGCCACACAATTAGCTAAAATCAGTCAACGCATTAAGAAAAATAATTAGTAAAGAGGTGTTTTACATGGCTTATGGAAAAACAGCGGAAATTTTAGGCGATACCACAACGTATCAATTATCTAGTGACGTAAAAAAATATGCGTTACGCGATACAGGTTTTATGGAAACTAAGGGCGGAAAATTTCAATTAGAACGCTCCTTAGATCCAGCTTCACCATTTAAAGGCTTTAAATTAAAAGTAGTTGTAGCTGCTGATTTAGGCAGTTTTAAGATGGTCACAACTACTGCTAATGGGCTAAAAGAAGTTAATATTTTCAAAGGTAAAGATGCAGCTGCTAATCAAGAACAGTTAGAATATATTTTGGCTGATTTATTAGCACGAAACATCATTGAAAAAGTTTAATGAAAGAGAGCTAAGGAGAAAAATCCTTAGCTTTTTTATTGTGAAAATTCAAGGTAAAAAAAGTAAGCAAACCTTGTCAAAACACGGATTAATCGTTATAATGGTAAGCACTGGATAAAGCGACCTTCAAATCGTAGAGATTCAGAATCTAATGAAATGATGGTGATTTCTTACATGCAAGACAATAGTAAGACAAGAGTTGTTGTTGGAATGAGTGGTGGCGTTGACTCGTCAGTCGTGGCCTATCTTTTGAAACAACAAGGTTATGATGTTGTCGGAGTTTTTATGAAAAACTGGGACGATAAAAATGATAGTGGGGTTTGTACGGCAACCGAAGACTATCAAGATGTAGCTAAAGTAGCTGATCAAATTGGAATTCCTTATTACTCCGTTAACTTCGAAAAAGAATATTGGGATGGTGTCTTTACGTACTTTTTAGATGAGTATAAAAAAGGGCGTACCCCTAATCCAGATGTCATGTGTAATAAAGAAGTTAAATTTAAGGCCTTTTTAGATTATGCAATGGAATTGGATGCCGATTATATTGCAATGGGACATTATGCACAAATTTCACGTGATGAAGATGGGACAGTCCATCTTTTGCGTGGGGCCGATGAAAATAAGGATCAAACTTATTTCTTAAGCCAATTGACCCAGAAG
Organism: Ligilactobacillus apodemi DSM 16634 = JCM 16172; assembly: GCF_001434405.1. GTDB lineage: Bacteria > Bacillota > Bacilli > Lactobacillales > Lactobacillaceae > Ligilactobacillus > Ligilactobacillus apodemi. Next base: position 831,537 of record NZ_AZFT01000053.1, on the reverse strand, counting down.
AATCTCCAAAAGGCAATGTTTCCTATCGGAGGCATGGATAAAAAAGAAGTTAGAAAAATTGCCGAAGAAGCCGGCTTAGCAACTGCCAAGAAAAAAGATTCTACCGGCGTTTGTTTCATCGGTGAACGTAACTTCAGCAAGTTTTTAGGTGAATTTTTACCAGCTAAGCCAGGTCTAATGAAGACCCTTGATGGCGAAGTTAAGGGTGAACATTTTGGTTTGATGAACTATACGATCGGTCAACGTCGTGGCCTGGGGATCGGTGGGGATTCTAAGAGCAATGAACCATGGTTTGTTGTCGGTAAAGACCTGGCAACTAACACTTTGCTTGTGGGGCAAGGATATCATCATGATTACCTTTATGCGACAAGCTTGGATGCCAGCGAATTAAGCTTTGTGGCCCCAATTGAAGACCGTGGTCAAGAATTTCACTGCACGGCTAAATTCCGTTACCGTCAAAAGGATTCAGGCGTAACCGTGCGTTTCAACGATGACCAGACAAAAGTTGAAGTTATCTTTGACGAGCCAGTCCGCGCGATTACACCAGGTCAAGAAGTTGTTTTCTATGATGGTGAAGAGTGCTTAGGTAGTGGCACGATTGATCACGCTTATAAAAACGGTGAAATGTTACAATATGTTTAAAATAAGAGACTGTGACTTAGGTTACAGTCTTTTTTACTTTAAAACTGATGGTTGTGCGGTGGTTGCCTTGTTGAATCTGTGCTAAAATTTAACCAATAGATGAGAAAGAGGGAAGACAAGTGACGAAATTATTTTTTATTCGCCATGGTAAGACCGAATGGAATCTAGCCGGACGCTATCAAGGTGCGTGTGGCGATTCACCTTTATTACCACAAAGTTATCGTGAGATCGAAGATTTGGCTAAATACCTAAATGACTTTAAGTTTGCCAAAATCTATTGTAGCCCGATTCGTCGTGCTAAAATGACCGCACAACAGATCGTAGCTAATTTGAACCAACCTTTAAAATTAGAAGCAGATGTTGCTTTTCAAGAATTTAATTTAGGGAAAATGGAAGGGATGAAATTTACCGACGTAGCGAAAAAATATCCCGCTCAATTAGACGGTTTTAGGCATCATCCTGATAAATATGATCCAACTGAGATCGAAGGTGAATCTTTTCCTGAGCTTTTTGCCCGGATGACCCCTAAGATCAAAGCTATTTGTCAACGTTATCCTAACGACAACATTTTGATCGTTGGTCACGGAGCTGCTTTGTGTGCTGAAATTAGGCATTTGATGGGAGTTCCCTTAGATAAGATCAGAGCTAAGGGTGGTTTAGCTAATACGAGCACAACGATCTTAGAAACAAAAGATGGTCAAAATTTTAAATGTTTAGCTTGGAACAAGACGGATTATTTGAATAAAGAACTGGATGCAAGTGATATTGTGTAAGAGAAGGTAATAGATTTGACACGAAAAGAACAAGAAAAAAGTACGCAGGAATTGACGACAAAGCTAATAAAAAAAATCGATGAAGATCCCTATGATGAACAAGCCTATTATGCTTTAGGGACAGTTTTAACCGAACAAAAAAGCTATGAACAAGCAGAAGAGTTATTTAAGCGGGCACTAAATGCAGTTGTGGACAAACCACAAAAACTCGCCTTGTTGCACTATGGTTTAGGAAATGTCTATTATGCAAGTGCCTTGTATGACGAAGCGCTAAAAGAATTTAGCTTAGTCAATGACAAAGATTTACAGGCACAAGCTTATCTAATGCTTGCTCAAACTTACTATGCTAAGGAAAATTATCAAAAAGCTTTAGCCTTTGCGATGACTGCTGATCAGTTAGAAAGTACGCTAACAACACTTGGCTTAATGGGAGATTGTTTTTTAGCTTTAGGAGATTTTAACCAAGCAAAGGCGATGTATTTGCAAGCTTTAGCAAAAGATACAACTGATGCCCGGATAAATTTCCAATTAGGTGTATTAGCGGTAGTTGATGGCGAAGATCCAAGCAAGTATTTTGATCGAGCTAAGAAAAGTGATCCAAAATTATATCAAAAATTAAATGAACGACTAAAAGATGTTGAGCAGGTGATCCAAGCTACAAACAAGAAAAAGTAAGGAAGAGATGGCATGCAACAGGAGAAACTATCATTATTTGATAACGAAAAGCAAGAAGGGTATTTGATCGGCGAAGTATTGAATATCTTTTTTGAAGCACCCGCTAGTTTATATAAAGTTGCCCTTGTTGAAGTAAAGGAGACTGACCTTGATTTAGAACTAGAAGTGACCGTTACTGGTAATTTTCCAGAATTGATCGAAGGCACGAGTTATTATTTCAAAGGAAGGATCGTTGAGCACCAAAAATACGGTCGTCAATTTCAAGTTTTGACCTATAAACCGGAGATCTTATCGTCTAAAGCTGGAGTTGTAGCTTATTTATCGAGTGAACATTTTGCGGGAATTGGTGAAAAAACAGCGCAAAAAATCGTTGATAAACTAGGCGAAAATGCAGTAGAGTTGATTTTAAAAGATCCAACATGTATTGAGCGCTTAGCTTTAACGAAAAAACAAAAAGAAACTTTATTAGCAGGGATCAGTGAAGATAACGGGGCCGAACAAGCCTTGATCGGGTTAAGTAGTTTAGGTTTCTCTGATAGTATGGCAACCAAGATCTTTGAAAAATATCGTGAGAAAACTTTAGAAGTTTTACATGAAAATCCATATCAATTAGTCGCTGATATTGAAGGTTTTGGCTTTAATCGGGCCGATCAAGTTGCAGTTAAATTGGGCTTTGAGCCGACGTGTGAAGTTAGGATCAGGGCAGCAATTTATGAAAGTATTGCGCAATTAAGCTTGTTTGCGGGGAATACTTACACTGATGCAAAATCATTATTAGAAACTGCACTTACATTACTTGAGACAGCTCGCCCCCAAAAAATCAATCCGCAACTGATCGCTGAACAACTATTGAAATTAGGCGAACAAGGAAAAGTCGTTTCAGATGAAGGAATGATTTATCTAAAAAGTTATTATGAAGCCGAATATGTGATCGCCGAAGAGCTAAAGCGTTTATTACAATATCAAATAGCAGAGTTACCATCTGATGCTGAGTTTGAAAAAGAGATGGCTAAGATCCAGCGTGATTTAGCGATCACTTATGGAGCTGATCAAAAACAAGCGATCAAAGCAGCAGTGAGTTCACCGGTATTTTTATTAACGGGTGGACCTGGTACCGGTAAAACGACGATTATCATGGGAATTGTCCGGCTTTTTGCACATTTAAATGAACTTGATCTAAGCGATACTAGTCAATTGCAAATCGTTTTAGCTGCTCCAACTGGGCGAGCTGCGAAGAAGATGAGTGAAGCAACTGGACTACCAGCCTCAACGTTACATCGGTTATTAGGTTTAAACGGGCGCGAAGATGATTTAGCCGAAGAAACTAAGCAGCTTGAAGGAAAACTTTTGATCGTTGATGAAACATCAATGGTGGATACGATGTTACTTAAGCTTCTGTTAGAAAGTATTCCCACTCAAATGCAAGTGATCTTTGTAGGAGATAAGAATCAATTGCCTTCAGTTGGACCAGGGCAGGTCTTTTCTGATATGCTCGCAAGTGAGACTTTACCCAAAAAAGAACTAGAAAAAATTTACCGTCAGGGGGATGGTTCGACCATTATTTCCTTAGCCCACGATGTTAAAGACGGAATCGTTCCTTCTGATCTGTTGCAAAAAACAAGTGACCGCTCCTTTATTGCTTGTCATGCTTCACAAGTAAAGTACGTTACTGAAAAAGTGGTCAATGCAGCGCTAAAAAAAGAGAACAATAAAGATGACATTCAGATCTTAGCTCCGATGTATCGTGGGGAAGCTGGGATCGACAGTTTAAATCAAGCACTCCAAGCTTTACTTAATCCATTAACTGAACGAAAAAAAGAGCTGGTTGCAGGTAAAAATATTTTTCGGATCGGGGATCGAGTGCTTCATTTAGTAAATGACCCTGAAAATAATATTTTTAATGGTGATATTGGCAAGGTCGTTTCGCTTGAAGTCAAACAAGATCCTTCACCAAATGATAAATTGATCGTCTCTTTTGATGGTCAAGAAGTAACTTTTTTACGTAAGGATCTGCGTAATTTGACCTTAGCATATTGTATGTCGATCCATAAATCACAGGGGAGCGAATTTCCGATCGTTGTTTTGCCAGTAGTCAAACAATACTCGCGCATGTTCGCCCGTAACTTATTGTATACCGCTTTGACGCGAGCAAAGGAAAAGTTGATCTTGTTAGGTGAGCCTGAAGCATATGCTCAATGTATAAAAACAGTGGCTTTGAATCGTAAAACAAGCTTAACCAAACGCTTGCAAGCAGTTTTGGAAATTAAAAAAGACAAGCAAGTTGCTAAAAGTGATGTGCCTAAGTTCGTTTTAACAAAAGAGCTAGTTTTTGGAGAATCAATTGATCCAATGATCGGAATGGATGGGATCACGCCGCTAAATTATTTAACTTAAAAAAGAAAAGTGTCTCATAATTGCAGAAAAACAATTATGAGACACTTTTTTAGCGTTTAGCGACGGGAACACCTTGAATGTTGAGCCAGAAAGGATATTTACTGGAACCAAAGAAAATATCGTAATATTTACTACCAACTTCTTCACCGTCGATTTGACCATATTCTAAGGAATTAATGATCAGATGAATATTTTTATCTTTGTAGTGATGAAGATAAGGGAGTTTCAATTGCTTTTTAAAATAAATCGCAATACTCAATAAAAGAAATTTGAAAAAGCCTAAATTATCAGCAATGATCAAATCTAACTGATGATCATTGACATCAGCGGCTGGCGATAAAACGATGCCGTTTTCAAAGTAAGGATGATTAGCGACATTCACGATCCGAGCATGCTTAAAGAATTCATATTTATCACCGATCCGTAGCGTAACTGCAAAAGCTTCTTGATTTAAAAAGGCAGTAAAGATATTGATCAGATAAACGAGAAAACGTAAACGTGCGCGTAGCAAGAATTTCTTTAGCCGAACATGTTTATGTGCATTTGCATTCAAACTAGTGGCGTAAGCATCTAATCCGATTCCAAAGTCGTTTAAAAAATATCCTTGTTCATTGTGAGTCGTTTCTTGATATTCACCAATGTCATAATAAACTGGTTCGGTTGCCGTTAAGACTTGTTCAAGGGCAGTTAAAGGATCCGCAGAAAGTCCGATTCCCTTGGCAAAACCGTTATTTTGTCCTACTGGAATAAAGGCAAGGGGGACTTCGATTGCAGCTTCTTTTTTGATACTATTTAAGGCTTCATTAAGTGTACCATCGCCACCAACAACTAAAACAACATAATTTTTAGCTTTTTCAGGTGACATTTTACTAAACTTAAGATGTATAAATTGTTGTGTGTGACCTACGTGGTCGGTTAAATGAGCTTCATAGTCAACATTGCGCGAATCAAGAACATTTTGTACTTGTTCCCAGATTTTGGCAGCTTGACCATGTCTAGCTAAAGGATTAACGATGATAAAGAAAGATCTCAAGGTAATAATTACTATATAAAATATGGCAAAATAGCGAGTTTGCGCACTTACTATCTAAGAAAGATTATATATTTTCCTTCCTTAATTTTTAAATATTAGATGATAACCGGGTCGACTATTGCTCCATACCATATTTTCTTTCTTAGGATCAAATTCCAATAGCCAATCATAATAATTATAGCTAATATTTTACCAAGCTACAAGATGAGAATAATAAAAAAGCAAGTCTAACATAGACTTGCTTCAAATTTAAACTGTCACAAACATTGGTAAAATCATTGGGTGACGTTCTGTTTGTTCAAACAGAAATTTTTGGAGTTCCGCAATGATATTTTCACGCAACATCGCTTCAGTTACTTTTTCATTTTTTAAAGTTTGTTTGATCGTACGGTAAACGCGTTTACGTCCTTGCTTGATCAATTCACCTGATTCACGCATATAGATAAAACCACGAGAAAGTAGATCTGGTCCAGCTAAGATCTCACGTTTTTGCATATCGATCGTAGCGACCACGACGACTAAGCCTTCTTCAGAAAGAATCCGGCGATCGCGCAAGACGATATTACCAATATCGCCAATGCCAGAGCCATCGACATAGACATCTTCAGCGTTGAAATGACCAGCATAACGGGCAGAATCTTTAGTCAAGGCTAAAACATCACCGTTTTCCAAGATAAAGGAATTTTCAGCTGGAACATCACATTTTTCCGCCAATTCAGTGTGGATCTTCAACATCCGGTATTCACCGTGAACAGGCATGAAAAATTTTGGTTTCATCAAACGAAGCATCAATTTTTGTTCTTCTTGTCCACCGTGACCAGAGGCGTGAATGTTATTGACCTTACCATGGATCACCGTTGCGCCAGCTTCTTCAAGTTCATTGATCACTTTGTTAACACTTAAAGTATTTCCAGGGATCGGTGAACTTGAGAAGACAACTGTATCACCAGGTTGGATCGCAACTTGGCGATGGGTCCCATTAGCAATACGACTAAGTGCGGCCATTGGTTCACCTTGAGAACCTGTACATAAAATCATTACTTTATCGGCTGGTAAACTATTGATTTCACGGGCGTCCACGATTGCATCATCAGGTATATCAAGATAGCCTAGTTCACGGCCATTAACGATCGCAGCTTCCATACTGCGACCAAAGACTGCGATTTTTCGTCCCTTAGCAATCGCAGCTGAAGCAGCTTGTTGCACGCGGGAAATATTTGACGCAAAGGTAGCAAAGATGATGCGTCCTTCAACTTGCTCAAAAATACGTTTGATCGATTTTCCGACCCAACGTTCTGACTTAGTGAAGTTTGGAACTTCGGCATTTGTACTGTCAGAGAGTAAGCACAAAACGCCTTCATCACCTAAGCGCGCCATTTTTTGGAGATTAGGTGCTTGATTTGTGATCGGAGTTAAATCAAACTTATAGTCACCCGTGCAGACGATCGTACCCGAAGGTGTTTTGACTGCAACCCCTAATGTATCAGGGATGGAGTGTGTTGTTCTAAAGAAAGACACACTCGTTTTGCGAAAACGTAACACTGTATCTTCATTTATTTCATGAAGTTCAGTTGAGTTTAAAAGACCATGTTCTTCAAGTTTGCTCTTGATCAGGGCTAAGGCTAAAGGCCCAGCATAAATTGGAACATTGACTTGCTTTAATAAGTAGGGGATGCCCCCAATATGATCTTCGTGACCGTGTGTAATGACTAAAGCTTTGATTTTTTGCTGATTTGCTACGAGATATTGATAATCAGGGATGACATAATCGATCCCTAAAAGGTCGTCTTCAGGAAACTTTATTCCGGCATCAACGACGATGATCTCGTCTTGAAATTGGATCCCGTAGGTATTTTTACCAATTTCACCTAAACCGCCGAGTGCAAAAACGGCGGTTTCGTTATTTTTAACATTTAGCTTTTTCATTTTTTAAAACTCCGTTAGTTTAAAAGCCGGACTCTCTTTTTCGTAAGCTAAAGCTGCATCGTTTAATTCTTCGATGAATTCAATGTTGTATTCAGTATTGTTTTCTACTAAAATTCTTGCTTCTGGTTCTGAGTCTGCTTCTAAATATAAAGATTCCGTATTTTCACGGCGTGGATTAATTTTTTTACTTGGTTGATAGTATACTTTAAAAATCATTAATGATTCTCCTTTATGATTTAAATTTTTTATTTGCACAAGCTTATAAATCAGCAAAATAAACTTCCGAACAGGGATTGTTTACACAATAATTAAATCTATTCTAACATAGTTTACTAGTTAAGTATATAAAGTTGAATAATTGTAAGTTACATTTAAGAAGTTGGTTAATTGATACACATTGTAAGAAATATATTATATAATCAAAAGAGGTGAATTTTAGATGAAAATAATATATATATTGTTAGGTGTGATTGTGATCGGAGCTTTTTCATTACTTTACCAACGTTATCGTCGCAAAAAAGCACTTTTGGTGGTTCAAGCTGCCAGTAAGAAAATAACAGATGAAGCATTAGCATACTGTCTTCAAGAGTTGGGCATGGATTTTAGTGATGTGCCAAATTCTCATGTGATATCAGACGTTTGGGGTAAAGGTGTTATGGCTTTTGAATACCAGATCAAGGTCAAAGATTTAAACCGAAATTCTCTCAAATCATTAGAAATGGCAATTAACGATAAATTAAGTTATTTTGCCCAACAAAAAGAACTGGTGGGATACTTAGAAAAAGGGCCAATATTTGTTGTATCCGACATTTGGTTACAAGAAGATATTTTGCATATTGATATCTCACATTTGGTCAATCAAGCAACCGTCAGCTATTTAAAAGACATGCGAACCTTAGAAAAAAACAATTAAAAATCAAATAAATAACCTGATCTCTAATATCACGAGATCAGGTTATTTATTGCATTATGCGCTTATTTATAGTTATTAATTAAAGCAAGATCAAATCGTCTGTGGCTGCAAAAGGATTTTCTTGATTAATATGATCGAAAAACAATACGCCGTTTAGATGGTCGATCTCATGTTGCACAACGATTGCAGTGTAGTCGCGCAAACGAGCTACATGTTCATTGCCATCAAGGTCGTACCAACGTAACTTGATCCGCGCATGGCGTGGAACATATCCTGGGATCTCGCGGTCAACTGAAAGGCAACCTTCACCTTCAGAAAGAGCCGCCATTTGAACAGATTCACTTAAAATCGTTGGATTGATCAAAATGTGTTTAAAAAGTGGTTCTTCTCCTTCTTCTCCAGGAACAAGTACAGCTGTCATTCGCTTAGAAACGTCGATCTGCGGTGCAGCTAAACCAACTCCAGCACGGAGATTGTACTTTTCAGCAATTTCTGGATCTTGGCTATTTTCAAGGAATTCCATCATTTTTTGAGCAGTTTCTTTTTGTTCATCAGATAAAGGAAATTCTAATTTTTCCGCGCGAGCTCGTAATGTTGGATGACCTTCACGGATAATATCATGCATAGTGATCAAATTTTATCATCCTTTCATTGATTAAAATCACTACTTCAATTTTAGCATATTTTTTACTTATTTTTTCAAATAATTTGAAGTAGTGTTGGTGACAAAAAAGTCATAGTTTCATAAGTTGTGATATAATTAAAGGGTATTTTTAGTGCTGTTTTTTACGAAAATACGTTTGCTTTTTGTTATGTGAAGAGATATACTTGATTTTTTAGCGATGAACGATGTCTCAGAGACAAGAGTGGAGGTAAGGTAAGATAATGGAAAATAATATCATGATTTGTGGTGAGAGTTCAGAATTAAAACTCTTTTTACAAACATGTATCATTCAAGATCGACCTTTAAACTGTGATTGGTTTCAGATAAGTGAAGAAACGGATCCGATGGTGGCTTCATTGGTCAATAGTGCCAATTTTGCAGATAATTTTAATTTGGAAATGACGCTTCACCCTAGATGGGAGCAATTAGAATTATTAGTGGTCGGAACGCCACCACGTTCTTTTATCGAGACTGAAGGTAAAGAGGCTAAACGAAAATGGGTCCAATTAGTGATCAATCAAGCGATGGCTAACGGATTTAAGGGGAAAGTTTGTTTTGTCGCTGATAACGATCATTTGTGGGTCTATTCAGCTTTGCGTTTTTCTGGTTTGCCTGCAAGTAATATTTTTGGCTTAGGAACGATGCCGTTATCAGAAACAGTGGCGCGTTTGTTGGGCACAGGGCTAGCGATCGGGAGCGATCCGATTTACGCTAATGTGATCGGGACAAGAGATGATTCTTTTATAGCTTGGAGTAGAGCACAGATCGCAGGTAACTCTTTGTTAAGTGTGGTAACACAAGACAATAGTTTATTTGATCAAAGCAAGTTAGATCAAATAACGGCAACGTATTTGGACGAAGCAAAATTGTCGCATGATATCGTAACCGTTTTATGTCTACAAAGAATTTGTAGGGCTATCTTTTTCAATCATCCGATCTTGGTTCCTTTAACACATGAGATCGAATTTGCTAAACAAAAGATCGCAATCAGTGAGCCTGTCGTTTTATCCAAACAAGGTGTCGCAGTTATGACTAAGCTCAATCTTTCAGAAGAAGAAACCGAGCAATTTGTAGCAGTTAAGCAACGTGTATTAGCACAAATCGATGAATTACGAAATAAATAACAAGTCAGTTCAATTTTATTGGCGACTTTAGAAAGGAAAATTATCGCAGATTTAATAATCTAGATATCGTAAAGTATTATGAAAATTAGTGAAAATTTTGAATATCCATTATTGCCAGAATGGAGTACCCAAGAGATCATTGATGCTAGCGAATTTTATGAAGCAGTAGAAAAAGTGTATACTACAGGGATCGAGCGAGCTGAATTTATGAAAAAATATATACGCTTTTTAGAGATCGAACCAGCGATCATGACGCAAAAACAACTTGATCGTGCCTTTAGTGAAGCGTCGGGCTTAAGTATTTATCGGGCAGTTCAATTTGTAAAAAATAGTGATAAAGAACACATCAAATTTACAGAAAAGAGTTGAGATGTGTTATGCATTGGAAACAAATCAATGAACATGTCCAAGTGTGGTTGCGTGAAGTTAGTCGGCAACTATTGCTAGGAAGAAAGCAAGAACTTCAAGTTGCTACTAAAAGTGAACGAACTGATTTAGTAACTAATATTGATAAACAAGTAGAAAAATATTTAGTGGCAAAAATTAGAGCAACTTTTCCAACGTCAAAGATCTTAGGTGAAGAAGGAACTAAAGATAAGGATTTAGCTTCATCTCAAGGATTATTATGGATCATTGACCCACTTGATGGCACGATGAATTATGTAAAGCAACGTGACTGCTTTGCGAGTATGATCGCAGTTTATGAAAATGGTCATGAAAAACTAGGCTATATTTTGGATGTAACGGCGCAAAAGCTCTACTGGGGTGGTCCAGAATGTGGTGTCTTTTGTAACGATGAGCGGCTTCCTAAAGTTGCTGATCTTTCTTTAGCTCAAGGGCTAATAGATGTTAGTGGAAGAATGTTAATGAATAATTACCATAATGTGTGTAAAATGGCGCAAACTAGTATGGGAATTCGGGTTTATGGTAGCGCAGGGATCAGTTTCATTCATGTGTTGACCGGCAAAACAGTTGCTTATTTTTCACATTTACATCCGTGGGATTATGCGGCTGGAAAAATTTTAGCTCATGCCCAGGGTTTAAGCGTGAAAGGCATTGACGATAGTAAGTTTGATATGCTATCATCAGATGATGTATTAGTAGCAACGAAAAATGCTGAGGAAGATATTCTCAAACTTTTGGGTTGACCATTTGTTTGGTGCTGTGACAGAGCGTCACAGTTTTTTTATGTAGCTTTTTGAAAATGTATTTGATATTTTTCATCAGTGAATAGAAAATCATGGATTTATTCCAAACCTATAGTGGCATTTCTCAAGCAGTAGACTTTGAAAGGAAGAAACAACTTTGAAAACACGTGATGATATTCGTAACGTTGCGATCATTGCCCATGTTGACCATGGTAAAACAACGTTAGTTAACGAATTATTAAAGCAATCTGATACGCTTGATGAACATACTGAAATCAGCGATCGCGCAATGGACTCAAATGATATCGAAAAGGAACGTGGGATCACGATCCTTTCCAAAAATACAGCCGTAAAATTCAACGGTAAACAAATCAACATCTTGGATACTCCAGGACACGCCGATTTCGGTGGTGAAGTTGAACGAATCATGAAAATGGTCGATGGTGTGTTATTGATCGTTGATGCCTTTGAAGGTACAATGCCCCAAACACGTTTCGTGTTGAAAAAGGCTTTGGAACAACATTTAACACCAATCGTTATCATTAACAAGATCGACCGCCCAGGTGCCCGCCCTGATGAAGTTGTTGATGAAGTTTTAGATTTATTTATTGAATTAGGTGCAGATGAAGATCAACTTGAATTCCCTGTGATCTACGCATCAGCCATGAATGGTACTTCTTCATTTGACTCAGATCCAGCAAAACAAGAACATACGATGGATCCAATCTTTAATACGATCTTAGACACGATCCCAGCTCCAGAAGATAACTCAGAAGAACCACTTCAATTCCAAGTTGCAATGCTTGATTATAACGATTTCGTAGGTCGTATCGGGATCGGGCGTGTTTTCCGGGGCAAGATCAAAGTCGGTGATCAAGTTACGGTTATGAAACTTGATGGCACTCAAAAGAATTTCCGGGTAACTAAGTTATTTGGGTTCTTTGGCTTGAAACGTTTAGAGATCGAAGAAGCAAAAGCAGGTGACTTGATCGCTATTTCAGGGATGGATGACATCTTCGTTGGTGAAACTGTTTGCCCAGCTGATCATCCTGAAGCATTACCATTATTGCGGATCGATCCACCAACATTGCAAATGACCTTTATGACAAATGATTCCCCATTTGTTGGACGTGATGGTGACCAAGTTACAGCACGTAAATTGGAAGATCGTTTGAAATTACAATTACACACAGATGTTTCCTTGAAAGTTGAAGATACAGATTCTCCTGATGCTTGGACTGTTTCTGGTCGTGGTGAATTGCACTTGTCAATCTTGATCGAAACATTGCGGCGTGAAGGCTTTGAATTAGCAGTATCTCGTCCAAAAGTTATTTATCGTGAGATCGATGGTCAACTTTGTGAACCATTTGAAAGTGTTATTATTGATACACCAGATGAATACTCTGGTTCTGTGATCGATTCAATGGCACAACGTAAAGGTGAAATGTTGAACATGGAAACGGGTGTCAATGGTCAAACTCGTTTAGAATTCTCAACACCAACTCGTGGCTTGATCGGTTATGATTCCCAATTCTTGTCAATGACACGTGGTTATGGGATCTTAAACCATACTTTTGCTGAATATAAACCAGTTATTCGCAACTGGGAACCTGGTCGTCGTAATGGTGCTCTTGTTTCGATCAACCAAGGTAAAGCAACAACTTATGCCATCATGGGGGTTGAAGGTCGTGGTACGATCTTTGTTGATCCAGGGACAGAAGTATATGAAGGTATGATCGTGGGTCAATCTTCGCGTGAACGTGACATCTCTGTTAACGTTACAAAAGGTAAGAACATGACAAACGTTCGTTCTTCTAACAAAGACCAAACTGCAACGATCAAAAAGCCAACTCATTTGACACTTGAAGAATCATTGGAATTCTTGAATGAAGATGAATTGCTTGAAATCACACCAGAAAATATTCGTTTGCGTAAACGTATTTTAGAAACAAATGCACGTGAAAAAGCTGCCAAGAAAGCAGCTAAAGCAAAACAATAAAATAATTTGAAAGTTCTATGAAAATGTTTTATTTAGCATTTTCATAGAACTTTTTTTGATATCCGAAGAACTTTTGATAAAAAAATAATATTTTTCGTGGAATCGGGCTAAATTATTGTAAATTTCTTTATAATGTACGCTAGTTAGCGCATGACCAACTGGTTTTATGATATAATTGCGGAGTATGAGAGGAGTGACAAGTTGTTGTTGAATTTGTGATGTAGTGACTAACAACACCAAGTAGTTTTAGCTACTTGTATAAAAATTTAGTGTGAATTAGTGCAACACAGCTATTTAAAAGTAGGTAACAAGCATGATTGTACCTATGTGGGTAGTTTTTAAATAACATACTATTAAGAAAGGAAAAGCTATATTTAGCTTATTATATAGCAGATAACAGATGGTGGAAAATATTTCAAAACAACAAGCTTTAGAAGTTTTGAAGCAGGATGCAGCTGATATTTGCGAACTGTTAGGTAATCAAAGCGCACTTTTTTGCAGAAATGATTGTCCAGCATTCGAAGAAGTTGCGGATACAAGACTTTATGGCTTTTCATGTGAAGTGAAGTTTTTAATAAAATGTGAAATCTTAACTGATGTTGAAGGGCAAAACTTGATTAAAGAACTTGAGGAAGCTCTAGGTAATATTCAAGAAAAAAATATTCGTAATGTTGGGTTGCAATAGCTACTAGCAAAATAGATAAAGCTAAAAATATCCATTAGAAAGGAAAAATGTGGGGATGGATATTTCTAAAAAAACTCATTTTTTATGGGTCGACTTAGATTTTCAAAGCTAGTTAAGTAAGAACTAGCTTTGATACTAGAAATAAAATCAAGAAAGGAAAAGCTATAGTTCTTTCTAAGTTTACGTTGAAAAGACCTATACTTTTCTACATAAATTTCTCACATGTCATATAGCAAGTTGAATGGAAATGAAAAAAAAGTTTGCAGAAAAGCTTAAATATTTCGATTACGCTTTATTTATTCCCTTTTTGATTTTAGCGTTTATTGGAGTGGTAATGGTTTATTCTGCTAGCTCGATCAATCTGTCATATTTAACAGGCAGTACGATGCAGTATTTTATTCGCCAACTCATCTATGTTGTTATGGGGATAGGGATCACTATCTTGTTTGCCCAGCTTAATCCAAGATGGTGGCGCTCAACGGGCTTATTGATCGGTGGTTGGTTTTTCTTCATGGGCCTCTTAATTATTGCTAAGTTTTTTAACAGTGCGATCAACGGGGCAAATGGGTGGATCAATTTAAAAATCATCAGTATCCAACCGTCTGAGTTTTGTAAGTTATATTTAGTGATGTTTTTGGCCAATCTTTTTTCTAACTATAATAAAAATGGCGGTAATATTTTAATTAGAAAGTTAAAGATGGGTAAGATATTCGTCAAGGAATGGCTCTTGATAGCGATGGTCCTTACAATGTTAGTGATGATCTTATTAGCACCTGATATGGGGGGCTTTGCAATTAGTTTTGCAATCGTCATTGTGATGTATTTAGCTTATGTCAATCTAAAATATTGGAAGAGTTTGCTAATTATCGTTTCGGGAATCGCAACGATCGGTGTAGGAGCATATTTCCTACAGTTCACAACTTTCTTAGATGGAACTAAGATCGGTTATATGATTCAGCGTTTCAGAGCGGTTTTTGAACCGTTTAAGTATGAAAATTCAATCGGTAAACAGCTCGTAAACTCACTATATGCGATCAGTAATGGTGGTATATTAGGTCGTGGGATCGGTGAGAGTATCCAAAAGCGCGGTTATCTTCCTGAACCGTATACTGATTTTATTATCTCGATCACCGCCGAAGAATTAGGTGCGATTGGCGCGACAGTTGTTATTTGTTTGTTGGCATGGGTCATTTTACGGATCTATTTGATCGGGATTCGCTCTAAGAGTACATATGCGATGTTCTTTTGTTATGGTGTAGGTACTTTCTTTGCAGTCGAAACATTTTTTAACATTGGTGGTGCGATTGGTTTTCTGCCGATTACAGGTGTTACACTACCGTTTATTTCTTACGGGGGATCAAGTATGATCGTCTTGACTATTGCGCTTGGGATGGTGATGAACATTTCGGCTAATCAAAAGCGTGGTACAGAAGTAGCAGTATTTGGTGAATAGTAAAAAAATAGGTTTTTGGAAAGTGGTGTTTTTTGATGAAAAAGATTTTAGTTGCTAATCGTGGTGAAATTGCCATTCGAATTATTCGTGCTTGTCATGAATTAAATTTAGCTACTGTGGCAATTTATGCTAAAGAAGATGAATACGGGGTACACCGTTTCAGTGCTGATGAAGCTTATTTAGTCGGGGCCGGTAAAAAACCGATCGAAGCTTATTTAGATATGGATGATATCATCCGAATCGCTAAAATGACCGGCGCTGATGCAATTCATCCCGGTTATGGATTTTTGGCTGAAAATGAAGTTTTTGCTCAAAAATGTGAAGATGCAGGCATTACCTTTATTGGCCCAACTGTTCGTCAATTACAAATGTTTGGTGATAAGATCGAAGCTAAAGAAGTTGCCCACGCTGCCGGCTTAGAAACGATCCCGGGGACTGAAGATCCAGTAAAATCGATTAGTGAAGTGCGTGATTTTGCTCATCAACATGGTTATCCGATCATGGTCAAAGCAGCTCTTGGCGGCGGTGGTCGTGGGATGCGGATCGTTTACTCAGATGATGAATTAGAAGAAGCATATAACCGTGCGCGGAGTGAAGCGATGCAATCTTTTGGGGATGATGAGTTATATGTCGAAAAATATCTGCAAAATCCTAAACATATCGAAGTTCAAATTTTAGCTGATAAGTATGGTAATACTTTACACTTATTTGAACGTGATTGTTCAGTTCAAAGACGCCACCAAAAAGTTATTGAATTTGCACCAAGCATCACGCTTGATGATAAAAGAAGACAAGAGATCTGTAATGCAGCTGTTAAATTGGCCAAAAGCGTCAACTATCAAAATGCTGGGACGGTCGAATTTTTAGTGACCGATGATAAATACTACTTTATTGAAGTAAACCCACGTGTCCAAGTGGAACACACTATTACTGAAATGATTACTGAGATCGATATCGTCCAATCCCAGATTTTGATCGCTGCTGGAAAAGATTTGTTTAAAGATCTCCATTTACCACAGCAAAAAGATTTGACATACCATGGTTGTGCGATCCAATGTCGAATCACAACAGAAGATCCAGAAAACAACTTTATGCCCGATACGGGTAAGCTTGAAACTTACCGTTCACCTGGTGGTTTTGGTGTTCGGCTTGATGGGGGAAATGTCTATACCGGGGCGGTCATCACGCCATTTTACGATTCTTTACTCGTAAAGACATGTGTTCAAGCAAGGACTTTCTTAGAAGCTGTTGCTAAAATGGATCGTGTTTTACGTGAATTCAGAATTCGTGGGGTAAAGACAAATATTGATTTTATGCGTAAAGTTATCAATAACGATACCTTTAAAGCAGGTGAAGCAATAACAACGTTTATTGATCAAACCCCTTCACTTTTTGAAGTGGAACAAAAGGGCAATACTGTTAACCATTTACTAAAATATATTGGTGATGTTACGGTCAATGGTTTCCCTGGGGTAAAACAAGAGAAGAAAGTTTTCGTCCCAGACATAAAATTGACCGATACCTTTGCGCCAAGCGATAATATCAATGCTAAAAAAGTATTTGATGATCTAGGTGCTCAAGCAACGATCGAATGGGTCAAGGATCAAAAAGAAGTTCTGTTAACTGATACTTCAATGCGTGATGCGCACCAAAGCTTATTTGCAACACGGATGCGCACCAAAGATATGCAACCGGTGATCGAAGTATTTGATAAAGCTTTGCCAGACGTCTTTTCAGCTGAAGTTTGGGGTGGAGCGACCTTTGATGTGGCATATCGCTTCTTAAATGAAGATCCTTGGCAACGCCTAAAATTCATGCGTGAAAAAATGCCAAACACTTTATTACAAATGTTATTACGCGGTTCAAATGCAGTTGGGTACCAAAATTATCCTGATAATGTTTTAAAAGCATTCATCGAAAAAAGTGCTGCTAACGGGATCGATGTTTTCCGAATCTTTGATAGTTTAAACTGGATCGAACAAATGGAAAAGAGTATTCAGTATGTGCGTGACACTGGCAAATTAGCTGAAGGCACAATGTGCTATACGGGTGACATTTTAAGTAAAACAGAAACCAAGTATACATTGGCTTACTATGAAAACTTAGCTAAACAATTAGTTGATGCTGGTGCACAGATCATTGGGATCAAAGATATGGCAGGCTTGCTCAAACCAAAAGCTGCCTACGAATTAGTCGGTTCGTTAAAACAAAAAGTTGATGTACCGATCCACTTGCATACTCATGATACGACTGGTAATGGGGTGTCCACTTATGTTGCAGCAACTAAAGCGGGCGTAGATATCGTTGATACTGCCATGAGTGCCTTGTCAGGTACTACCAGTCAACCAAGCATGGGAAGTCTTTACTATGCTTTAGAAGAAAATGAACGCCAACCAAAACTCAACATGGAAAATGTTGAAAAAATCAATCATTACTGGCAAGGGGTCAAGCCGTTTTATAATTCCTTTATGAATGGGATGACTTCGCCACAAACGGATATTTACCAAACTGGGATGCCAGGCGGACAATATTCGAATTTGCAACAACAAGCTAAAGCCTTAGGGATTGAAGACTTTGAGTTGGTAAAAGCGAAGTATCGTGAAGTAAATGATTTGTTGGGTGATATCATTAAAGTCACACCTAGCTCTAAAGTTGTGGGTGATCTTGCGATTTTCATGATTCAAAATGAACTTGATAAGGACAATATTTTAACGCGCGGTCAACAGTTAGACTTCCCCGAATCAGTAGTTGATTTCTTTGCTGGTGATTTAGGTCAACCATACGGCGGTTTTCCAAAGGATCTCCAAAAAGTAGTGCTCAAAGACCGGAAACCAATCACGGTTAGACCAGGGAGTTTAGCTAAACCCGTTGATTTTAATAAGGTCAAAACTGAATTAGCTCAAAAAATAAAACGTCGTCCAACTGAAGAAGAAGTTTTGAGCTACATTTTGTACCCAGATGTTTTCTTAGGTTATGAAGAAAACGTTAAGAAGTTTGGCTCAATGGGAATTTTAGATACGACGACCTTCTATCAAGGAATGCGTTCAGGTGAAACGATCCGGCTCAAATATCGTCCTGGTAAGACATCAATCTTTAGACTTGATTCGATTTCAGAAGCCGATGAAGATGGTAATCGGAGCCTATTTTTCTCAGTCAATGGGCAAAGTATCCAAATCTCGATCCATGATAAGAGTAAGGAAGCCAAAATCAAAGCGATCCCTAAAGCAGAGCCAACTAATCCAAATCATATTGGGGCAACTTTAAGTGGTTCAGTGTTAAATGTGCTAGTGACAAAAGGACAAGTTGTTAAAAAAGGTGAACCGTTGATCGTGACCGAAGCGATGAAGATGGAAACCACGATCAAGGCGCCATTTGATGGAAAAGTCACACATATTTACGTAAAAGATGGTGATGTCTTGACCAGTCAAGATCTGCTGCTTGAATTAGAACCAGTAAAGTAAGTTGAAAAAATTAAACTTTTGGCAACGTTTGTTACTGTGTTTCGTAGTTGTCTTACCTTTGATGTATTTAAATCCTTTTTTTAAAGCAGATAAACAACAGGTGGATCAAACAGTTTCAAATGAGCAAAAAAGCGCCGTTAAGTCACCGGCAATAACAACGTCAAAAGTGAAAAAATTAAAGACAAAGGGTTTGGCACGTTATATTGGCGTGTCAACTCTTTCATTTAGAGAAACTTTTGGCGAACCGCTTCAAACGTTTGCAAGTGCTGAAAATATTGAATGGCAGCAGTATGGCACTTCAGCTTCAGAGTATATGTTAGTCGGGAGCGATCAAAACACTGGAAAAATTGTTACGATCTATACAGTCGGAAAGAGCTCAGCAAAAAATGTGTTACAAGTAGGAATGTCGCTTAAAAAATTGCGTCAAAAGGTGACGTTGAGCAGTAATTTTAAATTAAGTTTAAATGAACAGGTAGCGCAATTGAAATTGTCTGCCAATGATCTAGTGACTCGTCCCTTAGTGGCGTTTAAAAATGGTAGCTATGCCATCAGTTATTTTGATAGTAATACTAAAAAGATAACGGCAATTGCATATATGGCTAAAAATGAATTATTGCGCAGTCAAATATATCGGGTGAGTTCACAAACTCCTCTACCTGTGCAGTATAGTAGCACCGTAGACTGGAATGCCATTCAACTGCCCTTACAAAGCAGTACTTTGGCTTTGATAAATGTCAAGCGAAATTTGGTTAAAAAAGAACCATATATGAGCTCAACCGAGCTAAATGAAGTTGCTAAAAAAATTAGCATGACAATTGATGAAAAGCCCCAAAAATATTTTTCTAAAAAACAAATGAAGCAATATCGCTTGTTAAAAAGTGAACGTCTAGTAGATGCCACATCACTTTTATTGACGTCTAAGACCAAAATCAAACAGCTATTAAAGGATGCTGGTGTAGATCCTAAAAGTTATGGGATTTGTTATGGTGCTCCAGTTACCGCACCGACACAGTTACTAACTGGGCAAACAAAAATCAGCACATTTTGGCAAAAATTGATATATGCTGACGCAAGTGAAGTTGGGATTTATTACGATAAGGCTTGTTTAACTGCGGTATATCGCAAAAAAATATAATTAGGAAAGGTGTTAAGATGTCATTTGAAGCAAAAGCGCGACGTGGTGTGATCGTTTATTTATATCATTTGCGTCAAAGTAAGCAGTTGCGTCGCTTTGGAAATATTCAGTATGTTTCACGTAAAATGAAGTATGCTTTAGTGTATATGGACGAAGAACTTGTAGATAAGACGGTAAGCAAGTTGAAACAATTACGCTTTGTTAAAAAAGTTGAAATTTCTAGACGACCAGACCTAAAAGTTGAATTTGATGAACAAAATCAAAAAGCATATAAGCTGACTGAAGAAGATCAAGAAAAATTTGAAAATAAAGAGAGTTGAGATAGATGAGAATTGTAGCAGGTGAGTACGGGGGGCGAAGACTAAAGGCAGTCCCGGGCATGAAAACTAGGCCAACAACCGACAAGGTCAAAGAAGCGATGTTTAATATTATCGGTCCATATTTGGACGGAGGCGAGTCCTTAGATCTTTTTGCAGGTTCTGGTGGGCTAAGCATTGAAGCTGTTTCGCGTGGCGCCGAACATGCAACCTTGATCGATCGGCAATATCAAGCAATAAAAACGATTCATGAAAATATCGCAGTAACTAAAAATGAAGAAAAATTTACCGTGCTAAAAGGGGATGCCACTAAGGTGATCAATAAATTAGCCCAAGCAGGTAAAAAATTTTCCTACGTTTTTTTAGATCCGCCCTATAAAAAACAACAAATTGTTGCAATGCTACAAAAACTTGTGGAACTAGATCTTTTGGCTGATGGAGCGTTGATCATTTGTGAAACCGATCATATAGCTGATCTACCAACTGATTTGGCTGGTTTTGAATTTATTAAGCGTGCCACTTATGGGATCACCGAATTGACCTTTTATCGTTATGAGGGAAGTGAACTATAATGAAAGCAATTTTTCCAGGAAGCTTCGATCCAATTACTAACGGACATCTGGATGTGATCAAACGTAGCGCTCAACTGTTTGAACATGTTTATGTTGTTATTTTGACTAACACCGCTAAAAAACCATTATTTAGTGCGGAAAAAAGACAAATGTTGGTCGAAGATGCGATCAAAGATCTCAGCAACGTAACAGTTTTGCTTAAAGAAGCAGATTTAACGGTAAATGTAGCTAACCAATTAGGCGCACAAGTGATTATTCGAGCCTTACGAAATGCGCAAGATTTTGAATTTGAAAAAAACATTGCGGAAATGAATAAAAATTTAGCACCGCAAATTGAGACGATGTTGTTAGTAACAGATCCCAAGTATAGTTTTGTTTCATCTAGTTTAGTTAAGGAAGTCGCTCGTTTTAAGGGAGATGTGAGTCAGTTAGTTTCACCACTCGTTTTAGCTGAACTAAAAAAGGCGAATAAAGCGTAAAAAGGAGGAAAAAATTCCTCCTTTTTTTCGTATTTATATATTGGGGGTGAGCTGATGGAAAAATTAGTTGAGCTTTTTGAAAAATACAAGATGTGGTTGATCTTGCTAGGTGTAAGTGTATTTGGGGTAGTTAGTGTTTTTTATTTAATGTTTTCTTCTTCGGCAAAAGAGGAGTCGTTTAAGCAAATTTCATCCAATAAAGTAGCGCGAGTAGTAAACTCAAATGTTGCTAATAGTTCCAGCAAGACGCATGATATTTATGTTGATATCAAAGGGGCAGTCAAACAACCAGGTTTATACCGCATATCGGCTTCAAAACGAGTGGGAGACGCAATTGCATTAGCGGGAGGTGTGACCGAACAAGCCGATATTTCACAAGTAAATTACGCTAAAAAATTAACCGATCAAATGTTGATTTATGTTATCAAAAAAGGGGAAAGCAATCCTAATTCTTCAACGGTCTCGAATGCAGCATTAGCGACTGCCGATAGTACTAGTACAGATAAGATCGATCTTAATATAGCTACTAAAGAGCAATTGATGCAAGTCGATGGAATTGGTGAGAAAAAAGCCGATAAAATCATTGAGTATCGTGAACAACATGGTGGTTTTAAACAACTTTCAGATTTAAAAAATATTTCTGGTATTGGTGAAAAAACGTATCAAAAATTGGTAGATCATTTGAAGATATAGGCATTTTAAACTATGTCTGCTATACTATTACTAAAATTTATAGAATATGAGGTAAGCGATAATGCAAAAAAGAATTCCATGGAACCAATATTTTATGCTACAAGCGGTATTGCTCTCGCTACGAAGCACCTGTAATCGTTTAGCGGTCGGCGCAATTCTAGTTCGTGATCAACGCATGATCGCTGGTGGCTATAATGGTTCTGTTTCTGGAGATAAGCACTGTATTGATGATGGATGTTATATGGTCGATGGTCATTGTTTACGGACGATCCATGCAGAGATGAATGCGGTCTTACAATGTGCTAAGTTTGGGATCCCAACTGATGGTGCGGAAATTTATGCGACTGATTTTCCTTGTTTGCAATGTACAAAGATGTTATTGCAGGCGGGTGTTAAAAAAATCTACTATTTAAGAAACTATCATAATGATCCTTATGCACTTGAATTACTTAAGTTGAAGAATGTTGCTGTTGAACAAGTAAAGCTTGATAAGGAATACATTGATGCTGCTTTGATCAAACAATTAGTTGACAAAGGAGAGCCTCATAAATAACTGAAATTTTAGTGTTGTCCGCTTTAGGTGTGACCGCACTTAGTTTCTTATTGCTTGAAAGTTCCTGGCTCTGGGGTTGTATTTTCCTCTTGATCGTGCTTAAAATTATTAGTTTACGCGATTTTAATGCACTCATGATGATCTGTTTGATAATTCTTCTTTTTGGTAGTCGCTACTATTTTTGGGCGAAAAATCAAACAACGTTGCAGGCTTTAGATCAAGTAGAATTAAAAGATCAACATTTTTTAATGTATAGCGATGAAACAAAAATTCAGGGAAATTTATTACAAGCTAAGGTACTTTGGTTAGAAAAAAAGCGAAAATTAGTT
This sequence comes from Ligilactobacillus apodemi DSM 16634 = JCM 16172, assembly GCF_001434405.1. Lineage (GTDB taxonomy): Bacteria > Bacillota > Bacilli > Lactobacillales > Lactobacillaceae > Ligilactobacillus > Ligilactobacillus apodemi. The sequence continues at coordinate 808,569 of NZ_AZFT01000053.1, read as the reverse complement.
TTATATTATCGACTAAAGTCACAAACTGAAAAGCGCAGTCTACAACAAAATAAGACTAGTCAGATCTTGGTTGGTGAAGGTAAGTTACAAAAAGTTAATCCCCCAACAAATGAAAATGAATTTAACTGGCAACGATTTTATCAAGCTCAAAATATTGCCTTAACATTTTTTGTAGTCAGATGGCATCAAGTTGAAACGAGACAGTTATCGCCTAGTGAATACCTAGCTATTTTCTTGCATGATTTACGAACTAGTTTTAGTCAGCATCTCCAAAGTTATCCAACTCCCTTAAATTTTTATGGAGAAAGCTTGCTCCTAGGTGTAAAAGAAGTCGGCTTTTCAGCAACACTGACTGAATTGAATAAGTTAGGTTTGATTTATTTGTTCAGTCTTTCGGGGATGCATGTTTTTTATTTTGTAAAAGCTCTTAGATGGTGTTTTATGCATTTGTATTTTTCCCGTGAGCTAACCGATTTAGTGTTGCTTTTTTTGTTACCGTGTTACGCAATTTTAGGCGGAGCTGTACCTAGTTTAATTAGAGCAATTTTGATGTGTTGGCTTGCCTTAGGAATACGGCTTTTATTTAGGAAAAAAGCAGATGGCGCAGGAATTTGGGCGATCGTTTTATTACTGGAGATTTTTATTACGCCAGCTATGTTTCAAACTTTAGGAACGCAGTTAAGTTACTTGTTGACCTTGATCATATTGCTAAGTTCTAGTCACACGAATTGGTGGTTTAATGTAAAACTAAATTTGTATAGTTTACCACTTGTCTTATACCATACTTTTAGTTGGAATATTTGGACGCTACTTTTTTCGAACTTAGCAACTTGGGTGTTTGAGATAATTATTTTGCCAGTAACTCTGCTAGGGTGCTTTATTCCCGGAATTCAGAGCGTAGCTAGCTATTTTTTAAATGGGATTTCGGTTGGTTTACACTTGTTGGCAAAATTACCTGGTAATATTGTCTTTGGAAAGCCACCTTTGCTAATTGTCTTTATATGGTTAGGACTGACGATAGCCTTAGAAATTGTTGCAAATAAAAAGAAGCTACTATGGTTCTTAGCTTTAAGTTATTTCTTAGTTTTTATGTGGATCCATTATCCCCTAGGAAGTGAGATCGTATATTTTGATATTGGACAAGGGGACTGTACTCTAATACGCGACCGCTTTAATCGTCGAATAATCATGATCGATACTGGGGGCAAGGTTCACTTTAAGCAAGCTAATTGGCAAAGAAGAAAAGAAAAAACGACAGGCGAAACGATCGTAGCTAATTACTTATTGAGTAAGGGGATCGCGCGAATCGATCAACTCTATTTAACACATCAGGATGCAGATCATGTGGGAAATTTTGCTAGTTTGAGTCAAATTATCAAGATCAAACAATTGATCGTACCTTTAGGGATGGAAAAATTGCCTAGCTTCAAGCATAGATTGGCATTGTCAAAAGTTTTACGTAAAGATGTGTTACCAGTGACTGATAAAATACAACCGACTGACCCTAACTTAAAATTGTTACATCCATTTAGTAAAGGACAAGGAACTAATAAAGATTCCCTGGTTTTATGGTTAAATTTTCAGGGGATATCCTGTATTTTTACTGGAGATTTGGATCGACAAGGTGAATTGGCTGTTCTTAAAAAGTATCCCTGGCTAAAAGCTGATATTTTTAAAACTGGTCATCATGGAAGTAAGACGGCTAGTGATCCGCGCTTTGTACATGCACTTAGTCCAAGGATCGCAATTATTTCAGCTGGGAGACATAATCGTTACGGTCATCCTGATCAAGAAACGTTAGCTACTTTAAAAAAAGAACGAATCAAATATTATTTGACCGCTAAAGTTGGTATGATAAAAATTAAAGAATTTTTTCAAAAAAAATCTATTCAATATTATATTAACCCTTAAGAGATGTAATTAAGTATGGTATCATGAAAAGATCGACGATCGATCAAGAGAAGGGAAGCGAACTTAACGAGTGGCAATGGTAACGGTAGAAAAAGTTTTAAAAGATATTGAAGCAAATAACTTAGCGCCAGTTTATCTTGTGTTAGGTGAAGAACAAGTCAATGCAGAAAAACTAAAGCAGCGATTGATTAAAAATTTCCCCGAAGAAGAGCGGGAATTTAACGTTGGTATTTATGATATGGAAGACGTGACGCTTTCTACAGCTTTAGCAGATGCAATGTCAGTCCCATTTTTTGGCGAAAAACGCCTTGTGTTTATTATGCGACCATATTTTTTGACAGGCGAGATCAAAAAAAACAAGTTAGAACATAATTTTGATGAATTGTTGGCATATTTGGCTGATCCAGAACCGACAACAACATTAGTGTTTATGGCACCGTACGCAAAATTAGATGAACGAAAAAAAATCGTCAAGCAGTTAAAAAAATCTGCAATTGTAGTTGATAATAGTCCTTTATCTGAAGCGCAGGTAAGAAAATATTTAACCACGGATCTACAGACTAAAGGTTATACGATTTCACCTCAGGCACTTGAGATCTTGTTACAGCGGACTGATGCAAATCTAACAGCAATTGCAAATGAATTACCTAAGTTATTACTTGTTGCTGAAGACAAAAAAATTACGGCTGAGCAAGTAAAAGCAATGGTTTCACGTTCGTTAGAACAAAATGTCTTTGACTTAGTTGAGCTAGTATTAAAGCGTGATACAGCGCAAGCTTTAGCATTATATCAAGAATTATTGCAACAAAAAGAAGAACCATTAAAGATCAATGCAATTCTAGAAGGGCAGTTCCGACTATTACTTCAAGTTGAAATTTTGCAAAAACACGGCTATGCGCAAGGAAATATTGCTAGCACACTTAAGGTGCACCCGTACCGAGTTAAACTAGCTCTGCAAAAAACACGAGTCTTTAAGCGGGTAGACTTAAAAAACGCTTATTTAGGTTTAGTTCATATTGAAGAACGTTTGAAAAAAACTTCGCAAGATCCTGAATTACTATTTCAATTATTTATGTTGAATTTTACGCAACAAGCTGTGGGGTAGGATAAAACACATAAAAAAAGAAGCTTAGATGAATTTCTAAGCTTCTTTTTTTATTATTTAGCTAAACGTGCAGCCATACGAGACTTGTCACGCGCTGCTTTATTAGCTTTGATCAAGCCTTTAGAGTGTGCGCGGTCAATTGCAGAAACTGCTTCACGGTAAAGTTTTTCAATATCTTCTGCACCAGCAGTCTTAGCTTTTTCAAATTTTTTGATTGCTGTACGCATCTTGCTTAATTCAGCAGAGTTACGAGCATTAGCTTTTTCGTTTGTTTTTACACGTTCGATTGCGGATTTGATAATTGGCATTAATGTCACCTCCACTTGCATGACCCGTAATGGTATCATCTAAATTTTCAACATATCTCATTATACAAGAGCAATTTAAACAATGCAATAAAAAAATGCAATTGATGTCAAGAAAAATTCCTTGACAGTTAAATTCGACTTGCAATTTCTGGAAAAATCTAGTAAATTAGTTAAGTACGGATGTACCGGACCTTTAACTTAGTTTGGCGACGACACCGACGACTTACTCGGTTAGGGGCAGAATTATCGAAAGGTGGAAATACAAATGGCTATTTCAAACGAAAAGAAAAACGAAATCATGAAAAAATATGCACGTCATGAAGGCGATACAGGTTCTGCAGAAGTTCAAATCGCTGTTTTGACTGCTGATATCAACGAACTTAACGAACACGTTCGTTCACACAAAAAAGATTTTGCTTCACAACGTGGTTTGATGAAGAAGATCGGTCATCGTCGTAACTTGTTAGCTTACTTACGTAACAAAGACGTACAACGTTACCGTGAATTGATCAAGAGCTTAGGCTTACGTCGTTAATAAATAAACTTAAGATGTTGCTAGAGAATACTTTAGTGACATCTTTTTTTGTGCAATCATTTACTTAGCAATGCCATCTTGTTACTAGCTGGTAAGTATATTTTATAAATTTAGGGGATTTATGGTATAATTAAGCGTTGATAGGTCAGTTAGCCCCTGTTTAATATGAAACTATTGTATATAAAATTAAATTTTAGAGGTGATAATGTGAGTGATGTAAAACTCATTTCACTTGGAGGCGTACGTGAGAATGCTAAAAATATGTATGCTGTTGAAGTAAATGATGATATTTATATTTTAGATTGTGGATTGAAATATCCTGAAAATGAATTATTGGGAATTGATATTGTGATTCCTGATTTTGAATATTTACGCCAAAATGCACGGCGAATTGTCGGTGTTTTCTTGACTCATGGACATGCAGATGCGATAGGAGCATTGCCATATTTTGTGAGTGAATTTGACGTTCCTGTATTTGGTTCTGAATTAACGATCGCTTTAGCAAAAATTGCTTGTGAAAATGAAGAGATCGCTAAGAATTTTGCTGACTTCCATGTGATCAACGAAAAAACCGAGATCGATTTTCCTAGTGCAACGGTGTCGTTTTTTAAGACAACTCATTCTATCCCAGAAAGTTTAGGAATCGCTTTAAAGACGGATGAAGGAACGATCGTTTATACCGGTGATTTTAAGTTTGATCAAACGGCTTTGCCAGAATACCAAACCGATTTTGCACGTTTAGCTGAGCTTGGAAATGAAGGAGTATTAGCTTTACTTAGTGATTCTGCTAATGCAGAAAACCCAAATGAAACGGTCAATGAACGTGAAATTTATGATTTTATCAGTGAAACGTTTGAATATCGTAAAGGGCGGATCATTGTAGCGTGTGTTGCATCAAATATTTCGCGCGTTCAACAAGTCCTTGACGCTGCAGCAGCTAATGGACGAAAAGTAGCTTTGACGGGGCATGATGTTGAAAAAATCGTGCGGACAGCGATGAAGCTAAATAAATTGCACTTGCCAGAAGATGATATCTTGATCCCAATCAAAGATATTGGTCGCTATGATGATGATCAAATCGTTGTATTAGAGGCAGGACGCTCTGGTGAACCCTTAAAATCTTTACAAAAAATGGCTCTTAAGCGACATAAATTTGTTAGTTTGCATGAAGGGGACTTAGTGTTTATCACAACAACCCCGTCCCATGCAATGGAAACTAATGTTGCTCGTACACGTGATATGATCTATCGTTCTGGTGCGGACGTAAAATCGATCTCTGATGAATTGAATTCTTCGGGGCATGCTAGCAAAAATGATCTACAGTTGATGATGAACTTATTAAAACCACGGTATGTTTTACCAGTTCAAGGTGAGTATCGTTTACTAGCAGCCAATGCTAAAGCAGCTAGTGAAGTCGGTGTTCCAGCTGAAAATATTTTCTTATTAGCCAAGGGTGATGTAGCTGAATATACCCGTGGAAAAATGTTAGTGGCTTCATCAGTTGAAGTTGGTAATACGATGATCGATGGGATCGGTGTCGGTGATATCGGTAATATTGTGCTACGTGATCGCAAAATTTTATCTGAAGATGGAATCTTTATTGCTGTGGTCACGATCGATCGCAAGAAAAAGAAGATCGTTGATAAACCAAAAATCACCTCACGTGGCTTTGTGTATGTTAAAACGAGTCGTGATTTGATTGCTGAGAGTGCAGACATTATTACTAAAACAGTTCAAGCTAATTTAGATAATAAAGAATTTGATTGGAGCCATCTTAAGCAAGATGTTAGAGAACAATTAAATCATTTCCTTTATGAACAAACAAAGCGCCATCCGGTGATTTTACCAGTTATCATGGAAATCAATCAATATCATGGACATGGTAAAAATAAAAAGAATAACAAAAAAGAATCGTAAAATAAACATATCATGCCATGGGACTGTAGTTACTGCTACAGTCCCATACTGATATATCGTGGGAAAAGGGTATAATACATGGAAAATAATGCGTATGATGCAGGTGTTTTGGCACTTGAACAAAAGAATTATGCAAAGGCAGTTGAAAATCTGGAAAAGGCTTATGCTGATAAAAAAACTTTCAAGTTAAATTATTTATTATTTTCAGCGTTTAAGGGGCTAAATGAGCATGCAGAAGCCAGTTTGATCGCTGAAGACTATTTGCTTGACTATATCAGAGATAACGAAAAATTGTCAGAGTATGTCAAAGAAGCTATTTTAGCAGGTAAAGTTCGTAAGATCCAAATGACTTTGGACTTAATGGGCGGTTTTATGACCTCAAATGAGGCAGATTCATTTTCAAAACTATTTGAAAAAACGTTAGCGCAAGCTAGAAAAGATCGAAGCGTTGCAGATATCAAGCGACAATTAGCTCATTTAGGGGCTCTGGATACTTTAGGACAACGCAAGCTCGTTTCACAGGCTGATTGTTTAACGATCGAAGAATTTAAAGAAGCAGTCGTCAATGATTTGAATGACCCTTATGTTCATCCGCTAGTTAGAGCTTCGTTGCTAGATGAATTGCGCTATTTAGGAAGCAAAGAAAAGGTAAGATACCGTTTATTTAGTGGTGAAGAACAAGAATTTATCCCAGCAAACTTAAAAGAGTTAGACGAGTATTTAATGTATCAGCGCTTGGTAATGCTGCTAGAAAATGATGATACGATCTCAGAAGATCTCAGACCAGCAATGCTTGCTGAATTACGGTTAAAATTACAATTGTTATATCCTAAATTAGCTTTATATCAAGATCCAGCACAAATGTATCGTGTTCTGTTACAAAAAGATGATATGTCGGAAGCAGAAACGGCTTTGGCAAATGAATTGGAAAAAAGTTTGAAACAGTGGAATGTCTAATTCCTATTGATTGTGATCATTTGCAGTATTTCAAAAATAGGTCGAATATCTTTGTGGTAAACGAGAAAGTAACCATTGCTTAATCTTTGTAAGGATAGGAAAGTTAATGACTTCTTTAAGGCTGATTATGATCAATAAAATTGTACTTAGTATTTTTTTAGACTCAATGATCATTAATGTGATGGAACTTTTTCCGATAACCAAATGAATTGCCTCATTTTCATTCCTAACTGCCAACTAGATACCATATAGACGACCAATTGCTGAAAGTATGCAAGAAAAATTTTCAGAGCTTAACATCTTAATTGAATTAGCCGAAACATATGGAAAATACCAGGTGTCCGTCGATTATATGGATAACCTGTATAACACTTCCTACAGAAATGTGGGGAGTGTTTTTTCGTAAAAAGAAAAATTGTTGATTCCTAAAGCCATAACAATTTTTTTAGTAGCTTTATATTCGTTGATATCTCTGAAATAATTGGGGTTCTGAGTTTGGAGTTCATCTATTTTTATGGAATAAATGCCATTGAGATTTGAGAGTTTTATATTTTCGACTCTTTTTATCTAGTGATTTGGCAAGCTAGCAATATGCGATAATTATCTAAAGCTTGTTCCACTAATTGGACGATATGGAAGTAATCATGATGATTTTGGAATTGGTGAAAAGTTGTCTGATAAAGTGCTGATATTGAGTATTTAAACTGACTACAATAAAGTTTACTTGGTTACGTTCTTGTTTTGAATAGTAGTTTTTAAAATGATTGATGATTGTAGCTAATGGCTAATCAGGAAGTTTAATACGTCGTCGAACACTACTGACAGAACAATGACAAAGGCGAGCCATAAACCCGTTATTCAGTTCTTATTTACAAATAACATGATTTACTTTTTGGTTTACAAGATAGTGTTTCGATGAGATTATTTAGGCTAGTAGTGCTAAATAGTGAACGACAGTTTTCTCTTTTTTGGACGATAAAGTATCAATAACTTCAAGTGTATAAATGATTTAGTGATTTTAGGATAAAATGGTTACAGGACATAGATGTCATACTCCTTTATTTGGTTATTTGTGGTGAATTAATTGTATAACAGGAGGACATTCAATGTCTTTTTTTGTGTTAAAAACTGGTATGAATTTTTCGTCCATACCAGAAAGCGTACACACATTATACTATATGATTAAAGTACTTTTAGTGATTTTTTGTTCATATATAAAGGTTATTTCTTAAGAAAGCGAATTTTAGTTCATGTATATAGTTGATTTTCGCTGTTAGATGATTTGTAATTCATTTATAGAATATAAAATTATTTTGAGGTAATTATGGCAAGAGATGATAATAAACAAAAATTAATAAAGGCTACAGATGCCCTTTTAAAAAATAGAAGCATAACGTCTATAACAACAAAAGAAATTACAAAGATGGCAGGAGTTTCTGCGGGTGTTTTTTATAACTATTTTAGTAGCAAAGAAGATATTTTTAAAGAATTGATCAAGACGTTTTTTAACTATTCTTTAAAGCAAATGGAAGTCTTACGAAAAGAAGTTACAGGGAAAAATATTCGTTCAGAAATAAAAATAAAAGAATTTTTAATTAAAGGAATAGATAATACTTGGGAAAACCATTTTTTAAATAGTGATATTCTCATACTTTCTAGAAAAGATGAAGATTTTCAAAAATTAATGGTTAATTTTAACCAAAAGATGGTTTCCATTGTTGCCGAGATACTTACAGTTATTAATCCAGAACTAGAAGAAAATCCACCATTACTAGAAGCAAAAATGATTATGAATTTAATTCAAAATTCATACCCTATCTTTTCGAAATTTGATAGCGAAGATGAAAAAGAAAGCTATATGGAAAAAATTGTAAATATTATTTTTAACATTGGTTTTAATGGATAAGAAGGCTAGAAAATATAGCAGTAATGATTTCTGGGAGAATTTCATATATGTTTGATCTTACAGGTCCAGCAATTACAATTGATTTTTCATGTGCATAATGTTTTAGGTGCTCAAACTGAATTGATAAAAAAACAAGGTGTGTTTAATTTAAAATGGGAATTTGTAAAAATTAATGGATGTTTACAGGCGATAATTGAATATCGAAATGAGATGTTCACTAACTCAGAAGTAATGTATTTAAAGCGATTTTTCTTTGAAACAATCAAAAAATTGTAAAAGGGTAAAGGATGAAAGACATAATGGAAAATCTTTTAGAGGTAAAAAAACTATCAAAAACATATAAAAATGGGAGGAAAGCGTTAGATAATTTAAATTTTAATGTTATAAAAGGTGAAATTCTAGGTTTCTTAGGACCAAATGGTGCAGGAAAAAGTACGACAATAAATATTTTATCTACTTTATTGCAATCTGATAATGGTGAAATAACTTATTTTAACGATGCTGGCTTGTCTATTAAGGATATAAAGAAACAACTCGGAATTGTCCCACAAGAATTAGCTATTTATGAAGATATATCAGCTTTACAGAATGTTAAATTCTTTGCTTCCTTATATGGAATAAAAAAAAGCGAAATCAATGAAAGAGTTGAAGATGCATTAAGAAAAGTTGGGCTTGAAGATAGAAAACATGATAGGCCATCAACTTTTTCTGGTGGTATGAAAAGGCGTTTGAATATTGCGTGTGCTATAGCACATAATCCCAAGTTGATTATTTTTGATGAACCAACAGTTGGGATTGATCCACAATCTAGGAATCATATACTAGATTCAATTAAGAATTTGAGAGACGAGGGAGCAACCATTATATATACAACCCATTATATGGAAGAAGTACAACAGATATGTGATCGTGTCATTATCATGGATGGAGGAGTAGTTCTTTTAAATGACTCACTTGATAATATTTTAAAATATTATAGTAATTCTAATTACCAAATTAGAGTAGATAAACAAATAAATCCAGAAGTGTTAGATGAAATTCGTAAGTCATCGAATGTTGTGGAAGTAAATCAAAAAAGTGAATCTGAAGTGATTTTTAGTATGGATGAGGAATCTGCACCGATTAATAGTGTATTGGAGATTCTAATTAGATTTAATTTAAATATCGTTAGTATCACGATGATAAAGAAAAACTTAGAGGATGTTTTCTTGCTATTAACTGGAAAAAGATTAAGAGATTAAATAGTGAGGTTTAATAATGCTAACAATAATGAAACAAGATACGGTGAATCTTTTAAGAAATAAACCAATCATGATGTATCTAATAATTTATCCAGTTGTTCTGATATTAATAACAGGGCTGGTATTTGAATCAATTTTTAGTGACGATATTTTAACTTCATATGATTATTGTGGTGTTACGATGATGATTTACTTATCGATGGCAACTGTTATTATACTACCAGAATTATTATTTGGAAGTAATGTGAAATATGCAAATTATAGGATTGTGTATTCACCTATTCCACGATATAAAATTTATCTATAAAAACTAATAGTTGCTATCTCTGTCCCATATTTTATCTTAGCAATTTATATGATTATTTTTAATAGTATGGGACTAGTGAACTATGGTAAATCAAATATTGACTATATTTTATTACTTGACTTAGCTTTAGTAACATTTTCTATCACATTTGGAGGTGCCTTCTGTGTGCTAATGCAAAATGAAGATATTGCGACTAAAATTTTAAATTTAGTTATTAACATTTTTGCAATTTTATCCGGATTGTTTTTTCCGATGTACATATTTGGGGAAAAATTGCTGATTTATCCACTCTATCTCCAATTTCAAAAGTGATGTCAATATTTTTTAGTGTAATTTACGATAAAAATTACAGTTCTTATTTTAATACGTTAGCAATTTTATTACTATGTTCAGTACTATTTTTAATTATTATTCACTTTAAATATCACCCTGAGGATTATGGAGAGTAAAATGAAATTTATGATCTTAAGAGGCAACTCACAACGTTTTTTAGAAGAAAAATCATATATTCTTATATCTATTTTACTAGTTTTTGTAACTATCGCAGCAACATCATTTGTTGTAACAATGAAAAGCCAAAAAGTACAAATAGGTGTAACCAAAGATGCAATTGAGCTATTAGAAATGAACGATAAAAACTTTTCTGTCAAAGAAGTAGAAAAGGATGATAATTATTATGTTAATTTGATACTAGGTAAGTATGATTCATATATTAGTAAGGAGAATGGAAAATATAAAGTAATTACAGCCAGGAATTCAACTTTAGGTAAAAGATTAAGTCAGTATTTAAATGAAAGAAAATCATTAACCGCCCCTACTTCTAATAGTAATAATTATTATAAAATTATTATTACTATTATGGCTATGAGCTCTATGATACTTTCATTAATACTATATAAATTCTATTTCGATGATAGAAATGGACTTGATAAACGAATTCATCTAAGTGGAGTGTCAAATCTTCCTTATATTTTTCAACAAGTAACGTTTAATTTTTTAATTTTATTTATAACTAATCTATTAAGTAGTTTAGTTATACTTCCTTTATTTGATCTTGATATATCGTGGAAGTTAGTTTTATACATCCACTTAATTGAGATATTTTCAGCAAATTTTGGAATGTTGTTATCTACTTTTACTAGAAAAAATCAAGGGGCACTTTTAGTAGGAACAATGGTATCTGTTCTAACTATGCTACTTTCAGGTGCATTATTTTCCCTAAAAGAGGGTTCCATACAAGATAAGATACATTATATTTTTCCCCAGTATCATATTTCAAATTTAGGAAAAAACATCGATGGTAATTCAGCTAATCCGACTCAATCGCTTATAGTAATTGTATTGTATACACTTTTATTTTTCTTGATTGCAAACTATGTCCAAAAACGGAGAATAAATGAATAATATACCTTAAATCGATATCAAGTGATTGTAATAAAAAACATACAAAAGCCTATTCTTTAGCAAGGTTTATTAAATTTTTTTCTAAATAATTGGATTTTAGTATTTACAAAAATGAATAGTGACTATATAATAATTCAAGGTTTTCAGTTTAGAAAGAACCCGAGTAATAAATTTGCTTGGCATTCTTAACTGAAAGTAGTATAATAAATGCTAAAGGATTATCGGCAGGATTGCAGATTTTCTTTGCAAAATTACAGGAGGTTCGTATTAATGGCAAAAGAACATTACGAAAGAACAAAACCCCATGTAAACATCGGTACAATTGGACACGTTGACCATGGGAAAACAACTTTAACAGCAGCTATCACAAAGGTTTTATCTGAAAAAGGTTTAGCTCAAGCTGAAGATTACGCTTCTATTGATGCTGCTCCAGAAGAACGTGAACGTGGTATCACAATCAACACAGCTCACGTTGAATACGAAACAGAAGGCCGTCACTACGCACACATCGATGCTCCAGGACACGCTGACTACGTTAAGAACATGATCACTGGTGCTGCTCAAATGGATGGTGCTATCTTGGTTGTTGCTGCAACTGATGGTCCTATGCCACAAACACGTGAACACATCTTACTTGCTCGCCAAGTTGGTGTTGAATACATCGTTGTCTTCTTGAACAAGTGTGACTTGGTTGATGACGAAGAATTATTAGACTTGGTTGAAATGGAAGTTCGTGACTTATTAAGCGAATACGATTTCCCTGGTGATGATATTCCTGTTATCCGTGGCTCTGCTCTTAAAGCATTGGAAGATGATGAAGATGCTAAGAAGAAGATCCTTGAATTAATGGATACAGTTGATGAATATATCCCAACACCAGAACGTCCTACAGACAAGCCATTCTTGATGCCTGTTGAAGACGTATTTACAATCACAGGTCGTGGTACTGTTGCTTCTGGTCGTATCGACCGTGGTGTTGTTAAAGTCGGCGATGAAGTTGAAATCGTTGGTTTGAAAGATGACATCCTTAAGACAACAGTTACAGGTGTTGAAATGTTCCGTAAGACACTTGACGAAGGTGAAGCTGGCGATAACATCGGTGCTTTACTTCGTGGTGTTGACCGTACACAAATCGAACGTGGTCAAGTTCTTGCAAAACCAGGTTCAATCCAAACACACAAGAAGTTCAAGGGTGAAGTTTACGTCTTGACAAAAGAAGAAGGTGGCCGTCATACTCCATTCTTCTCAAACTACCGTCCACAATTCTATTTCCACACAACAGACGTTACAGGTGTTATTGAATTACCTGAAGGTGTAGAAATGGTTATGCCTGGCGATAACGTAACATTCTCCGTTGAATTGATCGCTCCAGTTGCTATCGAAAAAGGTCTTAAATTCACAGTTCGTGAAGGTGGCCGTACAGTTGGTGCTGGTGTCGTTTCTGAAATCGACGACTAATATTTTAATAATATTAGGAAAAGCTTGGGAATTTCCCAAGCTTTTTTGTATAAAAAGCGACTTTTTATCTGACAAATTGTGTGATAAACATTTACATTTCAAGCTTTCTAAGTTAAACTTAGTTAGTATGCAATTACTCAGTAAATTGTACAAACTATTTTACTCGGAGGGAAAATAATGTCTGTAAAATGGGAAAAAGAAAAAGGTACAAATAACGGTAAGTTAACCTTTGAAATCGAAAAAGAAAAAGTTAAGGAAGGTTTAGAAAAAGCATTTAACCGTGTTAAAAAGACTCTAAACGTTCCTGGTTTCCGTAAGGGTAAGGTTCCTCGTCAAGTTTTCAACCAAATGTTTGGTGAAGAATCATTATACCAAGACGCTTTGAACGCTGTTTTACCAGAAGCGTATGCAGCAGCTGTTGCTGAATCTGCAATCAAACCAGTTGCTCAACCTGAAATTAACGTTGAATCAATGGAAAAAGATTCTACATGGGTTTTAACTGCTAAAGTTACAGTTGAACCAGAAGTTAAATTAGGTCAATACAAAGATCTTGAAGTTAAAGCACAATCAACTGAAGTAACAGATGAAGAAGTTGATGCTGAAATCAAGAAATTACAAGAACAACAAGCTGAACTAGTCTTAAAAGAAGACCAACCAGCTGCTGAAGGCGACACAGTTGTGATCGACTTTGAAGGTAAAGTTGACGGTGTTGCTTTTGATGGTGGTAAGGGTGAAAACTATTCACTTGAACTTGGTTCTAACACATTTATCCCAGGCTTTGAAGAACAATTAGTTGGTCACAAAGCTGGTGAAACAGTGGAAGTTGAAGTTACTTTCCCAGAAGAATACCATGCAGAAGATCTTAAGGGGAAAGATGCTGTCTTTGAAACAACGATCCACGAAGTAAAGACAAAAGAATTACCAGAGCTTGATGATGAATTCGCTAAAGATGTTGACGAAGAAGTTGACACATTAGTTGAATTAACAGCTAAGACACGCGAACGTCTTGAAGCTCAAAAAGAAGCAGCTGCTAAAGAAGCTATCCAAGATGAAGTTATCGATAAAGCAGTTGAAAATGCTGAAATCGGCGAAATCCCAGCAGCAATGATCGAAGAAGACGTACATCGTCAAATGGATCAATACTTAGCTGGTCTACAACAACAAGGTATTAGTGCAGATATGTACTACAAACTTACAGGTTCTTCTGAAGAAGACTTGCATAAACAATTTGAAAATGGCGCTGAAAAACGCGTTAAGACAAACCTTGTTCTTGAAGCAATCGTTGCAGCAGAAGATGTTAAGGCATCTGAAAAAGAAATTGATGATGAAATCAAAGCATTGGCTGCACAATATGGTATGGAAGAAGCTGCAGTTCGCTCAGCGCTTTCCAACGATATGTTGAACCATGATATTGCTATCAGAAAAGTTGTTAAAGAAATGACTGACTCTGCAAAACAAGTTAAGTAGTCAATTACTTCAATTAAATCTTGTAATTTAGGGATCGTAGCGGACAAACCCGTTGCGGTCCCTAAATTTATCTCACTTTATTTTCTGGTTAGTTAATATTTAAAAGTAAGTATTAGTGTTTAGTAGCAATGTCTGATAAAATAGGAATTAATTATTAGATAAAGGTGATTTAAATGTACGAAAATACAGATCCAAATGAACCGGCTGTTTGCTCATTTTGTGGCAAATCTGAACGGCAAGTTAAGAGTATGATCTCGGGCCCGGGCGTATATATATGTAACGAATGTGTTGAGTTAGCCCAAACGATCATCACAGAAGAAAATAAGGCAACGGTACAAAGTGAGTTTACCAATGTTCCAACACCAAAAGAGATTGTTGATATTTTAAATCAATATGTTATTGGGCAAGAACAAGCAAAGAAAACATTAGCGGTTGCAGTTTATAATCATTACAAGCGAATCAATGCTTCTTTAGGCAAAGATGATGATGAAACAGAATTACAAAAAAGTAATATCTGTTTAGTGGGACCTACTGGTTCAGGTAAAACATTTTTAGCACAAAGTTTGGCACGGATCTTAAATGTTCCTTTTACGATCGCTGATGCAACAACACTGACCGAAGCCGGTTATGTTGGGGAAGACGTTGAAAATATTTTGCTTAAATTATTGCAAAACGCAGACTATGATGTTGAACGAGCACAACGTGGAATTGTATATATTGATGAAATTGATAAAATCGCAAAAAAAAGTGAAAATGTTTCAATTACACGTGATGTTTCCGGTGAAGGTGTTCAACAATCATTACTAAAGATTTTAGAAGGTACGATCGCCAATGTTCCACCTCAGGGAGGACGTAAGCATCCACAACAAGAATTCATTCAAATCGATACAACAAATATTTTATTTATCGTTGGTGGTGCTTTTGACGGTATTGAAACGATTGTTAAGAATCGTTTAGGCGATAAAACGATCGGTTTTGGAGCTGATAGTCATCAAAAATATGATGAAGATAAAAGCCTTATGCAACAGATCATTCCAGAAGATCTATTGAAGTTTGGTTTGATTCCTGAATTTATTGGGCGCTTACCAATCTTAACTGCTTTAGAAAAACTTTCTGAAGAAGATCTAGTTAGAATCCTAACCGAACCTAAAAATGCTTTAGTAAAGCAATACAGTAAGTTGTTAGAATTTGATGATGTTAAATTGGAATTTGAAGAAGATGCTTTGCGTGAGGTAGCTCATCTAGCTATCGAACGTAATACCGGTGCGCGTGGGTTACGCTCGATCATTGAAGCAACCATGCGCGATATCATGTTTGAAGTACCAAGTAATAAAGAAATCGAGAAAGTGATCATTTCAAAAGATACTGTTTTAGGTAAAGCAGAACCTACCCTTGTGATGAAGGGTTAAGCTTCGTATCTTTTATTTTTGTGATAGTTTTGGTAAAATTAACGCAGTGAGGATTTTAGGAGGTTTTTTGTGATGGGTAAAGCACAAATTGGTGTTGTTGGTATGGCTGTCATGGGAAAAAATTTAGCATTAAACATTGAAAGCCGTGGTTATACGGTTGCGATTTTTAACCGTACTGGTTCAAAGACTGAACAAGTAGTAAAAGATCATGCTGACAAAAATTTAGTTCCAAGTTATACGATCGAAGATTTTGTAAATTCTTTGGAAAAACCACGTCGTATTATCTTGATGGTCAAAGCTGGTGCACCAACCGATGCAACGATCAAGAGTTTATTACCTTACTTAGATAAAGGTGATGTCTTAATTGATGGTGGGAATACCTTCTTTGAAGACACAATGCGTCGTAATAAGGAATTAGATAATTCAGGTGTTAATTTCATCGGTATGGGTGTTTCCGGCGGTGAAAAAGGCGCCTTGGAAGGTCCATCATTGATGCCTGGTGGTCAAAAAGAAGCTTATGATCTTGTAGCACCAATTTTAAATCAAATTGCTGCTAAAGCTGAAGATGGTAAAGCTTGTGTTACTTACATCGGTGCTAATGGTGCAGGCCACTATGTTAAAATGGTTCATAATGGGATCGAATATGGCGACATGGAATTGATCTCTGAAAGCTATAACTTGTTAAGAAATCTTTTAGGCCTTTCAGTTGATGAAATTGCTGACATTTTCAATGGTTGGCGTGAGGGTGAATTAGATAGTTACTTGATCGATATCACAGCTGATATTTTGACAAGAAAAGATGATGAAGGCACAGATAATCCAATCGTTGATATGATTTTGGATCGTGCCGGTAACAAAGGAACTGGTAAATGGAGTTCTGAAAGTGCCTTAGAATTAGGGGTACCACAATCATTGATCACAGAATCTGTTTATGCTCGTTACATCTCAGCTTTAAAAGACGAACGTGTGGCTGCAAGCAAAGTTTTAGCTAAGCCAGCTAAGTTCGATGCAGCTAAGTTAGATAAAAAAGAGATAATTGAAAATATTCGCCAAGCACTTTACTTTAGTAAAATTATTAGTTACGCTCAAGGCTTTGAACAAATGCGTTTTGCCTCTGAAAAATATGATTGGGACTTAAATTATGGATCTTTAGCAAAGATTTGGCGTGAAGGTTGCATTATTCGGGCTCAATTCTTACAAAAGATCACAGATGCCTTTGAAAAAGATCCTGAACTGAAAAACTTGATGTTAGATCCATATTTCACAGAAATTACAGCAAAATATCAAGCTGCTGTGCGTGAAATTTCGGCTTTAGCAATTCAAGCTGGTGTTCCATGTCCTGGATTTACAAGTGCGATCACATACTATGATCAATATCGTTCAGCTGTCTTACCAGCTAACTTGATCCAAGCTCAACGTGATTACTTTGGTGCACACACATATGAACGTGTCGACAAAGATGGAGTATATCACTACGAATGGTATCACGAAGAATAATGAGATTGCTTTAATAGGGGTACGCAGTTTGCGTAGCCCTATTTTTTAGTAATTGATTAATAAATTCGTATGTATCTTGATATTATATAAAAAAATGAATATGTTTATCAGGTAGCGGTATAACAGTAAGTATGCTATAATAAATTCTTCTTGATGTAAAATACATGTGTACTTATTGATTGCATTAATGTTAAAATTAAAGTTAGTCACAGTAAGTAATTAATAATAATATAACAATAAAAATTATAGGAGTGTTTAGAAATGAGTAAGATACTTATCATTGAAGATGAAGCAAATTTATCTCACTTTGTAGAACTTGAATTAAAACATGAAGGGTATGAGACCTATGTTTGCGAAGATGGCCGTACAGGTCTAGAAGTTGCTTTAAGTGACGAATGGGATGCTATTTTACTTGATTTGATGCTTCCTGATTTAAATGGTCTTGAAGTATGTCGCCGTGTACGCCAAGTTAAAAATACACCAATTATTATGATGACTGCACGCGATTCTGTTATTGACCGTGTATCGGGCTTGGATCATGGTGCAGACGACTATGTCATCAAGCCTTTTGCTATCGAAGAATTATTAGCGCGTTTGCGGGCAGTTTTACGTCGGGTAGATCTTGAAAGCGAATATAACTCTTCCAAGCAAACAACGGTAAGTTATCGTGATTTAGTAATTGAAAAAGAAAACCGGGTCGTTCGCCGCGGTGATGAAATCATCGAATTGACAAAGCGTGAATATGAATTACTTTTGACTTTGATGGAAAATGTGAATGTTGTTTTGGCACGTGATGTCTTGTTAAAAGAAGTTTGGGGTTATGAATCACAAATTGAAACGAATGTGGTTGACGTTTACATTCGCTATTTACGCAACAAGATCGATCGTCCAGGTGAAGATAGCTATATCCAAACTGTACGTGGAACAGGCTATGTAATGCGCTCGTAATGAAGCTCAAACAAAAGAATAAAGTAAAAAAAAGAAAGAATACTAAGAAAAGTTTCTTTTCTTTAAAGTTAAAGTGGTCTGTTGGGACTGGAATAGGGGTTCTGGTAATTTTTGCAGTCTTTTCAGTACTGTTATTTCAAAGCTTTTCAACATTATTGATGAACCAAGAAAAGCGCTATGCCCAAGAAGCATTGGAAACAGCAGTCGAAAGTTTGGCAACAAATACAAAAGAGCTTACGCGAAATAGTGCCGAAAATTCACTGAGCTTAAAGGTTCGCACTGATCATAATATTCGTGAAGTACAGACATTATATTCGAGTTCTTTTTATACGGCCTTAACACGGGAAAATATCAGTGTGAGTGTTTATAACCTTTCAAATGAGATGGTATTTGCGTCACGTGATGTCCCCGTTAAATTTGATCCTTTAGAGATCACTGAAGAAACAACTGTCAAACGTACCCAAAATTCTGGTGTGCTAGTACTAGGTAAAAAAGTTGTTTCTAAAAGTAATAAACAAGTTATTGGTTATGTACAGGTTACTGATGACTTAGTGAATTATGATAAGACAAGACGTAAATTAACTTTGATTTTCTTAGTATTTTGTTTGATCGCCGCAATTGGGATCGCCTTACTTAGTTATGGTTTATCATCGCTCTTGCTTCGTCCGATCGAATCAATAAATAATACGATCGGGATCATAAATGGCGATGATGAAAGTGATGCTTTAGCCAATGTTCGTGTGCCAGAATTTGCCCATGAAGATGAATTAGCCGAACTAGGGCGTCTTTTCAATAAAATGCTTGACCGCATGCAACGTTACGTTGAGCAGCAACAGCAATTTGTGGAAGATGTTTCGCACGAACTCCGGACCCCAGTTGCTGTTATTCAAGGGCATTTATCCTTATTGAAACGCTGGGGGAAAAATGACCCTGCTGTCTTAGATGAGTCGATCGATGCTTCGTTGCAAGAAATAAGTCGCATGAAGAGTTTAGTCCAAGAAATGCTTGATTTATCCAGGGCTGAACAAGTTGAAATCCAATTTGGTAAAGAAATTACTGATGCCAAAGAAGTTGGTTTGCAAGTCTTTAACAATTTCCAAATGATCCATCCAGATTTTAATTTTGTATTGGATGATGATTTAAACGATAAGGCAGAAGTGCAAATTTACCGCAATCATTTAGAACAGGTACTGATTATTTTAATGGATAATGCCGTAAAATATTCAAAAGATCGCAAAGAAGTACATTTGACATTGTCGAAAAATATCAATGATATTGATATTGTGGTGCAAGATTTTGGTGAGGGGATCTCTCAGGAAAACATTAAACGGATCTTTGATCGCTTCTATCGAGTAGATAAAGCTCGGAGTCGCGATAAAGGCGGTAATGGTCTGGGGTTATCGATTGCTCGGCGCTTGATCGAAGGTTATCATGGTAAATTGATCGTTGAAAGTGCAGTTGGCCAAGGATCTTTATTTAAGATCTCATTACCATTAGCTAAACCTAAAGATGACTCTAAAAATAAATAAAAACTAGAAAAAGTGGTGAAAAAGTGCAACAGCATGTTTTTCACCACTTTTTATTTAAATTAAAAGCACCTTTAAGTCGTAGCTCCACAACTTAAAGGTGCTTTGTTTTTATTACTTATTTCGGTGTTGTTTTCCTGCGTTGCGCTTTTTCTTAGCTGAAGTAGCTGTATTGTCAGCTGTACTTTCAGCAGTAGTTTTTTCTGTGGCTTTTACAGGAGTTGGTGTTGGTTTTTTAGGCGGATTTTTCTTCATTTCAGCCGCAATTTCTTGTCTGATACGTGGACGCATGTAATTGATTATCAAAGTTTGTAAACATGCAAAGACCCCACCAACAAAGAAATATAAGCCTAATCCAGCAGGGGAAACATAGGTCATAACCGTGATCATTACAGGACTAATGATCATCATTTGTCTCATTTGAGCTTTTTGTGCTTCGGGTAAACCAAGGGTCGAAAGCCAGCCTTGTAAAGCATAGATCACAAAGGATAAAACAACTAACGCAAAGCTTCTTTGACCTAGGTTGATTCCATAAAAATAAGAACTAGATAATTCTGGTGAGTATTGAATTGCGGCATAAAGAGCTGCAAAAATCGGCATTTGGATCAAGAGTGGTAAACAACCGATCCCACCAGTCATGGAAATATTATTGTCACGATAAAGTTGTAACATCTCTTGGTTGATCGCCATTCTTTCTTCATCACTAGAAGCTTCTTTTTGGCGCTTAGAGATATCTTCCATCAGAGGCTTGATGTGAGCCATCTTTTCTTGTTGGATCGTGGCATTTTTAGATTGTTTAAGCATAACGGGCATTAAAAGCAACCGAACAATAAATGTAATTGCAATGATAGCCCAACCTAAACTATTGCCTAAAATTTGTGAAAGCCCCATCAGTAAATGTTGGGTAGGTACGGCCATATTTTCATATACCCAACCATAAGGCTTACCAGAAGATGTTCTTTGAACACAACCACTTAAAAATACTGTGGCGGAAGAAAGAATAGCTAAAGTAGCCAATAATTTCTTATTTTTCATTTGTCAATTCCTTTCGCTTATGTGTATAAGTTCGATATTAACTATACTTGAAAACTAATGATATTTCAATGGAGCACGCATAAATAAAAGGCGAGCAAGTTCTCGCCTTGAAAGTTTATTCATACATAACGTTGAAACGAGTGTAACTGTTTTCAGGGATGGAATGGATAGCGACGCGATCAACTCGTCCAGCAGGGCTTGGTGAAGCTTTGACGCCTTCAATAAAAGCAGCTAATTTTTCCGATGGTCCTTGAGCTTCAATATAAACTGAACCATCACTTCGATTTAACACCTTACCGACGATGCCGATTTGATCGGCTAGAATTTTAGTCGTGTAACGAAAACCAACACCTTGAACAATACCATAAACTTCTAAACTAACTGCTGCCATAAAATATCCCACCTTTGAAAAATTTTATAGTTTAATTATACTACTGGATACTCGAATTTGCGAAACGAAGAATTCTTCGTTAAACTGGATAGGTAATTATATGAAAGGTGATCATGTAAAATTGGGCATGATGTAACAAAATTATGAAAATAGGAATAGATAAAATTGGTTTTTATACCTCACATTTATATGTAGATATGGCTAAGCTAGCGAAAAAACGTAATGAAGATCCTAATAAATATTTGATTGGGATCGGACAAGAAAAAATGGCGGTTATTCCACCAACGCAAGATGCAGTGACTTTAGCAGCTAATGCAGCAGATACGATCTTAACCGAAGAAGATAAAGAAAAAATTGATCTTGTGTTAGTTGCAACCGAGTCGGGAGTAGACAATTCTAAGTCTAGTGCAGCTTATGTTAGTGAGTTATTAGGTTTAAAACACAATATTAGAACATTAGAACTTAAGCAAGCTTGTTATGCAGCAACAGCAGGTATCCAACTTGCTAAGGGGCATATCAGCTTAAATCCGCATAAAAAAGCGTTAGTGATCGGAACAGATATTGCGCGCTATGGTTTAAAGACACCCGGAGAGCCAACTCAAGGTGGGGGAGCTGTGGCAATGGTAATCTCAGCTGATCCAGCCGTTTTAGCATTGGAAGATGCAAGTTCTTACTATGCTAAAGATATTATGGACTTTTGGCGGCCTTTATCACAAACAGAAGCGATGGTTGATGGCAAATATTCGGCGAACGTATATTTAGAATTTTTTGAACAAGTATTTCATGACTTTCAAGAACAAACGGGTCTTACTTTACGAGATTTTACGGCCTTATTATTCCACTTACCTTATACTAAACAAGGGCTAAAAGCACTAAGACTGGCAGTAGAAAACATTGATCCTACGCAAGCAACAAAGTACTTTAATGAATTTGAAGCAAGTCGTAAGTATAATAAATTGACTGGAAATCTTTATACGGGTTCGCTTTATTTAAGCCTATTATCACTGTTAGAAAATAGTGATAATTTACAGGCGGGTGATCGTTTAGGGCTGTTTAGTTATGGCTCTGGTGCTCAAGGTGAATTTTTCTCGGGGATCTTGCAAGAAAATTATCGGCAACATTTAACAAATAAAACAACCTCACTGCTCAATAAACGACAAGAGGTCAGTGTAGCAGAATATGAAAAGCTGTTTAATTCGGTTTTGACAAATGAAAAAAATCGTACTTTAGATACAACTTCAGATCCAGCAACATATGTTTTAACAGGAATAAAAGATTTTAAACGGCAATATCAAAAGAAATAATTATCAAAAAGAATGCTTACCAAATCGCGTAAGCATTTTTTTTTTTGAAAAAAAAATAATTCGCTATTTTTTGCGTACTTATATAGTATACCGAGGAAAGGAAGATAAATTATGTATAACTCAAATAAAGTAATTACATTATCTCAAGATACGCAAAAAATTGTCGATCGTTATCTGGCGTTAAGCATGGGGGTCATTCAAGAATTTATCGCTAAATGCGAGCTTTACCCGTTCTCTAAGTGTAAGCAAGTCGTAAATACAAAATATACCGCACGTTCGCAAAATACTGCCAATAAACTATTTGAAAATACACTTTTAGTCACGTTTGATTTCTTAGAGCAAATTTTTCTAGCACATAAGCCCTTTATGGCACATTTATTGTTAGGGATTTGTGCTGGTGAATGTAGTTTTTTGGTCGAGCAAGGGATTTTTAAGGCTGAAGATATTAGGGTGTATAAGTATTTTGCGATTTATCGTAAAAAGACCACTTATTATGTTTACTTTTTTAATGAATTGCCCAGCAATAACGTTAGGCAAGCAGAGTTTAGAATTATTTTTCGGAGATCACACGCACACTTGTTCCCGTGTGATATAAGGCTTTTAAGTAAAGCTCTTTAGCAGATTATTAAAAGAGAGTAGATAAAAATAGTTTAAAAGAGACCGAAAGGAGACCCTAGGGAGATCCTCAAATTTGGGCTAGGTGGTTTAGAATAGTGCAAGATCTCAAGCGTTGGAAATTCCAGCGCTTTTTTATTTTGCCCATATCTGATATACTAAGAGTCAATCGAACAAGGTTAGCCACTCTCTGGATCGTCTACGGGCACCAGAGAGCTTTTTATTTAGTAATGTGTGATATAATATTTGCAGGGTTTCTCATTGATTACTTACAGCCTAAACAGTTCTTTAGCGTCTTGCGATCGTGCAAGGCGTTTTTATTTGCAACGTTGGGATGTGATTACCCACAATTGGACAATGTGCATCCCTAAGAAGTGATATAATACGTTTAACATGAGTTCCAAAAAGTGGAACTTGCTAAGAAGCCCCTTGCGATCGTGCAGGGGGCTTTTTGCTCATTCTGGAAAGCGTTCGGCCAGTTTCTCGTTAGCAAATGCGATCAATGCTTCTAAGCCTTTTTTGGTGGCTACTCTGCAGTAACTGCGTGCCATGGATCTTTTAGCAAGATAGTATTTGCGTACTTTGTTCTTCTCGTTCCAGCGATTAGAGGCGTCACGTTGCGCCTTGGTCGTTTTCATTGTCATTGGTGATAACTCCTTACTTGCATTCGTATATTAAATATAATATACTTAGATACGAATAAGGGACTGATAGCCACCAACTATCAGCCCCCGATGTGGTTCGAGAGTTTAAGGGTTAGGACTAATCGCGATCTTTGAAATCGTGGTTAGTCTTTTTATATATTCTGCATGCGATCATCAAATCAATGGAGCATTTTCCGACCGCCAGGATAATAAAGGCGATTGTCATATCCCTTAACCTTTCTAAATAGTTTCATGTTATGAGCAGCCCCCTCCTGTGTGATCACTTGAAAAAACGGGCTATAACTCCCAACTATTTCCACTAGGTTACCAGCTAAAGACTAGCTATCTTTAGCTGGTATTGTATTTATAGCATAGCAGGAATTTTATCGCA
>NZ_AZFT01000053.1:706718-784235 GCF_001434405.1 Ligilactobacillus apodemi DSM 16634 = JCM 16172 | reverse complement strand
TTTAGCGAGAGAACGATTTAATTTATAATAATTAACGTAAATCGAAAATTTGTAACACAGCAATCTATTCCTGAACAGCAGCGTGATATCAGCATGATATATTTTATTAAAAATTTTAATATCTAAGAGGTGGATTACTATGTATAACGTAACATCAAGAATTCGTGATATAAAGCAGCCCCATTTGGGATATATACTTGTTTCTGCTTTAAATGTTGTTAAGTATTCTGATAATAATGAAATTAAAGAAGTCAACCCCTACTACAAAGCAATTCAAGGGATGGCTGTAGATTATTTAACAAGACTTGTAATGGGTGCATTTAAACCTACAGTGTTTGAAACGTGTCTGGAGGGTGCTGCAAAAGTAAATGAATTAAAACAAGCTAAAGAACTGCTTGAATGGATAGACTGGTTGGATGACTATTCAATCGATATGACTTGCAAGTTAGTTGGATATGATGTTGCTTTTAAAAGAGGTCCAAAATATTTTACACCAATCGACAATATACAACCGTCCAAAGAAGTTATTAGAAATATCAAAATTATGGTTAGACGAAGTAAACAATTTCTTAAAAAAGAAAATAAGCCTCTTGTTTTAAATGGTTTTAATTTTCATGGAGCATACAATTCAGTCATCAAAGCGGGTGAAGGTGATTATTTAACCGAAGACACCCTTTGGGATTTTAAAGTATCAGAATCAAAACCCACAATTGAATACACATTACAAATACTAGTCTATTATATTTTAGGATTGCACTCCATACATCATAATGAATTTAATAAAATAAAAAAATTAGGAATCTATAATCCTGAACTTAATACCGCTTACACTATAGCCTTATCAGATATCCCAGAAAAAGTTTTTTATGACGTAAGTAAAGATGTTATCGGTTACTGTATGCCTAAAAACATCAAAGATTGGCGGAAAGCTTATGGGACAAGTGAACAGGCTAAAAATGAATTATGGACTCGTGTTATAAAAGAATTCCAAGATACAGGTTTTTCTCCTGATAATTATCAAGATGGTATTCATGATATAACTGTAGATGACTATTGGAGTTACTATCGAAAAATTACGTTAACAAAAGATAATTGCACAGAGTTTCGTAGACCTAATAAGGTTCTACAAACACAAGTAGCACAGATAAAATTCATTAAAAACTCTGGATTTATA
Organism: Ligilactobacillus apodemi DSM 16634 = JCM 16172; assembly: GCF_001434405.1. Lineage (GTDB taxonomy): Bacteria > Bacillota > Bacilli > Lactobacillales > Lactobacillaceae > Ligilactobacillus > Ligilactobacillus apodemi. The sequence goes on along the minus strand of NZ_AZFT01000053.1, from coordinate 783,061 downwards.
ATGTTTGTATCTATATCAAAAACAGGATGTACTAGCATCTTGTATGGTGGTAGACGTCACAGTATCAAAAAACCATTACAATATTATTATGAAAATTTGCCTAAATATGGAGGTACTATTCTAGATAGATTTTCTAACTATTGGGATGCTCTATATAACATCTCTAGTCAATTACAATCTATCAAACTTAATGATCAAGAATCTAAAACAGAATATGAAAAAGTCGTACTCGAAAATAAAAAGTGGGGTACTCAACCCTCTCCTTATGAAATATGGTGCCAAGCTGATTTGCAAAGATATTCTTTTTCGGGAAAGGTACATGGTTGTATAGTAGATCTCGATTATTCAAGACATATATATCTTAACCCTTACGATGGATCTATTGCTGCATACTCAGCTCCAAGTATGAGTACAAAAAATGTTTATGATAATGTTATCAGCCTAATTGCAACAGAAAAATCAGAGATGCTTCCAGCATTTAAACGCAAAATCAACCTGATTGAAACCGATATAGATAAAAAAACAACAGAACTAACATTAAAAGAAAAGTCACTTTCTATTTTTAAAAATGATGAAATCAACAAATCTCCCAACCTAGTAACAGATACCAGCATGTATAAGGTTTCAAACCGTATGAACGAATTACAGAAAATATATGATTATCATCTAGTTGGAAATTGGTATGATGATGTTTTGCCTAATTCTGAGTCATCAGAGAAAAAAAGAATTGAGCTTAAAGCGACATCCATAGTGCAAAAAAAAGATAGTGGTAAATCAAAAAAGAGCAAAAGTACACGAAAAAAGATATCATATGTTGGAAAAACAGCTAAAATGAACTGTGGTTTAAACGCGACAGTCATAGAAGATTTCGGATGTAAGAATATAACAGTTAGATTTGAGGACGGACTCGTGAAAAAGAAATGTCGTCGCGATAAGTTTCGTGAGGGAAATATAGGACATAAAGCATAATAGTTCAGGAACTGTTAAATAAATTTTAATAAACTAAAAAACATTAACTTTCAGAATATAACATACACCCATTCTCTTTTCTTAAAAGAATTTTTAGAAGATTATAAAAATTGAATAAGTAAAATAGTTTAAAAAATCACAAATGCTAGGTCCGGGTGATTAAAATAATGAAAAATTTCAAGCATCAGAATTTTAGCACTTTTTCACTTATTCTAGAAGGCGTTCAGCTAGTTTCTCGTTAGCAGATGCGAGCAACACTTCTAAGTCTTCCTTGGTTACTACTCAGCAATAACTACAAACCATGGATCTTTTAGCAAAATGATATTTGCGTACTTTATCCTTCTCAGCCCAGCGATTAGAAGTGGCAAGATGTGGCTTATTCTTCTTTTCTGGCATTGGTGTGACTCTCTACTTGCATTCGTATATTAAATATAATATACTTAGATACGAATAAGGGACTGATAGCCCTAACTATCAGCCCCCGACGTGGTTTGAGAGTTAAACGTGTTAAAGACTAATCGTGATTTTTAAAATCGTGGTTAGTCTTTTTGTATATCCTATATGCGATCATCAGATTAATGGAACATCTTCCAATCGCTAGGATAATAAAGGCGATTGCCAACGCGCTTAACCTTTCTAAATAGTTTCATGCTATGAGCCCCCCTCCCGTGTGTCTGATTACTTGAAAAAGATGGGCTATAACTCTCAACTATTCCCACTAAGTCACTTCAAAAGGTAGCTAGCCTTTATCTGATGACTTGCTTATATTGTATGTTAAATTTAATATGATAACAAGTAGCTATTTGATGATTCAGCAAATAACCACCAACTAACCACCAACGTAAGATAGAATAATGCAAAAAAAGCTGTTTTTGGCATTATTGCTATGGCTGTATCGTCATGGACAATTTTGTCAATCACGGCAAAATCAACCAAATAGATAATAAATAGGGATGTACTAGCAACTAAGCTAATGCATCCCTTTATCTATATATTTAAATTGACTCTAGTATTTCAGTTAGAACCTCGGCTACCTTGTCCCGTAACTGTTCAACTGGTGGCTTATCTTTCATCGTCTAACTCCTTTAATCTTTGGTGTATCAACAATTCTAAGTACTGTAGCTCGTGCCTGCTGGATAGATGCTTGATGTAAAACCTAGAATACCAATGATGACGTTTCAAATGAATATTGATCGCTGTAACGACCGTAAGAATAATAATAAATTCTAACAAGCGGGATCACTCCTGATCTTTGTAAACTGTGAGCGCTGTGCCTGCTGTGATGTCCATAGTTTGAGCAAATAGGGCACAAGCTTCTTTTTTGAGTATGTCGTATCTGGATCGACTGTATTGCAGACGTTCGGCAACTTGCCAGTTTTGTGATCCTTGAATATAGAGGGCTCTAATAATTGTCTTGTACCGATCGTCTAACGTGTCAAGAATTGCATCGACGAACTCTAAAACTTGCTTGGCGTTGGCTCTATTAACGTTCATGTCTTCCACGCTGTTGGCGCTAGCGGTTCCTTTGGGTGCTAATGATAATCTAACGCTTGAGATTACGGGGATGTTAGCTAATCTCTGATACTTGCTATATTCTGTATCAAACCAATTAGCAACGTTTTTACATGTTTGGCTGTAGTCTACTTCTTTGGTGTCTGGTGGGTCTAATTTCATCATAGATCAACGCTCCTAACTGTGAAAATGAGATATTGCTTTAAAAGGGGATATTTTGCGTTCTAAGACGTCTAATACTACTCTAGTATAATAACACGTTTTACTGTAAACAGTTATAAACAAGATGATAAACGTATAATACTTTTAGTCTGTTAGATATGTGATTGTTGCAAATCGTGAAACTGTCACAATGTGGATCTTACAGTAAAAATTTTAAGGTCGTTTTGAACGACCTTAAAAAACAAGTGATTTTGAATAACCTGTTTTTCTGGCCAATCAGATTGACCACGGATACAGTGAACTAAACTCGGTCAATTTTCTTGACCCACTTTTTGAGGTCGTTTAAAACGACCTCGAATGTTAATAGTGATTTACCGTCGTTTCGATAGTGAACTAAAACGTGTCTGTGTGCTTAATCTGTGTTTTTTAAAATCGATCGTGTGGGATGTCATACGAAAAAGGGACGCTGTGAGCATCCCTAAGGTTGGTTATTCCATTTCATCAAGTCTAACTTGGATCATCTCAGATAATTCTTTCAGGTCGTCAGCCGTTGCGATGTCTCTAACGTACTTGCGAGCATAAGACCTATAGCGGTAAATGCGTTGCTTGTCTTTGTTCTTGTCGCCCCATTTCTTTGTTGCTCTATTTTGGGCGTCTGTCGTTTTCTTCTCTGTCATCGTATCAGCTCCTTACTTGCCTAGTAACTTTAAAATTAATTCCAGTAATAGCCAAAGAGTAGCAATAACACCAACGATCGCAAAAGTAGCTTTGTTAAGCTTTGCTAGTTTTTTATTAAACTTTTCCACTTTATTCATGACTTTCATTCCTTTCTTGGTTATACTGAAATAAAGGGGCAACCACCCCCTTTATAATTTCAGCTTTTAGAACCGTCCTAGCGACTTGATAAATCTTACAAGGTACTCAATACCTGAGGCGATTGCTCCGAACTCTGCTAAAATTCTAGCAATTGCTTTGATTATCGACCACGCTAACGGTTCTTTTTTGTGGTCTTCCTTTCTTGGTCTCACTGTTTCACCTCCTTAACTTTATATATTTATTATACATTATTAATCTATATAAATCAACTGTTTTTACTAGAAAAATGCCAATTTTCGACAATAAATAATCAATAAACCCGCCAGTATTATAGGTTTCTTGGTCAATTGTCGTCAATACTTCATCGATAAGCACCCAATATCATATATTTGGCGTCAATATAGGATTTTAGGTTAACATTTGTTAACATTCTGCTGGCTGATGCTTTAGGGTTTTGTTCCGACAAATTCCGACAATTTACCTAATCACTTCCGAACAATCAAAGCGGGCCAAGTTTGCAATACACCTTGAAACAATTCCACCTTTTTCCACCATTTTTTTAGTAGCTGTTGTAATAGTTATTATTATATTTGCAGAAACTTATTAAAATTTTTCCGTTTTTTCGATAAACCTACCACGCCAATATTTTACAAGCGTAACTGTAACTACGGTTGTGATTTGCTGTGTAACTGAAATTTCATAGCTCTATACTTTCTACGACGTTGCCACTTGTGGTAAAGAAAGACGTTAGCAAATGCTGGCATTTGACCTCAACAATTCTCAACATTTTATTTCAGCATTTTTCAGCAATTCACCTTAACAATTCTTAACATTTTATCTTAGGGTTTCTTAGGGTTTTTGCACCTTTCCCGTTACTCTAACAGGCTTTAAAATAGTGCATTTACTGCATCAAAAAGGTGTGCATACAAAAAGCTAAAAAGGGTGCACACAAAAAATTAAAAAGTATGCACACTTTTTGGCTTGATAATCAGCTTTGTTACTTGTACCAATAGCTTTTTATCTCTACAATTCTCAACATTTGTCAATGTTTTATGTTACCATTTGCTACCATTTGACCTGAGCAAATCTGAGCAATTTACTCCAACAATTCCCAACAATTTGGGATAGGTCCACGTTTGAATTTTCGGCGCTTGCATGAGTGTAGTTATAACTACGCCCTTGAGGTGTGTAACTGTGGTTACGGTCATCTTTGGCGATCGTCCACGCTTGTGGGGATGTGGCTTTTTCGCTATAAATTAAAAGGGATGTCAGCTGTTAGACAGTACATCCCTTACGTTCTATTTGATTGGTGCTACCACTGATTTGATGTATTCAATCACCGTCAAGCATTCGATTTTGAGCATGTTACGCAATGCCTTAAGACTTGGATAGCCTTTAAGTGTGATGTTTCCACTCAAGCGGTTCATGTAATAGATCGTATACGGGTCAACGTCGTGTCCGTTCGCTAACGATTCTAGTCGTTGGCTCATGATCGTTCTAAAACCGTAGCGACTTACTAGCATGACTGACGGCAGTAGTTTTACTTTCTTAGCAAATTTACCGTTATATTTTTCATCCAAGGCAAACTCAAGCGCTGTCTTGGCTGTTTCTGCACACTCGCGATCAAAGTAGTAGCCTAGCTGGTCCATCTCAAGTAAAAATAGATCGTTGATGATCTTATTAGCTGAATAGATCTTATCTTCTGTCGATCCTTTCACGCCGTCATATACTGAAATAAATGCGGTGTAGGCTTCTAGTTGGATCTGATACGATTGCAAACGTGATGGGCTTGCGTGTCTGATGTCTTCTTTGAAATCATTTAAATTTGTGGGTATTACATTCATGTTTGAACTTCCTTTCTGGGATGTCTATTTAAAATCTTTGGCCAGTTGCTCACTGATATTCTTGATGTCTAAAAATTGTTGATTGCTTAGGTGGTGACGTTTAAGATCGTTAGGCGTGAGTTTCTTTAGATCATCGATAAAGCGTGCAAGATCCTTGCTTAGATCATTTCTAAGAGCTCTATAGGTTTCTAGCATAGTATTTAGCCTATGCACTTGCTCATCGTGTTTATAGATCATCTCCATAACTTTATGAGTTGCTATGATCGTAACGTTTAACTCTGGTTCTGGTTTGATATCAAACTTGTATACTTCATGAACTGGAACGCCAAGCGTCAGCAATTGCATTCTAAAATCATACAAGTTATAAATGCCCTCGATACTTATAGGCTTTTCATTTGGTGGCAACTGATCCAATGCATCAAATAGTTGTTTGACCTTAGATTTAGTCTTGATGAGTCTGCCAGCATAACGGTCTAGCGTTTCGATGTCGTCTAGGATATAGGATAATCTTACTTGTGGGCTTTCGTTCATTGTGATTGCGTCTGTGATATTCATTGTGTTTTTGGCTTCCTTTCGTGTTCTCTAGTATAAATTACACTCGGTAGGGTAGTTGTGTAATTTAATTCCATTCCGTATAAGCGTTCTTGAGCTTAAAAACGATTTTAGCGCTTGTTATTCTTTCTACCTTCGGCAAGCCGTTTAATTCGTTCTGCTTTTTGTTCGTCTGTCATTTCAAGTTTTCGCTTCTTGGATATGATAACGTTGATGTCATTCAAGTAGCCTTCGAGCATTGCCAACGCCCCGCCTTTTACGTTGTAGCCTTTGCGGTGTGGATTGGTCTGATCGATAAATTTCTCGTATTTACGTGCATGTTTTGGAACGTCTGTATAAATGTGCCAGTTTTGTGTTTCGTCTTCAAAGTTTAGGATCGTCTCCCGTTCTTCTTTGCTAGGAACTTTCCAGCTGTCAATAATGGTCAAGTTCTTGTTTTCTTCTGTCATGATGTAAACTTCCTTTCTGGATCAGTGATGTGGGTATTGTGTAACCCGCTGTAACTCAACGTAACTGCCCCAAAAACTTCTGTATCCCTTGGCGCTCTAGTGATGTAAGCAAAGTAAGCGAAATTTTGCCCAACTCACTCTCTCTTTATATATTTATTTATTATTTATTTTTTTTATACGTATATATATAAATAAAGTAGTTACATTAGTTACATAGCATAAATGCCAAAAGCTAACGAATTTTAAAATATTTACAATGCGGTTACTCGCTGGTTACATTCGGGCTTTTTGGTTACGCTTGACTATTTTAGTTGCATGATAGCCAACTCATCACTAGCGATAGATCTTAGTTTGATGCCAATATAAGCCTTGACGGGTTCTCCATTAATGCGTTTCGTGGTATCGAATACATTGAATCGCTTAAGTTCTTTTTTAAATTTTTGATTACTTAGTGGCTTATAACCGTTGTTGTGACAATAGTTCTTGTAAGTGTCATACAAGTATACTTTCTTGACTGCATAGTCAACGCCTAACTCACAATAGTCGTCTATGAATTCCTGCACGATGTCATTTTCTCCGATCCATTCTAAGCGCAAACGTTCCATTTCTTCGGTCTCGGAAAAATAGCCACGTTGTAACACTTCTCTAAAAGCCTGTAAGCATTTATAAACGAATGCGGGTTGTTCGGCGTATAATGCTTTTTTGTCAAAGCGTTGTCTAAAATCTGGGATCGAATAAAAAGGCACGATACAAGGACGACGACCAAAGCCCGCCGATGTGTCTTTAAAACTTGGTAGTCTATTAGCCCCAAAGATCTGTTTAGCAAACGGCTTAATAGTTTGGGCTTGTTCTCCTTTGTTTTCTACGTCGATAGCATCATCCCCAGTTATACCCTTAATTAGGGATGGATCTATAATTAAACTATTGCCAATGTCTGCGTAATAGTTGAGTAGTTTGGCGTAAAGTCTCGCTAATGTGAACCGTCTTTCTGGGTTTGTTAGATCATTTAGGCGGACTGTGCTTGTGTTAGCTGGTCCGATCATCTCTCTTAGCCAGTTGAAAAAGGTGCTCTTACCGTCTCCGCCCTCTGATAGCAAGATAGCAAACTTCTGTAAGTGTTCGTATGATCGATAAAAACAAAAGCCGATAAATTCCATTAAGAACGTTTTGGCGTCTTTTACGCTTTCATCTAACCACTTATCAGTTAAAGGGGTAGGGGCGTTGCTGGTGTCGATTTCATAATCACGACCATAAAATAAATAATTGTCTGGGCTGTTTGGTCTCATTTCGCCCGTTCTGATGTCATAGACACCATTTTTAAAATGAACTGCGTACGGGTCCACATTGTCGATTGTTTCGCTAGCGTCTTTGATGTCGGCTAGATCCATGATGTATTTAGTAGCGTCCGATACTTCTTTATTGCTCCAATGGTCACGTACCAAGGCGCTTACTTCCTTTCGGATCTCGTTAGCTGTCACGACCTGCCATAAGCCTAAGCGATCGTTATAGCGGTATAAAGTTAAGTCGTTGTTTTTCTTGATCTGTAGATAGTTCCCACGCTCTAAAATAGTTTGACCGAGCTTGATGGGATCTATTTTTATAGTGCCTCGGTTGTTCTCGTATAACCAAGGGTCTAAGCCATTAGCATGGTTCAATTTGTCTTTAATTTGGTTCATGAATTCGATCATCATTGTTTTATCTGCTGTGTTGTTCATATTTAGTGGCTTCCTTTCTCACTATGTTTTTAAATATCGTGTTGACTTCGTTATCTGGTAGCGGTGGACTGATATAGTCACGATTGATCTGTTGTGTGATCGTGTATACTGTCTCAAGCTCTGCGCCTGTGCTTATCAGCCAACCGACTTGCCTAGTTAGCCACGTATTACGTCCGCCACTGTCAACGCCTGCGACTATTTCATCTAACCGCCTACCAGTCCATTTTTTGCCTGTCTGCGGTGTTAGGTGATCACTTGAATAGTTTTGTTTAGGGGTATCGTTTAATACATCTAACAGCCATTTGGGGGCTTTGATGATATTGCTATAGTTGTATTGATCGTTGATACTCCTATAAGCGTCACCATTGATCACGCTAGGCGCTATGACTGTAAAATCTGCCAATAGATCAACGTTAGGGATGAAATTTGTAACTCGTTTCTTCTTAGCTATGCCAGTGTAAAAGAAGTGCAAGCCACCGCTTGGCGTTTGTTCGATATACGTATTAGTTGGCAACGTGCATCCCTGATCTGCCATTTTTTGCATAGTATCCCTAATGCTAGCGCTGTTGTGATTGTCGATGTCTACTACTAGCAAACTTTTACTTGCAAGCTCTAAGCCTAAGTTAGCGTGTGGGAGATCGACAAACCACTTCGCAACTTTCTGTGGATTGTTAGACGCTGTTAAATAACTCTGATCTTTGATAGGGCGCTTAGTATTTGGAACTAGTGGAAATACTTTGAAGTTATGTTTAGCAAGTTCTAAGGCGGTATTTTTAGTCGTCATCAGTGTTCCTCCTTAGGATATGCTAGACCGTTTAATTGCTCAGATAACCCTTGTAGTTCGATACGTGTGATTACCAGTTCATCACATAAAAAGTCTAGTTTTGGTAATTCATTTCCGAATAGATATATTAGTAATCCTAATTGTTCATTTTCGGCACGTTTGTTAGTGATTCGTTTGTACTCGTCAACGGTGTTAAAAAGCTTATCGCTTAAAAGTTGCGTCAGCATATTTAGGCGATGTGCTAGCTGTGATACTTCAGTACTAAGATCCATTAAGTCTTTTTCTTGATTTTTGATCGTGTTTTCTTGTAACATGTAATTAATTCCTTTCATGATTAATCTTTGCGGTTTTGTCGTGATTGGGATGTGGGTTGCTCACTGGCAGGGGTGTCAGTGGGCTTTTTCTTTTCCCTCGATCGTAACCACTCAATAACAAACGGTGTAACTAGCCCAGTAACTCCAAAGATCAACGTAAATACTCCGATCGCCAATAAATACATAGTCATTGCATATTTAACGCCGTCCTTGTCTGATCGTTCTTCTTCAAACAAATAGCAGGCGTCTAATTTGATTTGTTCTAACATTACGAATGCACTCCTTTAAGCATTTGATTTTTAACCTTGATGACGTCATCGATATTCAAGATGTGCCAGTCTGTTACTTCATATTTACAAAAGCCGATACTTTGAACGATAGGGGCGATATAGCCTAGTTGCTTCAAACGTTCCAGATCCTTGGCCACTTCATCAGTCAAGCCACCTAGGATATAAACCAGATGCGTACCGTTGGCCACAACTCCCGATGTGCTAGCCTGCATACATAACAAGCCATAAAGTTGTTTTTGATCAAACGTCAACTTGTTGGCTTGCATCACTCTAGGAGGGATGTAAATGCCGTCTTGTTCATCAAGTAAGTGATCCAAGCAAGTATCTAATTTGTTGCGTTCTGCTTTTCCTAATTTCATCATGACAATTCCTTTCTATCGATCCATAAAGCCAACCTTTAAGCCACCTAGCCCGATGCTCTTTATCCGTTAAGGCTTTATAGATCATCAATGCTATTTTTTAATTGTGATCTGGTTATCTGCGAGCCACTTTGAGACGTCAGCAAATAAAAAGTATTTGTTCATCCCGTCAAGATCAACATAAGGTAGCCCCCGTTTGATCCAATTAGTGACTGTAGCCGTTTTAACTCCATAAGCTTCAGCAGTCTGTTTCAAGTTCCCGCCTCTGGTAGTTGGCTGTTTGCCAAGTAATACCTCTGTTAGCTCTAAGTTATGATTGAAGCGTCTCAGCTCGTTTAATAGCTCTGCATCTGTAGCTTTGACCGTTACAGATACACCAGCAACGTTAAAAGTTAGATCTGCCATTGTTTTGATCTCCTTTAGTTAAATATTCCAGCCAGTCCGTTCTGATCTCAGCAAATTCAAGCGCTACTTGTCGATGTGCCAGTCGCTTGATCTCTGCTTTAAGTGGTGCGATCGCTCGATCCCGTTCTTCTGAATTAGTAGCAATGTAATAGCCACGTTTTGAGCCCGTACGCTCGCCAACGATCGGTACACCGTGTTTGATCACCAAGCTTCTGATGATCGTTCTGACGTTTCTTTGTGATGTGTTTGTAATGCTACTAAGATAAGCAGTAGGTACTGCATTATCAGCACCGTAAGGCAATAATCTTAGTAAGTCTAATTCTTCGTTTGTGATCATCGCTCAGCCTCCCATTCGTTTAGAGTTAGTGAATTGCCGATCTCATTCATATCAGCACACACGAAATCTAAGCTATCCGTTACAAGTGGCAGAACGCTAGTAACTAAGTATTTAGCGTCGCTTAGTGAAGCTTTGCCATCTTCGCAAGTGTATGCTTTTAATAGCTCGCTTATCGTTTGTGTTCTGATTTGTAATTCATCTAGCTTGTCGATCTCTGTTTCGTTGGTATATTGCATTGTGATCACTCCTAACTAATTTATTGTTTATCTATTGTGTGGGTGGGATGTGGGTTGCTCACTGGCAGGGGTTGGGTGTCAAAAAATTAACGCCCTTGTATTTATTTTGAATCGCTTAATTTGTCTTTTAGCTCGTGATAATCTGTAACACCAGCTTGATATAATGCGATCAACTAATCTTTTTTGGGATATGCTCCAATGGTAAAACGTTGATTGTAAAGGTATGGCGGTACTGGTATTTTACGAATGAATACAGAGCAATCATCAGCTGTCAAAGTTACAACGTCCCCGATCTCCGCTTGTTCTCCAGCTACAAAGTCATCAACTAACACTTGTGCTTCTTCTAACGTCTTAAATGATCCAAGTAACGCCGTTTCTGTTGTCCATTCGCCATTTTCGCTGTCGTCCCATACTGCTAAAACTACGTAAGCGAAATTATCTTCTTGTAATGTAATCATTTAGCTTCTCTCCATTCTGTAACTTGTAATGTGCCACCGTTTAACATTGCTTTGATCTGATCAAAAGTCATTTGTGCCAATAAATAGCCAATTACACGGGTCTCAAGTTGCTTATATTGTTCTTGCTCCTCGCTTGTTAGAACATCAAGGGATGCCTTAACTTTCGGGTTTCTCGTTTTTTTTAGCTGTTTGGCGTTCATCCCTGTGACTGCTTTATATAGCAAGTTTGAAATGTGGTTATAGCTATTTACCGCTTCTCTTGTTTTAAAAATATAGTCAATAGCCATTTCTTTTAATTTGAGGCTCTTTTTAGTGCTTCTTGCATTCAGTATCAAAAATATTGCTTGTTCTTCCGTAAGGTAATATACGAACTCGGGTGCTCCTCCGTGTTTGTATTTTCTTGATTTACCATAAGAACGCAACGGGCGGTATTTATTCAAAAGTTCTTTATTTTCTAAGATCGAACGTTTAACACTTCTGTGCTTAATCCCTAGCAACTCCGCTAGGTCTTGACTGGTAATATATAAACCATGCTTGTTTTTCCGTTTCATGATAGGGAAATTACCAGGATAAAAATACTCTTCTAATGTCATCTTGCTTATTCCTTTCTATTTGCCATATCTGCTATAAATTGCGTCGCTGACGCTAATGTCAAGCCCGTATTTGTCATTTAATGTCATCAGCTTAGCGACTTCCTGCGCGATCTCGTCACGCTCTGCCACTTGTTGCGGTGTCATGTCTTCTTTTTTGATCGCTTTAGGATAGCCGTATTTCATTGCTATAGCCTTGTTAGCTATTGAGTTAACTTTGATATAGTGGCGTCGCTCTGGTTTATCAATGCCGTTTTTGATGATGTCCATCGCTTCACGTTGCTTCTGTTTGTCCAGCATTCTAAAAGCTTCGTAAGCTTCCAAGCCGACGCTTTGGCGTAACTGCTTGATCGTGTTATAGATCCAATCTTGAAATTCTTGCGCTTCTGGTTTGTTGGATCGTGATATTAAACGATATAACCCGACTTCTGATACTGTGATTAATTCTTGAGTTCCGCCAGGGGTACTCCAAAAGGTAGTACCCTTATATTTTTCTGGTAAGTATTTACCAGCATTGAAAGCATCCCGATAGTTCAACGCTTCGGCTACGTCTTTTAGTACTGCGTGCCACTCGTCTTTTACAGATACGAAACGAATTTCAAACCCGTTCCAGTTCTCCAGCTTTGTCTTTTCCATGGTGTCCGCTCCTTTCTATTTACTAACTTGCTTGTGTGCCTCCATAAATTCGATGATGTCGCTACGTTTGATACGCTTGGACTTTCCAACTACGTACACCGGTAAACCTTGGTCAATGTAGTAGTTTAAGGCTTTGTAAGTCTTGACTCCTAGCATTTCCATAGCTTTCTTGTAGTTTAAAAATTCGGTTGTGTGATTGTTTTGCATATTCTCAATCTCCTTTTTGACAACTTTTGTAGTAACAACATTTGTAGTATATTATAAACCTTTTTATTATGTCAACAACATTTGTAGTATTTTTTTTACTTATTTGATAGAATATGCTTAAAGGGAGGGTGAAAATGAGTAATAGAATAAAAGAATTACGACTTGAAAAAGGCTTGAGTCAAAGAAAACTCGCTGAAGAAACTGGTATAAGTCAACAGTCATTAAGCTTTTACGAAAAAGGTGATAGAAACCCCAAAATAGAAACTTGGCAAAAGCTGGCTGATTATTTTGGTGTATCTGTAAGTTATTTACAAGGGCTTAGCAAGTATAAAAGCTTTAGTAAAGAGGATATATTTGAATACTTACTTAAAAATAATGATCGTATTATAGAAATTCTAGGCGGTCCGAAGAACGCAAAAAAGCTTTTATTAGCTGAAAATAGTATGCCTTTTATAGATGCCTCTGAGCTAACTAATAAGAGTCATGAGCGTGACATAGAAAAACTAGTCTTAATTAAAAAAGCTATGACGTTTTTTGATAATATAGACGATCCTATTAAATCGTATGCAAAAGATAATTTTGATACATTATTAGAAAAAAATGTCGAAAATAATTTCTCCTCATATCTTTTATCTAGTTATTTAGATTTATTAATTTCATTAGCTGTATACTTGGCAAAAAATGAACTTAACAATAAAAAAGATCCTTTGTTGACTTCAATAAGTGAATTGATAGATAAATTTTACGAGCGTGAAGTCGGTAAGAAATTTAGTGACTATTATTCCTAAAAATGTAGGTTTTTGTTGGGTAGTAGCTTCTGAAAAAAGGCAGTTTTTGGCAGGTAGTAGCCATTTTGGCGTAAATATAGGATTTTACTGTAGGTTTTCGTAGGTAGGCGCCACTTGTGGCGAAAGCAAAAAACATTGATTTACCGGGTAAAAATTCCTACTTTTTCCAACATTTTTATAGCATGAAATATCTGAAATCCCCCTTATAAAAATATTTTGGGATGTCATCCCGGTGTAAGGTAACGCCATTGTGTGCGCTCTTCCACTCTGATTAATGGGGGCGGAGGTAATAAATAACAATTGCACTTGATACGATCCAATACATATACAACCGAATAGATACCAGTAATAAAGCCGTCCGATCGTGCATTACTTTAAGCCACCTAGCCCGTGCAATAAAGATAAAGGACTGATAAACATGGCTAAAATTACAGAGTATCAAACGAGTAAGGGAACGTTTTACCGTTTCCGATTGTATGCAGGTATTGACGATCAAACAGGCAAGAAGAAATATGTTAAGCGTGCAGGATTTAAAACCAAGGCAGCTGCTAAAAAAGAATTGATTAAGTTGGAGTATGAACTTGATACAGGTAACTACTTTAAACCGGTAGAACGTATGACGTTTAAAGATGTGTATGATCTTTGGATAGTTCAACATGAACTAACTATAAGAGAATCAACGCTTAATACACTAAAAAGTAAATTTCGATCTAAAATATTGCCAGCGTTTGGGGATTATCAGATTGAAAAGATAACACTCGGAATGTGTCAAAAAATAGTAAATCAGTGGTCAAAGGAAGTTCCAGGGATCTATCCTGCTTTGTGTCATAATACGTCACGAATATTTGAGTATGCTAGACGTCTTAAATATATTAAAGAGAATCCGTTTAGGGACGTTATCAGACCTAGACGGCAAAGCAAGCAAAAGGAACGTAATTACTTAGAATTAGACGAGTTAAAGAAGTTCTTGGATACCGCAAAAGATGACGATTTAAAAGCTTATGCGATATTTAGAACGTTGGCTTATTCTGGTATGAGATGTGGCGAGCTGCTAGCTTTGACTTGGAGTGATATTGATTTTAAAAATAACACGATCAGCATTGATAAGACGCAAGCAAGAGGTGAAAGAAGTGCCTTAATAGTTCAAAGAACTAAGACCGCAACAAGTCAGCGGGTTCTTGATATGGATATTGAAACAATGCAGATCTTAAAACAGTGGAAAGTAAAGCAGGCAAGTTATTGGCTTAAGCGTGGTCAAAATGTTTTAGCAGATAGTCAGTGGGTATTTTCTAACGTAAATAATGAATTTATGAGTCCGGCATATATAAGACGCCACTTAGTTTTAATCTGTGAACAAGCAGGATTACCCGTTATCACTATTCATGGCTTCAGACACACACACGCTACTTTGTTGCTTTCGGCTGGTGCTAGTGTTAAGGAAGTGCAGACTAGATTAGGTCATAGCAAAGTACAAACAACGCTTGATATTTACACGCACTTGACTAAGCAAGATCAAAAAGAGACAATTCAGAAATTAGTTAATTTCATGAGATGAGAGCCCCCCAGGGAGACCCTAAAACTTTAGAGTAGCTAAAATTCCATAGTTTACACGGTTTTTTGACGTTGTGTAATTATCTTTCGGAAACAATAAACTATTAAATCTTAGTACAGGACAGAGTTTTAAATACTATCGACAATTAAGTAAACGGCAACACCGTCAATTTAAAATGTATAAAGATCCGCTTAGGGAATACCACAAAAAAATTTGTTATCAAATTTTGGCACTTTCTCCTAAGCAGATCACAGTCTCAGAAAATTCAAAAATCTGTGGGATGTATTTAGAAGAACAGCTTCACTTGCGGAAAATGTTAGGGGAATTACTACAACAAAGTATTTGAAATAGCTAAACAAAGAATCATAAAATCAGTAAATTATTATGATTTTCAGTGCAGATAATTGATAAATATGATTTTTTTTGTAACAATAGAACTATGAATATTTTGCGCTTAAGATTAAAGGGCAATTATGAATAGAGGAGATTTTTATGGCTAATTCAAACCAACTTAGTTTATCAGCGCATAAACAAGCAACTGAAAGTTTGACGCAAGCGATTTTAGATAAGACAAATTACCTAAATTCTTTGGAAAAAGCAGTCCAAGATCAAGATGATCGTCTCGTGTATCAGTTGATCGATGGCGAGAGATATGCAAAAGAGATCTTGAAACAAAGTGATATTGATGCCGATTTTTCAAACGAACGATTGATCAGAGATATCTATCCAAAAATTAGTGATTTTTTGAGTAAAAACTTGATCGATTATTTATATGAAATGTATCCGTTTTTTTACTTTGAAGAAACGGGAATCGGACAATTTCAATTCTTCTTTGGAAATTGGTGGGGCAGACGTCTATTTGGGACGCTTGATATTTTAAATGTTAGTTTTGAGTTTGATGAAGTTGAATATCAAAAACTTGCTAAATCATTTGCTTTAGAAGAAGAAAATAAACGCTTAAATAGCGATGAAATTACAAAATTATCTCAGGAAACCGATGAACTCCAAAATTTGATCGATCAACAAGCTGAGCGCGATAAGCGTAAAGATGAGTTGCGCCAAGAAATAAAACGGACTTCACAAGAAAAAGTGATGCCGTGGGAATCGTCTAAGGTAAAAGAATCAAAGCAACGTTTGATCGAGGAATTGAGCGAATTAACTGAAATTGACGAAAAAGCAAGTGGGGCTTACCGTCAAATTCGTGAAAATGAAGAAAAAGTTTTGGCGTTGTCTAAAGAAGATACCTTAATTGGTTACGAAAAACAAAGTATTATTGCTAAATTCGGAAGTTTTGAAAACTTTGAAGCACATAATGCTGCCTTATATCGTAACTATATTGCAGATTTAATTGCTAAACAAAAGTAGGTGAAGAGATATGAGTAAGAAAAATAAGAAATACCAAAAGCCAACAGAAACTTTTGAACCAAAAGCAAAAGAAAAGCTAAGCGCATATGCGGGTTCTTTAAGCACAACAGGAAGGCTTATTTCTTATAATGATCAGTTAAAAGAAAGCTTAAGTCGTGGTATTCAGTTTACACAGGTTTTGGATGAATTGATCAATACTGATGATAAAAATGTCTTGATCGAATCTGTGAAAACATTGACTGATTATAAGTTAGATACTGCATATTTGGTCTTTCCTCAGCAATATAGTCGGGCTGATTACTATTTGATCTTTTTAAATCGCTTATTGCAATTGCATAAAAATGAACAAGTTATTTTGCAATCAAGTGACCACAAAAATGAGCTTTATCATGAATTTCCTGGGATCAACATGGAGGGGTATTTTACTTTCCATATTGATGAGCACATGCCAGAAGGTGCCTATTACGTTGATAAAAATACAGGCTTGCGTCTCTTTTATATCAACTTTAAGCGCCAATTGATCCGTTTTAATGGTAGTGCTTTGACTAAGTTATTAGTAGTTAAATATGAAGAAAAATTTGACTATAAGACTGTTAAACATTTTGAACAATACTTAGTTGCGATTGGAAAATACTTTAAAGAAGACTACGGGTTTGATGTTGATTTTAATTTGCTTGATGCTTCAAATAATGCCAGTTATCAAATTGTTTCTGATACCGAACCAAGGGATGCATTGGATAAGCTATTTATTATCAGTGCACAAGCCGGTTACATGTTAGTAGCAGGGCGAGATAATCGCGCTGTTCTAAAATTGCGAAATGATGTAGTGATTGCGATTTTTGAGCAAGATTTTGTGGAAGAATTGGGTGATTCACGTTGGGTCATTAAAGTTCATGATGATGATCACCAAGTGTCATGGTTTGATGTTTTATATAAATATGAATTTGTTCGTGATTGGTATTTAGAAAACTTATCAAGTTTAGCGATCAAATCAGATGAAAGATTTTTTAAGGGGTACAATTAACAATGGATGTAAATAATTTAGCACGTTTACAGCGTAATTTACCTAAAGCGTATGTTTTTAAGCCACTAGGAGTATCAGAACAAGAAAAAGAAGCAAGTTTGTATGGTGATTTAAGTGTCGCTCTTGCAATATTAGCTGAAAAGACAGATTCAGATTCCAAGTTAGCTGCTTATTGTCGTGCTTTATTAGCTTTTTTAGGCGTGGCTAATGAAAAGAAATGGACCTATCTATTGTTATTATCGCCAGAAGAACTCAAACAGTTTAAACAAAAATGGCAAACTAAATCTTTTAGTAAAATCTATTTGATTTTGCAACAGCAGTTGATGAAAAGTTATTTTGAGCGACGTAGTGATTACTTTGTCCATGCTTGGCGAATCTTCATTAAATTTGGTCTAGTGGAATTGAATTTGACGGAAACTGAGATCGAAGAGTATTGTGAACGCTTGGCAACGAAGTGAACGGTGTCTCAAAAGTAAATGATAAATTAAAACGTTTTAAGGTAACTTTTTAGGATAGTTCCTTGAAACGTTTTATATTTTATTAAAATGTTTTAAGTGTTTTGGACAAATTGACGATTAGTTAGGAAACACGCTATAATTGTTAGTTAGAAAGTATTTGAGAAGAAAGTAGGAAGAGCTAAATGGATTTTGAAAAAATGTCGGAGCGACAAAAACACATTCGAAATTTTTCGATCGTAGCCCATATTGACCATGGGAAATCAACTCTGGCTGATCGCATCTTAGAGTTGACAGATACGGTCTCTAAGCGCGAAATGCAAGACCAATTGCTCGATTCAATGGATCTTGAACGTGAACGTGGGATCACGATCAAATTAAATGCGGTCGAACTGCATTACCATGCTAAAGACGGAGAAACATATATTTTTCATTTGATCGATACCCCAGGACATGTCGATTTTTCTTATGAAGTTTCACGTTCATTGGCAGCTTGTGAGGGTGCTGTGCTCGTGGTTGATGCAGCTCAAGGGATCGAAGCTCAAACATTGGCTAATGTTTACTTAGCTTTAGACGATGATTTAGAGATCGTACCAGTTATCAATAAGATCGATCTACCTTCAGCAGAACCAGAACGAGTTCGCCAAGAGATCGAAGATGTGATTGGTTTAGATGCCTCTGAAGCAGTCTTAGCATCAGCTAAAAAAGGGATCGGGATCGAAGAAATGCTTGAACAAATCGTGCAAAATGTTCCCGCTCCAAGTGGTGATTTAAAGGCTCCTTTAAAAGCTTTGATCTTTGATTCGGTTTATGATGACTATCGTGGTGTTGTCTTGAGTATTCGAGTTTATGATGGTACGGTCAAACCAGGAGATAAGATCCGCTTAATGAATAGTGGGGCGGAATATGAAGTTGTTGAAGTCGGGGTAAACTCGCCTAAACCGATCAAACGTGATTTCTTGATGGCAGGAGACGTTGGGTATTTAACAGCAAGTATCAAAGATATTCAAGATACTCGTGTTGGTGATACGCTCACCCATGCCGATAATCCTACCCAAAAAGCATTAGACGGATACCGTGAAATGAGCCCGATGGTTTATTCTGGGCTTTATCCAACTGATAATGCCAAGTACAATGATTTACGTGAAGCGCTCGAAAAATTGAAGCTAAACGATGCAGCACTTGAATTTGAGCCTGAAACATCACAAGCGCTAGGCTTTGGTTTTAGGTGTGGTTTCTTAGGACTTTTACACATGGATGTGGTACAAGAACGTTTGGAACGTGAATTTGGGATGGAATTGATCACTACTGCACCTTCTGTAACTTATGATGTCGAGTTAACCGATGGTTCGCATGTCAATGTTTCTAATCCGTCTGAAATGCCTGACGTACCAACGATTAAGCAAATCAACGAACCATACG
Source organism: Ligilactobacillus apodemi DSM 16634 = JCM 16172 (assembly GCF_001434405.1). Classification (GTDB taxonomy): domain Bacteria; phylum Bacillota; class Bacilli; order Lactobacillales; family Lactobacillaceae; genus Ligilactobacillus; species Ligilactobacillus apodemi. The sequence continues at coordinate 763,820 of NZ_AZFT01000053.1, read as the reverse complement.
TTAAAGCTGAGATCATGGTACCAAGTGATTACGTAGGTGCCGTAATGGAATTGTGTCAAGCAAAGCGTGGTAATTTTGTTACGATGGATTACTTAGATGATTATCGAGTCAATGTCGTTTACGAAATGCCACTTTCAGAAATTATTTTTGATTTCTTTGATAAATTGAAATCAAGTACTCGAGGGTATGCTTCGCTTGATTATGAATTAGATGGAACACGTCCAAGCGATCTCGTTAAGATCGATATCTTGCTTAATGGTGATAAAGTCGATGCTTTGAGTTTTATCTCGCATCGTCAATTTGCTCAACAACGTGCCCGGGTCATAACTGATAAGCTAAAGACGATCATTCCACGCCAAAACTTTGAGATCCCGATCCAAGCTGCGATCGGGGCTAAAATTATTTCGCGGACTAATATCAAAGCGTATCGCAAAGATGTTACAGCCCGGATCCACACTGGTGACCCTGATCGGCGGGCTAAATTATTAGACAAGCAAAAACGTGGTAAGAAACGGATGAAAGCCGTGGGTCGAGTTGTAGTACCCCAAGATGCTTTCATGGCTGTTTTAAAGACCGATGAAGAAGTAAAATAGTTAAATAACTTTGTATAATAAGTTCCCTGTAAGTGATCAAGTACATGAGCAGGGGGCTTTTTGTTTGAAATGAGATTATATTTGGTGAGTGAGATTTACGTAATTTATAGTTGCGTATCGTTATGCTTATTTAACTAACTTTGAGAGGTTGCATAATCGCATACTGGCAGTAAAGTTTGGCAGATCCGAGTGATCTTTTTTACATTACTAGTTATTTTTTAGCTATTTATTATGATAAAGTAATATTATTAGGAAAAATATGCTTAAACATAGTAAAATAAAAGAAAATAGGCATTGAGAAATATGAGGATAAAAAATAGGCGCCGAAACAGCGCCCATGATTGATTACGGATAAAACCTTATTTTAACTTGCTATGTGGCTTTGTATGACTCCACGTAAGTAGTATAACATAAAAGAAAAAGGATGGGAAATAAATGCTTCAAAAAAATTATACGATAGGTTTAGATATTGGGACTAATTCGGTAGGTTATGCGGTTATCAATGATAATTACAAAGTTCCAGCTAAGAAAATGAAAGTTTTGGGGAACACAGATAAAAAAACGATCAAGAAAAATTTAATGGGTGTTTTATTGTTTGATGCGGGTGAAACAGCAGCAACTACTCGTTTGAAGCGTGGAACGCGTCGACGTTATACTCGACGAAGAAATCGATTGCGCTATCTTCAAGAAATTTTAGGACCAGAACTTGCCAAAGTTGATGCCAACTTTTTGCATCGTTTGGCCGAAAGTTCTCTAGTTACAGAAGATAAGGAATTTTCAGCTTATCCTATTTTTGGTGATCGTGAAGAAGAGTTGCTGTACCATAAGACATACAAGACTATCTATCATTTACGTAGTGCTTTGGCTAATAAGGATGAAAAGGCGGATCTACGCTTGATTTATTTGGCATTAGCACATATTATCAAGTATCGCGGAAATTTTTTGATCGAAGGAGAGATTGAGCTAAGTGATACTGATATCGATAAAGTTTATGCAGATTTTTGTAGATCTTTCAATGAATTATTCGATACAGAAGTCCTTCAAGAGATAGAAGTTGAAGCGATCTTCAAAGATAAAACTCTTTCAAAAACTAAAAAGGCGGAAGAATTAGTTAAAGTTAGTGGAGTCAAGAAAAATCAAGTAGCTCATCAATTTTTAAAAATGATGGTAGGTAATACTGTTAATTTTAAGAAAGTGTTTAATTTAACAGAAGATCAAAAATTATCGTTTGGAACTGACTCATACGAAGATGAATTAAATGATTTACTTGCTAAAAGTGATGATAGATATTTAGATGTTTTTGTAGCTGCTAAAAAAGTTTATGATACTGCTATCTTAGCCAATATCTTAAACACAAAAAATTCTGTTGCTACTAAAACAATATTTTCACAATCGATGATCGAACGTTTTAAGGATCATCAAAAAGATTTAAAAGAACTAAAGCAATTGTTCAAAACGTATTTACCTGAAAAGTACCCGGACTTCTTTGGAAACTCAAAAGAAGATGGTTATGCTGGGTATATTGAAGGTAAAACAAATGAGGAAAAATTTTATACACATACCAAAAAAATACTAAAAAATATTCCTCAGGCTGCATCGGTCTTAGCCCAAATTGATGTTGGAAACTACTTAAGAAAGCAACGTACCTTTGATAATGGTGTGATCCCACATCAGATTCAGTTAAAAGAGTTGTTGGCGATCATCGAAAATCAAGGTAAGTACTATCCATTTTTACTAGAAAATAAAGAGAAGATCGCTAAGATCTTAACTTTTAGAATTCCATATTATGTCGGACCGTTAGCACGTGGTAATAGTAGATTTGCTTGGCTAAAACGAGTAGGAAAAGAGAAGATCACTCCATTTAACTTTGAAAACGTCGTTGATCTAGAGAGCTCTGCCGAGAGATTTATTGAGCGAATGACACTTAATGATCTATATTTACCTGAAGAAAAGGTTTTACCTAAACATAGTATGTTATATGAAAAGTTTAGTATTTTTAATGAATTAGCGGGAATTCGTTATATTACTGACAATGGTGAAATGAAATTTTTAGATGCGCAAACTAAACAAAGTATTTTTGAACTCTTTAAACAAGAGCGGACTGTTAAGGAGAAAAAGGTTTTAGACCTGTTAAAAACTTTAATGCCTTCAGAGCGAGTTGTTGCGATAAAAGGAATTGATAACGGTAAATTCAATGCTTCTTTTGGCACATATCATGATCTGTCAAAGATGGGCTTTAAGACTGAAAAAATAGCCAGTGAGAGTAACCAAGCTCGTTGGGAAGAAATCATAAAAACTTTAACCATTTTTGAGGATCGAAAGCTGATCAAGTCACGATTAAGAAAATACGACGATTTTTTGAATGAAAAAGAGATCGGAGCTTTGAGTAAGCGTAAATATACTGGTTGGGGACGCTTATCAGCTAAATTGATCGATGGGATCTATGATAAAAAAACACATCAGACGATCTTAGATTTTTTGATGAACGAAGACTACAATCAAAACTTTATGCAATTGATCAGTAATGATAATTATTCATTTAAAAAAATTATTGAGGATTCACAAGTGATCAAAGAAGAGGGGAGTTTGACTGAAGTAATTCAAGAACTACCTGGTAGTCCAGCGATCAAAAAAGGGATCTTACAAAGTATCGAGATCGTAGATGAATTAGTTAAAGTCATGGGCGGTAATCCTAAAAAGATCGTAGTTGAAATGGCACGTGAAACACAAAAGACCCATGGGACAACGCGAAGAGAAGCACGAATTAAGGAAATTATCAAAAATTTAAATAAATTGAAATTAAATGAATTACCTAAAGATCTTCCAAGTAATGAAGAGCTAAGTGATGAGAAAGTATATCTTTATTGCCTACAAAATGGGCGTGATATGTATACTGGAGCACCATTAGATCTTGATAATCTCAGTCAGTATGAAGTTGATCATATTATTCCTCAAAGTTTCTTAAAAGATGATTCGATCGAAAATAAGGTCTTAACTGCTAAAATCGAAAATAGCCGTAAAACCAATGGACTTCCGAGCGTAGAGATAGCTAAGAAAATGGGCGCGTTTTGGCGTAGTCTTTTAAAAGTTGGGGCGATCTCAGAAAAGAAATATCGTAATCTCCGTCGGAGTCTGCATGGTGGCATGACAGAAAAATTAAAAGAAACATTTGTTAAACGCCAATTAGTAGAAACCCGTCAGATCACGAAGTATGTTGCGCAAATTTTAAATAGTCGCTTTAATGAAGAAAAAAATGAAGATAAAGTAGCGATCGTAACTTTAAAAGCACAATTAACTTCACAATTCAGAAAAGATTTTGAATTATATAAAGTAAGAGAGATCAATAATTTGCATCATGCACATGATGCTTATCTTAATGCAGTTCTTGCCACTTTACTTATGACTAGTTTCCCTGAATTAGAACCAGAATTTGTTTACGGTAAATATCGAAAGACGAAGTTCAAGGGCCTTGGTAAGGCTACTGCCAAAAATAATTTATACACCAATATTTTACAGCTATTAAAAGAAGAGTCCGCACAATATTGGGATACTAAAGAACGTGATCTAGCAACGATCAAGAAAAACGTATATCAAGCTCAGGTCAATAAGGTTCGAAAAGTTGAGCGCCAAACAGGATCCTTTTACGACGAAACGGTAGCTAAAAAATCTGCCTCACAAAAGTTGTTTCCCCGTAAAAATGGTCTAGATCCAGTAAAGTATGGTGGCTACCAGCGAGCAAATGAAGGATATTCCTTACTATTTCGAGCTGATATGCTCAATAAACGTGGAAAAACAAAAAGTGTAAAAACATTGGTAAAAATTCCAATTATTGAAAGTGCGCAATATTTGGCCGATCCTACTGAGTATTTAGCTAAACGTGGATATTATAATGTTTCTGAACATAGTTTGCTATTACCTAAGTTTAGTTTATTGGAAAATAATAATGGGCTGAGAAGATATTTAGCTTCCAGTAACGAATTTCAAAAGGCAAATGAACTTATTTTACCAAAGCATCTAGTTAGATTATTGTATTGGAGTCAGTCTAAGCAGAGAAAAGAAGAACTAAACAAGCATCGTGCTGAATTTGCAGAATTGTTCACATATATTATGGATTTTGCTGATAAATATGTTGTTGCCCCTAAAAATTCTGAAAAAATCAAGAATATTTATGAGAATAATAAAGATTCTTCGGTAGAAGTACTAGGGAAGAATTTTATTGAATTGCTAAAGTATACAGCTGATGGTGCTGCAAGTGACTTTACTTTCTTTGATACTAAAATTCCACGTAAACGTTATAATTCAGCGGGTGATCTATTAGATGGAACATTGATCTATCAATCTAAAACAGGTTTATATGAGACTCGGATCGATTTGGGGGCGATCTGATGGGATGGCGTACGGTTATTGTAAATAAACATTCAAAATTGTCATATCAAAATAATCATTTAGTTTACCGAACACCATCTGAAACAGAAATGATCCACTTATCAGAGATCGATATTTTGATCCTAGAAACAACAGATATCTTACTGAGTACGATGTTGATGAAACGATTAGTAGATGAAAATGTGTTAGTGATCTTTTGTGATGATAAAAGACTTCCGATCGCGCAAGTAACACCTTTTTATGGTAAACATGATTCAAGTTTACAGATCGACAAGCAGATCATGTGGGAAAAAGAAAACAAGCAGGTCATCTGGACGAGGATAATCGCACAAAAAATGATCAATCAAAGTATTTGCTTGAATAAGCATGAATTTAAGCAGAGTTCGCAAAAACTATTAGATTATTGTGCTGACCTAACCATTTTTGATGAAACAAATCGTGAAGGGCATGCAGCTAAAGTTTATTTTAATACACTATTTGGAAAAGGGTTCAATCGTGATATCAAAAACCAAATAAATGCTAGTTTAGATTACGGTTACACGCTACTGTTGAGTATGGTAGCTAGAGCGATCGTAAAAAATGGTTGTTTAACACAACTAGGACTAAAGCATGTTAATCAGTTTAATCAATTCAATTTAGCAAGTGACCTTATGGAACCATTTAGACCACTGATCGATGATATTGTCTATCAAAATAAAGAACTTGAGTTTAAATCTTTAAAACGGTGTTTATTACAAATCTTTACTGAAACGTACCATTTCAATGGTAAAGAGATGTTTCTAACAAATATTATTGAAGAATATACGCGTAGGGTGATCCAAGCCTTAAATAAAAAAAGTGAGGAGGTCCCGGAATTTAAGTATGGGGTATAGATACATGCGAATGTTATTAATGTTTGATCTTCCCACAGAGACAGTTGAAGATCGAAAAAATTATCGTCATTTTCGAAGATTTCTTTTAGCTGAGGGGTTCTTGATGCATCAATATTCTGTTTACAGTAAATTATTGCTCAATAATTCTGCTAAAAAATTATTATTGGATCGCTTAACAAAAAATAAGCCACCAGCTGGGAAAATTACTGCTTTGACTGTCACTGAAAAGCAATTTTCTAAAATGGTCTATCTTAGTGGAACAAGTGATCCTTCTGTTGCTAATACTGATAAACGAGTAGTATTTTTAGGTGAAGAGATATGAAATTAAATTTTCCATTATTAGATGAACCATTGGAATTTGATAAAACTTTGATTTTAGCACTTGAAGAACCGGAAGTTTTCAGTAATATCGCTAAAGTATTATATAATTATAATGTAGAGGGTAACTTAAAATTAGTTTTTGATGATTTTTCACCAGTAAAAGAAAGTCAGTTGATGTTAATCCCGGATGTTTTGAGTTATAATATCAATACTCCTAGTAATTTAAAGTTGATATATTCTGATTTAGAAAAACTGTTCAATGAAAAGCAAGACTTGAAAGCCAAACTAGAAGTATTGGCTAGTGAGATTGCTAATATTATTTCAGGTGAATGTTTGGAAAATGAACTAAATCTCGAGTATGATGAGATCACTTTATTGGAATTGATCAAAGCGATGGGAGTCAAAGTTGAAACGTCTTGTGCATCTATTTATGAAAAATGTTACGAGATAGTGCGCATTTTTCAGTATTTGAGTAAAAAGAAACTATTAGTTTTTATCAATGTAGGGTCATATTTGACCGAAATACAATTTGAAAAATTATTGGAATATGTCGAACTGAGTAGTGTAACTGCTTTGTTTCTTGAACCGAGAAAATTATATAATTTTCCTCAATATATTTTAGATAATGATTATTATTTAAATCGTTGGAGAATATCTGAGGAGTCATAGAAACTGAAGTCTTGCTAGGATTAGTAGCGTGATTACGAAACCAATTTGTTATAAATTTGAAGAAAATTTTTGCGTTTGAGTTTTAGAGCTATGTAGTTTTGTATGACTCCAAAACTTTTCCTGGCACATAGTCCATTCCTAGATAGTTTTAGAGCTATGTAGTTTTGTATGACTCCAAAACCTTTGGCAATAGCATTAAATCAAACGTCCCGTTTTAGAGCTATGTAGTTTTGTATGACTCCAAAACCCAAAAGTATGTATTTTAAATACTATTCGTGCGTTTTAGAGCTACATAGTTTCTATTTAAAAAAATTGTAATATTATTTCTATTGACGACAACATTAAAGTTTGATATTATATTAGCGTTGTATTTGTGCATGCCACAACTGCAACCGCACGTTTTAAGTTTAAGCGCTCACTATGAGCCACTACATTACGGCGAGTCTAAGTAAATTACAAGGAGGTGCACATAGATGTACGCAATTATCCAAACAGGCGGTAAGCAACTTAAAGTAGAAGCAGGTCAAACGATCTACGTTGAAAAATTAGCTGCTGAAGCTGGTGAAAAAGTAACTTTTGATAAAGTTGTTTTAGTAGGTGGCGACAATACAGTTATCGGTACACCATTCGTTGAAGGTGCTACAGTTGAAGGTACTGTTGAAAAGCAAGGTCGTGCTAAGAAAGTTGTTACTTTCAAGTACAAGCCTAAGAAACACCAACACACAAAGCAAGGTCATCGTCAACCATATACAAAGGTTGTTATCGACGCAATCAACGCATAATCATGCGGAGGTGGATGTTAGATGATCCATGCGCAAATCAACCAGCATGATGAGGTTATTTCTGGTTTTAAATTAACTGGTCATGCCGGTTTTAGTGAAGAAGGTCAAGATATCGTCTGTGCGGCAGTTTCAGTGTTGTCTATTAATACGGTTAATGCATTAGAGAAATTGGCGCAAGCGCAATTTGACTTGAAAGAAGATTCGGCAAATGGTGGTTATTTAGAACTTACTTTGTCGAATCAGGATCAAAAAGATCCTAAAACTCAATTATTGCTTGAAACTCTAGCATTAGGGTTAAGTGATATTGAGGAGAGTTATCCAGAATATATAAGATTGAAAATAAATAAGGCATAAGGAGGTGCACGAACTATGTTAATGAACTTACAATACTTCGCTCATAAAAAGGGTGGTGGTTCCACTTCTAACGGTCGTGACTCACGTTCTAAGCGTTTAGGTGCTAAGAGTGCTGATGGTCAAACAGTTAATGGTGGTGCTATCTTATACCGTCAACGTGGTACACGTATCTACCCAGGTGTTAACGTTGGTATGGGTGGCGATAACACGTTGTTTGCTAAAGTTGCAGGCGTTGTTAAATTTGAACGCAAAGGCCGCGACAAAAAACAAGTTAGTGTTTATCCAGTTGCTGAATAATCAGTAATTATAAAAACGTCTTAATCTCTTGTATAGCAAGGGTTAGGGCGTTTTTTATTTTGTGCAAAAATTAGGCTGATGTCTTTTTGACTACGTAATTGACTACGTTTTGTACATCAAAGTTGTTATTTTGATAGTTGTCAATTCTTGAAATTTTATTAGCAAAATAGATATTATTTAGATAAGGTTCCTTAAAAGATTACAGTTTTATGCCTGAATTAAGTGCTTAAATATCAAAAATATGAAATCGATAAATTGTGAATTATTGTTAATAGTTCGAGCCCACAGCCTTTTTTATGGTAGAAATAAGGAAATTTAAAAGGTAAATTTATTGTTACTGTTGATATAACTATAAAACCTCGTAATAAGATAAATCAGGATTTTGTACAAAATTATTGACTATGTTATGAGAAAGTAGTGTTATATTAAGTGTAAGGAGAATAGAATGGTGGTAAAAGAAGATGTTTAAGCTAAAATTGAATGATTGAAATAAGATCAAAAATGTTGTTTAAACATTTTTCTGAAATAAAAAAATATGAAGTACAGTGGGGATTCCTGCCAATTTACCATCTCAAATTTTAATATGAGTGATAAAGAAAAGAATTATTATAGGATTGCTGTAATCGCTTTAGTACTTGGGGTGATTATTTGGATGATAGATTTAGTAGTAAAGCTATGGTTGAAATAAATTGAACGTCTCTGACATACATTTAGATGCTTTCTTAGTATCCAAAATATTGTATAATTATAATGCTGAGAGTGAGCTAAAAGTTAGCTTTTGACGTTTTTTCGCCAGTGAAAGAAAATCAACTAATGTTAGTTGTAAATTTTCCAGTATCTGTGTAAGAAGAAGTTATTGTTTTTTCTCAATGTAGGGTCATATTTAATAGAAGACTAACTAGAAAAATTGCTAGAAAATAGCAGAGGAGTCATAAAAAACTGAAGTCTTGCTAGGATTAGTAGCGTGATTACGAAACCTCTTAAACCAATTTGAGGTTTTAGAGCTATGTGTTTTAGAGCTATGTAGTTTTGTATGACTCCAAAACGCAGTTTCAGGGATGAAAAGCGTTGTGAATGTTTTAGAGCTATGTAGTTTTGTATGACTCCAAAACTAAATCGGGTAGATAAACGCAATATTATGTGTTTTAGAGCTATGTAGTTTTGTATGACTTCGCAATAGACCATGGTAGGTACATTATCATGGTTTATTTTGTTTGCACCGAAAGTCTACATGGAAAAACTAAAAAAACAAGAGGACTGTACATTTTATGGAGATTCTCTTGGCTTTTATTTTTAAGTATAAATCAAGAACGTGTAATAGAAATTTATAGCGAAAATTTTTATGCGTGAATAAAATTGAAATTTTTTAAAGAGCATATAGTTTTATATCTAAACATTAGAATTAACTATTAGGAATATATAATTTATTGTCAGCTGTGAATTAGTGTGTTTAAAAGCACGAGTTCACAGATTTTTTATGACCGAAATAAGTTTTTATTACTAAAATTAAAAAATGGATTGAAAAATATTAAAAGTAATGCTAGCATTCTTTTTGAATACGGGTACTGATATAAAGGTATTGAAAAAGAAATCAGAAGAAATTTTAGAGATAGAATATATTTCATGTATGAGTAAAGTAATATTCTCTACAAAAATTATTAATGATTTGAGTAGTATTTAGGGTTCAGCTTAGAGAGTTTGATTTTACGAAGACAGGGATGGAAGTAATTGAACGGAAAAAATAAATTTATTATAGTGGTCATATTATTAACGATAGTTGGTGTATGGGGGACGAAAAAGGTGATTGAACTAAGGAACGAGGCCCAAAGGGAAAAGCAAGTAACATTCTTGAAAAAAATACCGATAAAATGACGGAGTATGTTAAAAATAAAAATCCTAAGAGTAAAATATCATATATCAAATATGATTGGACGTCTTTTGAAGTTAGTAGTAGCGGAGCTTTTACAAAGAAACTATATTCCATGAACATAAATTTATACAATAGTAATGATGAAAAAATTAATGGAGGAAAAATTATCATAATTCCAGATGACATAGAAAATCCCACTAAAATAAATGAACTAGCAACGAATAACTTTGATAAAGATATAGAGGAAACGACTAATGACTAACTTGGACAATTTTTCTAACATCTACGCTACCTTATCTCAAAGTTCTTATCCTAATAGAAGAAATATGTTCGGCGAAATATATAACTTCGCAGATCTGTCTACTGAAATGACTAAAAAATCAAAAGAAAGCAACAATTCGGTACTATTTAAATTTCCAAATGCCAAGGATGCTCATGGAAATGACATGAGTAAAAGCTATCTTCAATTAGATAAATTAAAAACAAATGATTGGGTTGAAAATAATAGCTCTTTTACATTGTTCAATGCATATATTCCTCAAGCGAAACTTGCTACTAAGGCGATGCATGAAAAGATAAGTGAGCTTCGCACTAAAGCTCCCAACGCAACAATGTCTATCACGGGACACTCATTAGGAACCATGGTTTCGATTCAAGCAGTAGCTAATTTACCTAAAAAAGATATTGCTAAAATTGATAAAGTCGTTTTGTTTCAAGGACCAGATGCTCGTGAAAGTATCGATAAAATGTCTAGACAGGCACAATTAAATATTCAAACCCTAGTGGAACAAGGAAAAATCGAGTATTATATCAATGCTTTTGATATCGTTTCAATGTTAAATCGAAATAAAAAAGGCGTTGATGAGATTGGTAAAGTTCATTATTTACTGCCTAAATCATTCACGTCAACTTTTGATTTTGATGAAAGATATGGCTCAAGCCATGACTTTGGACAGTATCAGATTAATGCTGATGGTACGTTAAAAGAAGCTAATTTAAAGGAACACAGTTATATTTTTTTAGCAGGAATTAATGTTTCGCATATGATCGATAAATATTTAGGCTTAGTTGCAAAAAATACTGGAGAGAAGGTTTCTTCAGGGAATTTATTAACACTTTTGATGAGTGATGGGGAGTTATATGCGAAATTTCAACAGGAATATCAAGCGATTATCAGTGAAGCAAAGCTTGCTAGTCAGTGGCAAGAGAGAGTCACAAATTTGAAGAAAAAGCTTATAATCGCGAGTGGAAGTGAAAAAATTGAGTTGCGTGAAGAATTAGCACAAGCGGTGGCTGATAAAGCTAAAAGTATAGGTAAAGAATACGAAGTTATTTTGAAAAATACTCAGCAAGAATTTGAAGATGAGGTTGCAAGTCTTGCAAAGGAAATAATAAATGGTGCTTATGCAATTAGAAAGCATTTATCTTTTGAGGATGTTAGCTTAATGATTGCGCCATATACAAAGGAAAATCTATGGAATGGTGGGCAAGGAGAAAAAATTACCAACAGGCTAAAGTATATCGTTCTAAAACAGAAAATTTCAGTGAAAATTTATCGAAAGTAGCTAAAAATATTCAAGATTATGATCATTACACAAGTAAAAGACTGTTTAAAAACTACTAACTTCGCAACAGACCGTGGTAAGAGGACATCTTATCATGGTCTATTTGTTTGCCTGAAAAAAATTTACATGCGAAAAACAAAAAAGCCAAGCGAATCGTAATTTTACAATGATTCACTTGGCTTTTATTTATGATGAACTTTTTTGTGAAGAAAAATATTTTTTCAGACCAGCGTAAATGTCATTTACAACCGTTGTCCGATAGGTTTTAGAAGTGATTTGATCAAAATCACGGTCGGAATTGATATATCCCATTTCGAGTAAGACTGCTGGTTCTTTAATGTCGCGGATAACTAAGAAGTTTCCGACTTCGACCCCGCGGTTTTCCAAGCCGATTGCATTAAATTGCCCATTGATCGCTTGTGCTAGTTTCAACGAATTTTTGTGGTAATAATAGGTTGTAAAACCAGAAGCCGTATTGGTCGTTGGCGATGAATCAAAGTGAATACTGATAAAGACGTCGGCGTGGACTTGATCAGCCAAAGCAGGGCGTTTACTTAAACTGACATAAGTGTCTTTAGTTCTAGTCAGATAAACTTTAGTATTATTTTTTTCTAATTTTTTGGCTAATTGTTTTGCGTATGCCAAAGTATAAGTTTTTTCAAGCTTGTTTCCTGTGTTAGAGGTTGCGCCCGAATCGTAACCACCATGCCCCGGATCAATGACGATCGTTGCGTTTGAAAGATCTGTGATCGGTAAAGAATAACTACTATTGATCATCCAATCGGCGATCCATCCGCGCTTATTGTCATCGGTTTCAACGTACATCCAATGATATTTTGTTTTTAAAACAGTTACTCGCTGGTTTTTATTGATTTGAGCAACTTGTTTGTATTCAACGCCAGGTCCTTTTTTTAATACGGCGTAATTAGTTTGGATACTCAATTGTCCAAAATATTTATAAGTGCGGTAACCTAAAATACTTACCAAAACCAAAACAATGGTCAATAATACATAAAAATTATTTGGGAGCCCTTTTTTTCGGGAAGCCCGAGATCTATTCATAATTTATCCCCCCGAGATTAACAACTAAACACATTATAGCAAAAAGATAAATTGAGCACTAACCATAATATTTAGATCTAAGCGATAATTCTTAAAAAATGTTGGCAAAGTAGCCGTTAGAATGATATGATTTATTCAAACGGCTTTCGTTACAAATACAAACGAATTTCTGCAAAATTGTTTTAGGAGGATCAACTGATGTCTGACATTAAATATAAACGAGTTGTGATGAAATTAAGTGGGGAGGCTTTGGCTGGTGATGCTGGTCAAGGGATCAACCCACCAGAGATCCGAAAGGTTGCCGAAGAAATTAAAGAAGTGCATGATTTGGGCGTTGAAATTGCGATCGTTGTTGGCGGTGGTAATATGTGGCGCGGTGAAGCAGGTGCACAAATGGGGATGGAACGCGCACAAGCAGATTACATTGGAATGCTTGGAACAGTTATGAACGCCTTGGCATTACAAGATAACTTAGAATCGATCGGCGTTCCAACTAGAGTTCAAACTGCAATTGAAATGCGTCAAGTTGCTGAACCATATATCCGTCGTAAGGCAATGCGTCATTTAGAAAAAGGCCGCATCGTGATTTTTGCTGCGGGAACAGGATCTCCTTACTTCTCAACCGATACTACATCTGCATTACGTGCATCTGAAATCAATGCTGATGTCATTTTAATGGCTAAAAATGGTGTAGATGGGGTTTACTCAGCTGATCCACGTAAGGATAAGAATGCTGTTAAATATGATACTTTAACTCATATGGAAATTATCAATAAGGGATTACAAGTTATGGACACAACAGCATCATCATTGTCGATGGATAACAACATCCCATTGGTAGTCTTTAACATGAATGAACGCGGCAATATTAAAAAAGTTGTTCAAGGTGAAGTTATCGGAACAACTGTTGAAGGGAAGTAAAACTGATGAAAATTACAAATCCGACAATTTTACAACATCAAGAAAAGATGACTAAAGCTGAAGAAGCTTTACAACGTGAATTGGGTACGATTCGAGCAGGTGTAGCTAATGCTAGCTTACTTAACCGGATCAACGTTGAATATTATGGGGTACCAACACCATTGAACCAAATGGCTCAAATTGGGATTCCTGAAGCACGTGTTTTGCTTATCACACCATACGATAAGTCTTCTTTAAAAGATATCGAACATGCAATTTTAGCTTCTGATTTAGGAATTTCGCCGATCAATGACGGTTCTGCGATTCGCTTAGTTGTGCCACAATTGACGGAAGAACGTCGTAAAGAATTGGCTAAAAAAGTTAAGGCGATTTCTGAAAAAGGTAAAGTTGCTGTTAGAAATGTTCGTCGTGAAATGATGGATGCTTTGAAAAAAGCACAAAAAAATGGCGATTTAACTGAAGATGAATTGCGTGATTTAGAAGATGTTGCTCAAAAGGTAACAGATAATTCGATCAAAAATATTGAAAATATTACAGCAGAGAAGGAAAAAGAAGTTCTTGCTGGCTAGGTAGAATCTTTATTTTGCTGATAATAACGGGGCAAGGGCTCGTCGAAACAGTCACTTACTGAATCGGCGCATATTGTCCCGTTATTCTTTTAGTAGGGGTGGATATATGTTTGCTAACTTATTTAATAAAGATAATAAATCGACTAAAGAAGATTTAACACTTGATCCAAATAGGATCCCAACACATATTGCGATTATTATGGATGGTAATGGTCGCTGGGCCAAAAAAAGAGGACTACCGCGTGTAGCCGGACATAAACAAGGCATGGAAACTGTTAAAACCATTACTAAAGTTGCTAGCGATTTAGGGGTAAAAGTTTTAACATTGTACGCTTTTTCAACAGAAAATTGGAAGCGACCTAACGATGAAGTTGGTTTCTTAATGGATCTACCAGTAAAATTTTTTAATACTTTTGTGCCTGAATTGATTGAAAATAATGTCAGAGTCAATGTGATGGGCTATGCTGAGCGCTTGCCTGAAAAAACTAAAAAAGCGGTAGATGATGCCATTGAACAGACTAAAAATAACACTGGCATGATTTTGAATTTTGCTTTGAATTATGGTAGTCGGGCTGAATTGACAACGGCAGTTCAAGCAATTGCAAGTGAGATCGAAGCGGGAAACTTAACATCAAACGAAATCACGGAAGATACGATTTCGCAAGCTTTGATGACAAATAGTGTGAAACCATACAATGATCCAGAGTTGTTGATCAGAACAAGTGGTGAAGAGCGGATCTCAAACTTTTTATTATGGCAGATCGCATATAGTGAATTAGTTTTCACGGATGTGTTGTGGCCAGATTTCTCAGCTGCTGATCTTAAGGAAAATATTAGCATTTTCCAACAACGTGATCGCCGCTTTGGGGGATTAAATAAAAAAGATCTGTCTGAGTAATTCTCATTTGTGAATGTCATCCAATAGTATTAAGATTATTTTATGATGACTCAGTACAAGGAGTCAGTTAAGTTTAATGCTGGAGAGCTTTTGAGAAGCTTTAGGGTAGTTAATAATAAATTTACGAAAGGAATGCTACAATTTATTGTAGCTAGAAAAAATATGAAACAACGCGTAATAACAGCGGTGGTGGCTTTATTAGTCTTTTTACCGCTCCTTTATCTCGGCGGTTTGCCGTTTGATATTTTGATCACTGCATTAGGTCTAGTAGCGATGTCTGAATTCTTGATCATGAAAAAGAAGCTACTTGTCTCAGTAGAAGCTATTTTAGCCTTTTTGATGATGCTTGCTGTACTGGTGCCGGTCTTTTTTGAAGGCTTTTTGACGCAAGGTAATTTGGGTGGAAGTTTTTACTTTTTTGCCTTAGCGATGTTGGTATACACCGTATTTTCAAAGAATCGCTTTTCTTTTGATGACGCTGGGGTCTTAGTTTTAGGCGCCTTGTATGCTGGTTTAGGCTTTAGATTCATGATCTTAGCTCGTGCTGAAAGTTTATGGATGATGCTTTATGCGCTTTTGATCGTTTGGATCACCGATAGTGGAGCATATTTGATCGGACGTAAATTAGGGAAACACAAATTAGCGCCACACGTTAGTCCTAATAAGACTTGGGAAGGCTCGATCGGTGGGACACTTAGTGCTGTAGTCATTGTAGGGATCTATCTTTACTTTGTTCAAGCCCAATTCCCAACGAGTTTTCCTTATGATTTCACAAGAATGTTGCTCTTGACGTTAGTATTTTCAGTTGGTGGTCAATTAGGCGATTTGATCGAATCAGCTTTAAAACGTTATTACGGAGTGAAAGATTCAGGTAAAATTTTACCTGGACATGGTGGGATCTTAGACCGCTTTGATTCCTTGCTCTTCGTATTACCATTGATGCATTTTGCCAGCTTGATCTAACACTACATTTCTAAGATAAGGAAGGGATAGCATTATGATAACGACTATCATCACATTTATTATTGTCTTTGGTATTTTAGTGTTTGTTCACGAGTTTGGGCATTACTATTTTGCAAAAAAATCAGGAATTTTAGTACGTGAATTTGCGATCGGGATGGGGCCAAAGGTTTTTTCTTATCGTAAAAATGGGACAGCTTATACATGGCGGATCTTACCGATCGGGGGCTATGTTAGTATGGCTGGTCTTGAAGACGACACTGAGGAATTAAAAAAAGGAATGCCAGTCAGCTTGATCACCGATGAACAAGGGATCGTAAAAAAAATAAATACTAGTCAAAAAATCACCCTAGTTGAAGGTATTCCCGTTGAGGTTACTGATTGGGACATTGTTGACGAATTGTGGATCGAAGGCTACGAAAATGGTGATGAAGAGCAAATCAAACGCTTTAAAGTGGATCATGATGCTTTGATCATCGGCCAAGATGGTGTTGAATTACAGATCGCACCACGAGATGTGCGTTTTCAAGCAGCTTCGTTACCTAAGCGGATGATGACCAATTTTGCCGGTGCTTTAAATAACTTTTTATTAGCAATCGTGGCATTTATGCTAGTTGCCTTCTTACAAGGTGGCGTTCCTAACACGACTAATACGATCGCACAGGTCCAAACAAATTCAGCCGCCCAAAAAGCTGGTATCAAAGCTGGCGATAAGATCGTTGCGGTTGATGGCGAAAAAACGTCGGATTGGACAGCGGTAACTGAAAAAATCAGTACTGCTGGCAACAAAAAGTTGACTTTAACGATCGAACGTCATGGTAAAGAACAAAAAATTACGGTAACACCAGTTCAAAAAACTGTAAATGGACAAAAGGTAAGCCAGATTGGTATAATTGCTAAGGTGAATTATGACAGTTCAGTTAGTGGGATCATTACCTATGGCTTTACGCAGACGTGGTCAGTAGTAAAACAGATCGGTCAAGCACTAGTCTCGATGCTACATGGCTTTAGTCTAAATGACTTAGGTGGACCAGTTGCGATGTTTTCCTTTACTTCACAAGCGGCTAAAAATGGGCTAGTGAGTGTAGTAACTTTAACAGCGCTACTTTCTGTTAACTTAGGTATCATTAATCTTTTACCAATTCCGGCTTTAGATGGTGGTAAATTACTTTTAAATGTGATCGAAGCGATTCGCAGAAAACCACTTGATCCAGAAAAAGAAGTGATTATCACAATGATCGGTTTTGCCTTTTTAATGATTCTAATGGTCCTAGTTACCTGGAATGATATCCAACGCTATTTTTTTCATTAACGATAATTAATTAAGAGGAGTTTGACTGACGATGAAACAATCTAAAATGTTGATCCCAACATTAAAAGAAGTTCCAAGTGATGCCGAAGCGCTTAGTCATCAATTGATGTTAAGAGCGGGTTACATCAAACAAGTAACAGCAGGGGTTTATGCTTATTTGCCACTTGCTTATCGCGTTTTAAATAATATCGAAGCGATTATTCGCGATGAAATGGATAAGATCGATGCGATCGAAATGTTAGTTCCCGGGATCTTACCTGCCGAACTTTGGGAAGAATCTGGACGCTATAGCACATATGGCGCTAACTTATTTAAGTTAAAAGATCGCCATGAACGCGATTTTATTTTGGGACCAACTCATGAAGAAACATTTACGAAAATCATTAAGGATGCGATCAAAACTTATAAGAAGTTACCGTTAACTTTATATCAAATCCAAATGAAATATCGTGATGAAAGTCGTCCACGTTTTGGACTTTTACGGGGACGCGAATTCTTGATGTTAGATGATTATTCTTTCCACACAAATATGGAAAGTTTAGATAAGACATACCGTGATATGGATAAAGCCTACCAACAAATTTTTGAACGTGTTGGACTTGACTTTAGAGGTATCATTGCCGATTCCGGTGCGATGGGTGGTAAAGACTCCAAAGAATTCATGGCGATTGCTCCGGTCGGTGAAGATACAGTTGTTTATTCCGATTCGAGTGATTATGCAGCTAACTTAGAAATGGCTAAGAATTTGCGGATCAACAAGAAGTCACATGAAAGTGCAAAAGAACTCGAAAAGGTTGCAACACCAGGAGCTAAGACGATCGATGAAGTAGCAGAGTTCTTACAAGTTGATCCAGAAGAAATGATCAAAACATTGGTCTTTATCGCAGACGAAGAACCTGTAGTAGTCTTAATGCGAGGCAATGATGAGTTAAATGAAGTTAAGTTGAAAAACTACTTGAATTGCGATTTCTTGCGTCCGGCTGAAGATGAAGAAGCCGTTAAATATCTAGGGGCAGATTTTGGTTCACTTGGCCCTGTGGGTATCAGTGAAGATGTGAAAATCTTAGCTGACCTTGATGTTGATGGTATGGTCAATGCAAGTGTTGGTGCAAATGAAAATGGGCATCACTACATTAACGCAAATCTTGACCGTGATTATCGTGTTGATGAATTCGTTGACTTACGGACAGTTAAAGAAGGCGACCTTTCTCCTGATGGCGAAGGTGTTCTTAAGTTTACTCGTGGAATCGAAATTGGACACATTTTCAAATTAGGTACGCGCTACTCTGAAAGCTTAGGTGCTACAGTCTTAGATGAAAACGGACGTGAAGTACCGATCATCATGGGTAGTTATGGTATTGGTGTTTCTCGTTTGTTGTCTGCGATCGTTGAACAAAATAGTGACGAAAACGGGATCATTTGGCCTCGTTCGATTGCGCCATTTGATATTCATGTTGTGCCAGTTAATGTTAAGAAGGCTGACCAAGTTGAATTAGCCCAACAAGTGACTGAATTACTTGAAGGCGCAGGCTATAAGGTCTTAGTTGATGATCGTAAAGAACGCCCAGGTGTGAAATTTGCTGATGCTGACTTGATCGGGTTACCTGCACGTATCACAGTCGGTAAAAAGGCTGATGAAGGTATTGTTGAAATCAAGTTACGTCGTACCGGTGAAACACTTGAAGTTAAGGCCGATGAATTATTGAATTCAATCAAAATTTTACTCAAAGAAGATTAATTTTGGAATGAAAAAATAGATAATTGGACTGGCAGAAGCGATTTCACCAGTCCTTTTATTTCTTTAATGAAAGGAAAGGAGTCCTCAACCGTGGAAGATAAGCATGAATTATTTTTGCGTTTACTTGAGCAGATCAAATGGCAAGATCTACCGGAAGAAGAAGGTTTGTTTGCCGATGCTACGATCAATAAGGTTGAAGTGCATACCGAGTCAGGCCGTTGGAATTTTTATATCGGCTTAAAGCAAGTTTTGCCGTTTACAACTTTTCTACGTTTTGAACATGCGTTAAAGACCGCGTTTAGTGCAATTGCCCAAACTGAGATAACGTTGACTGTACAAGAACCACAATTAAGTGATAAAAACTTAGGCGATTATTGGACTTATGTGGTTTCTCACTGTGGACTTAATTCTTCTTTAGTAAAAGAATTATGCCAAGGAAAAGTTCCTTATCTTGATGGTAAGCGCGTGATGTTGTTGGCTGAAAATGAGATCATCAAACAATTTTTGACCACCCAGGCACTTGGTCCGATCGAAAGTACTTACCAGCGCTACGGTTTTCCAAAATTTACGATCAACACTTTGATCGATGAAACTAAATCGCAAGAAAAAATTGAAGAAATCAAAGAAAAAAAGGCTCAATCCGATGCACAGTTGGCTCAAAAAGCCGTTGAAGCTATTCAAAAACAAAATGAGAAACGCCAACAAAAAGAAAAGGAACCTGTTACAGTTGATGGTCCGGTGCAGTTAGGTAAAAAAATAGCCGATGACTCTGAAATTAGGCAGATGAGTACGATCAATGAAGAAGAGCGTTCTGTTGTTGTGCAAGGATATATTTTTGATAAAGAAGTACGTACCTTACGCTCAGAGAGAAAACTTTTAATTTTAAAAGTGACTGACTATTCTTCATCCATGGTCGTTAAGAAATTCTCCCGTAATGAAGAAGACGAAGCAATGTTTGATGCTTTGGCAGTTGGCAAATGGGTCAAGATCCGTGGGAGCGTTCAAGAAGATACGTACATGCGCGATTTGGCACTTAATGCCTATGATATTACCGAAGTTGCTCATGAAGGGCGAAAAGATACGGCGCCAGAAGATGAAAAGCGGGTGGAATTACACGTTCATTCCAATATGAGCATGATGGATGCGACAAATAGCATCGGTGATTATGTTAAACAAGCCGCTGAGTGGGGCCAAAAAGCAATTGCAATCACTGATCATAGTACTTTGCAAGCATTTCCCGAAGCCCACAGTGCGGGCCAAAAAAATAAGGTCAAGATCTTATATGGGGTCGAAGCTAACGTTGTGGATGATGCTCAACCGATCGCATATAACGAACAGCATGAGAATTTAAAAGACGCAACCTATGTCATTTTTGATACGGAAACAACTGGTTTGTCTGCGCGTTACGATAAAGTTATCGAATTGGCCGCCGTAAAGATGAAAGATGGTGCTGTGATTGAGCGTTTTGAACAATTTATCGATCCAGGTCATCCTTTATCGCAAACAACGATCAAGTTGACTTCGATCACCGATGATATGGTTCGGGGCTCAAAATCGGAAAAAGAAGTTTTTGAGATGTTCCAAGAATTTTGCAAGGGTTGTATCGTTGTGGGGCATAACGCGACTTTTGACGTTGACTTTATGAATACCGGTTATGCTAGACATGGCTTGCCTTTATTAAAAGAACCTTGGTTAGATACTTTGCCGATGGCGCGTTTATTATATCCGGAGATGAAAGGTTTTCGTCTTAATACTTTAGCGAAGAAATTAAATGTTAGTCTGGAACATCACCACCGTGCGATCTATGATGCTGAAGCTACAGGTTATATTTATTATGCAATGCTAAAAGATGCCGAAGAAAAATTTCAGATCAAGTATCACGATGAATTTAATCAACATACTGACGAAAATGAAACATATAAACACCAACATCCGTTTCATGCGGTTATTTTAGCGAAAACGCAAGCAGGTTTGAAAAATCTTTTTAAGATCGCGTCAGAATCAATGGTCAAATACTTTTATCGGCTGCCACGCGTTCCACGTTCGGTCTTAGATAAATATCGTGAAGGCTTGCTCGTAGGTTCGGCATGTGCTGATGGTGAAGTATTTACTGCCATGATGCAAAAAGGCTATGAACAAGCTAAGCAAAAGGCTAAGTACTACGATTATCTCGAAGTTCAGCCTAAAGCTTTGTATGCACCTTTGATCGAACAAGAATTAGTCAAAAACAACAAGAATTTAGAAGAAATTATTACTAATATGGTCGAGCTAGCCGAAGATTTGGATATTCCGATCGCTGCAACCGGGGATGTGCATTTTATGAATAAAGAAGATGCGATCTACCGTAAGATCTTGATCCATTCCCAAGGTGGGGCTAATCCGCTGAATAAATTACGTGATCTGCCGGATGCTCATTTTAGAACGACCGATGAAATGCTTGAAGATTTTGCCTTTCTAGGTGATGAAAAGGCTAAAAAGATCGTCGTGACTGATCCTAACAAGATCGTGGCAATGTGTGATGAAGTTACCCCTGTCAAAGATAAGCTTTATACGCCAAAAATGCCGGAAGCAGAAGATGATATCAAAAATCTAACGCTTGATAAGGCGCATGAGTGGTATGGCGACCCACTACCAGAGATCGTTCAAAAACGAGTCGATAAGGAATTAAAATCGGTTATCGGCAATGGTTTCTCAGTTATCTATTTAATTTCGCAAAAATTAGTGTCGAAATCCAATAAAGATGGTTACTTAGTTGGTTCGCGTGGTTCGGTCGGCTCAAGTCTAGTGGCGACGTTAACGGGAATCACTGAGGTCAATCCATTGCCACCGCATTATCGCTGTCCTAACTGTAAATGGTCGCATTTTTATGAAAAAGGTGAATATGGTTCGGGCTATGATCTACCTGATAAAAAATGTCCTGAATGTGACACTGAATTAGTCAAAGATGGCCAAGATATTCCGTTTGAAACTTTCTTAGGGTTTAAAGGAAATAAGGTTCCAGATATCGATCTAAACTTCTCTGGTGACTATCAACCAGTAGCGCATAATTATACTAAAGTTTTGTTTGGTGAAAATAATGTGTTTCGGGCAGGGACGATCGGTACTGTTGCTGATAAAACAGCATATGGCTATGTTAAAGCCTATGAGCGAGATACTGAACAAAATTTACGTGGGGCTGAAGTTGACCGGTTGGCTAAAGGTGCAACCGGTGTTAAACGGACAACTGGACAACACCCAGCCGGAATCTTAGTTGTGCCTGACTATATGGATATTTATGACTTTACGCCGATCCAATATCCAGCCGATGATTTGAGTGCCGCTTGGAAAACGACTCACTTTGATTTCCACTCGATCCACGATAATATTTTGAAACTTGACTGTTTAGGGCATGATGATCCGACGATGATCAGAATGTTACAAGATCTCTCGGGAATCGAACCTAAATCGATCCCGACCGATGATCCAGGCGTGATGAAACTCTTTTCTGGAACTGAGATCTTAGGGGTCACACCCGAACAGATCCAATCAAAAACCGGGACTTTAGGGATCCCTGAGTTTGGGACGCGTTTTGTGCGGGGGATGTTAGAAGAAACCCATCCCAAAACCTTTGCTGAATTATTAAAGATCTCAGGTCTATCACACGGGACTGATGTGTGGTTAGGTAACGCGGAAGAATTGATCCAAAATGGAACAGTTACGATGCCTGAAGTTATTGGTTGTCGTGACGATATTATGATGGACTTGATCCACATGGGCGTTGAGTCTGACTTAGCCTTTAAGATCATGGAACATGTGCGTAAAGGACGCGGGATCCCAGATGAATGGCAAGCTGCTATGCGCGAAGCTGAAGTGCCTGAATGGTATATTGGCGCATGTTTGAAGATCAAGTACATGTTCCCGAAAGCTCACGCGGCTGCTTATGTGTTGATGGCCTTGCGGATCGCATATTTCAAGGTTTACTATCCGCTTGTTTATTACGCTGCTTATTTCTCAGTGCGGGCTGACGATTTTGATTTAGTGTCAATGGCACACGGTAAAGAATCTGTCAAAGCTGCAATGAAAGAGATCAATGATAAGGGGAATGAAGCTTCGGCTAAAGAAAAGAACTTGTTAACAGTGCTTGAATTAGCCAATGAAATGTTGGAACGTGGTTTTGAATTTAAGATGGTCGATTTGAATAAATCTGATGCCAGTGATTGGCTGATCGAAGATAATACTTTGATCGCGCCATTTTCAGCCGTGCCAGGTCTAGGCTTAAACGTTGCTAAACAAATCGTAGCTGCAAGAGAAGAACAAGAATTTCTCTCGAAAGAAGACTTGGCAAAACGTGGTAAAGTTTCGGCAACGATTATCGACTTTCTCACGGACAACCATGTATTAGATGATTTACCGGATGAAAATCAGTTGAGTTTATTTGAAAACATCTTTTAGGTAGTTTTCAAGTAATCTTGAAAATAATACCTTTCTGTGTTACACTTAAAGTGTATTTTGATAACTCGTAAGAGTGAGCAGAGATGCTCACTCTTTTTATTGGAATAAAAAATGCGTTACAATAGAGTTGCAAGTTATTTTTAGAGGGGGCTAATGCGTGAGTGTTGTAGAAACCGTAACAGATTTAGTTACACCAATTCTGGAAGAACATCACTTTGAATTAGTAGATGTGGAGTTTGTTAAAGAAGGAAAAAGTTGGTATTTACGGGTCTTTATCGATAAAGATGGTGGTATCAACATCGAAGAATGTGCGCTAGTTAGTGATCAGCTCAGCGAAAAATTAGATAGCTGTGATCCAGATCCTATTCCACAAGCATATTATTTGGAAGTTTCTTCACCTGGTGCAGAGCGTCCATTAAAGAAAGAAAAGGACTTTAAACGAGCACTAAATTCCTATATTCATGTTTCACTTTATCAACCACTTGAAGGCAAGAAAATTTACGAAGGTAATATGACAGCCTTATCTAAAGACGAGTTAACATTGGAATATATGGACAAAACGCGTAAGAAAACCGTAACGATCCCACGCAAGCAAATTGCTAAAGCACGGCTCGCTATTAAGTTTTAAGAGACTATTTTACAAGGAGAATCAAACAAATGAGTAAGGAATTACTTAACGCTTTAAACGCGCTTGAAACTGAAAAAGGAATCAAAAAAGAAATCGTGATCGATGCCTTAGAACAAGCGCTAGTTTCAGCTTACAAGCGTAACTATGATAAAGCACAAAATGTGGAAGTTGAATTTGATAAGCGCAAAGGTGATATCAAAGTTTATTCAGTCAAAGAAGTTGTTAACAACGTTTTTGACTCGCGCTTAGAAGTTAGCTTAGAAGATGCTTTAGAAATCAATAAAGCTTATGAAGTTGGCGACACGATCCGTTTTGAAGTGACACCACGTGATTTTGGACGGATTGCTGCTCAAACTGCTAAGCAAGTGATCATGCAACGTGTTCGTGAAGAAGAACGTCAAATGATCTATGATCAATATAGCAAATACGAAAATGAAATCGTCTCTGGTGAAGTAGAACGTCATGATAGTCGCTACATTTACGTAAACTTAGGTAATGTTGAAGCTGTTTTATCTAAAAAAGATCAAGTTCCAGGTGAAGTCTATAAATCACATGATCGTATCAAGGTTTATATCTACAAGGTCGTTGATCCATCAGCTAACAATAACGAACCTGAAGCGGAAAACAAAGATGGTAAAAAACGTCGTAAAAACCGGGGACCACAAGTTTACGTAAGTCGTTCGCATCCTGATTTATTAAAACGACTTTTTGAAAATGAAGTACCGGAAATTTTTGATGGTACTGTTGAAATCAAATCGATTGCTCGTGAAGCTGGTGACCGCGCTAAAGTTGCTGTTTACTCTGCTGAAGAAGGTGTCGATCCAATCGGTACTTGTGTTGGACCTCGTGGTGAACGTGTCCAAGCGATCGTAAACGAATTAAATGGTGAAAAGATGGATATTATTGAATGGAGCGAAGATCCAGCAAAATATATCTCTAACGCTTTGAATCCAGCTAACATCGTTGAAGTTCGCTTTGACCCTGAAAATGAACGTGTCTGCACAGTAGTCGTGCCTGACGACCAACTTTCACTTGCAATCGGTAAACGAGGACAAAATGCTCGTTTAGCTGCTCATTTAACAGGATATAAGATCGATATCAAATCTGAATCAGATATGACAGACCTTGCAGAGCAAACTACTGTTACACCAAGTGCAACAGAAATCGAAGAAGTTGAAGAGGTTTCTACCGACTCAACGGAAGAATAGGGGGCACAAAACATGGCACAACGCAAGATCCCAATGCGTAAAGATATCGTAACGGGAGAAATGAAACCTAAAAAAGAACTTGTACGCGTCGTGAAAAATAAAGAAAATGAAGTAAGCATTGATCCAACTGGTAAAAAAGCTGGACGTGGTGCCTATATTCATTTGGATGTGGCTACCGCAAAAAAAGCTCGTACTGATAAAACTTTTGACAAAGCATTTGGCTTAAAGATCGATCCGACTTTTTACGATGAACTCGTTGAATATGTGGATCATCAAGTAGCTAGAGCGGAATTATTTGGCAATGGAAAATAAGCTTAAACAACAAAAAGTTCTTAACTTATTGGGGTTAGCACGGCGAGCAAGTAAGCTTAGTACTGGGCAAGATTTAGTTTTGCGTGCGATTAGGACAAACAAAGCTAATATCGTTTTTATGGCTAGTGATTGTGGCCAAAGTACCCAAAAAAAGTTTAAAGATAAGTGTAAGAGCTATGATATAGCGTTAACAACGGAATTTACCAAGCAAGAATTAAGCACTGCGATCGGAACAGAACGTTCTTTGATCGCGGTCACTGATCCTGGCTTTGGAAAAAAGATACGCCAACTTCTTTTTTCTTGATCGAAAAGGACAAAACTTATTCGATCAAGGATCGAGTAGGAGGGTGTTCTTGAAAATAAGGAGAGTGAAGTCATGAGTAAAAAACGGATTTATGAACTGGCTAAAGAACTAAACGTCAGCAACAAAGAAGTTATCGAAGTTGCTAAGAAGAATGGTTTTAAAGTTGGCAACCATATGTCATCATTGGACCAAGATGCAGAAGCAAAGGTGCGTGCATCATTTGTGAAACAGTCAAAGCCAAATACTCCTAAACAAGAAAAAAAGACAACTACAGCTGTAAGTCAAAAATCCCAAGATGCAAAGCAAGCTGATAAACATAAAAATACCCAGCAGAAACCTGCGCAAAGAACTAACGAAAGGCATTCAGGGAAACATATGGAAAAAACCAATAATAATAACAATACTCGCAATCGTGATAACAAGTCTCATGGCAATGGCCAAAACAACAATCAAAAGAAAAATAAATTTTCTAATAATAACAATCGTTTTGGCAATAATAACAATAATAAGTTCAATAAAAAGAACAAGAAAAATAAGAAAAACAATCGTCATAATCAAAAGAACAATAAGGCTCCAGTACCACCACGTAAGAACAAGCCACTTCCAGAAGTGTTAGTTTATACGGTGGGGATGAATGTTGCTGATATTGCTAAAAAGATCCACCGTGAACCAGCTGAAATTATTAAAAAGCTATTTATGATGGGTGTTATGGTCAATCAAAACCAATCACTTGATAAAGATACGATTGAAATTTTAGCTGCTGATTACGGAATCAAAGCCGAAGAAAAAGTAGAAGTCGATGTAGCTGACATCGATAAATTCTTTGAAGAAGAACAAAACAACAAAGAAAACTTAACTTCACGTCCACCAGTTGTAACGATCATGGGTCACGTTGACCATGGTAAGACGACCTTATTGGATAAGTTACGTCATACTAACGTTACTGCCGGTGAAGCCGGTGGGATCACACAACATATTGGTGCTTACCAAGTTCGTCATGCTGGTAAAACGATCACTTTCTTAGATACTCCTGGGCACGCTGCCTTTACTAACATGCGTGCACGTGGGGCTGATATTACTGATATTACGGTTTTAGTTGTAGCAGCTGATGACGGTGTTATGCCACAAACGATCGAAGCGATCAACCACGCTAAGGCTGCTGGCGTGCCAATCATTGTTGCAGTTAACAAAATCGATAAACCAGGTGCTAACCCTAACCACGTCATGGAACAATTATCCGAATATGAATTGATCCCTGAAAGTTGGGGTGGTGACACGATCTTCGTTGAAATTTCAGCTAAGTTCAACAAGAACCTAGAAGAATTATTGGATATGATCTTACTTGAAGCTGAAATGCTTGAATTAAAGGCAAATGCTGACCAACATGGTGCAGGTTCAGTTATCGAAGCTCGTTTGGATAAAGGTAAAGGTTCTGTTGCTTCCTTGCTTGTGCAACATGGTACTTTACACGTTGGTGATCCAATCGTTGTTGGTAATACCTTTGGTCGTGTGCGGACAATGACTGATGCACGTGGGCGTTCAATTAAGAAAGCAACTCCTGCAACTCCAGTCGAAATCACTGGTTTAAATGAAGTTCCTGATTCAGGTGATCGCTTTATCACATTTGATGATGAAAAGACGGCTCGTGCTGCAGGTGAAGAACGTGCTAAACGTGCCTTGATCAAAGAAAGAAGTCAAACAGCTCATGTTACTTTGGACAACTTATTTGATACGCTTAAAGAAGGCGATCTAAAAGAAGTAGACTTGATCATCAAAGCTGACGTGCAAGGTTCTGCTGAAGCCTTAGCACAAAGCTTCAAGAAGATCGATGTTGAAGGTGTCCGCGTCAATATTATTCACCAAGCTGTTGGTGCGATCAACGAATCTGACGTGACTTTAGCTGAAGCTTCCAATGCGATCATCATTGGCTTTAACGTTCGTCCAACGCCACAAGCTAAGATCCAAGCTGAAAGTGACCAAGTTGACATTCGCCTTCACAACGTTATCTATAAAGCGATTGATGAAGTAGAAACAGCCATGAAGGGTATGTTAGAACCAGTCTTTGAAGAAAAAGTCACGGGTGAAGTTGAAATTCGTGAAACTTACAAAGTATCTAAACTTGGTACGATCGGTGGGGGCTATGTCATGGATGGTTATATCCAACGTGATAGTGGCGTCCGTGTGATCCGCGATGGCATCGTTATTTATGAAGGTAAATTAGCTTCGCTTAAACGTTTCAAAGATGATGTCAAGCAAGTCAAACAAGGATTTGAATGTGGGCTAATGGTTGAAAAATATAATGATATCAAAGTTGGTGACCGCATCGAAGCCTTTGTAATGGAAGAAGTTCCACAAGATTAATTAAAGCTGATTTAAGGAGGAGAAATGATGGCACAACATTATCGGGTGGGTCGTTTATCGCAAGAGATCCAAAAAGAGGTCAATGATATTTTGACAAAGCGTGTGCGTGATCCTCGAGTACAGGGTGTAACGATCACAGGTGTAGAAGTTACTGGTGATTTGCAACATGCGACGATTTATTACAGTACTTTGTCTAACTTAGCTTCTGATGCAGAAAAAACACAAGCTGGGTTGGATAAAGCAACTGGTTTGATCAGACGTGAATTAGGCCAACGCTTACGAATTTATGTGACCCCTGAAATTAAATTTGAACGGGATGAATCAGTGCGTTACGGTGATCATATCGATGAACTTTTAAGTAAGTTACACCAGCAAGAAAGTAATCCTTATTGATCGATCATGATTTTTAATTATGTGTAGATAAAAAGAAGCTGGGAAAATTTCTAGCTTCTTTTTATTTTTGAAAAAAGTGAGGTAAAAAATGGACGGAATTCTACCCTTAAATAAAGATCGTGGTATGACAAGCCATGATGCTGTTTTTAAATGTCGAAAAATCTTTAAGACCCGTAAAGTGGGGCATAGTGGGACTTTAGATCCTAATGTTGATGGAGTTTTACCGATTTGCATTGGTAAAGCAACTAAAACTGTCAATTATTTGATGGAATCTGGCAAGGTCTACAAAGGCGAGATCATTTTAGGTTTTACGACTGAAACGGAAGATCTAGATGGTGCGATCATTGAAAGTAAGCCGATTTTACAAGCTTTTAGCGAAGAACAGATCAATGAAGCAATGAAAAGTTTGGTCGGTGAAATTATTCAGATCCCCCCAATGTATTCGGCTGTTAAAGTTAAGGGCAAACGTTTATACGAATATGCTCGTGCTAATGAACCAGTGGAGCGCCCTAAACGAAAGATCAAAGTTGATTATTTCAAACAAACTAAGCCGAGTGTGTATGATAAAGCAAAGCAGCAACAAACGATATTCTTTGAAGTTGGTTGTGGTAAAGGGACGTATGTGCGAACTTTAGCCGCTGATCTAGGTAAATTTTTAGGTGTTCCAGCCGTAATGTCTGATTTGACCCGGTTAAAAAGTGGTGGTTTTACCTTAGATCAATGTGTTTCTTTGGAACAATTGCTAAATGCTGATGAGAAACAATTAGCCAGTTACCTTTTTCCACTTGAACATGCCTTTTTGGATTATCCTAAAGTGGCTTTAAGTGAGCAACAATGGCAAAAAGTAAAAAATGGTGGTTTTGTAAAGTTGCCAAAGCATGGAAGTAAAGTGTTATTGACATATGGTGGCAAAGTTCGCGCACTTTATCGTTATGACCAAGCTAAAAAGCTCTTTCGGTCTGAGCAAATGTTTGATCTAACTTAGAAGGGGTAGTTTGAAATGAAAGTTATAGAGTTAGCAGAACCATACGATAAGTCAGTGATTTATCCGGGGAAAATCGTGTTGGCATTGGGCTTTTTTGACGGTGTGCATCGGGGTCATCAAGCAGTGATCTTAGCCGCTAAAGAGCAGGCCAAGAGATTAAATGCTAAGTTAGCTGTGATGACCTTTGACCGCCATCCTAGCGTCATTTTCCAACGTAAGGATCCAGCTAATTTGCAATATTTGACCCCCTTAGAAGAAAAATTAGCCCATTTTAAAGCGCTAGGAGCAGAACTAGCATACGTAGTCAAGTTCGATGAAAAATTAGCCCATTTAGCTCCCCAAGCCTTTATCGATAAATATGTTGTGGGCTTAAACGCCGTGGGGATCACTGCAGGACAAGACTACACTTATGGACCACACGAGCTCGCTAATATGCAAAATATTGCTAAATATGCTAAGGATCGCTTTGAAATAAATTGTGTTGCTTTATTGGAAGACGGTGGCAAAGTTGGTTCAACTAGTATTAGGGCTGCATTGGATAAGGGCGAAGTTGAACGAGCTGAAAAGTATCTAGGCTATCCTTATGAAACAACTGGAATTGTTGTGCATGGCTTTGAACGGGGGCGAAAAATCGGTTTTCCGACTTTAAATATTGAAACTAGCAATGATAAACGCCTACCTGCACCTGGAGTATATGCCGTGGAAGTGAAATTTAATGAAACAAAGGAAAGCTTTGTGGGGATGGCGTCTATCGGCTATAACGAAACTTTCGGTCAAGATCTAGCTAAAACGCTGGAAGTAAATCTGTTTGACTTTTCTGACATGGTGTATGGGCAAAAAGTTACGGTCAGTTGGAAAAAATACTTACGTCCAATGGTAAAATTTGCGACGGTCGATGAATTGATCGCCCAGCTAAAACTTGATAAACAAGCAACGATCAATTATTTTGAAAAAATTAATTAGATAGATAAAGGGCACTAAACGCTAGTCATTAGCTGTTTAGTGCTTTTTATTAGGTATAGCAAGTACTTAATGTAATCAGAAAAGAATGCAGATATCTACTAATTGGAGTGTATATAGGCGAGTTAAACGCCTAGAAAATATGTTTAGTTACCACAACATACAGCGAAAGTTGAGTGTTTTTTATTTTGTCTTTTTCTTGAGCACAAACACTCAAGAAAAATAATTGATAAGATAGTTAAACATGTAGTCATGATTGCAACGTAACTGTTAAATACTCTTCAACTTGTCTTGTTTTAAGCTAAAAAATTTAATTTAGCACTCTGCTTGACAGATTGCTAAGAGTTGTGTATATTAATAATTGACTTAGCACTCATTGGTGCTAAGTGCTAAAAGAGGTGATTGCAGTGTTGACTGAAAGGCAGCTATTGATTTTAGAAGCTGTTATTCGGAATTATACCGAATCTGGACAGCCAATCGGATCAAAGACGTTGCAACAACAATTACCAGTCCATGTAAGTTCAGCAACCATTCGTAATGAGATGGCAGTTCTTGAGCAACAAGGATATATTGCTAAGGAACATTCAAGTTCTGGCAGAATTCCATCATTGAAGGGATATCGGTATTATGTTGATAATATCGTGCAGCCAGTCAAACTTGATAACACTGCTTTGCATAGTATTCGCAACTCTTTGGGAACTGAATTTCAAAAAGTTGATGAGATCGTTGCTACTTCGGCAAAGATTTTGTCTGATTTGACAAGTTATACCGCTATTTCATTTAAGCCAGAAGCTAAGGATATTTGCTTAGAAGGCTTTAGGATGGTTGAACTTGGCAATCAACAAGTAATGGTTATTTTGGTTACGAGTGATGGTACAGTCGAGAGCCAAACATTTACCATACCCGCTGGGATTAGTGGCAATGAGTTAGAAGCAGTCATTCGTCTTATTAATGATAAAGTCGTTGGATTACCGCTTAATCAGGTAATTGTGCGTTTGAATGAGTGTTTACCGCTATTAACACGTTACTTGCACCAACCAGAAGGCTTTATTGATGTTTTTGGTAATGTCTTACATCAAGCCGTCAAAGAGCAGGTATATGTAGGTGGTAAGATGAATCTTTTGGATTTTTCAAAAGATGCTTCGCTCGAGCAGATAAAGTCACTTTATTCGTTAGTTGATCAATCTAATGGAATCGGTAATTTGCTCAATGCCTCGCAACAAAGCGAGATTTCGATCAAATTAGGTGACGAATTACCAGGAATTTTTCTCCAAAATTACAGCTTGATTTCTGCTTCCTTTGATGATGGAAATAATGGTCGAGGAACGATTGCGATCCTTGGTCCAACTAATATGCCATATTCGAAGATGCTAGGTTTGATCAGTGGTTTTAGGGATGAATTAACTCAGCGGATAACTGACTATTATCAGAAATTTTAAATCATAAACAAAGAAAAGGGGTGTTGATGTGGCAGAAGAAGAAATCAAAAAAGCTGCAGCAGAGCAAACAGCACCGGATGAAACTGAAATAAAAAATGATTCAGTGGATGATCCAAAGCAAGAAGAAACAGTAGATGAAGTTACAGCTTTGAATGATCAGCTGGCTGAACTACAAAAGAAATATGATGAATTAGAAGATCGCTATTATCGTGCTGAAGCTGAAATGGCTAACATGACAAAGCGGTTTAAAAAAGAACAAGAGCAACTCCTTCGCTATGAAGGGCAAGATCTTGCACGTGATATCTTACCAGTTGTTGATAATTTAACGCGTGCCTTGCAAACAGAAGTTGAAGATGAAGCTTCAAAACAGCTTAAGCAAGGGATCGATATCGTTGCTCGTGACTTGGATAAAGCTTTACAAGGAAATAATGTTACAAAGATTGCTTCCTTAGGTGAAGTCTTTGATCCAACCAAGCACCAAGCGGTCAAATCGGTGCCGGTCGAAGAAGGGCAAGAACCTGAAACGATCGTTCAAGTCTTACAAGAAGGCTATATGTTAAAAGATCGCGTTTTACGACCAGCAATGGTTGTTGTTGCACAATAATTTTGTAAAAGGGTGAAGAATTAATGTCAAAAATCATTGGTATTGACCTTGGGACAACAAACTCAGCAGTTGCTGTTCTTGAAGGTAAAGAAGCTAAAATCATTACAAATCCAGAAGGAAACCGGACAACTCCATCTGTTGTTTCCTTTAAAAATGGCGAAACACAAGTTGGTGAAGTAGCTAAGCGTCAAGCTATCACAAACCCAAATACGATTAGCTCGATCAAACGTCATATGGGTGAAGCTGGTTATACAGTTGATATTGAAGGTAAGGAATACACACCACAAGAAATTTCAGCAATGATCTTACAATATATTAAGGAATATGCTGAAAGCTACTTAGGTGAAGAAGTAACTCAAGCTGTTATCACTGTACCTGCTTACTTTAACGACTCACAACGTCAAGCTACAAAAGATGCTGGTAAGATCGCTGGTTTGAAAGTTGAACGTATCGTCAACGAACCAACAGCTGCTGCTTTAGCATACGGTCTTGATAAGCAAGACAAAGACGAAAAAGTTTTAGTCTTTGACCTTGGTGGTGGTACATTTGACGTTTCCATCCTTGAACTTGGCGATGGTGTCTTCCAAGTATTATCAACAAATGGTGATACACATCTTGGTGGGGATGACTTTGATAACAAGATCATTGATTGGTTAGTTGAAGAATTTAAGAAAGAACATGGCATCGATCTTTCAACTGATAAGATGGCAATGCAACGTCTTAAAGATGCTGCTGAAAAAGCTAAGAAAGACCTTTCTGGTGTTACTTCAGCTCAAATCTCCTTGCCATTTATCACAGCAGGTGAAGCTGGTCCATTGCACTTAGAAACAACTTTAACACGTGCTAAGTTCAATGAATTAACACATGATTTGATTGAAAGAACTAAGATCCCTGTCCGCAACGCTTTGAAAGATGCTGGCTTAACAAATGCTGATATCGACGAAGTTATCTTAGTTGGTGGTTCTACACGTATTCCAGCTGTTAAAGAAGCGGTTAAGTCTGAAACAGGTCACACACCAAATGAATCTGTTAACCCAGATGAAGCTGTTGCTTTAGGTGCAGCTATCCAAGGTGGGGTTATCACAGGTGATGTTAAAGACGTTGTTTTACTTGATGTTACTCCATTATCACTTGGTATTGAAACAATGGGTGGCGTCTTTACGAAGTTGATTGATCGCAATACAACGATCCCAACATCCAAGTCACAAGTCTTCTCAACTGCTGCAGATAACCAACCAGCTGTTGATATTCACGTTTTACAAGGTGAACGTCCAATGGCAGCTGACAACAAGACATTAGGTCGCTTCCAATTAACAGATATTCCAGCTGCTCCACGTGGTGTTCCTCAAATCCAAGTTACATTTGATATTGATAAGAACGGTATTGTAAATGTTTCTGCTAAAGATTTAGGTACAAACAAAGAACAAAAGATCACGATCAAGAGTTCATCTGGTTTATCTGATGAAGAAATTGATCGTATGGTCAAGGAAGCTAAGGAAAACGAAGAAGCAGATAAGAAGCGGAAAGAAGAAGTAGATCTTCGAAATGAAGTAGATCAATTACTCTTCCAAACAGATAAGACGCTTGAAGAAATCAAGGGTAAGGTTTCCGATGATGAAATCAAGAAGGCTGAAGATGCACGTGATGCATTGAAGAAGGCTCAAGAAGAAAACAACATTGAAGACATGAAGACTAAGAAGGACGACTTAACTAAGATCATCCAAGATATGTCTGTTAAACTTTACCAACAAGCACAAGAAGCTCAAGGCCAAGCACAAACAGGTGATGCATCAGCTGATAACAGCAACAACGATGATAATACTGTGGATGGTGACTTTAAAGAAGTCGACCCTGACGATAAATAATCGTTATACTGGCTAAATAAAAAGTCAAAGGCCCTAGGGGACTTTGACTTTTTATTTTTAATGAGTTATGTTACGCTAAACATGAGCGTAATTTTACGGGAAAAAATAGACAATTTGGAGGAGAAAAATGGATAAAAATCCTTATGATGTCTTAGGCGTTTCGAAAGATGCATCCGATGCTGATATCAAGCGTGCTTATCGTAAACTTTCTAAAAAATATCACCCAGATTTGAACCACGAGCCTGGGGCAGAAGAAAAATTCAAAGAAGTAAATGATGCTTACGAAATTTTAAGTGATCCTCAAAAAAAGGCACAATATGACCAATTTGGTTCAACTGGAGCTCAAGGTTTCGGTGGTGGCGCTGGTCAAGGCTTTGGTGGGTTTGAAGGTGGCTTTGGTGCTGGTTTTGACGACATCTTTAGTTCATTTTTCGGTGGCGGTGCAGCTAATGCACGTTCTCGGACAGCACCGCGTCAAGGTCGTGACTTACAATATGAAATGAATTTAACTTTTGAAGAAGCGATTTTTGGAAAGACAACTGAAATCGAATATACACGTGAAGAAGATTGTGATACTTGTGGTGGTACAGGTGCTAAACCAGGAACTTCACCAGTGACATGTTCACACTGTGGTGGTCGTGGCTTTGTTCAAGTTGAACGCCAAACACCACTTGGTCGGATCATGACACAACAAGAATGTGATGTATGTAACGGTACTGGTAAGGAAATCAAAGAAAAATGTACTACTTGCCATGGTTCAGGTCATGTGCGTAAAAAACACGTCGTTGAAGTCAAAGTGCCAGCTGGGGTTGAAGATGGCAACCAAATGCGTCTTCAAGGTCAAGGTGAAGCAGGAACTAATGGTGGACCTTATGGTGATTTATTTATCGTCTTTAATGTTGCACCTAGTGATACCTTTAAGCGTGATGGTTCTGAAATCTACCTTGAACAACCAATTAGCTTTGTCCAAGCAACCTTAGGGGCTGAAATTCCAGTCAAAACCGTTCATGGGGACGTTAAGTTAAAGATCCCTGCTGGAACACAAACAGGAACAACTTTCCGTTTACGTGGCAAGGGTGCGCCTAAGTTGCATGGAGCAGGTAATGGTGATGAACGTGTAACTGTTAAAGTTCAAATACCAAAGAACCTCAATAAGCAACAAAAGATTGCCTTAAAGGCATTTGCTGAAGCATCAGGTGATGAAGCTCAAGACGATGAAGGCAACTTCTTAGAACGTTTAGTTAAGGCATTAAAAAACGAATAGTAGGATAAGATAAAAATTTATAATTTTTATTCGATAATTATTGACTTTTAGGTTAAGATGACGGTATAATTAATTTCGTTGTGATGGTCTGGTAGCTCAGTTGGATAGAGCAACGGTCTTCTAAACCGTAGGTCGTGAGTTCGAATCTCACCCGGATCATTTTAAATGAAGTTAATACCAGTTAAGAAAAGGCAAAACGTTGTTATATCAGCGTTTTGCCTTTTTTGTTTTATTGAAAAAACAGTTAAAAACAGTAGGAATTTGAAAAGTTGTTGCACAAATGTTGCACAAATTACTCAGCCAGCAAAGCGAGATTTTTCTTGATCTCACTTATTTGTGTTTGCTGATATTCATGGATAAGATAGGCATAAGTATCGGTCGTAGTAGATAGATCCGAGTGACCTAATCGCTTAGAAATAACAAAAATATCGATCCCTTTGCTAAGCAGATAGGCAACGTGTGTATGACGTAACGAATGGAAGTGAAATGACGGTTTCTTGATCTCAGATTGTTTTAAGAGCGCGCGTAATGTATTATTTGCAGCCGCTGAAGTCGGGATCTGACCACGTACATTTTCAAATACCATCTCGCTATTATTTTCTTTGAGTTCAGCTAACCAATCAAGCAATTGTTGTGTTACGTTTACAGTCCGATTAGATGAATCATTTTTCGTTGCTTTAAATCCACCACCACTTTGATAGTCCCAAGTCTTATTGACTGTGATCGTTTGACGTTGATAATCGATGTCGTCCCAAGTAAGCGCCATGATCTCACCAATACGCATTCCAGTCATGATCGCAGTTAGGATCATGTAGCGAGACGTATAGCGCTTTTGACGTCCGTTTAAGCAAAGATCAGTTAATCGCTTGAGTTCATCAAGTGAGAGGTAGTCTATCTTTCTAGTTCTTGCAGGATCAAATACAAGTTGGATATTTTCAGTAAAATTCTTTCGAATGATTTCGTCGTACATAGCTGAGCTAACACAAGCTTTGATCATTGAATGCATGATCCGAACGGTATTCTTTGAGCGGTTCGTACCGTATTGATTTAGAAATACCTGATAATCATGACGAGTAATGTCTTGGATCGCAATATCTTGAAAGTACTCGTTGATCTGTCTTATTGCAACTTCGTATCGCTGTTGGGTTGAGTACTTTGAAGTGGGTTGTTTATATACTTTATACCAATTGGCAAAATACTCAGAAAAGGGGATCTTTTTTTGTTTGATGTTAACGCCTGTAAATAATTGTTGCTCTAATTCGACTGCGTACTGACGAGCTTCATTTTTTGTTTTAAAGCCACCTTTAGATTTTTGCTTTAGTACGCCATTTTTATCACGCCAAGAAACTCGAACATGGTAGCTCTTACCACGTTTGACGATACTTGCCATATTATCACTCCTTTCGAATGTATGTTCTTTTTATGTGTTTTTAAAACCCGCCACGGGGACGGGGCTTAAAAACAATTCTTACATTTCCTCAAACCTTTAGAAATAGCTTCTTGTTCAGGTAAACTAATCGGAGGATTACATCTATTTTTCAATCTGGAACAATCACAAGTGGCATGAAAAACAGCACTATTTTTTAGAGTATATACAGTCTCCATTTGATGTATACTTTCGTTAAGGATAAAATTATTGCCATCTTTTTCTAATTTATATAGATGTTCTGATGCAATTGTCAAGCGTTGAACATAGTCTATCGGTAGATTGGCATATTCTAGATATAGCAAATAATTGTTTCTGTAGTCATCAGACTCCTTATAAGCATCATCTAATTCACGTAATCGAGAAAGTATAAACTTTCTATGCCCTACATCTCCAGCCAACAGTATTAGTGATAGCAAAGCTATGTATAGTTTATTATCTGATAGATATTTTTTCGAATCGCCTACAGGAAAGATATTTTTACCTAGGTACTTAAATAAAGTTTTTTTTGAAATGACATTATCTAACGTAACATTTTTTAAGTACATCGGAGAGGAATGAGCAGCAGTGTTTCGGAAGTTTCTAAGAATTTCCGTTGCTTGAAGAAATAATTGTTTTGTATTAGATAATTCATTAACGTTGTTGATGTTACATGGTAAAAAAGATGTAACTACAGTATTTTTTATAATATCTTTTTGTATTTTGTAGAATCTTATCAATGTTCCAAATGGTATGTTTTGAACTAAAATCCATGGTGGAACATGATTTTTATTATTTCGATAATATGCGGTGGGATTTTCTTTTGTACTATTTAAAATCTTTTTTCTAATATGATCTAATGTGCTTCGAGCATATCTTGTATTTTGATAATATTTAGAGCTTAAGTAAGAAGGTATTTGAGGACATGGATTTTTGGGATCGTTATCTTTGTGACTATTCACATTATAATTTTGTGCAACTAAATTTCCTAAGAGGGTTCCTAAGTGACTATCTATTTGTAGGACATTGGCTAGGAAGACTTCTCTAAATTGAGAATCAAAGACATAAAGAGAATATAGATCATCAATAGTTACACCAGCAGAAAACACTTCTAAATTATCAATGTTTTTCTGAACAAAAGGACGTTTATAGCCGTTAATTAATCGATTGTAGCCAAAATCGTTTAGAAATTTCACTACAGTGTTTTCGTCAGTAATTACTAACTTTTTGTCCTTCAACTTTTTAATCATATGCTCAACAGGCGCATATGGCTTATCAAAAATATTTTTCAACGAAAATACCCCCCAATCGTGCTTAAAGACGATTGAGGGGTATCTCGTGCACACTACTCTGTTGGGTGTACCTTTCAAACTAAGAGTAGTGTAACACGTACAACCTCAACCGTCAATGAAATTTATTTTTTAACGACAGAAACTTCATCACCTATGTGAACAGTATTATGTGTATATAGGCCTGAAACTTCATTGTCGTTTATATTCATAGAATTCCCGATAATTTGCTTGGTTTGTTTGTTTTTTCCACCAGTTAGAGGCTCAAATGGTTTCATCAAAGCTTCTATAGCTGGGTTATGGTTTTTAATTTTTGTATATTTTGATACACAGATACAAAATTTTTCGTGAACTTCTGTTACAAAAAGTTTTTCTTTCATTTGTCTGATACTTCCGAGAATTTCTTTTGTGTAAGGATCCGTTAACGTAATTTTGTGTTTATCTAATATATTAAGTGAGTCTTTAGTCGTAATGCCATCACGTGTTCCTAAATTTACAACTACAGTAGTATCATCAAGTATTTTGAGTATTTGTGGCAATTTTTTTCTTTCATCCATTATATAAAACTCCTTACAACTTGTTTATTTTGAGAATAGGTATACTATCCAGCTTTTAACGTCATCAGTATTTGGACGTATTATTGATATAATTCTTTTTTGTGTCTTATAAAACCCGCCACCGAGGACGGGCTGTAAATTGATTTATTTTAGTTCTGATTGTGTTTTAGATGTTAATTGACCATTGGTAAACTTGAGCATTGCATTAGCATACGAACTACCTTTGATACCAGTTAACCAAATAGCTGTAATCTTTGTTTCACCACTAATGACCAGTTCATTTAAACTATCAGGTTCACCGTAATTTTTGATGATTTCATCGTATGATGCACCAGTTTGGATCTGGTTAAATGCATCTAAAGTTAATTTTTCTTCACGTTTTCCAAATTTAAATCCGCTAAGATCCTTAGTTACAACCTTATCGTCTACAAAGTGAAGCATTATAGTGATTCCATTTTTAGTCCAAGTACCAGTTTTAGCGGAAGTGCCTTGAAATTTTGTAGGCTTACCTAGTGATTTTTTAACTTCATCAAGTGTTGAACCACCATTTCCGGAATCCATAATATCGCCAACTTTGATACTATTAAATTTGTTACGAAGTTCTGTATTTTTCAAGACAACTTCATTTTTAGCACTTGATGAACTCGATGATGTATCTTTTTTAGAATCAGTCGAGCCAGCACAAGCAGATAAAACAACGGAACAAACTCCCAATAAAGCAAAAGATAATAATTTCTTTTTGTACATAGTAATTCCCCTTTTTATGTGTAATCAGCTTTTAACGTCATCAGTATTTGGACAAATAAAAAAGCGCGATTAGTACATGAACTAACCGTGCTGGGGGAAATTAATCCCGCGTAAAAATATAAATAGTGGAGCCGAACCCCCAGTAACCATATTATCACACGGTATTAGTTAATGGTCAACGGATTAGTAATATAGACTTAGGAAGCAACCAATAAAGAAGGATCATTTTGAATCTTTTCAAATCCTATTACTTCAGCTAAATTATCATCTAATCCGACTAAAGCATTCATTTTCATTTGATCACGGATCGCATTATTAGAGTCATTAAGTAAAAGTACGTACTTCGAATCTCTGGTGTTAGATGTTTCTCTGACATCAAAATTAAAAACTTTAGCTTGATTAACATCATTAGGTCGGGCAGCTGTTTTTATAAGGCGATCCTTGCCGGCTGGTAAGGGAATTGAAAAGTCGAAATGAGAGGATATACCATTTTTTCCAACTATTTCAACATTAGGGGAAAATAAAATTTCGTTATCAATAAGAAAACTTGATAGTATATCATTGAATGTAGCATTAACATTTTCTTTGCTTAAATATAATAGGTCATTAATGCGCATGATAGCTTGTAACAATCTATTTTTAGCTGTTGGAAAACGCCGTACATCAGTTGTGATACTGAGAGCCTCTGTATTAGAGTTGTACTCTATGCCAAAATCATTTAAGGTATTTTCGAATAACCGATATATATTCTTTGACCGCTTAGTGATTTTTAGACCGTTATCTTCAAGATTAAAGAGTGTCTCACCAAAATCGGTTACTTCAATTTGACTTTTTGAGACAAATTTTGCGAATAATTCTATATTATCGTAATTGTTATCTACAAAGGGGGTACTGATAGAAATGTACCCATCCTCAACGTCTGTAAATATTAGTTCTTTTTTAAGCCAATCAATGTAGCTATTTTTAAGACTTTCAGCTTGTGACATTACGATCAGTCCTTTCTTTTATATTAGTATAACGTATGTATTCAAGGAAGACATCTCGGATATATTTTAAATTTTTGAATTCATCTAAATCACTAATGGGGATAACGTTTTTTGGTTCATATTTATTATCAGATGAATAAATATGGGCGTGCGATCCATAGACAACATATTCGTTATCTTTATTTTGGTTATTTTTGTGTCGTAAAGTATTACCAAAATCTAACCGAAGTAAATGTTTTTTTACATCAAGAAATCTTAAACCTATAGAAAATCTAGATTGTATAGGAGTAGTATGGACTGTGAATTCATATAATATGTTACGTTCTAAATCTTTCACATTACAACGATAGGCGCCACTCTCATATATTAGGGTAGAAACTATTTGATTATAAATGTCTTGATAGTTCATCAAATTTTCTGGATTTTTTTCATTCTCTATTAGTTTTGCTATTTCCTGTTCAGTCAAATTATCTAAATCATATTTATTCATATCATAATTCCCCTTTTTACGTAGCAGCCTTTTAGCGACATCAGTATTTGGTCAATTTATTTTACGTAGTTAAATGTAAAGAAATTACTATAATCTATCTCGTGGATAGACCTTATCCAATATATTTTTCGCATATGAAAATTTATTTAATTTCATAGTTTGTCAAAAAAGTAAGAATATCAAGTTGCCTTAAAAAAATTAGAGACATATCTTCTTCATATAGATAGATCATTCTTTTCATAAGAATTTTTACAACATCCATATTTTGTCGGATTACCTTTTGACGTTCCTTAGGGTCTATGAGTTTATTGCTTTTTTTTAACATGTCAGTAACCAGCATATTAATATTATCTGTTTCATCAATACTTATACTATGGTGTATAATTTGGCTATCTTTCTTGAAAATATCCGTAACCCTCGATTTATCGTCACCAGAAAAGTCTGCACGTTTAATAAGTTCGGTCGTTGTTATTCGTTCATTACAGTGGACTATAATTTTTAGAGAAGTTTCGATGATAGTTCTCTCTGAAAGTAGGAAAGCACGATAGTCCCCAGCGCAAAAATACTTTAAAAGATATAGAAATTCTGTAGATAAAATACTACAATGGGTACATTCGAATCTTTTAGAATATAAGAACTTAAAAAATACAACTTTTTTCAAAATGAATCTGATAAATTCTATATCTTGATTTATTAATTGATAGGATGTCGTCTCATCTTGTATTGCAGTCAAGGATGCCCTTAATTGCTGCTTAATGTTCTGCATCATTTGTTTCAATTATCCTTCCGATATATGCATACAGTTTGTTTTTGGTTGCAAATAGTTCAGCATCTGAATACGAGTCTATTATGCGAGTGATTCTAGCTAAAGTTAGTGTTCTACTACGAATAACATAAGGACGAAAAGAAATAGAGAAAATATCATTGAGAAATGGAATAAGATCCTTATTGTTTTTGAATATTTTTGTAGATAAAATTAACTCACTAGTGATTCCGATAATTTTATACTTGGGGATTATCTTATTTTTTAATTCATTTCTGTATGTATATAATTCATTCATGGTATTATCTCCTTTTTAATTTTCGACACGACGTAATAATTCTTCAACAATCGCAATAATATCTTCTCGAGAATTTTTGTATCTGGTTGGTAAAGTGCCGCCAGTTATACCAACTTGTATATCATTATAAATATGGGTTTGTGCATCAAAAATATCAAGTTCATTAACTGCTTTTCGAGATTCAAAACTTTGTTTTATGCGTGACTGTTTTTTTCCAATATCAGTAGGTACCATTGTATATATAATACCCAGGCACTTCAAGTCTCTACTTGTTGATTTTTTTAATGCTTTTACAGAATTTTGTAGAGAATCAATCCCAGTAATTGAGTAACGATCAATTCTATTGGGAATAACATAATAATCGGATGCGATTAGGGCGCTATCTGTATAAACCGTTAAGGTAGGGGGGCAATCTATAATAACATAGCTGTACTTTTCGCGAATATTTTCATCAAGAATGAAACGATTAAGTCTATTCAAAAATGTATAATCACTACTTTTGTTAGCTAGGACCAGATTGAGATCACCACAGATAATATCTAGATGTTCAGTTAAATTAACGATAATGTCTTTAGGCGAGCTATACTCTTCAATGAGTTCTGTTTGTGGGGTAAAAAGTCTGTAGATAGTTTTACGCTCTTTTTTAATTTTTTCAGTATAAAAATTATATTCATAATTATCGAGTGACTCTCGGGCTTTAGCTTGTGTTATTTTTTCTTTTTCGGCGATTAGTTTAACGGTATCGTTCTTTTTGTAAAAATCAAGTAATCCTTGTGTCCCATTGAATTGGGGGTCTATATCAATGAATAAAGTTTTTTCATGTTTATGATTAGCTAAATAGTCAGCGATACCAATACTTAGTGTCGTTTTCCCAACACCACCTTTCATATTGATAAAGCTAATGACTTTTCCATCTTTTTTTTCGCACATAATTATCTCTCCTTTTTATTTCAGCTTTTAGAGTCATCAGTGTTTGGACAGTGTTTAAGTTAATGATTCACCAAAATAAAAATTTTCTGGCACGCCATAAGAATAATTTAGCTGTTTTATCTCACTAGCGTATTCCCCATTTTCTTCACAGTAAAAAGAATTACATAGCTCAAAACTAAATAAATCAGCTTCACGTTCCATACCTGACCTAAAATGCATGTTACTATCATAAGCACAAGCGATACCAGTATGCTTGAAGATATGACCTAACTCATGTCCGCAAATGTAGTATTTAGCGCTACTATCTCGCAATTTATCGGATAGTAAGATTATAGGTTGACCATATAGATAAATAGCTTTTGCTAAGGGACTACTTATCTGTACATAATATGTTGGAATATCAAAATACATAGCTATTTTAAATGGATCATGTGTCCCCGTTTTTTTATAGATATTCCGTAAAAGATCGCTATATTTCCACATAACAACACCCCGTTAAAACTTAAATTCACCTTTTTCATTTTTTCTTTTTTTAAATTCGTCGTGGTATCTATAGAAAATTTGAGTTAATGCTATCTCAAGTTTTTCTCTATCTTCTTGTGTGACTTTTCCATCCCCAAAAGTCATCCCATTGTCCAAATTATCTTCAAGAAATTTTTTCAAGTCTTTTGTTTCTTGTTCTTCACTGGAATCTTTAGTTTTTTTTCTTCCTAGTAAGTAATCGGTAGATACATTGAAATAATCGGCTACTTCTATTAATTTAGTTGAATTAGGAGCAGACTTTTTCCATTTATACAGATAATTTTTACTGAGTCCAAGATCTGCTTCAACGTCTACAATGCTCTTACCTCTAGAGTCTGCAAGATTTTTAATTCTATCAAAAACTGTTTCCATAATAGCCTCTCATCTTTTTTGCCAAAAAAGGCAATTTTATTGTTGACATCTACCAAAAAAGGCAATATACTTATTCTTGTAAGTTGATGATGTAAGTAAGAATAGCAAAAATTAATTGGTAGATGACAAGCTGTTATTAGAATGAACAAGTTTACTTTGTAAGCTTATTTATTTATGCCATCATTCTACCAATTAAGGTAGAAAGTGTCAACTTAAATTACCTAAAAAGGTAGGTGAATATTTTGCCAGATTTAACTTACAAAGAGAAAATGACGATCCGGTTGATGAGAAACAAGAGAGCTGGTTTAAAACCAGCTAGTCAAGCTGACATCGCAAGACGCTTTGAACTTAGTCGAATGTACGTGAATGCAGTGATTGCAGAAAGCCAGAAAGGTCCTAAATCGGACGAGTGGCGAAAAAAATTTGCAGCTTACGCTGGTATTGAATAGGGAGATGATCAAATGATTATCACAATTGATGAAAAAGACTTAAAACGAATGATAAACGAAAGCGTTGAAGAACGACTTAAACAAGCTAAGGAGCCCACTTATTGCAGAGAGTGGTTAAAGTTGCGAAAAGAGATTGATGAGTACTGTCATTCAACGAAGTATCAAGAAAACAATCGAAGTTATGCAACGCTCCAAAATTTTATCTATTCAGC
Source organism: Ligilactobacillus apodemi DSM 16634 = JCM 16172 (assembly GCF_001434405.1). GTDB lineage: Bacteria > Bacillota > Bacilli > Lactobacillales > Lactobacillaceae > Ligilactobacillus > Ligilactobacillus apodemi. Next base: position 718,877 of record NZ_AZFT01000053.1, on the reverse strand, counting down.
AATCAAGTTTGCTTTAGGCATCAGCAGATTATCAGAGATGACAAATGTTGAAGCGGAGGTTGCAAGAGAAGTATTTGAATTTTTAAAAGAAAAGAGAGGACAAGCGAAATGGATGAGTTAGTACCAGTACAAAAACAAAAAGATGGATCAGTAGTTGTTAGCGGTCGTGATTTACATGACTTCTTAGATGTAAAAACGAAATACGCTGATTGGTTTAAGCGAATGAGCGAATACGGATTTGATGAAAATATTGATTTTGCCGTGTTTCTCAAAAATGAGAAGGACGATACAGCGTTCGGAGGATATAGAAAAATTACGGATCATGCCATGACATTAGACATGGCGAAAGAGATTTCAATGATCCAACGTACAGAACGAGGCAAGCAAGCCCGGCAATACTTCATTGAGATCGAGAAACGTTATAAAAATCAACAATCACAACTGCCAACATCCCCAACCGAAATGCTTAAACTAGCAATCAATTCAACACTTGAAACGGCTGATAAGGTAGAAGCGCTAAACACTCGAATGGATGAATTTGAACAAAACGCTCCGATCGATCCGGGAGAATATAACTATTTGAGCAAGCGGATCAGCTCAGAAGTTCAAAATTACGTTGTGTCACATCACATGATTTTGAACCAAAAGCAACGATCACAACTTTATAAAGATGTGAACCGAGGTGTTAAAGAAGTGACTGGCGTCAAAACAAGATCACAATTACGAAAGAAAGATTTTGATGTCGTTGATCGTTATTTGATGAATTGGACGCCTAGCCCAGCAACGTTGATGATTATTGATCAACTGAGAGATGAAGCTAAAGAGCAAGAAAGACTTTTTTAGGAGGATGGACATGATGAAATTAGTCGAATATAGTACAGAATTTTCTTTTACTGAGCTTGTTAAAAAGATCGTAAGAGATGAGATCAAAAAAGAAAAAAGTAACCAGTTTGAACAAGCTCTTGGTGAAACTTGGACGCTTGATGAATTTCGGAAAAATTGTTGTTTTAACAAGGATCGTGAATGGGTGAAGCTGTTCATCTTTGCTCAATTTAAAGACGAGATTGAACTGGGAAAACCTGGCGGGTGGTTGAAACCTTCAAAAGGTAAAGGCAGTCCGTATGGTGTCTATGCAGTTGAAGCACGCAAATGGATGCAGGCTAATCGAAATCGTATTGATTGGAATGCAAAGTTGCCAAGGGGGTGAGAGTGATCAAACTATTGTTGTTGCTAGCAATACTGATCGTAGTTGATTGTTGTTGCGAATCGCTGAAAGAAAAATGGAGATGACAGGGATGGAAGAAAATAAAGGAGCATTGATCTTGCTGGTGATGCTCGGTGTTGCGATTGGTTCATGGTCAGCAGCAATCACGATAGCGATGCTCTTCTTGAGCTTGCCGGTAATCGTGTATAGCGGGATCAGACATGAACCATGGCTAGAACATTTTTTCGAGCCGTAAAAAAAGAGTCGCATGGCAGTGCGACCCTCAACAAAATAACTTTAGGTAAATTATAACACGAAATTAAAGGAGATACGAAAATGAATAACGTAAATTCAGAAAAAGCAGTGCATACAGTGTCGAATGTGTTAGAAGAATTGAAATTTGAAACTTATTTTGTAGCTATAAAGAATGATAGCTCAAAAAATAATGACTTCAATGCTGTAATTACTGGAGATACCGAAACAGTAGCAAAGTTACTATTATCATTTCTAAATGCCGTACCAAAGCAGGTAAAGGTGCAGATGCAACAATACTTGCGTGAAGATGTAACAGCAGAGATTTTAAGACGGGAACGTGATGAGTAATGAGGTTTGATCAAATCGACGCGATTGAAACGTACAACGATCCCAATAGTTGCGATCGCTCAGAACCAGAAACGTTATACGCAGTAACTTATCCAGACGGTACCACAATTTTTAATATGAGCAGGGAAGAAGTCTTAGATTACGTAGAAGACGTGTTGGATTTTGGATTCTCAGGAAGTTTTTCAGTACGAGAACAGGAGGAAGAATAAATGAACTTATTTGAAATCAACGAACAATATCGAGCAGTAGAAGAAATGGATTTAGATCAAAAAACATTGCAAGATACACTAGATGCGATCGCAGATGCTAGGGATGTGAAACTTGATAATATCGCATTTCTGATTGAGAAGAGCAAGATGCAAGCTGATTTCTTGAAGAACAAGATCAAAGAGTTACAGGAAGCAAAGAAAGCTCTTGAGAACAAACAAAAGAGTCTAAAAGATTACATGACAGCGGCGCTTGACGAAGCTGGTATCAAAGAACTACAGACAAGCAATCACATTTTGAAGACGAGAAATTACAAGAAGTCAGTGATTGTTGATCAATTAGAAGAGCTTCCAGATGAGTACAAGAAGACAGAAACGGTAGTCAAAGCTGATTCCATGGCGTTATACAGAGCACTCATGGATGGTAAAGACATCAAGGGTGCTCACTTGAAAGACAATCGTGGGACAGTAATCAAATAGGAGGTATAGGAATGCAATTTTTTACGCCAGGAAATTTCCCAGAGCACCATAACATGTATTTCATTTACGGTGACGGTGGGACGGGAAAAACGACCTTGTTAAAACAATTCAAGGGCAACAAAGCATTATTCAGTTTTGACCTATCGTACAACGTTGTCAAAGATACAGGGGATATCACACTTGCCGTTCTAGAAGGAACAGATATTCCAATTATTCAACGTGTTGTATGGGATAACTTAGTAGCAGCGATAAACAGTCCAAACATTGACGTGATTTGCTTAGATAATGTAACAGCACTACAAAATTACGTGCTAGACAACATTGAACATGCAGCTAAAGACAATCGTCAGAACTATAACGCAATGCAGAAGTGGTTTCGAGATGTCGGAACTTTGTTGAGAAGAAGTAACAAGACGATTTATGTTACAGCCCATGCGATCGACAAAGACAATGGCGGAATTGACGGGCAAGGACGTTATGAAGCGGATATGAACTTAAAAACGTTCAACGCTTTTACCTCAATGTTTGATCTAGTTGGACGTATCTATGTTAAAGATGGAAAGCGGTGGATCGATCTTGATCCAGAACAAGGCAACCATGCTAAGAATCGCATTGACGATCGTAAGCTAATTAACGCTGATGAGCTTGTAGAAGCCAAGCCAACAGAAGAAATTACAGTAGAAGAACCAAAGACAAAGAAAGCTAATAAAGCTTCATAGAGAAAGGATAGATGAATATGGCATTTAAAGGACTAAAAGTAGATGGAAATAACACATTTTGGAAATGGGTTGAAGAAGCTGGAACGTACAATGTTCGAGTACTACCATCATCTCAATTCAAAAAAAATAGCAATGGCAACGATATGTTAACACTTAACTATGAAGTTTTAGATGGTAAATACGCAGGCGGTCAAATCAGGTTTGACAACATTAGTTGGACTGACGACACACCTGAAAAAGAAGAACGATCATTAAAACGATTCAATACGTTATTAGTTGCAGCAGGTTTTCCGGAAGGTGCTCAAGTAGATACGTTGCAAATTATGTTACAGGGGCTTATCACAAAGTACAACAAATTAAATGTTGCGGTTGAGTGGTCAGACGAACCGAGTGAAAAAGGTTTTTACAATTTACGTGTTAAAAATCATAAAATTCTTGATCCTGAGGGAAGCAAGCCTAATGGAGAATTTGCTCCAACGCAACAACAAAATAACAGTAATTTTAATAAAGCTGATACAGCAGTTGATCGATCAGTAGCTAGCTTACCAAATAATTTTGGATCAGATCCATTTGCAGGAGCAGGTCAAGTGATCTCAGATGACGACTTACCGTTCTAAGCTTAGGAGCTGATAACAATGGAGCGAAGATCAAGAGCTATCCTGCAACGTGCGGATGATGGTGGAGCGTGGTTGATGGTCAAGTTAGATCACATGCCTAACTTGGATCATATCGAGAAAGTAGCAGGTAGCAAAGAACAGTTCTATGTTGATTGGGAACTTGCAGATACAAGACGTGTCAGGAAGAAACAACGGCGCTTGTTCTTCGCTCTGTTGAATGACATCGTGGACCACTTTGTTGTACCACAAGATTTCTTGAAAGACATGTTCTATCTACAGTATCAGTTTTATACAGGTAAAGAGATCAGCTTAGCAGACCACACAAGATCAAGTGTGACAGATGCAAATGTATTGATCGGACTGGTAGTAGATTTCATGTTTGAGTGGCATGTACCATTTGCCAAAGGCTACGAGCTACTACCAAAAGAAGAGCAGTACTTCATCTATCAATGTTGCCGGCATAGGGTGTGTCTGATCTGCGGGTTATCAGCTGATATACACCACACAGACACAATCGGCATGGGTATCGATCGTAACAAGGTGGATCACACACAACATAGAGTGCTACCGCTTTGCAGGACTCATCATCAAAATTATCATCAGCTTGGGCCAGAAAAGTTTTCAGAGTTATATCACGTTCCAGCAAACGGCATCAAGCTAGACGCTGAAACACTTAAGAAAATCAACGTTAAAGGAAACTATGAGAGTTAGCGAACGTATAATCGCCTAACGGGTGGGAAGCCCGGTAAAAAGGAGGTGCAACGATGGCCGAACAAGAATTTGCTGGAGTCAGATTATTTCTAAACATTCCTGCTGAAGTTGCTCATGATCCAAGATTTAAGAGTGATAAATCAATTCTACTATTTGGTGAAATTTTTTCAATGCTCAATGTTACAGGCAGCTTCTTTATGAGTAATAAAGAGATGGCTAAGAGAATACGAGCTAAGTCAGAAAAGACAGTTCAAAATTGCCTGTCAGAGTTAGAAAAGTTGGGATATATCAAAAGGGAAATAATAACTGATAAGAAAAGCGGGAAAGTTATAGGGCGTGGAAGAATTACTTCTCCATATTGCAATCGATTTATAGGGGGTGTAACAGATTACGTCCCCCCACGTAATGAAATTCACCCGGGGGGTGTAACAGATTACGCCATAAAAGAACAGAGTAATAGAACATCTAATAATAGATCAACTGATAAATCAGTCGATCGTGTGAGCAAAAAGCAGCTAGAAGAAGATTTCAATAAACTTTGGAAGTTGTACCCACGAAAGGAAGGCAAAAAGAAAGCTTTTGAGGCATATAAGAGAGCAATCAAAAAGGGGACAACCAACAAAGAGATCCAAACAGGTATTGTGAATTATCTGACTCAGATCAGAGTACAAAGAACAAGCAAACAGTATATCAAGCAAGGATCAACGTGGTTTAACGGAGAGTGTTGGAATGATGAGTACAACACTGGTGGTAATAGTTCCTCTGTCAACAAAAGAAATCATCCTAGTTCCGCCCCCGCCGAACAGCGCACGGCATCAGATCTTGAAAGAGAAGAGAGAGAAAGCAGACGTGATGCTTTTCCAATGCAGTATAAAAATCACCCTGAATGGTTTAGTGAAGAAGATGTCAAGAATATCCTTGAAGAATTTCCAGAGCTGAGAGAGAAGGTGTTAGAGATTGAACGAGCTAGAGCAAAGAGTGATCGCAACGTTTCTTAGCAAACCTGAATTGGTCGATATTGTATCTATAAATGCTACTTGGTTTGAAGATACCCGTTTTAGAAACGTTGTAGAAGTTTTACAGAGTTTAGATGCGAATGAACGAACGACACTCAATGTATATAGCGAACTAGATAAGTATGACGGACAGTTGAGCTATAAAGATCTTGAAGATATGCGAGAGTCGGTATTTTCAACGGCAAGCATCACAAATGATGTGAAGGCACTGCATAAGCTAGCAGCTAAGAAAAAGTTAGATGAAGCAGTTGTAATGTATCAGATGTCACCTAAAAAAGACGAGCTTAACAAGTTGTCATCAGCGATCGATAATTTAAAGAAGACTGACGAAGAGGACGACGATAAGGGTTATCTCGATGAGGCGATGGATGATCTGAGTTATCGCATGTATAACGATATGCCAGTTGGGATCAAGAGCTTTCCTAAGTTAGATAATTTCTTAGCTGGTGGTCTGTATGGCTCGATGTTACTGACGATCGGTGCACGTCCTTCAGTTGGTAAAACAGCTTACGGTGTGAACTTAGCATATCAGATCATAAGCAATGATCCAGAAGTGCAAGTCGATTTCTTCACACTAGAAATGAACAAGCGTGAGATGCTTAACAGATTTGTAGCACGACACACTAATATCTCATCACAGCGATTAAAGAGACCTGCGAAAGTTCTCCAAAAATACGAACGTGAATTAGTAGCTGATGCAATCGAATGGTACAGAGAGCGTAAATTACGTGTGTATGACAAAGTTTTATCTTTGAGTGGTATCTTATCGATCATCAGAGAAAATGCAGCTAAATCAAAGTCAAACAAGTATGTGGCGATCGTTGATTACATCGGTCTGGTCAAAGTTGAAAATAGTCGATTGGCACGTTGGGAACAAGTTAGCCAGATCTCACGAGAACTAAAAATCATGGCAAATGAGTATAACGTTCCGATCGTGGTGTTAGCTCAGCTCAATCGAGATGTGAACGCTAACCAGACACCGCAACTTTCAAATTTGCGTGACTCAGGATCGATTGAACAGGATAGCAACGTTGTGGCGTTCTTGCATAGACCATACGAAGACGATCCAAAAGTTGTTCAATTAACGATCCAGAAGAATCGTGAAGGTGCATTAGGGACGATCGACTATTATTTCGAGGGACGTTATATGACGTTTATCGAACCAAACAATGAGGAATGAGGTGATGAACATGAGCCGATACATGAATCAAGTGCAATACGCTGAGATCATGAAATCTGAGAATTTGCAAGAATCGATTGCTGTTAAAGCGATGTTAAAGCAAGCGATTATGCATACAAATATCATCAGAAAGCTTGAAATGCATGCAGAGGCTCATGAAGATCAAGCAACGATATTTCAAAAGTTCATCAAAGAGCATGAAGAAAAACGTGTTACGGCTGTCTGGCGAGCAATAGAGGTGGCAGAGGAAGAGAAGCGCCAAGGTTGGCGCTTTGTAGAAGATGGAGCTAATTTTTTGAAATATCTAGAGGTCAAATATGACGGCGATCTTAAACAAGTGACAGAAGTTGAAGAAGCGCAGTTACAGCTGACGACGTTATACGATCAGTTATACAGACAACGACAAAAAAGGGAGATGAGATAAGAAATGGGAGTAACTAATGCAAGTGATTATACGATCACACCGCACGCAAGTGAACGAATCAAGCAACGTTTTGGACAGACTTTAGACTCGATGCGTGATTGGACAGAACGACTGCTGAATTTATGTGAGTTCGTTAAACATGAAGATAACGGAAGAGATCATTATCGATATCGTGATATTGGAATTATTTTAGATCTCAAGAAAAAGCAAGTGATCACAATGTTTCCAGAACCACAAGATGTTATCAAGTTAGATAAAAAGTCTTTGAATCCAGAGTTACAGACAAGCGTTAACGAAATGATCGCTGAATTTTTGGAAAAGAAACGACGTGAAACAGCGGAAAGTGTTCATTCAAAAGTATTTGATATTGAACAAGCAGCAGCCGATTTTTATATCAATTCTAGTGAGAATAATCTGATCGAATTAAGATCGGTGCTCAGAGTGGTTGATGACGAATTAGCAAAGTATGACATGTTTGTAGCGGAAACAAAGCTAGTCACAAGAAAGTGAGATTTGATATATGACAGGAAAGAAGCGAAGCAAGAAACGCGATAAACGTAGACGACGACAAAAGAAATTACGAATTGCACAAGAAAGAAGTGATAAAAAATGATGTCTAATTCTGAACGTTTGGAACGTCGTGAAAAAATCAAAAAGAAAATGGATAAAGTCGCTCGTGCTATGTATTTGGAAGATATAAGCTGGGAAGAGTTCTATGCAATGTATGATACTTTGTATCATCAATTAGAGATAGAATACGCAAAAGAAATGCAAGACTTCAAAAATGAACTTAGCGAGAAGATTATGGATCGGTGGGGTGAGGATAATGGAAAAAAGTGGTATGAAAATCATTCGTTGGGATGCTAAGAAAACAGGAAGCAAGTTAGGACAACCTTTTCGATATGGTCCAACGTTAAAAGAATATCGAAAAGAAATGAATATCAATCCGCACAATTGGAGAAAACACAAGAAATGAATTTTAAGCTTGTTTAAGTCGTAAATGAGCGACTTTACCACAACAGACGATAAATTATTCATGAAGTATATAAAATGCGCTCAGTACGAGCTAGGAGGTTTATATGGTAATCAGATTAGATGATGTGTATTCGATTGAAAGCGATACGTACACGTATAACTTGAAACGAAAACGGACCAAAGATAATGCGAAAACAAGTTCATATGATGTTAACTACTACCCGACGTTAGCAAGTGCTCTTGATGCTTATGCAAATGCTGCATTAAAAGAAATGGATGCAGAAAGCTTAGCTGAATTGATCGCAAATGTTAAAGCTGTTCAAAATAAATTAGAGCAAAAATGTATTGAATTAGCGGAGAAATTAAAAAATGCTGGTGCTTAAGGCAATTGGTATTTTATCAGCTGTAGCATTGTTAGTGATTTTTATCTTGCTGATTTGGGCAGGATTTGACAATAGATAAAATCAAAAAAAGCGATTTTTTTAACGATAGAATTTGAATTTTAAGCTGTATTGTCAAAAAAAACGACATTTTTAACAATAGGAGGAAAAGAACATGAGTTTAGAATTTTACGCAGGAATCGATAATTTCAAAGTAGACACAAAGGGAAACATCACGATTACAGAAAAGCTGGCTGGTTCAGGTCTACTAAATCAATTAGATGAGTTGCAGAAGTTGAAATTGGATGGCGTCGTACGCTTCACGATCGAGTCAGCTGTAACACGTTACACACAAAAGGTCGACGCAGAGACATTAGAACCAGTCGAATATTACGAACGTGACACCGCTGGCACTTGGAAAACAGTGCAAAATGAACAATTATCGCTTGATGTTGGTGAAGAACAAGTGATCGAACGTGAAGAAGAAATCACGGCAGACATTATCGATCGCTTCTTGATGACTGAGAAATATGAATTAAAGAGTGATTTTAACCCACGCAAAGTATTGGTCAGAATGGCAGAAGGATATTCGTTTGATGAGATCGCCAAAGAGCTGAACTTTGAAAGTACCTCAGACTTGTTGAAGAAGCTAAATGAAGCTCGTATCGAATACGCTGGCATGGCTAAAGCTTGGGATGAGTCAAAGGATGTTGAAGATGACGAATAAGGCAGGTACGCATTTTGGTCGGAGAGTTGAGTTAGATGGATACGTGTTTGACTCACAAAAAGAAGCTGATTTTTATCAGCGGTTTGTTAGAGATAGCGGTTATGAATTTGACGTGCATCCCCGATTCGTGCTTGAAAAAGCGGGGACGATGACTGCAATCACGTACAAACCTGATTTTGTAATTTACGATCGCAACGGTCGGATTTTACATGTGTATGATGTCAAGTCTAGTTTAGATGGTCGTTATGGTGCTGATCCAGCTGCTAAGTTGAGATTTAACTTATTTCAGCGACGGTTTAAAAAAGCTGTTGAAGTAGTTGTGCCACGCAAGAATGATTTTAAGATGCGGATCTTTGGACTAAGTAAGAATGTCAATACTCGCAGAGTTACGACAAAGGGCAAGGTACAATTTTATGACATCATGCAAAATCTTGACTACGATCCAGCAAAATTTTTTTAAGGAAGGTGATCATCATGGAATGCCAATACTGTGGAGATGATTTTGAAGAAACAGGTGCATGTTTGGTTTACGAAGATGAATGCTATTGTAGCGAGGAATGCTTATACAACGCAATCATGGAAGATGCACACTGGGAATATGTAGACGATTTGGAGGACTGAGAAATGCTAAAAGAGTATAGAAAGACAGCAACGATCAAAGCCGAGCAATTTACCGAAGAACCTGAGCAAGTCTTTAAGTACGGTATGTTCCCGAGTGTTGATAATCGCGCTAATGAATTTCAATATTTTTTGCCAACGAAAGAAGGTGATATGGGCATCAACTCAGGTGATTGGATCGCTACAGGAGAAAAAGGTGAACATTGGGCGATTAAAGATGATATTTTTAAGCAAACTTATGAATTAGTGGAGGAAGAAGAATGAAAATATTAGATGTATGCTGTGGTAGTCGAATGTTTTGGTACAACATTACAAAGGTTTGAGCGGTAAGTAAGGAGGATTAAAGAGATGAAATCAACTGAACAAGTGATCAAAGAGCTGAAACAGGAAAAAGCAGAGCTGTCTGAAAAAATTAGGAAGTTGAAGAAATTTTTAGGTAATGAAACATTAGTTGCCCAAGTTGGAAAACGACATGCGTATTTATTGAGGCGCCAGCTTTCTCCGATGGAAGACTACGAGTTTTGGTTAGAAGAACGAATTAACGATCTTGGAGAGAAATTGGAAAAATGAAAATCTTAGACGTATGTTGCGGATCGAGAATGTTTTGGTATGACAAGCAGGAAGAACATACGACATACATGGACATCAGAAGACATCACGAAGAACTTCCGACAGGACATGTTATCGACGTTGATCCAGATACTCAAGCTGATTTTCGTAGCATACCATTTCCAGATAATACATTTGATCTTGTGGTATTTGACCCGCCACATTTGATATACGCTGGCCAGAATAGCTGGCTAGCTAAAAAGTATGGCAAGCTCGATAAAGAAAGTTGGCCAGAAGATTTGAAATGTGGCTTTGATGAGTGCAGGCGTGTACTCAAATCAACTGGAACATTGATTTTTAAGTGGAATGAGGATCAAATCAAGTTTAGTGATGTTATAAAAGCATTTGGCCAGAAACCTATTTTTGGTGATCGCAGGAGTAAGACAAGATGGTGCGTGTTTTTGAAAGGAGATAAAGATGACAGCCAAAGAAAAAATAGTTGAATTGCTAAGCAGGTATAGTTATCCGATGTCGGTGATCGAAGATGTAATTAAACGTACAAGCGATTACTATCTATCGCATACACCAGCGGATGATAATGATCCTTACTTGTGGCAACAAGTACGGTATCTGGAGAATGTCAAAAAGTTTGTTTTGGAGATGAGTGAATGACAACATTAACAATTGTAATCGCAGGCACATGCTTGGCGATCGGAATTTTTATCGGATATGCAATTAGTGAATTTTAAAGGAGGGGAAAATAAATGAAGTTAATTAAGGGCTTGTGTAATGCATTAATACTAGTTAGCGGTGTTGCGTGGATAGCAGCGATCGTAATAAATGTTTTTCAACAAGAATATCTAAAAGCATTGTGTTACACATCGTTATTGAGCACATATTTATTAGCTCATTGTTTGATTAAGTTAGTTGAAATTGTGGATTTATGGAGGATGAAGCGATGAAGTTCGGTGTTGCGGTATCTTATCTAGAAAATATAACTGACAATATTTTTGAAAATCAAGATGAGATTTTGAAATATATCAATGAACATTCTGAAGACGAGACCGCAAAAACAGCTTTTAATGTTTATTTAAACGGTATAAAAAATCAAAAAAACCAACAAAAAAAACCTAGACGTTTTTTTACGTGGAAAGCAGAAGATATATCGACTGGAAAAATGATTAGTACTGAAACTCTTGATGATCTTTCTAATAAAATAAATTCATCAAAATCAAGTATTAGTCGCTGCTATTATGAGAATATTTACGTAAATGGACAATATAAAATAACTAGAACAGAAAGAAAACCATCTTTTTCAAGTACACATGAGTTTATCTGGATTGCAGATAACAATTATACAAATGAACATTTTGAAACTGAATCATGTTATGAATTAGCTAAAATGTTAGATTTATCAGTATCATCTGTCGTTAATTTACGAAAAATGGGAAAAGCCAGTAAAAAAGGTTATGTGATCAGTCGCATAAAAAAAGCGTAGCAAGCATCTCGCCACGCTATAAATTATCTAAAAAACACATTACATTATAGCATGGAGGGCAAATTAATGGAAATCGATATGAGCAAAGCTGAAGAATTTGCAAACTGGTTTTCAGGTATTGATGTTGATGTGATCGAAACAGCTGCTAATGTGCGCAAGTTTTTCAAGCAAGATTATCCAAAATTAATGCGAGTTGCTGGTGTTGGGAATAGCTTTTTAAAGTCGCCTGTGATCACAGATGAACCTAAAGCG
>NZ_AZFT01000053.1:658284-706638 GCF_001434405.1 Ligilactobacillus apodemi DSM 16634 = JCM 16172 | reverse complement strand
TGCGAAAGGTTAGGATGTGAAGAGACGCAATATCGTGTAAAGAAGCGTAAAGCCGAAAACGAGTTTGCAGATGCTTTTGAGACGTGTTGTCCATGGTGGAAAGATTTACACAAATATAAGTGAAAAAGTCTGAGAAATCAGGCTTTTTTTAATATAAAAGTATTGCAATTACGTAATGTATATAGTACACTAAAATAGTACCAAGAAGGAGGTGAGATTGATGAGCCTACTTAAAAGGTTACAAGCAAAAAAGCCCACAAAAACCAAACTTGTTGTCAAGATCAATTTGGTAATTGCGAGCTTTGAGCTTACTTTTGAGTGGTAACATTGATTAGTTACCACAGGAGGGGAATCGCCCTTCCCCTTCTTGGTACTTTTAGTATAACACATCAAATAGGAGGTTGTACAAATGAAGTTATTTGAATATCAAAAGGGTAAATTTAAAATGAGTGCCTCTGTTAGAAGAACAACTAAAAAAGAGATGATCACAAGTGCTATCGCCTTGATCGTGATAGCTGGATTAATTGCTTGGTGGGTGATGAAGTAATGGCATTATCACAGACAGAACGGAATAAACGCTGGCAAGCTAAGAACAAAGAAAAGGCTGCCTATATGCGCAAGCGATCGGTAGCAAGGACATTTATCACGAAGTATGGCAAGTATGAAGATCTATTAGAACTTAAAGAACTGCTTGATAAGAGACTATCAGAATAAACCGTTGCTTTTCCGCTGGAAATCCGCTGTAAAACCGTTGAAATAGCGCTGGTAAACCGTTGGAACATCATAGTATTATGATAGTGTTCCAGAAATGGGACATGAGTTTGATTATTTACTTTGAGAATATCTTGGATGAGAAAGCATGACGTGCTAGAGCGTCACTAAATAAGTTTAGCGTGTGGGCGCGATAAGTCCAGCTCGCAACTGACCGAAGCGAGCAAAATGGTCTATCTAGTGATAAAGTGTTGGTGCAAGTCCAACCTAGGCCTTTAGCTATCAAAAATGGAGATGCGTACATGTTAACAATTTATTTACTGACAGCATGTGTAACATTGCTGATTATATTAGCTATGTTGATCGTTGTAGCTAAGAAATTCAAATAATATCTAAGTCAGCTGTAATAGGCTGGCTTTTTATTTTGCAGAAAGGAGCGATCAAATGAAAGTGATCGAAATGCCTATTGATCAAGTTAAGCCATATGAAAACAATCCCCGAGTTAATGATGATGCGGTGCAAGAAACAGCTAATTCAATCAAAGAATTCGGGTGGCAACAACCGATCGTGGTTGACAAGGATAACGTGATCGTTGTAGGGCATACACGTTTAAAAGCTGCTAAGAAATTAAAATTGAAAAAAGTACCAGTTGTGATTGCTGATACATTATCAGAACAGCAAGTAAAAGCATATCGTTTAGCTGATAACAAAACCGGTGAATTAGCTGATTGGGATATGGAACTGTTAGATATAGAACTAGATGATATTGTTGATCTGGATATGTCTGATTTTGGATTTGATGATTTTATGGAAGATGAACAATCAACTTTTAGAAAAGTCATGTCACAAGATAATGATGCTCCCCCTTTATCTGAAAAATTCGGAGTATTTCCTGGATCTATCCTTGATACACGTCGTGGAGAGTGGCAATCACGCAAGAAACAATGGTTAGACTTAGGGATTGCTAGTGAGGTCGGACGAGAGGGAAACCTAACATTTGCTAAATCACTTGATATGGGTGGTGCAACGGGTGGAACCTCAATATTTGACCCTGTTTTGTGTGAATTGATGTACAACTGGTTTACTCCACATAAAGGTTCAAAAATTTATGACCCATTTGCTGGTGGTAGCGTTCGTGGCGTAACTGCTTCGATTTTAGGTCATGAATATACTGGAATAGAGCTTAGAAAAGAACAGGTTGAAGCCAATATTGAAAATGCTAAGCAAATAGGTGTTCCTAATGATATTACATGGATCAATGATGATAGTTTGAATGTTGATGAGTATGTTCAAGATAACAGCCAAGATCTATTATTGACTTGTCCGCCGTATGCTGATCTTGAAGTATACTCTGATGATCCTCAAGATATATCGAACATGAGTGAGTCTGATTTTGATAAGACTTATGTTGAGATATTGAAGCGTGGTGCTAACAAAGTCAGGGATAACCGCTTCGCCGTAGTTGTTATTTCTGACGTCAGAAGTAAGAAAGATGGACACTACCGCGACCTGCAAGGGCTAACTAAAAAAGCATTTAAAGAGCAAGGATTTATATTTTATAACGATATTGTGTTAGTTAACATCATTGGTTCAGGTGCTATTCGTGCTCGTCGTAATATGGTAAATCGTAAAGTGGTTAGATGTCATCAAAACGTTTTAGTGTTTTATAAGGGAGATACTAAGAAAATCAAAGAGCATTTTCCAGAAATAGAAGTGGCTGATGATCCGTTAGAAGAAAGTGAGTAAAAGCTTGGATAATCTCTTGAACCCCCTATACTCTTACCTTAAGCTTACAGTGTACCAAGGAAAGGAAGGTAAGATAAAATGACAAACGAAACAAAACAATTGAGAGACCAAGCAGAAAAAGGACGTATGTTATATCGAAGTGGTAACGCAACAATGGAAGAAGCTAAAGAATTGGTTATGCCTTACATCAATCATTTCAACAACCGTTCAAAAGAACTAGCAAAGAAATTTAACCAACGTCCAAAATTAATTAGTTTCAAGAGCTTTTGCCGATAGGAGGATATCAAGATGATGACAAAAAAGGAATACAATCAAGTAATGAATTCAAATTTGGTTGCAGAACATAATGGTATGTCCGAAGAAATGCATGTAGTAGATTTTTTAAATGATTTAGGAACAGCAATTAATTTCTATGGGACTATTGATAATGGCGTAGTAATCGACAGTGGAAATTTAATTACTTCTTCGTATGAATTAAAAAAATATATCTCTGATTTTTTAGAAGATGTGGCAGAAGATATGGCGTTTGATGTATTAAAATTCGTTTGATTAATTAAATTACATTGGGATAATGAACGTAAATTTGTATATATTGATTTTAGATAGTCGGGGTTCGAATCCTTGATTGATCTATTGGCATATCCTATCGGGAAAATAAACATAAGGAGTGCCTATCAAGCCGAGCGCAGAGTTGTAACGAACTAAAGCGAACGGCTTTTTTGTTGCTGACTTTTAGGATAAGTGACCGGAGCTCATAACTCTAGTTGGAAGTTCGAATCTTCCCAGCAGCGCTATAACTTGAAAGGAGGTGGCGTTACTTGAAATGGCAAGAGGACAGTACAAGAAGTGGTTAGAAACTGAAAATTTATTATTACTGCAAGGCTGGAAACGTGATGGTCTGACTGATGAACAAATCGCTCATAATATTGGAATTAGACGTGAGACGTTGTATGACTGGATAAAGAAATACCCTAACATATCCAACGCCTTAAAAATGGGAAAAGAGCAGGCTAACTTTATCATTGAGAATGCACTGTTCAAAAAAGCTAAGAGTGGGCACGTCACCGCACAGATATTTTGGCTCAAAAATAATTGGCGTGATAAGTATAACGATAGTCAGTTATCGGTTGAAGAAAGAGAGTTGCTTAAGCATCGTATTAAAGACTCTGAACTTGATACAAAAATCAAGGAAGCTAAACTTAAGATCTTACAAAACGGTGACGGTAGTGCAGAAGATCACTTATTAGAATTGATCGAAACGATTGAAAGCGAGGATGAACGGGAACATGGCACTGAATGATGTACTGACAAAGAAACAGCGTGAAGTGTTACATGCTTATCGCACTAAAGAATTTCGTTTTCTAATCAATTCGGGTTCTGTTCGTTCAGGCAAGACGTATATTGACAATTATTTGTTCTTGCTTGAGTTGTATAGAGTCAGAAAGCTGGCAAAACAGCTGAGAGATTCAAATCCTAAATATATTCTTGCTGGTGTATCGTCAGGTACGATCTATACGAATATCATTTCAGAGCTTGGCAATCAGTTTAGGATAGCGCCTAAGACTGATAGATTTGGGCATTATCACTTGTTAGGCGTTGAGATCGTGCCAGCATATACTGGTTCTATCCGTGGTATGGCCTCTATCCGTGGTATGACCAGTTATGGTGCTTACGTTAACGAAGCTTCATTAGCTGATCAAAACGTATTCCAAGAGATAAATAACCGCTGTTCACGACCAGGAGCACATATTATTTGTGATACTAACCCAGACCATCCCGAGCATTGGTTAAAGACACAGTATATCGATAAAGAAAATGATAGTGGCAAGACGTTGTACTTTAATTTTAAGCTTGAAGAAAATACAACACTTGATCAAAGCTATATCGAAGGTCTTAAGGCGACCACACCAACGGGGATGTTTTACGATCGTTCTATCTTGGGTTTATGGGTATCAGGTCAAGGGCTTGTTTATCCCGAGTTTGATAGACGTACAATGACAATAAACAGGCAACAAGCGTTCGATGAAACATACGAGCGCTTTTTTGTTGGAGTTGACTGGGGCTTTAACCATAAGACTGTTTTTACTGTTATGGGATATAGAGATGGTCAATATACGCTAATGGAAGAGCATGCTGCTAGTTATGAGCAGATCGCTTATTGGGTAGATGTGGCAAAGGATATTAAGGAGCGTTTTGGGAACATCCCTTTTTATTGTGATACTGCCAATCCTGAACATATTTATGATCTGAGTCAAGCAGGCATTCGAGCAATGAACGCTAATAAAAATGTCTTGAATGGTATCGAGTATGTAGCTGGAGCAATGCATAACGACAAATTTAGAGTCGTCTATGATGATTGTCCACAGTTTCGCAAAGAGATCTATAACTATGCTTGGAACGAAAAGACGGGTGATGTCATCAAGAAAGATGATGACTGTATGGACAGCATGCGTTACGCAATGTATAACGATTATCTGGACCACTTAGAAGAAAGCATGTCAGTTGAAGAGCTGGCTAGATTGAAGAGGTTTATGTAATGGATAAAGTAAGTGAATTTGAATATGGTTTGGGGAGCAATGCTAATAAAAATAGCTTGTTCCCTTTTTCTGTAAATAGCAATATTCATTATCGAGTCAACTCTTTAGATGACTTGACAGATAATAATTATGAGACGCTAACACAGATGATACTGCACTTCATCACTAATCAAGTGCCACGATTAGAAGTTTTAGATGGTTATTCTAAAGGACGTAATGCAGGTATCTTTAGTGGCGATCGCCGTTTGGATAAAAATAAAGCGGATCATCGGATCGCACATAATTTTGGTAAGTTGATCGCGCAATTTGTGGCGGGATATACGACTAGTGTACCACTGTCATATAATTTGCCAGATGATAACAAGTTGAATGATAAGCTACTAGAGTTCAATAAAGCAAACGATATAGTGACCTTGGATAACGAGTTGATGTATGACGTTGCGAAGTTTGGACGTGCTTACGATATCCAATATAAGAATGATGACGGCAACAAGATCAAACAAGCAAATGTGTTTGAAACGTTTGTGATCTATGACACGACTATCGAACGCAGGCCGGTAGCAGCAGTAAGGATCGTCGAAGCTGGTTTCAGTAAAGATAGCGTGAAATCATATCAGACGATCTTGTATACCGATAAAAACATCGTTTATTTTAAGCCAAGCACGTTTAAAAATGCTGCCTTACAGGAAGATCACACCGATGGTCATTTCTATAATGGTGTGCCGATCGTTGAGTATCAAAGCAACAAATATCGCACGTCGTGGTATGAAGATGTATTGCCGTTGATCGATGCTTACGACCAAGTGGAAAGTGATACGAGCAACTATATGACTGACGTTATCAATTCATTGTTAGTCATCAATGGTGATTTTTCGACTGCTAATACTAACGTAAATGAGTTGATAAAGCAGATACAGCAATATGGTATTTTAGGTCTTCAAAGTGGTATCGATCGCAATGGTAATGCTACAAGTCTTGACGCTAAATATATCAGCCCTGAATTTGATAGTGCTGCTAGTGAGAGTTACAAAGAGCGTATTCGCAAAGATATTTTTAACATCAGCAATATTCCAGATATGACTGATCAAAACTTTGCTGGCAATACAACGGGCGTGGCTATGCGGTATAAGATCTTTGGCTTTGAACAAGCTATCGGGCAAACGATCAACGCTTTTAAACGTTCGATTGCTAATCGTTGCGAATTGTTGTTCAACTTAGAAAGTAATCTATCTGTTTCTAAGAAAGAGCATTCTAATGTGTTAGTAGATTACACACCTAATCTGCCTTATGCGGTCAGTGAAGAAGTAACGATGTTGATAGATGCAGGCGTGCCTATCTCACGTAAGACTTTATACGATTTAACACACTTTACCACGGCTGAAACAGAAGAAAGCAATCTCAAAGCAGAAGAAGAGCAACTACAAAGCTCTGACAAGCTATCAGAGAGCTTTAAACAGGCTAACAATGTAAATAGATTAGACGATAAAGAAGTGCGCTCAAATACGACTAAAGAAAGCAAAAACGGTGATGTAGATGGATAGCAAGGATTACTGGCTCAAACGTGAGCAGGAACATGCTAAAGAATTACGTAAAGTCGTATCGGGTAAGACCGATGAGATCATGAAAGAGTATCATAAAGCTTTAAATGATATTGAAGCTGATATTAACCGTAACTTTCTACGCTATGCTAAAAACGGTAAAATGACAATGGCGGAAGCTATGAAACTTGCCGATAAAATGGATGTTGAACGTTTTGCTGATAAAGCTAAGCAGTATGTGCAAAATATGGATACCTCACCGCAAGCTAATGCTGATTTGAAGTTGTACAACTTGAAGATGCGAGTAAGTCGCTTGCAACTGTTAAAAATGGAGCTCAACCTTGAGATCGATAATTTGACAGGTAAGCTGAATGATGAAGCTTATAAGCATTTACACAAAGTTGCCTTAGATGAATATCGACGCCAAGCAGGTATCTTAGGACAGTCACTTAGATTTGATGATAAGAAAGTAAAAAGCTTAGTCAATGCGTCATATAAGCTTGGTAATGGCTATGTGACGTTTAGCAATAACGTGTGGCATAACACAGAAGCTTTAAAATCTAAGCTAGGAAGTGTGCTAAACAGTGCGATCTTACAAGGCAAGAATCCTAACCAATATATCTCTGAATTTAAGAAAATATTTGACGCTCAGTCGTATCAGGTTGGGCGTCTTTTGATTACTGAGACAGCTAGAGTACAAGGTGATGTTCAGCTAGATAGCTATAAACAAGGTGTTATCGAATGGTACGATATTAGCTTTGAAAGTGGTGCGTGTCGTATTTGTCGTCGTGCTGCATCTGGTGGGCCATATCGGCATGATAGAGCTGTTGTAGGGTATAACATGTACCCGTTTCATCCTAATTGCTTATGTTCGATAATGCCGGCTGAGATAATGAGTGAGAAAGAACGTCACGCCTTGAATAGATACATTAGTTCTGAATCATATACTCTAAATAATATGCTTAGATATTATCCAGACATGCTGACCGATGATCAAAAAGAAATGGTAAGATACCTTGATGCTGCACTGGATAAATTACCAAAATATAGTGGTAGATTACAGCGCGACTATTTCTTTGAAACTGCTGATGACCTTAGGAGCTTTGCAAAGAATTTCAAAATTGGAGAAATTTTTTCAGACAATGCTTATCTTTCAACTTCTAAAATACACTACGGCGAAAATCAGGAGCAATTACACTTTGAAATATTGAATAGCAAGACAGGGAGAGATGTTTCAAAGTATAATGAGAACGAACAGGAAGTATTGTTCAAGAGAGATACACCATTTAGGATACTTAGAATATATTACAACGATAAAGGTATTCCTACCGTAGATTTGGAGGAAATAATCGATGATAAAGAAGATAGATAAACATTCGAGGTTATACGGTACAAGTGGGCAATTAAAATTTTGGAATAATGTCAAACGACCACAAACAAAAGAAGAAAAGGAATGGGTTGAAGGCACTGTAAAATGGTTTGCTGAGAATCATGGTGATAAAAAGAAAGATAAGAAATGATATTTTGTCTTTTTGCGATCGCAGACGTTAAAGAACGATCGTTAAAAAATAAAACTGTATATGGATGACTAGATGCGCGTGCTTGGAAGCTTTGCTTGTGAGTGGGCGCTTTTATTATGTCTAGATCGTGTGTATGTGGTTAGGAGGAAAACCAATGAATACTGAAGAAGTATTAGATACAACAGCAACTGAAGAGGAACAAGCAAAGCCATATAAAACATTTGAGTCGCAATCTGATTTGGATAGCTATACGGATAAGCGAGTAGCTAAAGCTTTAGAAACGGCACGTTCTAAATGGAATGATGAGCTTGATACCAAGTTAAAAGAGCGTGAAGACGAAGCTAAGCGCCTTGCCAGCATGAATGCTAAAGATCGTGCTGAAGCTAAGCTAAAGAGTCGTGAAGAGGCTTTAAAGCAACGTGAGCATGAACTAAACATGAAAGCATATCGTATCGAAGCACAAAAGCAATTAGAAGAGCAGAAACTACCTGCAGATCTTGTTGATTTGGTATTGACTGATGACGCTGAAAAGACGCACAGCAATATTCGCAAACTTGCTGAGTCAGTTGATATGTTGGTCAAAGCACGAGTCGAAGAGCTATCTAAAACGGATAGTCCAAAGGAAAGTGCAGGTTTTAAGACTAGTGACAATTCAATGAATGATATTGCTAGCTTTGCACAAACCAATAGATTAATTAAATAGAGGAGGGCTTACAATGCCACAAACATTTGATCCAAATAACGTAACACTTTTACAAAAACGAGATGGGAGTATCCCAGAAAAACATGCGATCTTGACGATCCAAGAGATCATGCAAAATTCAAAAGTCATGCAACTTGGTAAGTATGAAGCTATGGATGGCTTAGAAAAGAAGTTCGATGTCTTCGTTAAAGGTGGCGGGGCTTATTGGGTAGATGAAACTCAAAAGATCCCAACGGCCAAGAGCGAATGGAAGACAGTCGAAATGCGAGCTAAGAAATTGGCTGTTATCTTGCCTGTATCTGATGAATACCTCAAATGGGGTATGAGCAATTTCTTTGAATTCATGAAACCTAAAATCGCTGAAGCTTTTTATAAGAAATTTGATGAAGCTGTTTTGTTAGGTAAGAACAACCCGTTCAAGCAATCGTTGGCACGTTCGATCGCTACTGCTGGTACAAACATCACTGGTTCGATCGATTATGATACTATCTTAGATCTTGAAGATAAGTTATATGACAATAATATTGAGCCAAATGCCTTTATTTCCAAAGTGCAAAACCATTCAGCCTTACGCAAAGCGGTCAAGACTGAAAACGGTGTGGCAACATCATTATATGATCGGGCCAATGGAACAATCGACGGGATCACGACCGTAAATCTAAAGTCAGATGAACTTCCTAAAGGATCTTTAATCGCTGGGGACTTTAATTATTTATATTACGGTATTCCAGCAGGCTTAGAGTACTCTGTATCTGACCAAGCACAATTATCTACGTTGACTAACGAAGACGGCACACCTATCAACTTGTTTGAACAAGGTATGAAAGCTTTACGTGTAACAATGCACGTAGCTGCTTTAGTAGTCAAAGATGAAGCATTTGCAGGATTGAATATGACAACAGACGATAACGTCTTTGAAACCATGCCAGGCCATGATACGAATTCCTCTGATCCAGATGCAGTAAAGAACACAAAGAAAGCTAAAGCCAAAGCTAGCGAGTAGGTGATCTAATTGTCAGAAGGAACAATGAAAGTGGTAAACACGGTCAAGCTTCTGGCAGGGATCACAGATAATGAACAAGACGATGTCATCTTAGCTCTAGAAGAGATGACACGTAATCAGCTTTCAATGATGGTTGATGAGACCTCAGTACCACCACCATTGGAAGCCGTAGTATTACCTGTGACGCTTGCCAGATTTAACCGTCTTGGTAATGAAGGGATGCAGTCTTATAGCCAAGAAGGAGAAAGTATCACTTATCCTGCAAGCGATTTTGATGAGTATACGAACGTGATCGAGCGTTACAATTCTGAAAAAAATTCAGAAAAAAAGCGTGGGAAGATCGTATTTTTTACTGAAGATAAGGCTGGTGCTTAAGATGCGTTTTAACAAAAGAGCTTCTTTCAAAAAGAATGATCTTGAAGGTGAGATCTTACCTGTTAACTTAACATCGATGGGAGCACAACAACAGCAATTAGTATTCGGTGATGTAAAACAAGAGCGTGTGATCGCTCGCTTTCAACGACCTGTGAGCGTTAGAACGGGCTATTTTATTGTTGATGATAAATCATATCAGATAACGTTAAACATTAGCTCAGAGCGTCGCACAGCGTTATATGGAGTTGAGTATCGTGGCAGGTTATAAAGTTGAGCTAAAAGGGACGGATGAACTTGTTAAAGCTCTGATGTCTAATAAAAAAATGACTCAAGTAAAAGAACTGGTAAAAGGTTCAACGGTCAATATTGCACGTCAAAGTCAACAGCTTGTACCTGTTGGCTGGGGACGCAGATATCCAGCTAAGACAAAAGCGCCAAATGGTTATCGTGGTGGTACGTTAAAACGTAGTATGACGCAAACTATCGGTAATGGCGGTCTGGAAGGCAAGGTCATGTACGATACAGCTTATGCAGCTTATCAAGAGTATGGGACACGTAAACTGCCTGCTCGCCACTATCTCAAGAAACCTTTTGAGAGCGAAAAAGAAGTGTTTATCTCGAAAATGAAAGGGTTGGTTAAATGATGGACCCATATCAAGAAATTTTTGAGAAGGTCATAGAATTATCAAATGAATCAGGATATGCGACTTTTGACTATTTACCAGATGAAAGTCAAGCATATCCTTTTGTTTATGTCGGTTATCAACAAAATATCGATAGGATCACTAAGACTCGATTTTTAGGTAAAACGCATATTCAACTTGATGTGTATGCGGAGCATGATCGACGTTTTGAAGTGTCAAGGATCTTGAATGATCTGCTAAATGTGATCCAACACAACAGACGAACTGAGCACTATAACTATACTGTTGTAAACAGTGAAAGTCAGTTGATGGGAGATAATACGACAGATATTCCGTTGATCCATGGAATCTTAGAGTTAGAAATTCAATACAGTTAACAGGAGTGTGACTAAACATGGCAGAAAATATTAAAACATTACATGGGAAAGATACATTTCTCTTTGTTCGCAAGTTAAAAGATGCTAAGACGAGCGAAGGTAAGTTGATCCCATTTCAAACGTCGTTAAGTTTTGGACCTAGTCGGGACTCAGATACGACACAAACTAAATCAGGTCCAGTAACAACTGCAGGTGGTATCGAAACAGATCTAAGTGTGGAGTTTATCAATAACACATCTGCGATCGTAGATGCTTTACAAGATAGTTTGTTTGATGGTGACAAGTTAGAGTTTTGGATCATTTATACAGGGCGAAAGAACGCACAAGGACAGTATTTCTCATTTTATGGTCGTGCGATCGTGTCAGAAGATAGCAACGATAACGATGCGGATGATCTATCAACTCGTGAAGTGTCATTTGGCGTTGATGGTACACCAAAACGAGGGTGGACCACATTGCCACAATCTGCTCAAGAAGCTATCGAATATGTTTACCGTGGCTTAGAAGCTTTAGGCGATAAAGAAACTACTGGTACAGCTTGGAAAGATGCTGATGCTGGAATCAATTCGGAGGAATAAAAGATGATCTTAAAAATTAATGAAAAAGATGTTGAATTAAAATTTGGTATTCGTTTTGTGCGTGAACTTGATAAAGTTGGTGGTGTTGATACTGGTAACTTCAACATGGGAATGGCGTTGACTAAAGCTATTCCAGCGTTACAAGCATATGACCCTGTGGCGTTGAGCAATGTTATCTATGCTGCGTCTTATGGCAACACTCCCCGTCCAGGTATGACGGAAGTTGATGATTTTTTAGATGGCTATGCGAAGATCGAAAAATTATTTGATGATGTCACAAAAGAAATGATGAAAGCTAATGCTGTAAAAGTTGCAGCAAAAAACCTAAAAGCCTAGATAACCAATCTGGAGATCAACAATATCATGAGATAATGTTAAACTCATTGGCTTATCTAGGTTTTTCTGATATTAGAAAAATCGAAGATATGACATTTGCCGAGTACAATTTGCGGATCGAAGCGCATCAACTCAAGCAGATCAAAGAACAAGAAAAGTTGGCTTTGTTAGCGTGGTTTAATCAATCGGTTCAAGCTACGACAGGCAACGCTAAGCATCCTAAACCGAAATATCGAAAGTTTACTGATTTCTTTGATAGTTTAGAGATGATAGATGAATTACGTGATGAATTTGAATTGGATTATCAACCACGCACACAAAAGGTCAAAGATAAAAAACGTCGTGATCTGATCAATGCTAGATTAGCAGAATTTGAAATGATGAGGAGGGGAAGTCATGGCGCAGAGTTATAGTGTTACTGCTGTTTTAAGTGCTGTTGATCGTGGCTTTTCTTCTACAATGGATAAGGCTGCAACAGCAACAAAGTCGTTAGGTAGTACAGTTCAAGAAAAGATGAGCGGTATCGGAAAAGCTGTAACAATTGCGGGTGCTGCAACTACTGCAATGGGTGTTAGTGCTTTAAAGAGTTATGGATCTTTTAAACAATCATTAAACCAAGCAGCAGTCATTGCAGGTGGTACGGCTAAAGATATTGATGGTTTGGCTGATGTAGCTAACAGAATGGGTGCAGAATTGCCGCTAAGTGCGCAAGATGCTGCAGACGCTATGGTGGCTATGGCTCGTGATGGTGCTTCTATTGGTACGATCAAGAAAGAATTTCCTGCGATTGCTAAGGCTGCAACTGCTGCTGGAGCAGATCTTCAAACAACCGCCTCTGTTGTTCAACAATCGATGAACATTTGGGGAGATAGCTTAAAGTCACCAGAGCAAGCAGCGGGCATTTTGGTTTCAACTGCTAATATGTCCAACGCTTCGATTGAAAGTATGCAACAAGCTCTTGCTACAATGGGACCAACGGCAACCATGACTGGCATGGACATGCAGACTGTTGCTACAGCTATTGGTTTATTGACTAATAAAGGTTTTAGTGCAGCACAAGCATCTGATGACTTGAATCATGCAATTCTGCAAATGGCAGCTCCATCAAAAGTTGCTAAGGGTGCAATGGAAGACCTGGGTATTTCTTATCGTGATGCCGAAGGAAATATGAAGCCATTTCCACAGATTTTATCTGAAGTAGCGGAGAAAACAGATGGCTTAGGCAAGGCACAAAAAGATGCAGCATTAAAAGCATTATTTGGGACTGCTGGTATGAAAGCTATCTTGCCATTATTAGATTCGGTTAAGGATAAGACAGGCAATACTGCTACGAGTTGGGATGCTTTCACTAAGGCAATGGATGAAGCCGCAGGAACAACTGAAAAAGCAAATAAAACACTTAACAAACAAGCTGTTGAAATGCAGAAAAATGTCGGTTCAAAGATTGAGCAATTAGGTGGTAACTGGGAATCTTTGCGTAATAAAGCAATGGATTCGCAGAGCAAGGTTACAGGTTCTATGCTTGATATGGCTAATACTGCTTTAGATTGGGCTGGGAAAACTGATTCATCTACTGCTAAAGTTATACGTGGTTTTATAGGTCTTAGTCCTGCTATTGGACCAGCCATGACGGCTGTTGGTGGTTTCTTAACTAATGCGCAAAAAATTGGTAGTGCATTGGGCGGTGGTATTAGAGCAATCAAATTATTTGGTAGTGGCGTAGGAAGTTTTATCAACGTTTCAAGAGCCTTAATCGGAATTGCAAAAGGATCGCAATCAGCATTATTAGCATTACAAATGCTAGCCAAAACGTCAATTATCGCCAAAACAGCATTATTCGCATACAATGCTGCAGTAAAAATAGCGACAGTTGTACAAGCTGCGTTTAATGCTGTTATGGCGTTGAATCCGTTTATCTTGATAGGTGTGGCGATAGCTGCTGTTATCGCTGCATTAGTGTTGTTTTTTACAAAAACTAAGTTAGGTCAACAGATTTGGCAAGGTTTTGTTAGCTGGCTGTCTAATGCTTGGAATACTTTGAAAGAATTAGCCTCAGCGGTTTGGAACGCTATAGCTGAAATAATTTCTAGTGTTGTTGAAAAGATCAAACCTATTTGGAATACAATTGTAGAATTTTTTTCAAATCTTTGGAACACGGTCGTTAATATAGCAACAAACACTTGGGATTCATTTATTGCGGGCGTTGCACCAATCATAGAAAGTCTTAAAAATCTCTGGAATTCATTAGTTGAGTTCTTTTCAGCGCTATGGCAACAGATAATTACTGTTGCAACGCCAATGTGGAATATTTTAGTTATTGTGATTACAACAGTCTGGGAACAGATAAAAATGGTGGTACAGGCGGCAATCACGATTTTATCGTCAGTAATTCAAGCTGGGTTAAGTGTTATTCAGGTTATTTGGAGTGCTATTTGGAATGTTATAGTTGCTTTATTGGCAACTATTTGGGATCAAGCGAAGATTATTATTCAAACTGCTATATCTGTGATTTCAACGATAATTCAGACGGCGATGTCTCTTATTTCGACAATCTGGAGTGCGATTTGGAATACTATTGTAAATATCGTTTCGACTGTTTGGAACATAATATCAACAGTGGTTTCCACTGCTATCAATGTCGTTGCTAATATTATTAAAGCAGTGACTGCAGCTATAAAAGGTGATTGGTCTGGTGTATGGCAAGCAATTAAAAATATTGTTTCGACAATCTGGAACGGTATAAAATCTGTTGTAACAATAGCTATTAATGGTGTTTCTACTGCGATCAGCATTACTTTAAACGTTATAAAATCTATTTGGTCTGCAATTTGGAATTCTGTTAAAAATGTTACAATTAGTATTTGGAACGGTATTAAGGCGTTGATTTCAACAACGTTAAACGGCATCAGTTCGATTGTTTCAAGTGTTATGAATGGTATTAAAAGCGTCACTTTAAGTATTATGAATGGCATTAGAAATGTATTTTCAACTGGATGGAACACTGTTTCAAAGGTTACCGGCGAGGGTATCAATCGAGCATATAAAGCTGTTAAAAATATAGCAGGTAATATGTTAAGTGCAGGACGTGACTTTGTCATGGGGTTTGTAAAAGGTATTACTGGTGCGATTGGGTCAGCTGTTAATGCAGCGGCTAATATGGCTAAAAAAGCTTTGAATGCTGCTAAAAGTGCATTGGGTATTCACTCACCATCACGTGTTATGCGTGATGAAGTTGGTAAATGGGTGCCAGCTGGTCTTGCAGTAGGTATCATGAATAATTTATCTGATATTGAAAATGCAAGCGATAAAATGGCACAAGCATCAATGTTTAGTATTCCACCGGTTAATACGCATGACTTTGTTAATTCGATTGCAGCGATGAATGGTCAATTAACTGGTAGTGTCAGTGGTGATTTGACACATGAACTGTCGATCAATCAGCAATCTGCTTACATCAATGTTTCACTTGGTGGCACTGATTATGGCGCATTTGTTGAGGATATTAGTCGTGAACAAGGATCACAAGCTAGTTTGACTCGTAACTATAAATTCTAAACAAAAAGGAGGAATTAATCATGTACGATTTTAGAGATTTACAACCACGGGCAGAACCTAGCCCATCTTTGCCACTTGAAGCAATCTGTTATGCGGGTAAGTGGCTAGATCGTGAAATTCCAGAATTCGAGACTTTAGTTGTAGAAGGTCGAGCTGGTTTTGAACGTCAAATAAACGCTCCTGATCGCGTTGGAGATGGTAGCCTATATCTTAACTCACGTATCAAGGAACGAAAAATCACAGTTACTTTTAGATTGCTATGTAATACGATTGAACGATATAACAAATCACTAGCTAAGTTAAATCAATTAACGTATGCTACTAATGTTGAAGTTAAGTTTGCTGATGAACAGGATTATCACTATATCGGAACGATTGAAAGTATCAGTTTAGATAAGCCATTATTTAGTACGACTGGAAAAATCGAGATCGTTTGCGCTGATCCATACAAGTACAGCACAGCTAAAACAATTAATTTTACTGGGACATCGATAAACGTCTTAGATATTGAACTTAGCTATCCTCAAACACCAAAGCTCATTGAATTCACACCAAATGAAGCTATTTCTAAGTTTGAAATGCGAACAAATGATTCTAAAGTATTTACCTTCAATGAATCGATTGGGGCAGGAACCAAATTAACGATCGATTTTACAAAATTGACGGTTAAGCTCAATACTGTTCAACATTTGATGGGTTTGAAACTATCATCTAATTTTAGTGATTTCTATATTCGAAATGGTACAGTAATCACACTCAATGCTAGAGGATATTTTAAAATGATTTACGAGGTGAAACGCTTATGATTATGTATTTATTGGATAAACAGCAAAATATCATCAAAGCGATTTCTGATGGGATCATCGAAGCGAAGATGACAGAAGAAATCAACGCAGCGGATAAATTGTCGTTTAGCTTAGTTCAAAATCAGCGTTTAACAAGTAATATCTATTTTGTATGCATTCCTGCAACTCGCGGGGATGCTTTTTTGATGTTTAAAATTATCTCTGAAAGTGTCAAAGATGACTGCATTGAATACACATGTATTGAGTCTGCTTATGATGAACTAAAAAGTTATGCGTATATCAAAGATGTTAGACCACAAGATAAAACGGCTAGTGAAATGTTGCGAATTGCTTTGGATGGGACGCGTTGGGAAGTTGGACATAGTGAAGAAACGGTACGTAAGAGAACGAATTTTTACTATATTTCAACACTGGAAGCTATCCAAAAAGTTGTGGAACTATTTAAGATCGAACTAACATTTACAGTTGTTATTGATCCGATCACAAATAGAATTGTCAGACGGCAAGTTAATTTGTACAGTCAACAAGGAGAACGTACAGGCAAGCGTTTTGAATACGGTTCTAACTTACTTAGCGTTACTCGAGAAGAATCTAGCGAGGACCTCGTTACAGCGCTTGTAGGACGTGGGAAAGGCGAACAGCTAGACGATGGTAATGATGATACGGTTGATGGCTATGGTCGACGTATTATGTTTACTGACGTTGTCTGGAGTAAAGCTAATGGCAATCCTACTGATAAACCAGCAGGTCAAGAATACGTTGAAGATAAAGAAGCTACTAAACTTTACGGTTTTGATGATGGAAAACCAAGAATCGGAATCGCTGTTTTTGAAGATATTGAAGATGTTACACAGCTTATAAATGCAACGTGGGCAGCATTACAGGTGGCTAAGCGTCCGAAAGTGTCTTTTAAAGCTAGTGCCTTAGATATTGGTGATCTTAGTCTAGGTGATACAGTTGCGATCATCAGACATGAGCTAAATATTGAATACTTCACCCGTGTTTATAAGGTAGAGCACGATTTACTAGACAAAAATAATAACGTGATCGAGTTAGGTGATGATTTTAGCGAAAAGAGTCTAACGAGCTATGTGGCGTCGGTCAAGCAAGCTCAAGAAGAAACATCAAGAGTTGCTAATATCGCTCTGACATCTGCCAATGGCAAAAATAAAAACTTTTATTCGAATGTTAAACCCACGACTGCAGCTGAAGGAGACAACCTTTTTCTTGATCTAGGCAATGGTGAGACAGAGTATTACGTTTGGCGTAATGGTAACTGGGAACTCATTTTAAGTACAGCAGAGATCAAAGTAACACAAAAAGAAGTTGATAAAGCGCTCGAAGATATTGAAGATGTAAGGTTAAAAGCTAACGAAGCGTACAACTCAGCTAAAAGTGCGCATTCAACCTCTAATTCGATTTATGCGTCGTTTATGGATATGCAAAACAGCTTATCTACGCAATTAACTGAAATCGATACGAGAGCACAGCTAGGCGTACAGAATGCTTTGGATAACGTAACAAAGCTTGCTAAAAATTATGATGATTTTACGAGAGCTGTTAATGGGCGAATCGATTTATCTGCTTCTGAATCAGCTAAAAGGATTGCAGAGGTATCTGCAAGCACTAAAGAATTATCAGATAGGGCCAAGCAACAGCAAAAAGCGATCGCAGATCTAACTACGAGTGTTGATGGTGTTAGAAGTCAGTATGCGACTTTGGATGGACGTGTTAGTCAATTCAGCGCTGGCATTGATGGATTAGACGCCCAATTAAGAGATGCTAAAGGTCAGTTAGCAGCAATTAAAGTAACTGCTGATGGCACTGCGACTAATCTTGCTAATGCACAAGGAGATATTGCCAATGTAAGAGAAAAAGCTAATTTACTTGAACAGCAAATGCTAGGTAAGGTCGGTAATGACGTCTTTGAGAGTTTTCGATCAAGTACGGCACAAGCGCTAAATAGTAAGTTAACTGCTAGCGATCTTAATGGATATGCTAGATCATCAGAAGTTGAACAAACAGCAAATGGCTTAAGAGCAAGTATCATTAGCGTAGATGGTAAGATCGATAACTTGAAATTGGGTGGTCGTAATTATCTACAAGGGTCGTTAGATTTTACTTGGCCGACAGGTATTGGTCAAAATAACGTCACTCCTACGTTTGATACACAAGGCGATACTAAGATCATGCATCTAAGTAGTCAATATGCTGGTGGTGTGTATACCAAATGGGGTGGAGCATTTCCAAATGGAGAACTACAAGTTGGCGACGATTATACGTTATCATTTGATGCTAAAGGATCAGGCGTATTTAAAACTGTGAAAAACGAAAGCGAGGCTGGCGACGGATCTTTATCTGGAACTAGTCTTACTTCAAACTGGAAACGATATAGCGTATCTGGAAAGATCAATAGTCTTAACAAAGCATATGTCATCTATTTTAACGGTGGATATGATGCGAACATTAAACGTGTGAAGATAGAAAAAGGTAATAAACCTACTGACTACACACAAGCACCAGAAGATATTGAGAGCAAATTTAACAGTGTAAATAATACGCTCAAAGCTTACAAAACAGACTTTGATTTATTCAAAGATGGGATGAGTTTACGGGTAGCTGAGATCGATCGTGTAAACACTCGAATTAATGATCTAAATATTCAAAACCTTGTCTATAATTCTGAATTTTCTAATAATGCTGAAGCTTGGACTTTGTTTGGTATTGAAAATGGTAGGACAATTCTTTTTGCGAATAACGAGTGGGACGCTTACAAAGGTTCAACAGGTTTGGCCTTTAGAAATACTATTGGTGGTTATTACAACTTATCAGCAACAAGTAAATCGATCAGAGTAACTCAATATGACAAACTATCTGCAAGTGTTTGGATGCATGTAACGGACAACATTACCAACGGAAACTGCAAAGCAAGAATGGAAATTGTATTTTTCAGAGAAGAGTCTACGGGATACTTAAGTAGCTCAAATCAAGCTACGCAAGAGGTTAGAAACATCAGTAATGGGCATCAGCAGTTGCTGTATTGTAACGATGTTAGCTTACCGGACGGGACAAAATATGTTGCAATGCGTTTAATCACTAACGGAGTAGGAAATGTGATTTTTAACCAACCTATGATGTCATTTAGTAGTTCATATGTTCCATATACGCAAAATACAGGGCTATTAGAAACATTGCCAGGAAGGTATTCAGCTATTAATGTTAGAGTTGATAGTATCAATTCGACGGTAGCCAACAAGGCCGATAAATCTTATGTAGATCAGAGAGCTAACGAGATCACGGCTGCTGTGTCTGATAAAGCAAGTTGGGCATATGTCAATCAGAAAGCTAGCGAGATTAGTAGTGTTGTTGCAAATAAAGCCGATGCTTCTTATGTGGATCAAAAAGCAAATCAATGGCAACTTATGCTACAAAATATGCATATCGGCGGTACTAACTTACTCAAGGGAACCTCTAAGGAATTTAAATTCATCAGTGCACCAACAACAGGATTGATAGAAGGAATTCGCTATGACACTTCCAGATCGCTTGATAAAAACCGTTATACTTTGTCATTTGAAGCAAAGGCGTTATTTAGTGGTCAAAAAATGGCATGTTATTTATGGCATGGAGATCTTGGAGGAGATAATAGGGTTAGGGGCGTTATTGAATCAAATGGCGTCGAAAGAGATAATTCGGTAGATGGTTATTGGGAAGTTACCTTAACTTCCAGTTGGAAAAAATACTATATCACTTATAAGCTAGATCCTGACGATAAGCGTAAAAGTGTCATTATCGGAAGACGTTTTGCAGATTCATCTCCAAAACCTGCAGGTTATGTATATGTGCGTTGTGTGAAATTAGAAGAAGGAACAAAAGCGACTGACTGGTCACCTGATCCAGAGGACACAACCGTTGCAATCACTGCTGTAAAAAATGAGCTAGATACTGCGATAAATTTGCGAGTACAGAAGGATGAGTTACTATCACAGATCAACATGCAAGCCAACCGTACGTTGATTCAGTCGAAGAAGATCTATCTTGATGCTGATTCGGTTGCTTTTAGTGGTCGAGCATTTATTCCAAGTGCTGCGATCACTGATTTAAATGCAGATAAAATTACAACGGGTACACTCAATGCCGCCAACGTCAACATTATTAACCTAAATGTTTCTAAATTAACTGGTGATAGGACAGAGTTTGTGAGATCGTTTTGGCGTAGTGCTTACGGAAGTTATGTGAATATAGATTATAGTGGTATGCGTGTTACTTACGGAAATACTACAACTCAGTTTTACGATCACGGGATGTTAATACAGGCAGTCGGTGAAAAAATCGGTGGGATTGGATGGCAAGGCATGCAAGGAATGCCAAGCAATTACCAAGGCTTATTGTTCTGGTTAGATGGTGGCGGTGATTATATGGCTTGGGCAGCTAGGGATAATGGAAATTATAGTATGAATCCACAGATTAAGATGAGTTGGTATAGAAATGAATGGAGACCTAATAGTGCTAATTCAGGATTCAATTTCTATGATCCAGTTACGTTTAGCGAACCGATTACATTACGCAATGTGGTATATCCTAGTGGAAATCCTAGTGATGGGATGGCTATTAGATTTTTCACTGTAAACTACAATGGGCATAGCTATCCTACAATTGGATCGAAAAGTATGAAAGCAGGGATAATGATTGGCGATTGGGATTTATTCTTGCTCTTCAATAATAAAGTATATCCTTTACAAGGTTGGAAGGTTCCGACAAATCTTGATCAAGGACGTGTAGCAAGATACCTAGATATTGAATACTAGAAACTAATGGAGGTTTATCATGAATACAGTAACATTTAAAAATAGTGAATTAGTACACATTTCTAATTTGTTGACTAGTCTTAAATTAAGCGGTAAAGCAAGCCGTGGGCGTTCTAAGTTGGTTAAATTACTGGCGAAAAAAGAACAAGAATATAATGACGATTTTAATGAGATTCGTAAGCCACACATTTTATTAGATGATAGTGGGCAACCAATTATTCAAGATGACAAAGTTCAATTTAAAACTAAAGAAGATCGCCTTCAGGTAAATATCGAACTTGAAGAGTTGTCCAATGAACAAGCAGTGATTGATATTACTGAGTATAAAGAAAAATTAGATGCTCTATATCAAGCGTTGGATAGCTATCCTTATGAATTAGAACGAATGGACGCTATGGCTTATGATACTTTGATGGATCAGTTAGAAGAAAGTATGGAGGACAAATAATATGTTAAAAAAAGAAAAAACACTCAATTTAACGGGGCAATCATTGATCAATGATACTGATGTAGTACGTTTCGATGCTCGATTGTCGTCAAATGGTGGTACTACAACAATCAACACGTACATTAATAATCAAGAACTTTATGAAAAAAATCGGCGTGAAGTACGTAAAGATATGAATGATTTTCGTCAATATGTATTTGATCAAGAAGACGAGCTGTTTGATGATGTGAAAACAGATGAATCAGATACAACGACCACAGAATAATTCATGGTGCTGGGCGGGAGCGGTGGAGAAAGGATATAACCATGATCGAAAATTTAAAAAAGAATCGTTTTTGGTTTATTAAAGCACTAGAGACATATTCTCTAGCGCTTTATTTTATTGTAAAACGAAGTGCAGGCACTTTTGACTGGATTCATAGTCCATTAGCTGTGCTTGATGATCCGCCATTTATTTTTTTATTGGCGTGTGTTGGAACTGTTGCACTAGTTTATGCGCTCTGGAATGTTAAACATTTGTACTATAAACAAATTATGACTGGAACACTGACTTTTGTTTGGTTAGTGTTCTTTTTGTCGTTTGTTTTGGCTGATATTTTTATTGGCAGAATTCTTAGTTTTCCAGCAATTTATGCTTTCTTTGTGTTATCTGGCATAGTAGCTGAAGTTCTAGTGAAAGGGTGAGGTGATGAGTGATCAAGTTTTAGTTGCGATTGTGAGTGCCTTGGGCTCTGCTTTAGTCGCATGGATCACGGCACACGAGAACAATAGGCAAAAAATGGATAAGCTCGAAAAGAAAAGTGAGTTAGAGAAGCTACGGGAGGAAAACACTCGCTTAAAAGAAGAATTAGAAAGGAAGAATTGTGATGAAAGTAGCAAATGATGTAATTGATTGGTTGATCTCAAGTGGTGCTTTAGTAAGCTTTATTGCTTTTGCTTGGGCTTATGTAAAGCCTTGGCTTGAAGCTAAAGTGAAAACTAATGAAGCTAAACAATCAGCTTTAGCTTGGGAATTATTAGAAAAAGTTGCTACAACCGCAGTAGAATCATTAGTCAGCCAAAATTTGGACGGTAAGACCAAATTTGATCTAGCAACTAAAAATGTCCAAATGGCTATGCAATCAGCAGGATTTAAAGTTAATGATGAAGCTGCACAAACAGCAGTACAATCAGCTTACGAAAAGTCAGAATTAACACCAACAGTAGAAATCAAGGAGGACAAATAACATGGTTAATTTAGTAGCAGACGTTTCATCTCACCAACCAGATACGCTAGCGTTTTTCCAAGCAATGAAAAACGCAGGCGTTAAAGCGGTAATTGTCAAGATCACGCAAGGTTCTAATCCGGGGGATGCTTATGTTAACCCTAAGGCACGTAATCAAATCAAATATGCTCGTCAAGTAGGTTTGCTAGTCCATGCTTATCATTATGCTAAATTTCATGGTGTGGCAGATGCTAAAGCAGAAGCAGCGTGGTTTGTAAAAAATGCTCGTGATCATGGTATTGGACCAGAAAGTGTAATGGCACTTGATGTGGAAGATGAAGTGCATAAGTATGATGTAACTGAAGATAGCAATGCGTTCTTACAGTACGTTAAAGATGCCGGCTATCCTAACGTTGACTTCTATACAGGAGCAAGTTGGATTTGGACTAAACGTGTCGATCGTAACCGATTGATTGCCAAAAATTTATGGATCGCATCTTATGGTGTAAGTCAACCAGGTGTCGATAATGTAGGTACTTGGCAGTTTAGTAGTACTTATCAAATCGGAGGAGTTGGTATCGATATGAGCTATGATTTTAGCGGTTTTTACACTAATGCTAAAGTTACAGCTAACTCATCTAGCGTTATCAATACACCTGCACCACAACCAATCGCAGTGCCTGACAAGTGGGTCGACACGCTTGGTGCTACTTGGCACAAAGAAGATGGAACATTCACGTCTAATACAGTAATCAACTTGCGCTGGGGTGCTACATTGCAATCTAGTAAGTTAGCTGAACTTCCTGCAGGTAGTGAAGTCAAATATGATGCATACTCAATCAGTAATGGGTTTGTATGGATCAGACAACCACGAGGCAATGGGCAGTATGCTTATTTGGCAACAGGACGTGCATATGATGGTAAACGTCTTGATAGTTGGGGTTCATTCAAATAACGGAGGTACTTATGAGAAGAGTATCTATTAATGATCAGATCCAGAAAGCTCGTGATACTAGCCGTATTTACGAGCTTTCTTTATTTGATGATAAAACTGCTGTTAAATTGACTGATGAAGATGATGTGATCGTTAAGATCGGAAATCGTATCGGATATTTAGCAGATATTGAATGTGACGTAAAGAATGGATCAGTGCTACTTGATAGTACAAAACTTGCAGAATTCCCAGCTGATAAGTATCGGTTAGAAATTTGGATCGAAAAGGAAGATCGAAAGTATATCTATCCTGATAAAGATCAGATTTTGTTAACTTTGACTGATAATTTAATGGATGTTAAAGGTGATTTAGTCAATACGATCACGATTGAACAGATTCGAAAAGAGCTCGCCGAAAGTGGTGGTACTAGCATCCCTGTTGCTGGTAAAGATGGCAAGGATGGTGCTCAAGGACCTAAGGGTGATAAGGGTGATCCCGGCCCTGCTGGTGAACGTGGACCCGCTGGAAACGATGGCCAAAATGGGCATGACGGCAAAGATGGAAAGTCAGCCTATCAAATTTGGTTAGATCTTGGAAATACAGGATCAGAGCATGACTTTATTGACAGCCTAAAACCTAAGCCAGATGAAGACAACAAGGGTGAAGTGCGACATGCACCGACTGCGTGGACGTTAGATCGTAGCATTACGCCTTGGACGATCCGGTTTGATAACGGTTGTGGATTACAGTTTCCAGAGTATGCTACAACGGCTACTGTTTATGGCTATGGCTTTGCTGGCAATTTAAATGCTACTGATTTTGTAACTTGGCCACTCATTCCAAACGTGATCAGTGCATCACGAGGAACGCTTACACTTGAAAAATTTAAATCTAAATCAGGTATGTTTGATTATTGGTCACCACGAACAAAAGTGCTCAACCCGTTGCAAGACGCAAGTAAGTACGATTGGACTAATGCTTTTGGTGATGCTGGTACAAATAGCGGTTCGTATGGTCGTAAGCCAGTTTACGCCCGCGTGATGTACGAATTAGGCATTTGGTCTGATGATGATGTGTTGAGTATTGGAGCTGTTAGGAAGGAAGGATAACATGGCAATCTATTATATGTATGATGCAGTGACGAAAGAATATATTGGTGAGGTGCAAGCGCCAAACCAACCGGAGTACTCGACAGAGCTACCGCCAACTAGAACTTTAAATAATGAAGTTTATCATTTAGCAAATCCTAAATGGGATGGCATTAAGTGGACTGG
Organism: Ligilactobacillus apodemi DSM 16634 = JCM 16172; assembly: GCF_001434405.1. Lineage (GTDB taxonomy): Bacteria > Bacillota > Bacilli > Lactobacillales > Lactobacillaceae > Ligilactobacillus > Ligilactobacillus apodemi. Next base: position 681,540 of record NZ_AZFT01000053.1, on the reverse strand, counting down.
AGACAACAAAGACTTAGATTTATTGAAGGCGATCGAAGATCTATCTATTCAAGTAGCGCAAAATACAGAATTGCTTTTAGCTTTAACTGGAGGTGATGAAGAAGATGTATAACGTGTGCAAATCACTTCACAAGTTAGGTTTGTCGATCAAAAAATTTGTGAAGCTTAAATCTATTACAGCTGAGCAGTATGAAGAGATCACAGGCAAGGAATATGAATAGCTAACTTAAGCGCCTCGCTCGATTTTTCGGGCGGGGCGCTTTTTTGTGTTCAATTATATAAAATTGTCTATTTTGATATGAAAATAACCGGCAAGTCAGTCAAAAATACAGTCACGATTGTGCATTATGTTGTGAGTTGTTGATATATTAAGCTTTCTGAAGCTATATCAGAAAATGACTTATTTTTGTGTAAAATAGTTTGATTTGATTATCCGACTGAGAATAAGTATAATTGGGGATAGAAATAATATAAGGGAGATGGGCGATTGAGCGCAGAACAAGTAGTTGAAAGAAGTTTCGTTCTCAACGATTCTCAATTGCAAATTTCACTGTCAGGTATTAATGACAGTCATTTGGAGCTAATTGAAGAAGGGTTAGATGTCGATTTAAGTCCGTTTGGTGGCACGATCAAGCTCACTGGAGCGGAAGAGAACGTGGCATTAGCATATCAAGTCCTCAGTGAACTGACTGGACTTTTACGTAAAAAGATCACAATCAGTAGTGCTGATGTAGTGTCAGCGATGAAAATGGCACAGCGTGGGACTTTAGAATACTTCAAAGATCTTTATACTGAAGAATTGATAAAAGATCGGCGTGGTCGTTCGATCCGCGTTAAAAATTATGGTCAGCGCCAATATGTGCAAGAAATAAAGCGTAAAGATCTAGTTTTTGGGATCGGTCCGGCTGGGACAGGGAAAACTTATTTAGCGGTAGTTATGGCTGTAGCAGCGCTCAAACGTCATGAAGTTGAGCGCTTGATTTTAACGCGTCCAGCGGTTGAAGCTGGTGAGTCTTTGGGCTTTTTACCGGGTGATTTAAAAGAAAAAGTTGATCCATATTTGCGCCCGATTTATGATGCCTTGAATTCAATTTTAGGGGCTGAACACACTGAGCGCTTGATCGAACGTGGTGTGATCGAAGTTGCACCGTTAGCTTATATGCGTGGGCGGACGTTAGATAATGCTTTTGTCATTTTAGACGAAGCACAAAATACAACGCGCGCACAGATGAAGATGTTTTTGACGCGTTTAGGTTTTGGTTCAAAAATGATCATCAATGGTGATAAGTCCCAGATCGATCTTCCCAAGGGACATAGTCAAAGTGGCTTAGTTGATGCTGAGCGGATCTTGAAGGGACTACCTCATATTGGCTTTGTAAAATTTGATTCGGCCGATGTTGTGCGTCACCCAGTCGTTTCTGAGATCATCAAGGCTTATGATAACTATAATTCGACGGAAAATGAGGAATAAAAATGGATTTGGAAGTATACGATAATACCGAACAAGCTCCAGCAGAATGGCTTGATTTGATCAAACAAGTCTTAAATTTTGCGGGCGATTATATTGATTTACCTCAAAATACTGAAATGTCAGTGACTTTAATGGATAATGAAGAGATCCATCAAATCAATAAAGAATATCGTGGGGTCGATAAACCGACCGATGTGATCAGTTTTGCGATCGAAGAAGAAGATCCGACTGAAGTACCGATCATTTTACCAGATGATGAAGAGTTTGAAATTCCTAAAAATATCGGTGATATTATGGTCTCGATCGATAAAGTAAAAGAACAAGCAGAATATTTGGGACATTCAAAAGAAAGAGAATTAGGTTTTTTAGTTGTTCATGGTTTTTTACATCTCAATGGATACGACCACATGCGTGCAGAAGACGAACAAGAAATGTTTGGTCTGCAGCGAGAAATTCTAGAGGCGTATGGACTTAAACGATAAAGAGCAAAAGACAACAGTGAATAACTGGAAAAACAGGCACTTTTTCCAATCGTTGCGATATGCGATCATTGGTTTAAAAACTGCCTATCGCGAAGAGCGTAACTTAAGGTTTCATGTGAGTGCTATAACATTGGTCGTAATTATGGGACTTGCGTTTAATGTAACCATTGGTGAATGGCTCTGGCTATTTTTAAGTATTTTTTTGGTCGTTTCAAGTGAAGTCTGGAATTCAGCGATTGAAAATGTAGTTGATTTAGCAACAAATTATAAGCGTCATCCGTTAGCTAAAAAAGCCAAAGATATGGCGGCCGCAGCTGTTTTATTGGCGGCGATCTTCTCAGTGATCACTGGATTGTTGATATTTGGACCAAAAATTTGGCAATTATTATTTAATTGATTTATAGGGAGTGTAAATTTTGGAAGAAAAGTTTCATTCAGGTTTTGTGGCGATCGTTGGTCGTCCGAATGTTGGTAAATCGACATTTTTAAACAACGTTGTGGGCCAAAAGATCGCTATCATGAGTGATAAAGCACAAACAACAAGAAATAAGATCCAAGGTATTTATACTGCGGATAACGCCCAAATCGTGTTTATCGATACCCCAGGGATCCATAAGCCACATAGTCGCTTAGGGGATTTCATGGTTCAATCGGCGTTGTCGACTTTAAATGAAGTTGATGCAGTTATTTTCATGGTCAATGCGGAACAAAAACGTGGGCGTGGGGATGACTTTATTATTGAGCGTCTAAAGAAAGTTAAAAAGCCAATTTATTTGGTGATCAACAAGATCGATAAGATCCATCCTGACCATTTATTAGAAGTTATGGATGATTATCGTGATACACTTGATTATAAAGATGTTTTCCCAATTTCAGCGTTGAATGGTAACAACTGTGCCGAATTAGTGCATGATTTGGTGGAAGATCTTCCAGAAGGTCCCCAATACTATCCTGAAGATCAAATTACTGATCATCCCGAACGCTTTATCGTGGGAGAATTGATCCGGGAAAAAGTTTTACAACTTACACGTGAAGAAATTCCGCACTCAGTTGCGGTCGTGGTTGAACGAATCAAACGTGAAGATGACGAAAAAGTGTTGATCCAAGCTACGATCGTTGTTGAACGTGCTAGCCAAAAGGGGATCATTATCGGTAAGGGCGGTAAGATGCTCAAAGAGATCGGAACTCGTGCGCGTAAAGAAATTGAATTTATGTTGGGCGATAAGGTCTTTTTGGAACTTTGGGTCAAAGTTCAACCTAACTGGAAAGACCGCCAAGTTGACTTAAAAGCCTTTGGTTATCGTCAAGATGATTATTAAAATAAGCCAAAAGAGGGGGTAACTCCTCTTTTATTTTTGGGGGATAAAATGGCAATACAACAAGGTGTCGAATTTGATGGGATCGTGGTTTCAAGACGTGACTATAAAGAACGTGATATGTTGGTAAAGATTTTGACTGATAAGTATGGTTTTAAAACATTTTTTATTCGAGGTGCGCGCAAGCGTGGATTTAAATTAGGGGCAGCGATCCTTCCTTTTACCCATGGAACATACTTAGGTAGTATCAATGACGATGGGCTGTGTTTTTTGACAACTGACCGTGAGATCGCGCAATATCGTGAGATCTCACAAGATATTACGTTAAATGCCTATGCATCATATATTTTAGGTTTAGTGGAACGAGCCTTAAACGAACAACAATTAGTAGTTGAGGGTTGGTTTTTAAAAGTTCAAAAAGCCTTAGAATTGATTGATGAAGGATTTGAACCTGCCATTATCACTAATATTATTGAAATCCAATTGTTGCAGTATTTTGGGGTCAAACCACACTTGGAAAGTTGTACTGTTTGTCAAAGAACTGATCTAGCTTTTGATTATTCGGAAAGTTATGGTGGTCTTTTATGTCAAGCTCACTGGCATTTAGATCCTAATCGACTGGGGTTGGATCAGCGGACGATCTATTATCTTCGGTTATTTTCGGTGCTCGATTTGTATAAGTTAAACTCGATTAAAGTCAAAGAACAAACCAAAATGGCATTACGCCAAACGATCGATGAGATCTATAATAGTCAAGTGGGGATCTATGTGCCCGCTAAAAAATTTTTAGATCAAATGTCGACTTGGGATCAAGTCTTGAAAAAAGACGACCAATCATAGTTTACAAATGAAGTAATGATAAAAGTAGGACTTGACAAAAAATGTCCCTTAAACTATGCTAATGTTATCAATATTAGGAGACGTTGAAAAAAGAGGATCGATCTCATGGTCAAACAAGCGAGTCTGGGATGGTGAAAGCAGATATTGAGCGAGATTTGATTGGCACTTTTGGAGTCTCAACGAATTAAGTTGCTAGTAATTACTAGAAGTAGGGTGGAACCGCGATTTTCGAAAATCGTCCCTATGTAGCCAGATGGCGCTACATAGGGACATTTTTTGTGCGCTTTTTGGTAAAATTTCGAAATTAAAATTTTGGAGGAGATCTTATGGCAGATAAATTGTCAATGCAAGATATTATTTTAACGTTGCAACAATTTTGGGCAAAACAAGGTTGTATGTTGATGCAATCGTACGATACAGAAAAAGGGGCCGGCACGATGAGCCCATATACTTTCCTTCGTGCAATCGGACCTGAACCATGGAATGTTGCTTATGTTGAACCTTCTCGTCGCCCTGCCGATGGACGTTACGGTGAAAATCCGAACCGTTTGTATCAACATCACCAATTCCAAGTTATCATGAAGCCATCCCCAGAAAACATTCAAGAATTATACTTAGATAGTTTACGTGCTTTAGGAATCGACCCACTAGAACATGATATTCGTTTTGTTGAAGATAACTGGGAAAACCCTTCGATGGGTTGCGCCGGTGTTGGTTGGGAAGTTTGGCTTGATGGGATGGAAATCACCCAATTTACTTATTTCCAACAAGTTGGTGGTTTAGAAGTTCGCCCTGTAGCAGTAGAAGTTACCTATGGTCTGGAACGTCTTTCTTCTTACATTCAAGATGTTAACTCAGTCTTTGAACTTGAATGGGCTGATGGCGTTAAATATGGAGATATTTTCAAAGAACCTGAATTTGAACATTCTAAATATTCATTTGAAGAAAGTAACCAAGAAATGTTGTTTGAACTTTTTGATACCTACGAAAAAGAAGCTAAACAACAAATCGAAAATGGCTTAGTACACCCAGCGTATGATTACATTTTGAAATGTAGCCATACCTTTAACTTACTTGATGCTCGTGGTGCAGTTTCTGTAACTGAACGTGCTGGGTATCTTTCACGGATCAGAAATATGGCGCGTATGGTCGCACGCGCATTCGTTGCTGAACGTAAGAAATTGGGTTATCCATTGATCAAGGATGAAAAATTACGCGCTAAGCTTTTAGAGGAGGATAAATAATGGCACACACATATTTGCTAGAAATTGGATTAGAAGAAATTCCTGCTCATGTTGTTACACCAAGTAGTCAACAATTAGTTAAGAAAATGGAAAACTTCTTGCAAGCAGAACGGTTAGAATTTGAAAAAATTGAAGCTTATTCTACCCCAAGAAGATTAGCGGTCAAAGTTTTAGGTTTAGCCGATAAGCAAGCTGACATTGAAGAAGAAGCTAAAGGGCCAGCTAAAAAGATCGCTTTAGATGCTGAAGGTAACTGGTCAAAAGCAGCTCAAGGTTTTTCACGTGGTCAAGGTTGTACTCCAGATGACATCTTTTTTAAAGAGCTAAAAGGTGTTGAATATGCCTATGTTAAGAAATTTATCCCTGGCAAAACAGCAAAAGAAGTTTTAAGTGGGGTAAAAGATGTTGTGATGGATCTAAAATTCCCAACGATGATGCGCTGGAGCACTAACGATTTTGAATATGTTCGTCCGATTCGTTGGTTGGTTTCTTTACTAGACGATGAAGTTGTTTCATTTAGTGTCTTAGAACGTGAAGCTGGTCGCACAACTAAGGGGCATCGTTTCTTAGGTAAAGACATTAAGTTAGCCAATGCCCAACAATATCCGGTCGCATTGGAAAAAGAAATGGTCATTGCCGATGCTAAAAAACGTCAAGCCATGATCGTTGACCAAATCGAACAATTAGCTGCTAAAAACGATTGGCAAGTTGTGGTCGATCCAGAATTATTAGAAGAAGTAAATAACTTAGTTGAATATCCAACTGTTTTTGCTGGCTCATTTGATAAAAAATATCTGACGATCCCAGATGCAGTTTTGATCACGTCAATGAAAGATCATCAACGTTTCTTCTACGTAACTGATCAAGCAGGTAACTTACTACCAAACTTTATTTCAGTTCGTAATGGTAACAAAGAACATCTTGATAATGTGATTGCTGGTAACGAAAAAGTGTTGACAGCACGCTTAGAAGACGCAGCATTCTTCTATGAAGAAGATCAAAAACAAACGATCGCTGATTATGTTGAGCGCCTAAAGAAAGTCATGTTCCATGATAAGATCGGGACGATTTATGAAAAGATGGAACGTGTAAACTTGATCGCACATTACTTAGGTGAAAAACTAGGCTTAAGTGACCAAGAATTAGCAGATCTTGATCGTGAAAGTCAAATTTACAAATTTGATCTTGTAACGGGAATGGTTGGCGAATTTTCTGAATTGCAAGGTGTGATGGGTGAGATCTACGCTAAATTGCAAGGTGAAAATGATGCCGTTGCGCGTGCAATCAGAGAAGAATACATGCCAACAAGTGCAGATGGTGAATTGCCAGCAAGTAATGTTGGGGCAGTGTTATCACTTGCCGATAAAATTGATAGTATTCAAGCATTCTTTAGTGCTGGCATGTTGCCAAGTGGTTCAAATGACCCATATGCTTTAAGAAGACAAGCCTTAGGGATCGTTAGAATTGCCCTAGATAAAAACTGGGCTCTTTCGACACCATTGTTACAAGCAGCTGTTAGGGATGCTTACATCAAACGTCCTGATTTGTATGAAAAGATCGCTCCAAGTGAAAATAAAGCTGAGATCCGTGACTTTATTGCCGATCGTGTTCAACAGATCTTGACGGGAAATCTTCGTCATGACGTATTAGAAGCGGTAATGGCTAATAAGGATAATGCCTTTACTTTAACAAGAAAAGCTGCTGACTCTTTGACTAAGCATTTAGAGGATGCAAACTTCAAAGAGGATATGGAAGCTTTAACACGGGTAACTCGTTTAGCTACTAAATTAGCTGATAAAGATGTGGACAGTGTAGATCCTGCCTTATTTGAAAATGATTCTGAAAAAGAATTGTATAATGCGGTAAATACGCTTAAGCGAGATTTTGCAACTGCTGATATTGATGAAAAATTCATGGCCTTGCGTTCATTGCGTCAACCGATCGAACGTTATTTTGAAGAAACAATGGTTATGGCCGATGATGAAGCAGTTAAGTTCAATCGTTTGCGTCAATTAGCTGAAATTGCGCGTTTGACCTTTATTTTTGGTTCATTAGATGCTTTAAATACCAAATAAATGCCTTTAAAAAGTTGTTAGAAAGAATCTCTTTCTAGCAGCTTTTTGTGTTGTTGGGCGGATTATTAAAAATAAACCTTGTCAAAGGTGAGTCAATCTGATATAGTAATTATTTACGTTTGCTCTTGCAATAAATAATCATCTATTATAAAATGGTTATTGATTATGTAAATAATACGGAAGGTCGTGCCTCGTGTGCGGCTTTTCTCAACGGCTCATAAAAATGGGGTGAGACTGTGAATCAACGTCGAATACCAACAGATGTGATCGACCAAGTCAGGTCAGATGTTAATATCTTAGATATCGTTGGGCAGTATGTTCAGTTACACCGCTCGGGTAGTAACTGGTTTGGCTTGTGTCCATTTCATACTGAAAAAACAGGTTCATTTTCTGTTAATGAAGCTAAGCAGTTCTTTCATTGCTTTTCATGTGGCAGAGGGGGAAATGTTTTCAAATTCTTGATGGAAATCGAAGATCTGACTTTCCCTGAGGCAGTTTATCGTACTGCGCAATTAGCAGGAATTGAATTAGATAAGAGTTATTTACCACAACAAAACAGCGCTAATGACCGCTCTGAAACGGGCCAATTAAAACGGTTATATACCCAAGTTAGCCAATTATATCATCATATTTTAGTTAACACGAAACTTGGACAACCAGCATTAGATTATTTGCATCAGCGTGGGTTAGATGATGAGTTGATCAAAGAATTTCAATTGGGTTATGCTCCAGCTGATGAGTTGTTACGCGCTTTTTTGCATGAAAAAAAAGAAGACGATTATCAACTTTTGAGAAAATCGGGTCTTTTTAGTGAACGTGAGACAGGTAACCTGGCTGAACGTTTTAATGATCGGATCATGTTTCCGATCCGGGATCAAACGGGCCAAGTTATTGCTTTTTCAGGTCGCTTATTAGCTAAGGTTCCAAAACTTCCTAAATATCTTAACTCCCCAGAAGGACCATTATTTAACAAGCGCAAGATATTATTTAACTTTGATAAAGCTAAAAAAGAAATTCGCCATGAAGGTCAAGTTATTTTATTTGAAGGTTTTATGGATGTTTTAGCGGCTTGGCGCTCAGGGGTCAAAAACGGTGTTGCCTCCATGGGAACGAGTTTGACTAGCGAGCAGATCTATTTATTGGAGCAAACGGCTAATAAGCTGTTTATTTGCTACGATGGTGATACTCCAGGACAAAATGCTACTAAACGTGCTCTAGAATTGATTGCACCATTAAGTAAATTTGAGATAGGAGTCATAAGTTTACCTGAAAAATTAGATCCAGATGAATTTGTTAATAAATATGGAACCGATAAATTTAAAGAATTTATCGCGCAAAATAAGCAAACAGAACTAGAATTTTATTTAGAATATTTTAAACAAGATCGTAATCTTGAAAAAGAAAATGATCAGTTAAGTTATATTACCGATGTACTTGAGAGGGTTGCGACTGTTAAGGATCCTGTAGCACGTGATCTAGCACTCAATCGTTTAGCCAAAGATTTTGGAATCGAACGTGTCAATCTTAACAGTCAGCTCCAGTCGTTTATCCAACAAACGCAAGCACAAGAGATCAAAGAAAATCAAACTGCATCATATAAACGTTCTGATCAAGTATCGTACAGTACCCAACAACGACAAGAGCAAAAGCGTTATAGCCCACTTGAACAAGCAGAACGGCTTTTGTTATATCGTATTTTGCATGATCATGACGTCTTTACTAGGATTCAAAATTTGGCTGATTTTGCCTTTGTTCATGAAGACTACGAAACGATTTATTTATTAGCTGAAGGCTATTTTGATCGTTATGCTAGTTATGAAAGTGCTAGCTTTTTAGATTATTTAAAAGATGAAAATCTCCGCCAGTTGATCATTTCGCTTGAATTGACCGAATATGGTGAAGTTAGTGAACAAGAAATCAGTGATTGTCTTAACTTTATCATCCAACGCTCACCACTTGAAACTCAGATCTCAGAAGTTCAAGCTAAGATCAATCAAGCAAAGCGGATCGGAGATGCTCAAGCTGTTGTTACCCATACAGCAAAACTGATCGAGCTATTACAAAAAAAGCAGACAGAGAAGTCAATCATTTAAGGGAGGCCTCTATTTTGGCAGAAGAGAAAACAAACAAAACTTTCGATGAAGTTGCATATAAAAAGGCATTGCGTGAATTACTCCGCGAATATAAACCGAAAAAAGAAATTAGATACGATGAATTGACTGACAAAATGGTCACACCATTTCATTTAGAAGCAGATCAAATGGACGCCTTGATCGTGCGCGTAGAAGATGCGGGCATCTCAGTGGTCGATGAAAACGGTGATCCAAGTGAAATTAGTTTGAAAAAAGCTAGTCATGAAGAAAAAGAACTTTCAAAAAGTGACTTATCTGCGCCATCAGGGGTTAAAATAAATGATCCTGTCAGAATGTATCTAAAAGAAATCGGCCGTGTAAATCTCTTGACTGCAGATGAAGAGGTAGCCTTAGCGTTACGAATTGAAGAAGGCGATGAAGAGGCCAAGCAACGTCTAGCAGAAGCCAACCTACGTTTAGTTGTTTCGATCGCTAAACGTTATGTTGGTCGTGGCATGTCATTTCTTGACTTGATCCAAGAAGGGAACATGGGTTTAATGAAAGCCGTTGAAAAATTCGATTATCGTAAGGGATTTAAATTTTCAACTTATGCAACTTGGTGGATCAGGCAAGCAATTACGCGTGCGATCGCTGATCAAGCGCGGACGATCCGTATCCCAGTGCACATGGTGGAAACGATCAACAAGTTGATTCGGATCCAACGCCAAATGTTACAAGATCTTGGTCGTGAACCGATTCCAGAAGAAATTGGGGCAGAAATGAATATGCCAACTGAAAAAGTGCGTGAGATCTTAAAAATAGCGCAAGAACCAGTTTCACTTGAAACTCCGATTGGGGAAGAAGATGACTCTCATTTGGGTGATTTCATTGAAGATCAAGATGCAACTAGTCCAGCAGAACATGCGGCGTATGAATTATTAAAAGAACAAATCGAAAGTGTTTTAGATACTTTGACTGATCGAGAAGAAAATGTTTTACGTTTGCGCTTTGGTTTAGATGATGGGCGTACTCGTACCCTAGAAGAAGTTGGGAAAGTCTTTGGGGTCACACGTGAGCGAATCCGTCAAATTGAAGCAAAAGCGTTACGTAAATTGCGTCACCCATCTCGTTCAAAACAATTAAAAGATTTCTTAGAATAGCAAGCTCAAGATCCGGTGTAATTTACACCGGGTTTTTTTGATAAAAGTCTAAAGCAAGCTTTCTGATGTGTGGTAGAATATTTTTAGAAGTAATTTATTGGAGGGATGCAGATGGATGCACACCATCTTTCAAAACGTTTGCTAGCAGTGGCTAAATTAGTGCCAACTAATGCGCGCTTAGCAGATATTGGTTCAGATCATGCTTATTTACCAGCTTATTTGGCGTTAAACGATCAATTAGCTTTTGGCGTTGCTGGTGAAGTTGTTAAAGGACCATACCAAAATGCTAAACAGGAGATCAAAAAAGAGGGACTTGATGATATCATTGAAGTTCGCCTGGCTGATGGGCTAGCTGCAATCAAAGCAACTGATAAAATAAATGTCGTAACGATTTGTGGCATGGGAGGCACTTTGATCAGTGATATTTTAGCAACTGGAAAAGATAAATTAGCTGATCATCCTCAATTGATCTTACAACCAAATGTTGGTGAAAGTAATGTTCGCAAGTGGTTAGTTGAAAACAATTATCAAATCGATTCTGAACAAATCATGCAAGAAGATGGACACATCTATGAGATCATTTCTGCCAGTTATACGCCAGTAAAACAAGAATTGACAGAGGCTGAACTTATCTTTGGACCATGGCTCTTAAAAGAAAAAAATGAAACTTTTAAAGCTAAATGGCAAAAAGAAATCGCAAAACTCGAAACAATTTTGATCGAGTTACAAAAAGCAAGTCATGTTCCAGCCACTAAAAAAGAAGCGCTTCAGACTAGAATTGCGCAAATAAGAGGTGTCTTAGATGGTGAAGGTTAAAGAGATCGTTCAAAAGTTTGAGGCCTTTGCGCCTAAACGGATCGCAGAACCAAATGATCCGATTGGGCTACAGTTAGGCGACTTAGAACAAGAAGTTAAAAAGATGATGGTGACGTTAGATGTCAGACCGGATGTGGTCAAAGAAGCCATTGAAAATCAGGTAGACTTTATTTTTGCGCATCATCCAGCAATGTTTGTCCCAGTAAAGCAATTTGATTTGAGTGTGCCTCAAAATAAAATGTATGCTGAGTTGATCAAACACAATATCACGGTGTATGCGGCACATACAAATTTAGATAATGCCAATGGAGGCATGAATGATTGGTTGGCGCAAGCTTTAGGTTTAGCTAATGTGAGTCCACTTTTACCAACACGGGCCGAAAAATGGTATAAATTAGCGGTTTTTGTCCCTACTGAAAATAGTGAGAGTTTGCGTCAAGCTTTAGCCGAGGCTGGTGCAGGTCAGTTAGGTGAATATAAGAGTTGCTCTTATACTCTGTCTGGTACAGGGCGTTTTATGCCAACTGAGGCCGCGGATCCTTATATTGGAAAAGCAGCCAAATTAGCTGAAGTTGCAGAAGATAAGATTGAGGTCGTTTTTCCAGCTAGCAAAAAAGCTCAAGTTTTAACTGCTATGCGTGCCGTTCATCCTTATGAAGAAATTGCATATGATTTATATCAAGTCGAAGATTTAGGCGAAAAGACGGGAATGGGACGAGTCGGTGAGTTAACAACTGCCATGACAGTTGAAAAATATGCAAAATTTTGTAAAGAAGTTTTGTCATTACAAGGATTACGCTTAGTAGCTCGTGATAAGCAAAAAATGGTTGAAAAAGTAGCAGTTTTAGGGGGATCAGGAGCAAAATTTTATCCGTATGCATTGAGACAAGGGGCTGATGTGTACGTGACAGGTGATGTATCTTACCATACTGCTCACGATATGTATGAAAGTGGCATGGCAGTTATTGATCCAGGCCACCATTTTGAAGCAATTTGTAAGCCACATTTAAAAGAACTATTTACTAAGTGGAATGGAGAAAATAATTGGGAGATCAAAGTTCTTTCTTCAAAACTCAATACTGATCCGTTTGACTTTATTTAAATAAAAAGGGGACCAAAGACTATGCCAAATTATCCTAATTTAGTACCACGCTTTTTAGAATATGTAAAAAAAGAAACACGATCTGATGAAAATTCAACGACTGTGCCTTCTACGCAAACACAGGTACAATTTGCTAAGGATATAGCTGTTGAATTAACTGCGATCGGGCTAAAAAATGTCCGAATCTCGGCCAAAAGTGGTTATGTTTTTGCGGAGTTACCAAGTAATTTAGCCGATGACAGTAACGTAAAGAAGGTTGGTTTTTTGGCTCATATGGACACAGCTGACTTTAATGCAACTGATGTTAAGCCAAAAATTGTTGAAAATTATGATGGTGAAAGTGACATTGCCTTAGATGATGCGCAAACGATCATGTTATCACCAAAGGATTTTCCTAATTTGAAAAATTATCAAGGTCATGATTTGATCACGACGGATGGGACCACCTTATTAGGTGCTGACGATAAAGCCGGAGTAGCTGAGATCATTACGGTGATGGAATACTTAGTAGCACATCCTGAGATCAAACATGGGACAGTCATGATCGGAATCGGACCAGATGAAGAGATCGGAACTGGCTCACTGAATTTTGATGTCGCCGAATTTGGTGCGGATATCGCGTATACTGTCGATGGTGGTCCATTAGGTGAGCTAGAATATGAAACGTTTAATGCAGCTCAAGCTAAACTCAAATTTTTAGGTAAAGAAGTTCATCCTGCTACGGCTAAGGGTGTGATGGTCAATGCGATCCAATTAGCCATGGACTATCACAATATGTTACCTAAAGATGAGGTTCCTGAAAAAACTGAGGGGCGTCAAGGCTTTTTCCATGTGATCGATGTCAACGGTTCGGTAGCCGAAGCTAGTTTGGCTTATATCATTCGTGATCATGACCGCGAGATCTTTGAACAAAGAAAACAATTAATGTTAGATAATGCGGCTAAGATGAATGCAACTTTAGGCGAAGAACGAGTGTTGATCGAAGTTAAAGATCAGTATTACAACATGCGTGAAGTGATCGAAAAGGATATGACGGTCGTTGAATTAGCTAAAGAAGCGATGAAAAATCTGGGGATCACACCAGAGATCTATCCGGTCCGTGGCGGTACAGATGGTTCAACGATTTCTTTTATGGGCTTACCGACCCCAAATATTTTTGCCGGTGGAGAAAATATGCATGGGCGTTATGAGTATGTTTCAAAACAAGTCATGCAACAAGCAGCTGATGTTGTATTAGAAATTATAAAATTAGCTGCTAAATAAACGTCAAGTAAGCGTGGTAAACTGCTACCACGTTTATTTGCATAAATTTAAGTGATTCGAGGTAATAAAAGATGAATAATGAAAATAATTTAACATCTGCTGTGCAAGATGCTTTAGGGCAAGCACAACAAATTGCTATCAATCGTCACCAACAAGAGATCGAAATTGCACATTTATTTAAATTTTTAGTCCAACCAGGACAATTGGTAACGGATATTTATAAAAAGGCGGGTGTTGAAGTTACCGCTTTTGAAGCTAAGATCGATGAAGTTTTAGATAAACTTCCAGAGGTTTCTGGTAGTGTTCAATATGGACAATCTTTTAGCCCTAAAATGCTACAGTTATTGCGGGATGCTGACGAAGTTAAACAAGAATTTACCGATGAATACATTTCACTTGATACGTTAGTTTTAGCCCTAATGACACAAAAATATGACCCATTAACTAGTTGGTTAGTTGAACATGGCTGCACCCGAGAAAAACTTTTAGCTACGATCACACAGATGCGTGCTGGTGAACGGGTGACCTCTAAAAATCAAGAAGAACAATACCAAGCATTGGAAAAATATGGGGTGGACCTAGTTAAACAGGTTCGGCAAGGAAAACAAGATCCAATCATTGGGCGAGACGAAGAAATTCGGGATGTTATCAGAATTTTGTCACGTAAAACAAAGAATAACCCTGTTTTGATCGGAGAACCTGGTGTGGGTAAAACTGCGATCATCGAAGGGTTAGCACAACGGATCGTGCGCAAAGATGTCCCTGATAATCTTAAGGACAAAACGATTTTTTCTTTAGATATGGGATCTTTGATCGCAGGAGCGAAATATCGTGGTGAATTTGAAGAACGCCTAAAAGCAGTTTTAAAAGAAGTTTCTAAAAGTGAAGGGCAAATTATCTTATTTATTGATGAGATCCATAATATTGTTGGTGCCGGCAAAACAGAAGGTAGCATGGATGCAGGTAACTTATTAAAACCCATGCTTGCTCGGGGTGAATTGCATTTGATCGGGGCAACGACTTTAGACGAATATCGTGAATATGTTGAAAAGGATAAAGCATTAGAGCGTCGTTTCCAAAAAGTTCTAGTCAAAGAACCCACAGTTGAAGACACAATCTCGATTTTACGTGGCCTAAAGGAACGCTATGAGATCCACCATGGAGTACGGATCCACGACAGTGCCTTGGTTGCGGCCGCTACCTTATCTAATCGCTACATTACTGACCGCTTTTTACCTGACAAAGCGATCGATTTAGTAGATGAAGCTTGTGCTGAGATCAGGGTCGAAATGAATTCGATGCCAACCGAACTTGATCAAGTGACACGTCAATTGATGCGCCAAGAAGTCGAAGAAGCGGCTTTGAAAAAAGAGACCGATCCAGCATCTAAGAAACGCCTGGCTGAAATGCAAAGTGAATTAGCTGAGTTACGCGAAAAAGCTAACCAATTAAAAATGCGTTGGGAAAGTGAAAAAGAAGATGTCCAAAAACTAAGTGAGAAAAAATCCGAGTTAGACAAAGCTAAGCATGACCTAGAAGAAGCTGAAAATAACTATGATCTCGAAAAAGCTGCTAAATTACAGCATGCAACGATTCCCGAATTAGAAAAAGAATTAGCCAATTTAGAGCATTCTGAACGGACCGATGATTGGTTAGTCGAAGAATCAGTGACTGAAGAAGAGATCGCTTCGGTAGTAAGTCGGTTGACAGGGATCCCAGTAGCTAAGTTGGTCCAAGGTGAACGCCAAAAATTATTGCATTTAGCAGAAAACTTGCATAAACGAGTTATTGGGCAAGATGAAGCTGTAAAAGCAGTCTCAGATGCTGTTTTACGCTCACGTGCTGGCTTGCAAGATCCATCTAAGCCTTTGGGATCATTTATGTTTTTAGGACCTACAGGGGTCGGTAAGACCGAATTAGCCAAAGCTTTGGCTAAAGATCTCTTTGATTCAGATAAACATATGGTTCGGATCGATATGTCAGAATACATGGAAAAAGCATCGGTCTCGCGTTTGGTTGGGGCAGCACCAGGATATATCGGTTATGAAGAAGGCGGGCAGTTAACGGAAGCTGTTCGGCGCAATCCTTATACGATCGTTTTGTTTGATGAGATCGAAAAAGCTCACCCAGATGTGTTCAATATTCTTTTACAAGTGCTCGATGATGGACGTTTAACAGATGGACAAGGACGGACCGTTGATTTTAGAAATACGATCTTGATCTTGACTTCAAATCTAGGTTCAAACTTATTGCTAGATGGTTTAAACGAGAATAATAAAATTTCGGATGAAGTAAAAGAACAAGTGTTAAAAGTTGCACAAGCGCACTTTAAACCAGAATTTCTCAACCGAATTGACGATATCATCATGTTTTCACCATTAACGATAGATGTAATCGGACAAATTGTTGATAAATTTGTGGCACAGTTGTCAAATCGCTTAGCCGCTCAAGAGATCAGTTTAACGATCTCACCAGAAGCAAGAGATTGGATCGCTAAAAATGGTTATGATCCAGCTTATGGTGCTCGTCCATTACAAAGATTCATTACTAATCAGATCGAAACTCCACTAGCACGTGAGATCGTTGCGGGCAATATTTTACCACACAGTGAAGTTAAGATCGCTTTAGTAGATGGTAAATTAGAATTTGTCAAAGAAACAAAGTGATAATAAAAAAACGAGGCTAATTTTAGTCTCGTTTTTTATTACTTATTCTTTTTAGCTTCTTTTGGGCTCTTAACGAAGAATTGTAAGCAGTTGATCGCAATAAAACCACCGATCATCGCAATAACTCCGCTTTGAACTGGTTGGAATTGAGTCGCATCTAATGCTGAAAGAACATAACCGATCACTTCACCATAGATAAAGCCCCAAAATAAGATCGTAAGTTGTTTTGCCATTAGCCAACACCTCTCATTCTCAATAGTAGTTTAGCATAAAGCAAAAAAATTTGCACAGATAATTTGCAAATCTTGTCGCTTTTTGAAAATCAAAGAGTAAATTTGTATAATTATAACAAAGAATTTGAAAGGAGGAAGTGCTATGTTTAGTCCGCTACAAGTCATAAGTTCTAACAGTTTGTTAAAAAGTACTTTACGGATCGAAGATTATGTTAAGCAAGCCAAAGAGTTAGGTTATAAAAACATTGCGCTTAGTGACATCAACGTCATGTATGGGGTGCTTGATTTTTACCACGCTTGTCAAAAATATGACATTAAGCCGATCATAGGGCTAACGTTAGAATTTGAGGAAAATGCCCAACTGATGGTCTTCGCTAAAAATAATACGGGTTATCACAATTTACTCAAGCTTTCTTCGCTTAAAATGACACATCAAAATATCCCTTTAGACTTTAGCGAATTTTTGGAGTTATCAAGTTCATATTGGCATGATCTGGTGATCGTTTCTCCTGCGCAAAGCTCGCTTTTTACTAAGTATTATGAGCAAGCGCCTGAATTATTAGGTGCATTAAAAAAAATCGGAGACCCAAATAGTGTTTATCTAGGAGTCGATCCGTTAGTTGCAAAACAAGAAACGTTGACGTCAAATGTTTTGGCAAAACAAACAAATACTCCTTTGATCGCAGCGAGTGCAGTCCATTATTTACAGCAAAATGAATACTTTGAAGTTAGCGTTTTGCGTGCGATCGGTAATTCAGAAAAATTAGATTTTGAAACAGCTGTCAAAAATATGAGTGGCATTCACTATTTACGTGAACCAAAGCAGTATCTAGTCGAATACGAACGTGCAGGGCTAAAAACTGCTTATGAAACGAACCAACAAGTGTGCGCGCAATTTGAGCTGACGCTAGACTTTCCTAAAACAAAATTGCCTCACTTTAAGACACCTAATGGATTGAGTGCAAAAGAGTACTTGGCAAAGTTGTGTCGCGAAGGTTTACGGATGCGGATCCAAACCGATCAAATAGTTGACTATACTCCTTATATCGCACGGTTAAAAGAAGAATTAGATATCATTCATCAAATGGGGTTTGATGATTATTTTTTGATCGTGTGGGATGTCACCAATTTTGCCCATGAAAATCAGATCCGTATCGGTCCAGGGCGTGGTTCGGCAGCCGGTTCTTTAGTCTCGTATGTGTTAAAAATCACAGATGTTGACCCCCTAAAATACGGGCTGTTGTTTGAACGTTTCTTAAATCCTAGACGGGCTCAAATGCCTGATATTGATCTTGACATTCCGGATACTAAACGTGATCAAGTCATCAAGTATGTTCATCAAAAATATGGACATGAACATATGGCTCAGATCATTACTTTTGGAACTTTAGGCGCTAGACAAGCGATTCGAGATGTAGGGCGAGTTTTAGGTCTGACGAGTTTTGAATTAGATCAGTGGGCTAAAGCTTTACCACATAAATATAAATTAACACTAACTGAAGCTTATGCAGAATCACAAAAAGTTAAAAATTTAGTAGCCGATAGCCAACGAAATGAGTTGTTATTTAAAACTGCGCTCAAATTAGAAGGTTTACCACGGCACTATTCAACTCACGCTGCTGGGGTGATCTTAAGTGATCAAGTTTTAAGTGACCTAGTTCCAGTTCAATTGGGCTCAGATCAGATCTTGTTATCACAATTTGCTAAAAATCAAGTTGAAGAAGCCGGCTTATTGAAAATCGATTTTTTAGGCTTACGTAATCTATCGATCTTAGACAATGCACTAAAATTCGTAAAAAAAGGCTATGGCACGCAACTTGATTTAAAAAAGATCTCGTTAAATGATCCTTTGACTTTGAAATTATTTCAAGCAGCTAAAACTAATGGGATCTTTCAATTTGAATCATTTGGGATCAAAAATGTTTTGCGTGAGTTACATCCAACTTCATTTGAAGACATTGCTGCGGTCAATGCGCTTTATCGCCCTGGTCCGATGAATAATATTGAAAAATTTATCGTACGCAAGCATGGGAAAGAAGCAATCACTTACCCAGTAGCAGAATTAGCTACGGTATTAAAAAATACTTACGGTATCATTGTTTACCAAGAGCAAGTTATGCAAGTAGCGACAGTAATGGGGGGCTTTAGTCTAGGGCAAGCCGATCTTTTACGGCGTGCGATCAGTAAAAAAGATCATCAAAAAATCGCGGAGATGCAAAATTTATTTGTTGCGGGCGCTTTAAGCAAAGGCTATGCTAAAGAACAAGCTTTAAGAGTCTATGAGTATATGAAAAAATTTGGTGATTATGGCTTTAACCGTTCCCATGCGGTGGCATACTCAAAAATGGCTTTTGAGCTGGCTTACATTAAAGTCCATTATCCGGGAGCTTTTTTTGCGGCTTTGATAAATTCTGTTACTGGAAATGATACAAAAATCAGAGAATATTTAGCCGAAGCAAAACAGTTTAATTTAAAGATCAAAGGTCCAGATATTAACGCTAGCCAAGCATATTTCACTTTGAAAGATGGAAATTTGGTGTTTGGCTTAAATTCGATCAAAACCTTACGTGGCGACCTGATCAAAGAAATTTTGACTGAACGCTATCAAAACGGCAAATTTAAGAGCTTGACCGATTTTATCCAACGTTTAAATAAAAAATTTCTCAAAGAAGAACAACTTATAGCTTTGATTTATGCTGGTACGTTTGATGCTTTAGAACCTGATCGAAGCCAATTGTTAGCGCAATTACCACAGATCATGAATAATGTTTCTTTAAGTGGTGAAAATCAAACACTTTTTGAAATGTTAGCACCAAAAGAAGTAAAAGCTCCTGAGATCACGCAAGATGAATTACTAGCTAAGGAATTTTATTATCTAGGGACTTATGTTTCAGGTCATCCGATCGAAAAATATCAGTGGTTGGCTAAATTAAAACAAACAAAATTAGTGTCTGAATTAGTGCCAAATACATCGACTAAAACTTTAGTCTACGTTAAAAATGTGCGGGTGATCCGAACTAAAAAAGGTGAGCAAATGGCATTTGTACAAGTTGCTGACCAAAGTGCCGAATTAGAGTTAGTTGTTTTTCCAAATGTTTACCAGCAGTGCTCAACTCTGCTGGAAAAAGGTAATATTTTATTGGTCTCAGGCAAAGTTGAACTCAGAAATAACACTAAAAATCTATTGGTGGCAGATCTACGGCTAGCAACTGATTTTTCGAAAAAATGTTATTATTTGCGGCTAGTTGATGAGCTTGAGCAATTTAAACCAGCTTTGAACCAAATTTTAAGACAACATCATGGAAATGTTCCAGTAATTTTAATTGAAGAAAATGAGAATAGAAAAATAATTCTCAAAGAAAATTTGTGGCTAAAAGATGATGATCAGACAATCGAAGCGCTATCAAAGTTGTTAGGTAGCAAAAACGTTATCTTAAAGCAATGAAAATTTATGAAAACAGATTTTAATTTATTGGCAAAAAAGCAATTTTTTACAAGACAACTGTCACTAAAAGTGATACTATTACATTTGGAGAATGTAGTACTACAATTATTACTTGAGGTGAAGAAATGAAACGCATTGGTATTTTAACAAGCGGTGGCGATGCCTCCGGGATGAACGCTGCTGTACGTGCAATTGCCCGTTCTGCTATGAATGCAGGCCTTGAAGCTTATGGTATCAACTATGGCTACAAGGGTCTTGTTGAAGGCAACATCTTCAAGATGGAATCTTCACAATTAGACGGTATCATCAATCGCGGTGGCACAATTCTTTATTCCGCACGTTTCCCAGAATTTGCGGAAGAAGAAGTGCAACTAAAAGGTATCGAACAACTTAACAAGTTCGGAATCGATGCTTTAGTTGTTATTGGTGGCGATGGTTCTTACCATGGTGCTTTGAAGCTTACAAAACATGGCTTTAACTCAATTGGTGTTCCAGGCACGATCGATAATGATATTCCAGGAACTGATTTCACAATTGGTTTTGATACAGCTGTTAATGTGGCAACTGAAGCACTTGACCGCATCAATGATACTGCAACTTCTCACCAACGTGTATTCGTTGTTGAAGTTATGGGTCGTGGCGCAGGTGATATCGCATTATGGTCCGGGATCGCAGCCGGAGCAGATGCAATCGTTGTTCCTGAACGTGATTATGACGTTAAGGCAATTGCCGACAAGTTGCTCAAGAATCGTGAAAATGGCAAAGATCATGGCTTGATCGTTTTAGCTGAAGGGGTAACTTCTGCTGCTAAGTTCAAAGAAGAACTTGACAAGCATGGTGACTTTGACAGTCGTGCTATCACATTAGGTCACATCCAACGTGGTGGCGTACCAACAGCTAAAGACCGTGTCTTGGCTAGTCGCTTTGGTGACTATGCTGTCCGCTTATTGCTTGAAGGCAAGGGTGGCTTAGCTATCGGTATCCGCGATAATAAGCTTGTTGCAACAGATATCATTGATACTTTAGAAAATCACAAGCACATGACAGACGTGTCCTTGCTTGACTTAAACGAACGGTTGAGTTTCTAAGATCTATGATAGCAAGTGGTAGTTGACCGGTACTACCAGAACAGTTTTACTGTCGAAGTTTTGATTTTATCAAAATGATCCGGGACAAGATGCAGAGCATTAAGATTTTCAAAGGAGAGAATTAACTCATGAAAAAGACCAAGATCGTAAGTACACTTGGACCAGCTAGTTCAGATTTAGATACAATTTCAAAATTGATCGAAGCAGGCGCTAACGTCTTCCGCTTCAACTTTTCTCATGGTGACCATGAAGAACATTTAGGCCGTATGAACCTTGTGCGTGAAGCAGAAAAGGTTACAGGTAAGATGGTTGGTATCATGCTTGATACAAAGGGTGCTGAAATCCGTACAACTGTACAACAAGGTGGTAAATTACACTTTAACATCGGTGATGAAGTACGTATTTCGATGGATCCTACTGTTGAAGGTACAAAAGAAAAGATCGCTGTTACTTATGCTGACTTATACGATGATGTTCATGAAGGTGGCCACGTATTATTTGACGATGGTTTGATCGACATGAAGATCGAAAAGAAAGACGAAGCAAACCGCGAATTAGTATGTACAGTTCTTAACGAAGGTACACTTGGTTCCCGTAAAGGTGTTAACGCTCCTGGCGTTTCTATCAACTTACCTGGTATCACAGAAAAAGATGCTGACGATATCCGCTTTGGTTTAGATAACGAAATCAACTTTATCGCTGCTTCCTTTGTACGTAAGCCTCAAGACGTTTTAGATATTCGTGAACTTTTAGAAGAAAAGAACATGGAACATGTTCAAATCTTCCCTAAGATCGAATCTCAAGAAGGTATCGATAACTTTGATGAAATCTTGAAAGTTTCTGATGGTTTGATGATCGCTCGTGGTGACATGGGTGTTGAAATCCCAGCAGAAAATGTTCCTTTGGTACAAAAAGAATTGATCAAGAAGTGTAACGCTGCTGGTAAACCAGTTATCACAGCTACGCAAATGCTTGATTCTATGCAAGAAAACCCACGTCCAACACGTGCTGAAGCTTCTGACGTTGCTAACGCTGTGTTTGATGGTACAGATGCAACAATGCTTTCTGGTGAATCTGCAAACGGTGACTACCCAGTTGAAGCTGTTGCAACAATGGCTCGTATCGACGTTAAAGCTGAAAATGCATTACGTCAACACAAACCATTTACATTGAACGAATTTGACAAGACAGACGTGACAGAAGCAATCGGTCGTGCCGTTGCTGAAGCAGCTGACAACTTGAACATCAAGACAATCGTTGCTGCTACAAAATCTGGTCACACAGCTCGTATGATCTCCAAGTACCGTCCAGATGCAGATATCTTGGCAGTTACATTCGATGAACGTACACGTCGTGGCTTGTCTATCAACTGGGGTGTCTTCCCTGTTGTTGCTGAAACACCAAGCTCAACTGATGAAATGTTCAGCTTAGCAACAGAAAAAGCTAAAGAAGTTGGCTTTGCTAAGGAAGGCGATTTGATCTTGATCACTGCTGGTGTTCCTGTTGGTGAAAAAGGTACAACTAACGTTATGAAGATCCAATTAATTGGTTCAAAATTAGTTGAAGGTCAAGGCGTTGGCGACGAAACAGTTATCGGTAAAGCTGTTGTAGCAACATCTGCTGCTGAAGCAAACGAAAAAGCTGTTGAAGGTGCTATCCTTGTAACAAAGACAACTGACAAAGATTACTTACCAGCAATCGAAAAAGCATCTGCTTTGATCGTTGAAAACGGTGGTTTAACATCACATGCTGCTGTTGTAGGTATCTCAATGGGTATTCCTGTAATCGTTGGTGCTACAAACGCAACAGAATTGATCTCTGACGGCGAAGTTGTTACAGTTGATTCTCGTCGTGGTATTGTTTACCACGGTGCATCAAACGCACTTTAAGCCGAAAGGTAAAAAATAGGACTTTACTGATTGTAAAAAATTAGAAATTGTCCCCAAAATTAAATAACTAGTTATCGGACCCGCTTCGTTTGAG
>NZ_AZFT01000053.1:632352-658256 GCF_001434405.1 Ligilactobacillus apodemi DSM 16634 = JCM 16172 | reverse complement strand
CTTTTTTTCTACCCTTGCTAAGAATTACAAGGAATATATCGGGGGGCAAATACGAGAGCATTCTTGTGGCATGAAAGTAGTAACATTCTTTTTCAGAAAATGAGTATACAAAGATAAGCATCTTACTGTCTATTTTTATGTTTAAAAATTTTAGCGTGCGCTTACAAATTCATAGTAACAGTAATTTGCTAGGGAAAATAGTTGTTTAAAAAAAATTCTATGGTATAATGTTAATGAAATTAACATTAAAGGAGGATTAATATGAAATGTGAACCAGTTGCAATCGTTGGCTATGGTGTCTTGTATCCCCCAAATGCCAATTCTGCTGATGTTTTTTGGGAAAACATTAAAAGCGGTGTTGCGGGGATTAGAGAAGTCACTGATGATGTATGGAGTAAAGAGAGTTATTTTGACAGCGATGAACAGCGAGAAGATAAAACTTACTGTAAGGAGAGTGCATACCTAGATAAAAATATTGAGCTAGATAGTTATCTTGCAAGTTTTAAGCTTGAAAAGCAAAAACTGACCCAGCTAAATAGAACACAAAAAATGGTATTATTCACTATTTTGCAGGCGTTGGAAAAGGGTGGTCTCACCTTAAAAGATATTTCAAAGAGTAATCTGATTATCGGTAATATGTTGGGCGATTTAGATATTTGTGATTACTTTTTAAGCGTATATGGTGAAAAATATTTCAAGCTATTGGAGCAAGAATTAGCTCTGCCAGCTGATGATAATTCTAAGCTAAAAGCAGCTTTTGTGAAAAAGTTAAAACAAAAATTTGGTACCTTTAATTCCGATAATGACTTGTTTCCGAGTAAATTGGTGACTGATCTTTCAGAATTACTAGCATTAGCTGAAAACTCTTTTATTGTTGACGGCGCGTGTGCTGGAAGTTTACTTGCGGTAGAAGAAGGAATCAAGTTATTACATAGTAACGAAGCTGATTTATGTATTGTGACCGGTGTTTTAGGCAATATGGGGGTCACAGGCAATGTTGCATTTTCAAAAATTGGTGGCTTATCTCATACCAAATCAAAGCCACTTGACCGCAGTAATGATGGTTTGACTCCTGGTGAAGGTGCTGGAACGATCGTTATTAAACGACTTTCGCAAGCTAAAAAAGACGGTAATAAGATCTTAGGCGTGATCAGTGGAAGTGGGGTCGCTAGTGATGGAAGTGGTCAATCGATTTATGCTCCTAGTACCTCGGGACAATATTTAGCGATGAAAAAATCGCTTGTACGCGCAGGACTTAAAATGAACGAAATTGATTACGTTGAAATGCATGCAACGGGGACACCTGTAGGAGATCTTGTGGAATTAGAGTCGTTGGTAAAACTTTGTCAAGAAGTTGAAATGACGCGTAAGTTGCGCATTGGCTCGATAAAATCACAAATTGGGCACTCATTTTCTGCCGCGGGTATGGCTAACCTGATCAAAGTTTTAAAAGCAATGGAGCATGGTCAATTTCCGCCAACGCATCATTTTACTGAATTTTCAAATCAAGCTAAAGCATTAGCTCGTGATTACCTTGAAGTCAATACCAAATTAATTCCCTGGGAAACTAAAGCAGGCGTACCTAAGCGGGCGTTAGTTAATGCTTTTGGGTTTGGGGGAATTAATGGAAATCTACTAGTTGAAGAATATCTGCCCGCGTATCATGATAAAAAATTAGCGTCATGTTCAAATGAGAAGAAAACATATGAATTTGCCATAACAGGAGTAGGTTCGTTTGATAGTACATATCATTCATACGCACATCGAAAAGAGCACAAAACAGACCAGAATTTTAATTTTCCCTTTATAAAATACAAAATCCCACCAAAAATTTTAAATAAAATTGACTATGCTCAACAAATTGCTTTGATTGCTGCCACAGAAGCAATTGAAAATGGTTTAGCCAAAACTGAGGATAAAACCAAAGTAGGTGTCTATGTGGGGAGTAATATGGGGCTACAAAATGCTTATTATACTGATTTACGTATCAGAACGACCGAATATACCAATATTATGCAACAACTATTGGGCACACAAGCATCAGCTAAATTAGCCAAAGTTGAGCAAGTATTTAAACAAAATTTTGAGGCGGTCAAAGAAGATACCTTGCCAGGCTTTATGGATAATATCGTCGCCAGTCGAGTGTCCAATTACCATAATTTGCAGGGAAGTAATGCGGTGTATGATCGTGGTCCCCAATCTTTTGAAGTGGCTTTAAACCAAGCTTTATTGAGTTTGATCAATGATGAAAATGATGTGGTCATTGTTGGGGGCGTTAACGGAAATAGTATGAAAGAATACGGCGAACTTTTAAAAACAACAAGTATGGCTACTAAAACAGGAGCGTATTTCTTTGTGATCAAAAAAGTAACGGCTGTCTCGCCTACAAGTAAAGTGCTTGGGAAGTTTAGCAAACAAATCGGTAAAAAAATCAAGATCACGGCAGAAAATGCAACCTATGCTGGTGCTAGTGGGGCACTTACATTCTTAGAAAAACTTGAAAGAGATGAATCATTGGTAGTTGTGTCCGCGGATGCTGAAGTAAGCGAGTTAGCCATTTTTACAACATCAAAACAAAGACTATGTGAGCTCTCAGTTGAGGAATTACTTAAAGCCAGTGTGAACAGTAGTTTTGATCCAGAAGCAGAAATAGCGATCGTTTATCGGGATGAAACAGAACTAGTCAAAAAATTAAGGTTAGTAAGGAGTGTGTTTAATAATGGCGAAAATGGTTAAAAATAAAGGATTAGTGGCAAAAATAGCCCCTGAAGCGGAATATATTATTCAGGGAAAAGAAAGTGGCGCATATGTATTTGAACCACATTTTTCTTCGGCCCAACGTGGAAAAGCAACGATCGGGGATGCTAAGGTAGTTGTTTTGACATCAAATAATTATCTTGATTTAGCCACACATCCTGAAGTCATAGTTGCCGCTAAAACAGCCCTTGAAAAATATGGAACAGGAACATGTGGGGCGCGGTTGCATAACGGCACAACTGAGTTACATGTTCAATTAGAAAAAGCCTGTGCAGAATTTTTCCACACAGAAGATGCAGTGGTATTGAGTGCAGGGTATCTTGCAAATTTAGCCGTGATTTCTGCGCTAGCTGACGATGAGACCATTATTATCACTGATCAATATAATCATATGAGTATCGTTGATGGTATTGCTTTAACAAATGCTCAGGTCAGAATTTTTCAACATAATAATTTAGAAAAATTAGAGTACATTTTGAAAAATAGCTCACAGTTCAAGCAAAAACTGATTGTTGTAGAGGGAGTATATTCGATGGAAGGGGATTTAGCCCCATTAGATGAAATCGTTAATTTGTCAGAAAAATATGATGCAAGTCTATTGGTCGATGAAGCTCATTCATTTGGATTTATTGGTGAAAATAGTTGTGGAGTCGCCGATTTAAAAAATGTCAGTGATAAAGTCCATTTAAGAATGACAACTTTTAGCAAATCATTAGCTAATGTCGGCGGGTGTATTGCAACTGACAGAAAGACCGCAGAATATATTCGCCATAATGCGCATCAATATATCTTTAATGCAAGTTTACCGCCAGCAACCGTTGCAGGAACTTTAGCTGCCTTAAAAGTACTGAAAAAAGAACCGTGGCGTCAAGAGAAATTATGGGAAAATACGATTCGTTTCCGTCACGGTCTACAAAAATTAGGGTTAAGTACGATGGACAGTTGCTCGCCGATCGTTCCGATCTATGTGGGTGATGATCAAAAAAATATGGAGATCACTAAAGAACTTTTGGCTAAAGGTGTTTACATTGCTACCGCTATTTTTCCGGCTGTTCCTAAAAATGAAAGTCGTTTGCGCGCAACGATCACAGCAGCTTTAAGTCAAGAAGATATCGATTTTGCGCTCCAAAAAATTGCTGAAGTATTTCAAAAGCATGGTCTCATTGCTTAAAAAAGGGGGGAAGAAATATGGTTCAGAGTTTAGCACCGACTCAAATCAAACTTTTGGAAAAAAATGGTATTTTTCTAAAAAAAGAGTTCAAAGGAAAAACAGTGGTGACGTTTCCGGGACATGGATCACAATATGTAGGAATGTTGACTAGTCTTAAGAACAGTGATCCTTTAGTAGCTGAGATCATCAACGAAGCTGAGAAATATTATGAACAGCTTACCGGAGAACAGTTGTATGAAAGACTTGCAACCAAAGATATCAATACGCTTCCGACCTTGATGCAACCAGCTATTATTCTAGCTAATGAAGTTTTTTATCGCATTTTAACAGAAAGATTCAATATCACACCTGATTATGTTGTGGGACATAGTTTGGGGGAAATTTCAGCTTTAAGAGCAGCTGGAATGATCACCTTTAAAGACGCACTAAGTATCGCTTTTCACCGTGCTAAGTCACTTGAAGTATTGAAACCCAAAAATCAAGGGTACATGCTGTCGATCAAACTTGCGGGCACTAAAGAAAAGCTAACAGCTTATTTAAATGATCACCCCCAATTAGAGATAGCAATCGTTAATTCAGAGTCACAACTCATAATTTCTGGTAGAAAAAAAGATATCCATGCTCTACAAGAATTTTGTCGCACGCAACAGTTGAGTACCTTAATTTTACCGGTACCTTATCCTTTTCATTCAACGTTACTGCAAGATAGTGTCAGTGTTTACGCTAATAGTCTTAAAAATATTACCTTTAATGCGCCTACGATACCAGTATATTCATCTATTTTATCACGATTATATTCGGTAAATGACGTAGCACAAATGCCAGAGATCTTAGCTAAGCAATTAGTGACGCCATTTTCTTTTGTGCAGATCATCAAAGAGTTGCACGCTGATTTTGCGGGACAACGCTTTATCGAATGCGGTTGCAGTATGATTTTGACTAATTTGGTCGAAGAAATACTAGCTGATGCTGACGTTACTTGTGTTAATTTAAATGCAAAAAAGGAAGCTGATCTTATATCTTTAAAAAAAGCTGAGGTGAAACTAGTGATGAATAAAAAGATAACGATCCAAACTTCTCCCGTATATGAGGTGATCCATGCTTACACCGGTTATCCCATCCAGGTGATCACTGATGTTATTGCCACAAGAAAATCGCATAGTGAAGACATGGGTTTGGCGTTAGCTTTATCAAAGCAAACGCAAAGTGAGATCGTTAATGCGGTCAATAATAAGACAAAGAGTAATCATCAGTCTTTTAACGAACTTTTTAAGTCAGAACAAACACCTAAAGAATCCGTAAAATCAGCTGATAGTGAGGTGTTAGTTAAACAACTCATTAGTGATAAGACGGGGTATCCGCTCGAGTTGTTAGACCCTGAAGCTGATTTAGAGGCTGATTTGGGGATCGATTCGGTCAAACAAGCTGAAATTATGGCAGCCCTGCAAGCAAAAATTGAGATGCCAGAGCTGACTTCACCTTTACCAAAAACGATCAAAGACATTGTAGCGGTACTTGCTAAGGAAAATGAGCCAACAGCTGAAACTACACCACCAAAAGCTGAGTTAAATTCAGACATTGATAAAGTAAAAGAGATCATCAGTGATAAAACCGGTTATCCCTTAGAATTATTGGAAACAGAGAGTGATTTAGAAGCTGACTTAGGGATCGATTCGGTCAAACAAGCCGAAATTTTAGCAGAACTACAAAATCTGTATCCAGTTAAAGAAATTGAAGTAGCACCTAAAACGATCAAAGAGATTGCAACTTTACTAGAAAAAGCACCAACTCCAAGCGCTGACCCAATTTCTGCCAAGAAAAATTTGGATTCGAATGATGTCTTAGTTGATATTAAAACAATAATTAGTCAAAAGACTGGTTACCCACTTGAACTTTTAGAAGATAATGCTGACTTAGAAGCAGATCTAGGGATCGACTCGGTCAAGCAAGCCTCACTTATGGCAGCAATAGGTGAAAAATATCGCTTCGATGCTGGAACACTTGAGTTAACAACGGTGCGTAACATTGCAACGATTGCAGACTTGATCTTATCCGAGCAGGAAAAGCAGGAAAAACCAACCCCTGCATCCAAATGGGAACTTAAATTTCAGTCACCAGATTTTTATAAAATGAAACGTTATTCTGCTCAGACAGTTGATTACAATCGTGACCAAGAAAAACAATACGAGTTGCATCAAAAAAATATTTTACTTATTGGTGACTCGCTTGATGGTAAATTAGGCCAAAAAATGTTTACGGCTTTACAAAAAACGAATAACGTTGTTTTGATCTCGCCTAAAGAACATGACTTTTTAGCTGTAGCAAACTTAAAACAGACAATAAATGAAGCTCTACAAAAGTTAGGTAAACTTGATTGTATCATCAATTTACAGGGATTGACCAAATTTTCCACGTTACAAGATTATCAGCAAGCGTCAGTTTGGGAAGATGAAGTTACTAAAATTTATAATGGGCTGTTTTATACCAGTAAGTTAGCCTATGAACAACTAAGCCAAAATAAAAATAGTGCATATTTTAGTGCGGTCAATATTGGAAAATGTTTTGGGGTTGAACATTCTGGCGCACTTAATCCATTAGGTGCCTTGACGGCAGGCTTTGTTAAAGCGTTAGAAAAAGAATTACGCCCATTTATTGCTAAAGTAGTTGATCTAGGTGCTGGAAACATCACGCCAAACGCAATTGAGTTACTTTTACAAGAATTTTCATCCTATGGTGAATTGCTTGAAATCGGGATGGTGGCCGGAATCAGAAAAGGAGTCGTTACCCGGCCGATTTCAAAAGAAAAAGCAACCACGCAAAGAAGTGGCACTAAAATCACTTTGCGCGAGTCAGAAACTGTTTTAGTAACTGGTGGTGGTCGGGGAATCACGTATGAGTGTGCTAAAAAATTAGCCTTGAGTACTAAAGCCCGCCTTATTTTGACCGGGCGTACGGATTTACCAACTGGAGACGAAGAATTTATCAAGTTATCTGAAGCTGAATTTGAAAATTACCGTCCTAAATTTATGTTGGAGCAAAAAAAGGCTCATCCTGAACTTACGGTCGTTGAAATTTCATTTAAGTATGAACGGTTAAAAAACGCCCGTAAACTTTATGAAAACTTAGTGGCGTTAAAAGATCTAGGATTGGAGTTTGAATATGTACGGTGTGATTTTTCCGCTGAAAATGACGTCTTAGCCCTAAAGAAATATCTTGAAAAACAACAAATTACTCTTAGTGGGATCATTAACGGCGCAGGATTACCATCTTTTGGAAAGGTAAATACAAAAAATGAACAGGCGGCATTAAATGTTGTCAAAGTCAAAGCTAAAACGACCTTTTTATTGTATCAATTATTTATTGCTAAAAATGCACCTAAATTTGTTGTTCACATGGGCTCGATCAGTGGCCGATTTGGGATGGATGGACAAGTTGATTACTCAGCAGCTGCCGATTTATTGGTTAAAATGTCGGCTAACATAAATCATTTGTCAGACACGAAGAGTGTAGTTATTGGTTGGCCTGCTTGGGATGAAGTGGGGATGGCGACCAACGAAGACGTTAAAAAGGTTCAAATGTATGAACGAGGATTATCTTATATTTCATTGGCTGAAGGCACACAACGCTTTTTAGAAGAAACTTTATGTTACAGCGGAGAAAATGAAATCCTTTTATTTAAAAATCTAGGTGAAAAGAATCTGCCTTTAGGTCAATTAAAAGAAAATCTAGCATCCCCAAGTGTTCCCTTAGTGCAAACTAACGGGAAAATCAGTGAAGTAGCTAATTTTCCGATGCTAGAATTAGTAAAAAAAATCGATGATACAAAGATCATAGCCAAAAAAGAGTTGACTTTAAGCAAGGATCTCCATTTAAAAGAGCACTTAGTAAAAAATGTAAGTGTCTTAGCTGGCGTGTTTCACGTTGAAAGTGCTGCTGAATTGGCTTTACTATGGGCGAAAATTTTAAATAAAGATTTGATTCCGACTAAAATCGTTAATTTTAGATTTACTAGATTTATCAAAGTTTTTCCGAAGCGTACGGTGAAATTATCGTTGACCGCAGAAATGGTAAAACAAACAGCCGAAAAAATGACGGTCAAAGTAACTTTGAAATCTGATTTTAAAAATGATGACGGCATAATTATCCAAGATAATATTTTTAATTCAGCCGGAACGATCGAATTGGGGCGCAAAGTAAATCCGCCAGAAACAGCAAAAATATATCAAAAATTGCACACACGGTCGTGGGATAAAGCTTTAGACATTGAGACATATTATGCTAAAGGAAAAGCAAATATTAGTTTTGGAAAGAATTTCCAAAATATTTCGGCCGTCAAAGCGGATGATACCGGTAAATGTACGCAAGCTAAAGTAAAGGTTACGGACGAAAGTAATGTATTTGCATTGCCGACTAAAGTAACGACCCAAATAAATCCTATTTTGATCGATAATGTCGGACGCTTGATGTTATTAAATGAATTTTATCAAAATGGCTCTACGATCGTACCGACCTACATTTCTGAAGCAACTAAGTATGCTGAATTCAACAGCGGAGAAACACTGGATGCTTTTGTTGAAAAGGTCGGTGAACAGGGCGATACGGTCGTTTATAACGGCTATGTCTTTCGAGAAAATGAATTAGTTTTTTCGATCAATGAAATGCAATTGTCAAAAATTGGAAGTGTCGTTGATCATGATATTAGTGGGTAGAAGCGTAACGTCTCCTCGGTGTAAATATAGCTTGAAAAAAGTAACAGATTTTTCTGAGCGCCAATTGACCCAGATGGTTACCTTACTTTCGACTAAAGAAAAGCAAAAATTTTTGCGGCAACGTTCTTTAAAACGCCGTAAGATGTTAGTTTTAGCCCGATTTTTGCTAAAGAAATTAGTTGCAAAAACATTTACGACTAAAATAAAGCTCGCACAACTTGAGATCTTAAATGCTCATGGAAGTACGGGCAAACCAGCAGTTTATTATCAAGGGCATAAATTAAAACTTGAGCTTAGTATTTCATATGCCTATCCCCTAGTTGCAGTGGCAGTTTCTAACCATAAATTGGGAATTGATCTAGAGACGCCATTTGCAGATCGAGTTCAAATTTCAGCGTTATTGAATTATTGTTTTACCAAAAGAGAGCTTACCCATCTACACCGCCAGCCAATGACCAAAACATATTTTTGGGAAAAATATTGGTGTTTGAAAGAATGTGTGGGTAAACTTTTGGGAAGTGGGTTAAGCTACGATCCTAAAACGATCGAAGTTTTTATTGAGGGTAATACATTTTTTGTGGTGGTAAAACAAAATGAGGCAATAAGCCGATATTTGAAAGTGTATGTTGAACAATGCGCAACGTATTGCTTTTGGATCGTTGAAGCATGTTAGGGGGAATAAAATGGAAAACATGATCGAAGTTAAAAATTTGACCAAAAAATACAACGGAAAAACAGTGGTAGATAAGATTAGTTTTACAGTATCGAAGGGAAGCCTTTTTACCTTTTTAGGAACAAACGGTGCCGGGAAATCGACGACGATCAATATTATTTGTACAGTTTTGAAAAGTACAACTGGTGAAGTATATGTTGATGGACTCAATGTAGCCCAAGACAAGCAAACTATTCGGGAAAAAATTGGGATCGTTTATCAGCAAAATGTCTTAGATGACTTGTTGACAGTTAAGGAAAACCTTTTGTTTAGGGCAAGTTTATACGGAATCACAGGTGAAAGCTTTCAAAAAAAGTTGACCCAGTTAGCTGACTATTTAGACTTCAAAAATTATTTAAATCAGCGCTTCGGTACGCTTTCTGGGGGACAAAAACGGCGTGTCGAAATTGCCCGGGCGATTTTTCATCAACCTCAATTATTACTATTAGATGAACCAACAACAGGTCTTGATCCAGAATCGCGTCAGCGGGTTTGGGAGATCATATGGGATCTAAAACAAAGGTTAGGGATGACTGTCTTTTTAACGACTCATTATTTAGATGAGGCTAGAAATTCAGATTTGATCGAAGTTATCGATCAGGGCAAAATTATCGCTAAAGGAACCGCAAATGAGTTACAAACACAATATTCGAGCGATCGTTTCTACCTGTATGCTAAGAAAGGCAAAATTTCAGAACTAGAATCGGTGCTGGCAAAAGAAAAGTTTGACTTCACAAAAGAAGGAGAAAAGCTAAAATTGGTCGGAACTTCGCTTAAAGAAGTGCACACTATTTTGCAAAAAGCAGAGACATCACTTGATTCATTTGAGTTTTTTAAGGGTGATCTAGATGACGCCTTTTTGAATCTGATTAAGCAAAATGGAGGAAATATTTATGATTAGCAGACATCTAAAGATCTATCTGCGTGATAAAGGGACTGTGATCTCTTCTTTTGTGGCGATTTTTGTGATCATTGCTTTATATGTACTATTCTTAGGAAACTACCTTGAATCCGTGATCAGTAGTACGATCGGCAAGCAAACGGGAAATTTTCTTTTTGTAAATTCTTGGGTCTTATCAGGGATCGTAGTCGTTAGCTCGGTAACGATCTCGTTAGGCTTATTTGGGGTAAAAGTGCAAGATGAAGAAAGCAAAATTTTGACGAGCTTTTTAGTCACACCAATCTCAAAGTTTAAGATTGTTGTTAGTTATATTATCGCTGCCTGGATAATCAGTGGAATAGTTATCACGATCGTTTTTTTCCTTTGGTGGTTGCTAATGAGACTTTTTGGCTATGAATTACTTACGCTAACGCAGGTGCCAAAACTGATCCTTTACATTAGTTTAAATATTTTATCATCAACAAGTTTGACTTTTTTACTTGTTAATTTTGTTAAGTCGGTAGCTGCTTTTAGTTCTGTTTCGACAATTGTCGGCACCTTGACGGGATTTTTAGCAGGAATATATCTACCGATCGGAGCCCTACCACAATTTGTTCAAGTTATTATGAAACTTTTTCCACCAACTTATGGGGTGGCCCAAATTCGAAGCATTTTAACGGAAAAACCACTAGCGGCGATCACACAAGGTGATAGTTCTGCCAGAATTGATGATTTAAAATTATCAATGGGTATCCAAGTTGACTGGCTAGGGTACACATTGACAAATAATCAGATAATATTTATATTATTGCTGGCTACAGTAGTTTTTACTTTAGTAGCAATCTTACAGTTTAGGGAGAAATAAAATGAGCGAGAAGCGTGGCTTTCACCATGGAGATTTAAAAAATGAGATCATCAAACAAGGACTAAAAATTATTGATAAAAAGGGCTTTAAAGCAGTTGAATTAAAAGATATTGCTAAAGCTTGTGGGGTCAGTACGCCCTCAATCTACCGTCATTTTAATAATAAAGTTTCCTTAATGGAAAACTTATTACTTAATGTCTCTGAGATATTTTATGATTTTTTAGCTA
Source organism: Ligilactobacillus apodemi DSM 16634 = JCM 16172 (assembly GCF_001434405.1). GTDB lineage: Bacteria > Bacillota > Bacilli > Lactobacillales > Lactobacillaceae > Ligilactobacillus > Ligilactobacillus apodemi. The sequence goes on along the minus strand of NZ_AZFT01000053.1, from coordinate 646,935 downwards.
CTGGGTTAAAAGCTAATTTGAAAAAAGACCCAAAAGAAAATTTGATTTGCATGGGGTTGAGATTTGTTAAGTTTTCCCAAGAGTACCCACATTATTTTGAATTTTTGTTTTATAGTGGCTTTGAACGTCACATCATTTTAGAAACTGACACCCATCTGAAACATTTTCATGAGAAAAATAGCTTTGAGCTTTTTAAACAAGAAGTTATCAAGTATCTAAATGGTTGTGGGATCAAACAAAATTATACCCCACATATCGTCAATTTATGGTCATATATCAGCGGTTTAGCAGGAATTGTTGATTCACTTGATACTACCGAGAAAGATAAAATTTTAGCAGGATATATTAGAAGTATGGTCCAAACCTATACTTTAGGAATAACGCACACAGATAATTGAGGTGATAATATGGCTAACAAAGTAACCGTTATTTATGCGCATCCTTATACCGGCAGTTTCAATCATGCGATTTTAGAAAGTGTAACAGCTGAATTGAGTGCGCAAAATTGCGAATATGAAGTCATTGATCTGTATCGTGATAATTTTGATCCAGTTTATTCAAATGAAGAATTGAGTATGTTTTCAAGCGGAGTAGCAGTAGATCCTAAAGTTAAAGCCTATCAAAAGAGAATCCAAGCATCAGATGTCTTGATTTTTATTTTTCCAGTCTGGTGGTACAGCTTACCGGCTATCTTAAAAGGTTTTATCGACAAAGTGATGTTAAATAACTTTGCCTACGAAGATACTAGTACGGGAATCAAAGGAAAATTGGCATTTAATAAATGTCTGGCGATCACAACTTCTAAGTCACCAACATGGTATTTAAAATACTTTGATGGCAACAGTATCCAAAAAGTATTTTTGAATTTGACGCTAAAAGGTGTTGGCGCCAAGAAGACGCACTGGATCAATTTTGGTAAGATCAAACAAAGTAATAACCAAACGCGAAGTACTTTTTTACAAAAAATTAGGCAAGATGTTGCCCAACTATTGTAATCAAGAGTAAACCAAGCCCCCTAAATTTAAGGGGGCTTATTTTGTTGAAAAGTAAAATTTTGCACAAGAACCTAGAAATTTTGATTTAAGAACTATTTTTGAGAAAAACACGTGGTAAAATGGATTTATTGAATCATTAGAGCTTTAAAATAGCTAGCTGTAGAAAGGAAATTTTCAATGAGTGAAAGAATGATTTTTAGTCCTAATCAAGATTATACCTGGATCGATGTTCAAAAAGACAATCAGGCCATGATCGCTCAACTTATGCGCGAACATAAATTGACCGAAGAACTCTTAAGTTATGCTTTGGATGAAAATGAAAATGCCCACGTTGAATACGACGATGATGCTGATGTGTTTTTGCTTGTCTTTAACGTGATCAAAAAATACAGTGATAACTACGAAACAGCCCCGGTAGCGTTTATTGCTACTAAGAATTATATTTATAGCTTCACTACGGCGCAAACGAGTTACATAAACGAGTTTATCAAAGGTTTGATCAAGCGTAAGCCTCAAGTGACGCGTCCAAGTTTGATCTTTAAAACGCTGTACTTTATCGTGGATGCTTTTTTTCCTGTCATCAAAGATGTTGATAAAAGAAGAACAGCTTTAACAGAAACGTTAAAAACCAAGACCACTAACCGAAATTTATTAGCCTTGTCTGATTTAGGCATGGGGTTGGTCTATCTAGTCAATGCCACGCAACAAAACTCTTTATTGCTGTCACAATTAAAGAAACTATCGCTTTATCATAGTTTAAATGATGATGAACAAGAGCAACTTGAAGATGTTGAGATCGAAGCAGATCAGCTGGTGGCAATGGCTAATTTATCGGAACAGATTCTAGAGCAAATTTCTAGTACATATAATAATTTGCTAAATAATAACTTAAACGACACGATGCGTTTATTGACGATCTGGTCGCTACTTTTGACGGTCCCTACGATCGTTACTGGCTTTTTTGGGATGAATGTTTTATTACCCCTAAAGGATAGTCAATTTAGTTGGCTGATCATTATTTTTATTAGTGTGCTCTTGTCGATTGGCTTGCTAGTTACGATTTCACGTAAAATAAAGTGAGGTACTAGGATGGATGAACAAAAAGTATTTCTAGTTGAAGATGATGAGACGATCACGCAAGTTATCAGTGAAAAATTAACTGCTTGGGGGCTAAAATGTCAACTTGTGGGTGATTTTCAAAATATTTTACAAGAGTTTTTGCAAAACAAGCCAGCAATTGTGCTCTTAGACATTTCGCTTCCTTACTATAATGGCTTTTATTGGTGTCAGGAATTGCGTAAGCATTCAAATGTGCCGATCATTTTTATTTCATCGGCGGCTGAACAAATGAATCAGATCATGGCAATGAACTTAGGCGCCGATGATTTTATCGTTAAACCCTTTGATTTAAATGTTTTGGTCGCAAAGATCCAAGCTTTATTGCGTCGTAGCTACCAATATAATCAAGAAAATAATACGCCACTTTATCATTTAGGTGAGTTTGTTTTTGAACCCGAAGAAAATAAGATCACTAATGGTGAATCATTGGTTAATCTTTCACCTAATGAGACGAAGATCATGGTAATCTTATTACGTGAACGAGGCCAAGTTGTCTCTAAAACACAGATGGTTGAAGCTTTATGGCAAGCCGATGATTTTATTGACAGCAATACTTTAGCCGTTAATATTACGCGAATTCGAAAAAAATTAGCTTCGATCGGCATCACGGATCTGATCCAAACGGTTAAAGGGAAAGGATATTTGATCGAAGATGAAACAAAAGATTAAGGCTTTAACGGCTTACTTTAGGGCACATCGGGCGATCTATTTGATATGGGTGTTATTGTTATTACTTGAAGAAATGACACTTTTTTTATACGACCAAGCCTGGCCGATTTTTTTAGATACTATTTTGTTTAGCCTTTTACTTATTGGCAGTTATTTTATTTTTTCTTTTAGTAAGTGGCATAAAAAGATAAAACAGCTACAACTTTTGCTTGAAAATTTTTCTAAAGAATTACTCCCACCTAGGCAAGATCAACTTGAAGCTTTATATCAACAAATAGCGATAAATTTAGCCGATAAACTCCTAGATGAGCAAGAAAATGAACGATTAAAAAAACAAGAAATGTTAGCTGATTTTGGCATCTGGTTACATCAAATAAAGACGCCCGTGTTTGCTTTAGATCTACTGTGTCAGGCACAAAATAATGAACAAATGCGTGCTGAGATTTTTAAGATCAATGAATATCTTGAATTAATGTTAAATTATTTACGCCAACAATTGGATAATTCAGATTTGGTATTTGAAAAGGTCAATTTAGAACAATTGGTCAAACAAGTCTTAAAAAAATATGCGCTCTTTTTTGCACAAAAAAACTTAAGGCTCGAATTTGGTGAGCTTGATTTGCAGGTGACTACTGATAGTAAGTGGTTGACCTTTATTTTAGAACAAGTGATTTTTAATGCAATCAAATATACTAAGACCGGTACGATCAAAGTTGGTGTAGTAGCAGGCAAACTACAGATCTCTGATACAGGCATCGGTATCAAAGCAGAAGATTTACCACGAATTTTTGAAAAGGGCTTTACCGGCTATAACGGTCGGCAAGACAAACGTGCTAGTGGGCTAGGCTTATATTTATCAAAACAAGTAGCAGCTAAACTGGGTTGTGAACTAACGGTAACTTCAAAGGTCGATCACGGAACAACAGTCGGGATAACTTTCCCACAACAGAATTAATAAATTGTTACTTTAACTTTAGGCTAAAAATAAGCACCAACCTTACGATTTTGTAAGGTTGGTGCTTATTTCGTAAGTAGAACGGGAAAAAAATACCTGGTATGCTTAATTTATCAAGAAAAGATAAAGGAGCGTTACTAAAATGAAAGACTTATTAAAAATTGAACATGCAAGAAAAGTTTATCAAAGTCGTTTTAAAGGTGTTCAAGTTGAAGCTTTAAAAGATATTCAGCTAGAAGTAAAAGAAGGCGAATATACTGCGATCATGGGGGAATCTGGGTCAGGTAAAAGTACTTTACTAAATATGATCGCAACTTTAGATAAACCAACTTCAGGTAAGATCCAATTGGCAGGAAATGATCTAACCAGCATCAAAGAAAGAGAGGCTGCTGCTTTTAGACGGGAACACTTAGGGTTTGTGTTTCAAGATTTCAATTTATTAGATACGATCTCGGTCAAGGATAATATTTTATTGCCGTTAGTTCTTTCCAAGAAAAATATCAATGAAGCTAAGCAAAAATTAGGTGAGCTTGCAGAAAAATTAGAGATCACAGTTTTATTAGAAAAATATCCTTATGAATTATCCGGTGGTCAAAAACAACGTGTAGCTGTTGCGCGGGCGATCATTACCGAACCAGAATTATTGCTAGCCGATGAACCGACTGGGGCTTTGGATTCAAAAACATCTGAACAATTACTTGATATCTTTGAAAAAATTAACGAAAATGGTCAAACAATTTTGATGGTAACGCACAGTTCTCTTGCAGCTAGTCGCGCTAAACGGGTGTTATTCATCAAAGATGGGATCGTCTATCATCAATTATATCGGGGAGAAATGGATGATAAGACCTTTTTAGAAAAAATAAATCTGACAATGACTTCATTGTTGCCACGTTAGGAGGGAAAGGTCATGTTTTTTGCAAAACTAGCACAACAAAATATTCGCAAAAATAAACAAGCATTTGTCCCTTTTATTTTATCAATGATCTTTTTAGCGGCACTTAATACGTTAATGTTACTCGTAGCAAATGATCCTGGTTTAGCAAAACTTCGCGGTGCCGAAGCAATTACACAATTATTTGGTTTTGGTTCAGTTGTTATTTTAATTTTTTCGGTGATTTTTGCGACATATACAGGCAATATTTTAAATAAGCAACGTAAAAAAGAATTTGGTTTATATAATGTTTTAGGGTTAGGTAAAAGAGAACTCTATAAATTAAACTTTTTTGAAAATTTATTTTCACTAGTAGTAACTTTGGTAGCTGGACTCTTAACTGGGGTGATCTTTTCACGCCTAGCCTACTTGATCATTAAAAAATTATTGGGAGTCGGCAACGAATTTAGTTTTTCGATCCAGCCAACAATTTTATTAAGTGTGGTAATAATCATTGTTGGACTCTATCTTTGGTTATATTTGATCAGTGTCATTAGTATTTTCAAAAGTGATCCGATCGAATTATTGCATGCCAAGCAAAAAGGTGAAAAAGAACCTAAAGCTAATTGGCTCTTAGCGATTGTGGGCGTAGTTGCACTTGTTTGGGGCTATTGGATCGCATTGACCATTCAATCACCAGTATCGGCGATCATGAACTTTTTCACAGCGGTTTTGTTAGTTGTTGTGGGCACGTACTTATTATTTATGGCAGGAAGTATCGTTATCTTAAAGCTACTTCGCAAAAATGAAAAGTATTATTACAATGTAAAACATTTTATCCCTGTTTCGGGAATGATTTATCGCATGAAACAAAATGCGGTCGGTTTAGCCAGCATTTGTGTGTTATCGACCATGGTCTTAGTAACTGTTGCAACCACAGCAGGTTTATTCTTTGGTTCAAATGATCAAGTAAACCAAAATTTTCCGCGCGAAATTATGATTTCTTCAAGGTCACCATTGAATGAAGTAAAAAAAGCTGCAACAGACTATGCTGCTAAAGAAAATGTTAAATTAACTGATCTGCAAGAAGTAAAATCAACGCAACCATTACTTTTCACGACTGAAAATAATGGCTTAAAAGTTTCAAATCGCATTGAATTTACAACTAAAAAAATTGATAAAGCAGTCGATGTGACACTAATGAGTTTGGCTGATTATCAGCAAGCTACTGGCAGTAAACTAGCCTTAAAATCCAAAAATGATATCTTACTTTATACCACCGATAGTAAATATCAAGGACAGATATTAAACCTGAGTGGGACTAAGTTTAACGTGACAGAGCAATTAAATGAGGATGCTGTTTCTGCCTTGGGGAATTTGAGCACTACTCCTGTACCCCTTTATTTAGTTATCGTTAAAGATCAAAGTCAAATTGATAGTTTATTAAATAAATGGTATTCAACCAAAGAAATGGTGTCGTATAAAGACCCCGCCTATCAATTTAACTTTAATTTCTCGCTCAAAAATGAAGCGAAAAGAAAAGCATTTATTCGTGGCTTAAGTAAGGCTTTAGCTGCTAGCGGACAAAGCGGATATGTTTTTGAAGCAAAGGACAGCTATCGTGAAAGTATCAAATTATTTGATGGTGGCTTTTTCTTCATCGGGATCATTTTAGGGACCGCTTTTTTACTAGCAACTGCATTGATCATCTATTACAAACAAGTTTCTGAAGGAATGGATGATCGGGAACAATTTGTTATCTTACAAAAAGTTGGGATGGATGATCAAGAAGTGAAACGTGTGATCCACAGTCAGATCATGATGGTCTTTGCCTTTCCATTAATAATGGCATTGATCCACGTAGCCTTTGCTTTCCCATTGATCAAAAAAATGTTGATATTGTTTGGAATCACTAACTGGCAATTATTCTTGCTTGTTACGATCGTGGTTGCGTTGATTTTTAGTATCCTGTATTATATTGTGTATCAACTAACTGCGCGTGTTTATTATCGCCTAGTTGAACGATAATAAAATTTGAAAGGAAAAGAGATGAATTTAGTAAAAAAAGGATTAACTGGTTATCAGTTAAAAGTATTAGCGATGTTTTTTATGTTGGTCGATCACGTCAACACCTATTTAGGGGCACAAATGCATTGGCCGTTATGGGTCAACTTTTTGGGAAGGTTTGTGGCACCAACATTTTCTTTCTTACTGGTAGAAGGATATTTTCATACTAGAAATAAGCGTAAATATTTAAATCGCTTATTACTGGGAGCAGCCGTCGTTGGTGTGGGAAATATCATCTATAACTTATTGACCAAAGATTATATCAATCCCATTACCCATCAGCCTAATTATTATTTGTTCTTAGGTCCTCATAATATTTTCTTGACCTTAGCGATGCAATTAATAATGATGTGGTCATTGGATAATATTTTAAAGAAGCATAAGCGACCACTTTCCAGTGTAACTTTTGTTTTAAGTTCGCTTTTGATGTTTCTTTTCTTAGAAGGTGGGATGTATCTTTACCCACTGGCCTTGATCTTTTTTATTGGACGTAAGTATGGTAAGAAAAATCCAATGCTGTTAGCGACTGCGATTTGGTGTCTCTTGTTGTTATTAAAGGCCTGGATGAATTACAGTAGTGGTGCAACTGCATCAGCTTCACTATATGAATATTTAAGCTACGATAGTGAGTTTATGATGATTGCGGTAGTTCCTTTGATTTGGCTTTATAATGGCAAACGAGGCGGGAATGGTAGTAAAGCTGAGAAATACTTCTTTTACTATTTCTATCCGATCCATCTATGGATCATTTATCTGATCAAAGCATTTGTTTAGAGCTGAAATGGGTTCTCCTAAGTTAGGGGAACCTATTTTTTATAAATAAAATGATTTCTTTTTAAGTGTGATTGCGAAAAAAACTGTTTTATCTTTTGGTATGGCTGGATTCAGGTGTAAATCCTGTTAGCTTTTCCTAGGCGCCAGTCTGGCGTCTTTTTTATTAAACTAAGTTAGCTAAAAAATTGATTAAGGGGAAGTATTAATGGCAAAAATATATAAGATAAATAGTGTCACTTTTGAATACGCCTATATGGAAAATTCTGGTAAGAAACCTAGGTATAGTATAGAAGATCTTTATTATATTCGAGATTTTTGGTTTGGTTGGGAAAGGGTCATGAAAGTTATTTGTCGAAAAGCAAATAAATGAAATCCTAAATAGCCTAATTGCGGCATTTCTCCGGAATTAGGCTATTTAGGTTAAGATTGTTACATTGTAGAAATTTAAGTTTTTAAACAACAGAACTCTCAATAAAGATTTAAACCAAATATTTCTTTGCCATAATACCAAATAGCTGGTTCTAAAAACCAAGTACAAAACATAAATATTCCCCAAGGTAATACGAGCGCAACTAGCAACCATAACCATTTACGAACTAGTAAACATAAAATAACGGTTGAGAACCATACAACTAGAAAAAAATGGATAGAAACAAAGCTACAATGAAAAGCTGATAGAATCGACTCTAGCGGTAAAAGGATCATCAAAACTGATAATAGTAGTAAGGTAATTTTTTCCAATAAGGAATAGTTTTCAATTTGTTTTGATGCTACCATAGCGAGCCCTCCTATATTCGCAATATCAAATCAACCAGTAATAAAGTAATCGTTTACAATTATTGAAGTGTGTTGCAATTGGCAGAGGGCGGTATAGTTACAAATAATTATTAGTTCGAGTCTTGCGAGCTTTTTTATTCACAATGTATCTACTTTAGTATATACTTACTGCGTAAACTGATCATTTTAGTAATGCATGAAAGGAAAGCTCTCGGATGAATATTACACTAAAAAGATGGGAAAATTCATCAGCCATCAGATTACCTCAATCACTATTGTCTAAACTCGGTGATAATATCATTTCATTTCATTTGATGTAGAAACTAGTGATAGTGGTTTGCTACTTAAACCAGTAGAAAAAAAGATATTACTGATTTAAATGATCTTTTTAAAGGGTTTAATGTAGAATCATATCTGGAAGAGAACGAAAACAATCTTGAATTTGATTTTGGAGAATCTCAAGGAAAAGAATTCTTTTAAATAATTGTCGTTGCTTGACCGTACTTTGCAAGGACAATTAAAAAAGAAGGGGAGATAATTTCCTATGAGAGTTCATTTTCGACAAGGTCAAGTCGTTAAAACCAACTTAAATCCGACACGTGGACATGAGCAAAATGGTATGCGCCCAGTGTTAATTGTATCAAATGATGATTTTAATCGCCTAACAGGACTTGTTAAAGTTGTGCCTATTACAACTAAATTAAAAGATTTCCCGATACATTTGGATATTCCGGATGGGTTAGAAGTTGAAGGTCAAGTGTTGCTAGAGAAAGAACACTTGATTTAGTGTCAAGGGGATTTGAATTGATTGATGAGATTCCAAAAGAATTTCTAAACAAGGTATTGTCTATTGTTAAGATGACATACTAAAAAAGCTATTTATCATACACAAAGCATACATCATTAGCAATGCTTTGCGCGATGCAGGAGCAAAAAATGTCAAGGTAGTCACATATAGTGCCAAAACTTGGCAATGAGCTTGATTTTACTTATATAACCAAAAGTAACGCCACGTTCGATTTTTCGAGCGTGGCGCTTTTTTATTTATGATAAAATTGTCGGCAAGTTTAGTCAATAAACTTTACGGACGTTCCGTAGGCTGCGACTGATTGCATGTCAGCGCTGATCGAACCAGAGTCAAAGCGCATCATTACCACAGCGTCAGCCCCCATATCAGCAGCTTCTTTTTTGAGACGTTCGATCGCTTCGTGACGTGAGTTATTCAGCATCTTAGTGTAGCCTTTGATCTCGCCTCCAACGATGCTTTTTAGGCCTGCACCAAAGTCACTAGCAATATTACGTGATTGTGTTGTTACCCCAAAGGCAGTCCCAATAACTTCATATTTTTTGCCGGGGATAGTTTCGGTTGTAACTACAAGCATTTTAAATCTCTCCTCTATTCTTCAACTGTAAGCGATGTTGTTATTTTTTGTGCAAAATCCAAGTCGTTTAGACCGAAAAAGACACATTTTTGAGGTTTGATCACGTGGACAAATTCTTTTAGTTCACTAGTTGTTTGGTCACCAGTAAACTGCTTCAGTGATAAAACTTCATCTTTATTATAAATTGTTGTGTTATTTTCGGCAATTCCTGCTTGTAAAATAAACTTATCGGGGTGAGCGACCGCCAGAGCTAGATTTTCTGTGGTAGCAACGGTAAAATCGTCAAACGGAAAGAGCTGTTTAGCTAATGTCGCATAAGTTTGGTCAAGTAATAATGTACGTCCATTTTTAAGGGCATTATTGTGATAATCAACAATCATTTCTGGTGCTAAGTAAGATAGCTTAACGGCTGGTAATTCTTCAGGCGTAAGATTTTGTAAGAAGCGTTTGAATTTTTTAGCATTCGTTGTAAAGCGCGCTGCTTGTTGTAAGTTAGCACTGTCTAATAGCAGTAAATCAAGCTGGCTACTTTGGAGCTCTTTTTTCCATTTTTTGATCCGTTTTTTGTGTAGTCCTTGCGTGATGAAATGTCCCGTATAACCAATTTTTTTACCATGATATTCAAGCAACAAACTGATTGCACCATTTAGTCCATCATCACTCAAATAGGCAGTGACAAAAAAGTCTCCGATAGAAATCGGGTAACCGTAGACAAAACATTTGATATTATTCCAATAAAGTGGTTCGATTACTTGAGTTCGTTGCAATTTTTGGAGTTGTTTATGCAACATTTGTGGTAAAAAAACGCGATTGGTCCGTTTTTTATCGGCTAAAAGTGTAAGTAAGTCGGCAGATAGGTGCGTGAAAAGTAAAATGTCAGTTGTTTTGTAGTCTTCATTAAAGGCTGGGTCTAAGACCAAAGTTTGTTTGGCTTTTAGGCTGATTCCTTTTTGATCATGATGAGGTAAAATTGTGAGGCTCAAACAGAAGACTCCTTTCAAAATTTTCTTTGTCATTATTATAGCAAAAAGCAGTATTTATAATAAACTAACTTTTTGTAAGCATATAAGTTGTGTAAAAGCAAAAAAGCGGGGATAATAAGGTTAGAATAATTGAGGAGGGATTTTTATGAAATTAACAATTGATAATGAAGCACAAGCAAAATTAACAGACTATTTTGCAGATGATAATGCAGTAGTTTTACTGGATTTTGATGATGGTGTAGGGCCATTTTCTAAAGTTGGTGTATGCTCTTTAAATCAAGCGTTTCAACTCGTGATCGTTGATAAAACAGAAGACTTACACGATTACGAAGAAAAACTTACCACTAACATGGGAGATGTCTACTTTAAGGGCTATTCTGATATGTATTTAGACCAAGTTATGCAAATCAAGTTAAATCCACAAAATATGACTTTACGTTTAGTCGGAAATAGCTCGGGAGATTTGACCCCAGTTTTAAATGTAGTTGATCTGCGCAAAGTTAATAACTGATAATTTTAACCTAAGCGTTTAGTTTTCCTCGATGAGTAAAAAATAACAAAAAGCCACTAAAAAATAAGATAAAATATTAAACCTATATTATGAGATTGTTTCCTGTAGTATAGGTTTTTTTGTTTTAGAGGAGATGATCTTGGATGGACAAGTTAGATAATATTTATAGGACTATTTTAGGCGACGGTCTAAGGGAGTTCAAATATTTGAATAGCCATCTAAGACCTACAGGAACCGATAAGGGGAAAATGAAAGGATCTATCTTTTGCTTTAGAGAAAAAGAAGCTCTAAAGGTAGGGCGAGGTGTCATCGTAACTTCAACAGAAGCAGGTGAAAACACAGATGCTTTTACTCACTGGACACCTAATGTTTATCGTTATGGTCGAAAAAAAGGAAATGGAATTGTTGAAGGTTATAGCGAAAAGAACCTTCGCCAAGTTAATACGTTCGTGATCGATATCGATAGTAAGAATTTCGACTGGACGGATATATTGTTGTTAGGGTTGGATAGAGGTCTAATGCAAACCTTGATTTTAAAAACAACAAAGGGTTACCAGGTTTACTACGTACTTAGCAAACCTGCATTTGTAACCAATAAGTCTAGCTATAAGGTTATCGAAAGAAAAGTTTATAGTGAGGAATTTCTTGCTGTAGATATGGGTTGCAATCATTTTGGTGTGGCACGTATACCAAGAACGGATAACGTGCTTTATTTTGATGATAATAATCGGCGATCATTAGGCGACTGGATAAACTGGTCTATCAAACAATCTGATAGGTTGGATAATAAACCTGCACATATGCAATTGGTAAGACGTAATGGTGGGCCAAGACAGATAGACGAGCCTTGATTTGATCTATTATTAAACTGTGGTCAAATACACGGTGAGAAGGGGGTGTTAGGCCGTAATAATGCTATTTTGACAATGGCACTTGCATTTTTCTCTTCAGGTAAAGAGAAGGATAATTGTGAATACAATCTTTACCAGTTCAATAGCCGTTTAGACCAACCTCTAAGAGACGCTGAGGTGCAACGAATTATTGACAGTGCATACTCCGGTAAATACAAAGCAGCTCAGCGTGCGTACATAATACGGTTGGTACAAACATGGGTAGGTGGTTCACTAAGTGAACAGGATATATTCAAAAATAATTATAAGGGGTGGTATAAATTCGCAAAGCCTAGGAAAGAATGCAAGAATAGTCATTTTTCAGAAACGGAAGATGACCTGTTAACTTATCTACGAAAAAAATGTACAGTGGATAAGCCCTATTTGACGTGCACTGCAAAAGAATTGACGTCAGATTTGGGAATGAGCCTGTCATCTTTTAAGGTTGTCAAAAAGCGCCTAGGTGCTAAAAATAAGATCAAATTTAGTAGTACCAAAGGGCGTAATGGACGTACCACATTGTTTTTGATTGAACTTCTTGTGATAGGTGTTATAAGCAAGAAGAAGGAACACAAATATGCTTATATAAGTAGTGTAGCCGAATTGATCAATGCAAATACTGGACTACTTAAACGCGTAGTAGCAGCGTTTACTCAGAGTTCAAATATGCAGGTTGATCAGTTGGAATTTTTGGAGGTGAACACGTCATGATAAAAGGGCTAAACTGCCATATACATATATCTATGATAGTCCTGGGTTATTCAGGGGTGGTGTAGATATATGTTTAGTGATGGGGTAGTGCAGTGTAATATCAAAGGAAAGATAGGTGAGGTGACGAATGTATTATATATTTTCGTTTAAGCTACAAAGTTGTCTGATGTATCACGATGAGCCATTGATATTTGAAACAGCAGGGGCTGCACATAGGTTCTTGCGTGATCATCTGCATACTGATCTTAGGAAAGTTAATCCATGTATTGTGGTAAAGAGAGAGGAATATAAATGAAGGATAGTAGTGCATCTAGCTATAAGATCATTCAAGGGTATTATTTATTGGGAGGTGGCCAAGAAACTATGAAATATGATTTTTAGATATATCGCGGACACCCGGATTTCAACAAAATAGAAAAGGACAATGTTTGTTGGACTTTTTACCAGTCTAAAGATATTTTAACGCCGATTCCTGCAATAATACGGGTAGACAAAGTGTTTTCAAGTGTAGATGTGGTCCGTACAAAGCTAAATCTGGAAAAACAGCAACAATATCCGATGATGCCGATAGTTAAGATTACCAAAGATTTTGACTATGAGTTATTAGGATACATGCAATGAAATATAGTAAATTAGTAGCAAGTTTGATGTTATCGACAACGATATTATCAACTGCAAGCCTAGTTTTAGCTGACGAAGTTAAAACTAAAGGTATGCCTGAACAAAGTTCGAGTGTGAAAGTAAATACAAAAATGAGTGAAAAACCATCTGGAAGTAGTTCAACTGCTAAAGTTGATCAGACAACAGATAAGTCACAAGCTGAAGACAAAACAAAAGATAGTAGTACTGAAACTCAAAACGATCCGATTCAAACATTAAAAGAACAAAAAATGATCATCAAAAAGATTATCGCTAAAGGTGGAAGTAAGATGGCTACAGTTACTGCAAACTCAGATACTTCCAACAGTGATGATAATTCTAAAACATTAGGTGTTTCTGAATCAGATCTGAAAGGTGTACCAAACTCAAAATTCGTTGTTTATGATGTAACTGATCTTATGAGCTCTATCATCAAAGAAAAATTAGGTATAAGTGACGAGGATATGCTAAAAGTGACAGACACGGATAAAGTTGATCAAACAAATGAAAGTTCTAAAAGGAACGATGTCTCAAAAGAATCCAAGTCAAGTAATGTCAAAGATAGCGAAATTAAAAAAGAAACAATCACAGATAGCTCCGAAAAAACAGAAGAAACGTCAGAAAAACGATTTTCTAAGGCAGAAAGCTCAATCAATGATGAAACTGATCAAAAATCTGATACGGAACTATCTGAGAAAGTAAAATAATTGCGTAATGGCGATTCGTTAAGAAAAGAACTCTCTGAACGTGCATCTAAGCTCAACAGTGATCAATTAAAAGTAGTTACTGAAGTCACGTTGCCGATCGACGGAAAGTATCATGCTTACTACGTTGTCAACACAGAGACAGCAAAAGAAAGCTATGCGACAAACGCGAGTCCGATCGTTGTGATCACGCCAGTAACTGATTCTGACGGGAATTATGCGACCGAATTTACGATCTATCCAAAGTCAGATACGATCGAAAAAGAACAACCAACGCAAGAAACGCCACAAAAAGAGACAACAGCAACAATGTATCAAACGAGGCATAAGGAAGACACTTCATTATTTGCGAAGTTCAAGAAATTGCTAGCTAGTTTTTGGAAATAGTAGCAGAAGGATAAAATGGCTAATTAAGCTGTTTTATCCTTTTTTTTGTTAGCTGATTTAAGGAATCGATTAATTAGTACTTTAAGTTTGAGAGTGGATGTTGTAATATATCATATAGCAATTAATAAAAATACTTGACAAAGAGG
>NZ_AZFT01000053.1:458498-632320 GCF_001434405.1 Ligilactobacillus apodemi DSM 16634 = JCM 16172 | reverse complement strand
GAACGAACGAACGAACGAACGAACGAACGAACGAACGCTAGCTAGTTTATTTAAGTGCCTACTTTTTGCCCTAATTCCATCAGCCCACTACCTACGTGCTATGATTCTTTAGAATCATAGCACGTAGGTAGTGGGCTACTTGGCGTTTTTAAGAAAAGCTAATTAGGAGAATTATAATAATGGCACGAAAAAAATGTATTGAAGAATACCTAGTCGTTGAATTAAAGAGAACAACACTGTATCTGTGGAATGAAAGATGGTGGGTCAGATGAAACGATTAGATATTATTAGAGAAATTGGTGACCAATATCACATTGGAAATTTGGAGACAGGTGAGTTCAGTTATCCTAAAGCATTTACTAATATTGGAAAAAATGTAAAAGATTATCAACGTGGGAAAACTGGAACTAAACACAACTATCTAGATATTAGATTTGAAAATGATAGATTAGTAATTTTAGTTGAAACTAAAAATAAGTTTTCTAGGTGGAATTTGAATAATATCTATACCCAACTTCAAGACTATGTTAAGTATGAAAAAGCATACTCTAATAAAAAGATAGTTGCCATTTTAGCTGAAACAGAAGGGGACGAAGTTTGGACTTGGTATGGCCAATCAGTAATTATTGACGAAGCTCATAGGCACAAAGATAAGACAAAAATACTAACTTTTGAAGAGTATGAAGATCTTTGTTTTGGAAAAGTCAATGATAAAATAAAAGTTGTTGATTCTATCAAAAACCTTAATGAAATGCTTCATTCTGATGGTATTGACGAAAAGTTACGTAGCCAATTTGTCGGGACATGTTTATTGGCCTTAAAGAACAATCTTCAGTATAAAAATATTAAAGAAACTATAGATGAAGAAGGAAGGAAATTGACACCACAGAAAGTAGTTATTCGGAACATACAGACTATTCTTTCTGGATTACTTGCTAATAGTGAAACTATCAATAAAGCTGGGAAATTGGCTATATTAAATAATAAAGTTTTGGAAAATCAAGATGTAACTAGCCTAACTTATAGTGAACTAGTTCAAATTTTAGAATATATTGACATAAATGTTGTTCCATATATAAATGACAAAAATACAGCAGGACAAGACTTACTCAATTTGTTTTTTACCACGTTTAATAAATATGTTGGTAAATCCGATAAGAATCAAGCTTTTACCCCTGATCATATATGTGATTTTATGAGTAAAGCGGTTGGAATCAATAAAAATTCTAGAGTGTTGGATCCTTGTTGTGGCAGTGGTTCTTTTTTAGTTAGGGCTATGACTGATGCTATGGACGATTGTGATACAGAGACGGAAAGAAATCATGTAAAAAAAGGGCAAATTTATGGTATTGAGTATGAAGAAGGGGCATATGGATTGGCTTCGACCAATATGCTTATTCATGGTGATGGAAACTCTAATGTTATTCAAGATTCTATGTTCAATAAAGGCCAGTGGATCGAAGAGGCTGATATTAACGTTGTACTAATGAACCCACCGTATAACGCCACGAAAAAACATTGTGATCCTGAATATACAAAGAAATGGTCAAGTAAGAAAAAAGAGGATCCATCTAAGGGATTTCATTATGTTGAATGGGTAGCCAGACATGTATCAAAAAATGCAAAGATGGCTGTCTTACTACCAATGCAGACGGCTATTGGTAATTCAAGTGAGATTAAATCTTTCAAAAAGAAAATGTTAGACTCGTACACGCTAGACGCAGTTTTTTCTTTGCCTGTAGATACTTTTTATCCTGGTGCCTCTGCAGTAGCATGTTGCATGATTTTTGATTTATCTCAAAAACATGCACGATCAAATAGAGACACATTTTTTGGTTACTTCAAAGAAGACAACTTTATAAAAAGAAAAGGTCTGGGGAGAGTTGAAAAGACTGATGAAAAGGGAAATAGCCTTTGGAAATCTACAGAACAAACATGGCTTGACGTATATAGAAATAAACGTGAAGTTCCAGGCTTATCAGTTATGCATAAAGTTACGGAAGAAGATGAATGGCTTGCTGAAGCTTACATGGATACGGATTACAGCAAGTTGGACGAAAATCTTTTTCAAAGAACTATAAATGAATATCTTGCTTATCTAATAAAGGAGACAGTTTAGAATGGAACTAAATACGAAAAACTGGAAATTCTTTGAGTTTGATAAAATATTTGTTATAAAGAAGGGGTTTTATAACAAGAAGCCAGAAGCAAGTGGAACTGGAAGCATACCCTTTCTGGGAGCTTCTGATAAAAACCATGGAATAACCGAATATTATACTCTTGATGAAATTTCATATGCATCGAAAACAGGTGATGGCAAAAATGCTCCTTTAGAAGATAAATTATTTTCTGGGCACTCTGTATGCGTTACGAATAATGGCTCGGTGGGATATGCTTATTACATGGATAAGCAATTTACATGTTCTCACGATGTAAATCCACTTTATAGAAAAAACGGAGAATTTAATTTTTATACTGGAATGTTTGTTGCCGCTGTCATTATGAATGATCGATATAGATGGGGGTATGGTAGAAAATGGCGACCCTCACGTATGAAGCATTCTAGAATAAAACTTCCAGTTCTATCGAATGGGGAATCACCAGTGATCGATAGTAAAAATACGTATTCTGACCAGGGATATATTCCTGACTGGGATTATATGGAGCGCTATATTAAATCTTTGAAATGCAAAGTACCTAAAACAAATAATAAAAGAAATATCAGGGAATTGGACACACATAATTGGAAAACCTTTTACCTACATGATATATTTCACGCGTGCATGGGGAATGGAATTGACGCAATAAATATATCTACAGACAGTCCAATATATAATTATGTTACTAGGAATAGAAATAATAATGGTGTAATTGCTAAAATTGATGCTATTAATAATGAAAAGCCATTTTTGTCTGGGAAAATGACGTTGGCATTAGGGGGGACATACTTAGGAACGTGCTATGTTCAAAATAAAGATTTTTATACAGGGCAGAATGTTGCAGTTTTAACGCCTAAAGAAAATATATCTATTTACTCTAAATTATTCATTTCTGCAATCATTAGAAATGAATGCATGATAAAATATCAGGCTTTTGGTAGGGAGCTAAATTCTCATTTTAAGAAGGACTTCACCCTAAAATTACCTGCTAGAATTGATAATTCTAGTAATAGTATTGTAGATAAAGGAGGATCTATAATTAATTCAGAGGGATATGTTCCTGATTGGCAATTTATGGAAGAATACATTAAATCATTACCAAATGGTGATTTAATTTAAAAAGACCAACATTCTCAACTAAACAGTTGAAATGTTGGTCTTTTACTATAGGATCAGCTCATCTGTTCCTAGCGTAATATCGATCAGTTTATAGCTAGGAGTATCCTTAAAAAGTTCAATGATACAATGCTCATTTTTAAGCAATCTTATTTTTTTATTTTGAGCTGCATCTGGATCGTGGGCAACAAGTTCGATTTTTTCTTAACTGTCTTGTGAAGCTGCAAAGCTATATCAGCTGTTATGGGGACAGCTGCTGTAGGCGCTAACGCACAAAGTGCACAAGCAGATACTGTCTCGGATAACGGAAATGTTGCGGTTGTTCAACAACAACCTACGAATGATAAGCAAACTGCACAAAATGAATTAGATCAAGCAAAACAAGAACAAACACAAGCTCGATCAGATGCAGATAAAGCTCAAAATGATTTAGATAGTGCAAAAGATGCTGCTAAAACAGCGTCTGATGATGTACATAAGGCAGAAGATGAAGTTGCTCAATGAAAGAAGAAGCAACACCAGAAAATATTGAGAAAGCCAAAGATGAGATCGCTACTCAAGAAAAAAATGTGGCTGATGCTTCTAAATAAAGCGGTAGATAGTGCGGCTGATGTTTCTACCAAGCAAATAGCTGTTAAAATGCTGCGGAAGATGTAGATAAAGCCCAAACAAGTGTTGACCAAGTTCAAAAAGATGTAGATACAGTTCAAGCAAATGTAGATCAAGTACAACAAACACTTGACGGCACGAACGCTAAGAAAGTACAAGATAACTTAGATAAAGCAAAAGAACAAGTTACAAAAGATAGTGCTGATCTCAACGAGAAGCAAGTCCAAGTCGGTAAAACACAGCAAGATTTATCTAATGAGAATAAAAATGTTTCAGAAAATATTCAAACTGTAAGCAAAGCAACTGAAGATGTCTCAACTAAACAAGCAGTAGCTGACAAAACTGCTGGTGATAAAACACAAGCTAAGTCGGTTGTTGACCAAGCAAGCAACGTGGTTGATACAGATCAAGCTAAAGCAGATGAAGCTAAGAAGACCTTAGACGGAACTGATGCACAAGGAATCATTGATACGGCGAAAGCAGCTAAAGGGAAAGTTGCAGTTGATCAGATCGATGTTCAACAAAAACAACAAGCTTTGGATAATGCTACGACAAATAAGCAGAAATCTGAAAATGATTTAAATAGCGATAAAATAGCTGTTGATACAGTTAAAAAAGATGTAGATAATAAGCAAGCAGAAGCTGATAAAACACAAGCTACTTTTGCTCAAGCTAAGGCTAAACGTGATCAAGCACACGATAAAGTTGCTGAGATCACAGATAAGTTGAATAGTATCAATACGATCGTATTACCTGATGGATATGGTAGTGTTAAATCTGCCAAGGAATTAGATTGATTTAAAGATCAAGGATTTTCATTAAATCACTTTAAGCATAGTGAAGCTGATAAAAAAATCAAGATTACACCAACTAATTTGACAACTGAACAGCAAAAAGAATTAACTCTTTGGATTGCTAGCCTGCTCAATTCAGCTCGTGAGTCAATAAATGCAGCTAAAAATATTGTGAGTGATCAATCTATCAAATATGCTCAAATTGTTGCTGATAATTATTGAGATAAGTTCGATCACGATACAAGTGCTTTAGAGAAAGCAAGAAAAGAGACATTTGTTGCCGCTTCTACTATGTCTGAATCTATTGCAAGAAGATATGTATCATTTGGTGAATCTAATTTAGATAGTGTCAAAGAGGGAATTTATAGATCAATTTTAGGTATGATTTTTAATGATGCCTCATCTGGTTGGGGGATGCTACCCAATTAACGGCTCTATGGACAAATAGTAGTGATAAAGAATATTTTGGCTTTTCAATTGACAAGTATGGAGTATTACATTTCGAAAACTATGCGGGCTTGTTGTTAGGAAAGGATACTACTACAGAATATCCAGTGGTAAATGATGCTGAATTTTTACAAACACAGTTAAAGAGTTCACAAAAAAGTGATCTTCAGACAAAACAAGTGGCTTTTGATAGTGCCGAGAAGCAAAATAACGACGCACAAAGCGTTTTAACTTCTTCTAAAGGTAATTAATTTATCTAATTTGGAAAAAGAGCTCGCTCAGAATCAAAATACGTTCAATTTTGCAGTTGCTAGCCTAAACCGAGTTCAAACTGATTTAAATAATGCTAAAAACATTTTATCTCAAGATCAAGCAAGAGCTGCTGAAGCGCAAAAAGCAGTTGATAACTTAAGTGCAGATATCAAAGTAAAACAAGCTAACTTAGACAAAGCAAAGGCTGTTTTGTCTAATAAACAGCAAGCATTAAAAGCAGAACAAGATGTATTGAATGCTAAAAATGATACTTTAGCTAAGACCAAAGCAGATCTTGATAGTGTAAAACAAGCTTTGAAAGATGCTCAAGCAGACTATGATAAGGAAGTTGCTACTTTGAAACAACTTCAAGAAAAATTATCTGAGCTTGAAAACGCTGATACGATCCTAGTCACAGCACAAACTAATTTGAGCAATGCTAAGCAAAAATTAGCAAGTGCTAAAGCAGATGTTAAAGCTAAGCAACAAGCTTATGGTTTGGCGAAAGCTAATTTAGATGCTAAAAATGCTAAAGTCGATTCAAAACAAGCAAACTTAGACAGATTGGTTGCTAAAGAGGAGGCAGAAAAAGCACTTGAATTAGCTGAAAAGAAAGCTAAGCAATTGGCAGAGGAAGAGGCTAAACGTACATTCTTCTATCAAGCTGGGAATAAGATCTTAGATGGTAAAGGTAATGTTGTCCCAGGATATACAACAAATGGCACACAAGTGTTCAATGCGCATGGAGAGTTTGCTGGTTATCTGACGACAGATGTTAAAAGTCGCCGTGTGAGCCAAGAAATCAAGAAACAAATGGCTGCACAATTACCACAAACGGGTGAAAAGACTGAACAAACTTTTGGTAAGTTAGCTGCTTTGATGGTTGGGATCGCAAGTGCCTTAGGATTAGCTGAGATTGATCGTCGTAAGAAAAAAGAATTTTAATATATAGATAATATTTTTAATAGAGCTCTGAAGTCATTAGACTCAGGGCTTTATTATGTTTTGAAAGGAGTAAATTTTGAGTGAATTTACAAACAGTAGAATCAATTTTTTCAATAGTCGGAAACATTGTTGTTGCAGTGTCATTGTATATAACGCTTAATGAGATTGTAAAATCTGAAAAGGATAGGCAGAGAGAAGTAGCTAATAAAGTGTTTATTTGGTGGGATAAAAAAAGTAGTAAGACTAGAAGTAATATTTTTCAAATTTCCAATCATTCTTCAGAACCAATTCATGATGTTGTCATATCTACAGAAAGAGAGCATGGAGATTTTAACACTGAAACACTTCATCAAACCATAGTAATAGGTATTGTTCCACCAGGGGATTTCTACGTGGAATATAAACCACATATTGAAAGATCAATGAATGCTAGACCTGTCCCTGTGATTTATTTTGTTGATTCGTCTGATAGATACTGGAAAAGGGAGTCCAGTGGTAAGTTGATAGAGTTAGATTATAATATTGCTATTGATGGTGCAAAAGTTAGTTTGCCGCAAGAAGAAGTAATATTGAATAAAGTTAATTCTTGAATACCTCCTTACGGATATAAAAAGTCGAAATACGATATTTTTCATCAAATATCTGTTTTCGGCTTTTTATGTTGTATTAAAGTTTATTTCAAATTATCTGTATATTTAAATCTTACAGACTTTATGGAGGTATTGTTATGAAAAAAATTGCGAAGTGTTTAAGGCCAAGTGGTAGCAAAATGGGAGCAATTTGCTATCGTTTTTTGAAGTTATAGTGAAAAATGCTCCCATTTTGCTACCACTAATTTTAGGTTGAAGCATTGCGAGCGCTCCGCCTCCGCCCACCGCGCTTAGAAAGTATATTGGCTTCAGTCGCTAATGCTCCTTGCGCAAGGCGTTAAGACGCCTTTTGCACGTATCATAGCCTACAGATCGCTACACCCCCAAGCGCTTCGCGTGCTGGCGCAGGATTGTAACAATCTTTGTCTATGAACTGTAAGAAAACGTAACGTTTAATAAGCATTGGAGGATATATCATGGAAAAACAAAAACAGCCTTTTTATCGAAACAAGATGGCAATGATTTTGCGCATCTTCAGCCTAGGAAACACAGTTATGGCATTTGCAACATTTTTACGTGGAATCTATCTGTATATGTCTTTAGTGTGAACACTAGGCTTTTATTCAACCTTATATATCTTTTTTGTCCCAATTATCATTGCGATCACGGAAGTGTTGCATACTAAAGCTGTCGAATATGGTAATCAATTATTTGAACAAAAGCAATTGTTTGAACAGAAGCGGTAAGAAAGATTGAGGGGAAAACAAATGGACGAACTAGATAAAATCACTCGTAAGATCCAAGATCTTATGAAATTAGCACAAGATAATCCAGACGATGAAGAAGATCAGACTGCACTTTTGCTAGCACAAAAACTATTGTTGAAATATAATTTGTCGCTAGAAGATATCCGTTCAAATACTAGTCAAAATGCTCCTGAAGTTTCAGAAATGGATGCTAAGTCTTTGACGCGTATGCCGTGGTGGCAAGTAAAATTGCATGTAGTATTAGCTAAGAATTTTCGCTGCAAGAGTATAAGACGAAGAAGACACCAAAAAACGACATTGATATTTTTCGGCTATGAAGCATATGCTAAGATTGCACTTAGTGGATAGATGTCAAAAAGAATGGAAAACGTGGCTATTGTATAAATGCACATCAGTTTTCCGGTAGCTCCAGAGCAAAAGTGTTTAAAGAAATGTTGAATTATTTACAAAATCATTATGATCTAAGCAACACGATCGTGTTGTCTAATAGTGATGGTGGCTCTGGATATGAACCTGAAGTTTTTCAAGAATTAACATTAGGCTGTAAGCAGCATGAACACTTTTTAGATAGATACCATCTCAATCGGAAAATACGTGAGAGAATGTATTTTTGTCCACAAGAACTATTAAACAAAATGATGGTAGCAGTAAAAAATATTCAAAAGATGACGTGATAAGAGTATTAGATACGATGGAATCAATAGCAGAGGCAGAAAAGGACAGCAAAACTAGAAAATATACAAAATTATTGCGAGAATATTTAGCCAGAAATTGGTCATACATGAAACCGTTGAGATTAAGAGAGTTTTCAGTATCGATCTCAAGGGGCGGATTAGGTGTGTGCGAAAGTTGGCACAGACCATTTTCGTATCGAATGAAACGCCAAGGACGGAGTTGGGGACGTTCGGGAGCAGAGAATATGGTCAGATTGATAAATACGATTCAAAATGAAGATTTTGAAGAAGCAATGCGATCAAATTTTGAAAAAGTGATCGGTGAAGTAGAAAATATCAAAGTAGACATCAATAAGTTATTAAGACCGATCCATGAACCGCATGTTGGAGTTAAACAGGTAGCATAATAAACGACAACGGCTCACATACAGAGCTTGGGGGAATGAAGCAAATATTTGAGCACTAAGTTCTAAAAAATATCATAAAAGATAAAGGGGCGTAGTGTACACGTTAATATTCAAAAAATAAATATAATATAAATAGAAGAGTAAAAAAGTATTAAAAAGAACAGTGAAAAATGGTAAAATGTAAAAAATAAAGAACGGAAAAAGCCTAATAAGACGGCAACTAATACAAATCACAGGAAAAGCTTATGTTTAGGTTAGCGGGAACTTATTTTGAAAATGGCTTCTAAGAGCAAACCGAGGATTAGCGAACGCATACAATTTTAACGATCATCTTGCTAAGATGGTCGTTTTTTGCTATCCTTTGGTGCAAAAGGAAGTGAGCGACATGAGCTTTTATCAGGGGAAAAATTTTGAATTGTGCTATCCAGACAAAAAATATGCCACTGATCTTTTTTGGGCGATCGATAATGACCGGACTGAACTTGAAAAGTGGCTTCCATGGGTAAAAGAAACCAATACCGTCAAAGACGAAGAAAATTTTCTTAAATATGTACAAGCACAAAATGAACAACAAAAAATGCTAGCCTTGACCATTATCGTTGATAAAACAGCTTGCGGGATGATCGATCTGCATGCCTTAGATCTAAACGCTAAAACTGCTGAAATTGGTTACTGGTTAGCGAGTCCTTATCAGCATCAAGGCATCATCACTGTTGGCGCTGAGCAGCTAGTCCAATATGCCTTAACTAAATTAGGGCTAGTTCGAGTAGGGTTATTGGCTGACGTAAGAAATATCAACAGTTTACGAGTTGCCAAGCGTTTGGCTTTTAAGCCAGAAGGAGTTTTACGTTCGTATTTACGCCACAACGGCCAAAATATTGATGTCTACTCTTTTAGTAAACTTAATACAGATTAAATAAAAAAGGCTTTAGCTAAAAACTAAAGTCTTTTTTATTATAGATTAGCGTCGGTTTTGAAATTCAACGGCGAAAGGTCGGTTGATTCTGTGATCAATTCAGCAATGACTTTTTCAGTTTCCGTCAACCCAAGTTGTTGCATTTCAATCGAAGCTGTCGTCAATAATTCAGCTAATTTTTCATCAGATAGATTTTTTGCCTTGGTATCAGTTTCCCGAATTATCTGGGTGAATTTGACTGCTAATTCTTTTTTAAGGTCGGAAACTTTTTGTCCAAATAAAGCATAGTGGGGGTCAACTAAAATACCTAATAGTTTATAGACCCAATAAGCTGAATCTTTGGAATAAGTTTTTTGCCCAACTTTATAAGCAGGGTGGACATCGGTCGCGCCAGCATAAAATGGTACGAAAACACTTTGCGCGGTCACACCCATGGCCAACCAGTGTAGCCCAGAGACTTCAGGCTTATGATCAGGTCGGATCTGTAAGAGATGTGATTCTTGGGTTTTAGCCAAACTAATTGGTCTGAATTTATGCTTTTGTTCAGGAGAACCAGTTCCGATCGGGTCATAAGGCGTATTTTGGAAGTGTGAGCCTAAAACATATTTTAAATCATCTAAATAAAGCAACCGATCCGCTTTTTGAATGAAGGGAAGCTCTTCACTCATCGGATCTTGTGTCACACTTGGAGTTAAGTACTTTTGTCCATACCAAACACGAGGTGTACTGTAGATCTCATCTGCCAGTTCGTGTGTGCCAAAAATATTACGGAAATTAAAAGTAGTTGGATCTGGATTCAAGTGATTTTCTGCCACAAATTCTTGGATCGAACTTGAATACATAAAATTATCGGGATCATTAAAGTCGATCTCTTGGATCGCTAGTTGGTTTGCGACCACGGCATAATGGTCATCAGGGATACGTTGAGCTACAAAATGATGGCCAGAACCAGTTTCAAGGTACCATACTTCATCTTTATCAGAAAATAAGACCCCATTTGTCTCACAAGTACCATATTTTTCGACGATCTCGCCTAAGCGTTTCACCCCTTCTCTGGCTGACTTGATGTAAGGTAAGACAACCGTGACCATAGCTTCTTCTCCGATGCCATCTTTAACTAAAGGATCAGCTCCTAAGACCCGTTCGTTGGCATAGGCACTTTCGGTAGCACTCATTGCTACACCAAATTCATTGATCCCATCTTCTTCAAATAACCCGAATTCACTTGTCCATTCAGGGGTTGCGCTGTATTTAAAACGCACTTTAGGCAAGGGCATCTTAAAGCCGTTATCATTTGAAACAAATTCTTGTTCTGCGCTAAATTCTTCATGGGGATGCACTACCATGTGTTTAGGCCAGGCACTTTTAGCATCTTCGTTGCGCCCAATCACAGTAGAGCCGTCTGCCATGGCTTTTTTACCGACTAAAATGCTAGTACATGCAGAAAAATCAAAACCTTTATAGATCATCATAAAAGACATCCTTTCAATTAATAGTTATTCTTATTCTAACAGATATTAATGAGGACAAAAATACTTAAACGAAACGTTGCGCCTAAAGCTAATTTTTGTCATAATTAGATGTGTATCTTTTTAAAAGGAGATGAGCTAGATGCCATTAGTTCACATTGAACTTATCGAAGGTCGTAGTCAAGAACAACTAAAAGCTTTGGTCAAAGACGTAACTAAAGCCGTAGTTGAAAATACCGGCGCTCCAGCAGAACACGTTCATGTTGTATTAAATGAAATGCAAAAGGATCGTTATGCTGTTGGTGGCGTATTAAAGAGCGACGAAAAATAATAAAAAGTCGAGATGTTTTCATCTCGACTTTTTATTAGGCTAATTGTAAGTATTCTTCTAGGTAATGTGCTAAGCCATCTTGTTCGTTAGTTAGTGGGGTGATATCGTTTGCCAAGGCTTTTAATTGCTTGGTACCATTTTGCATTACGACGCCCCAACCAGCATAATCGATCATTTCAGCATCGTTATGTTCATCACCAAAGGCAATAATATTTTTACGATCGATCTTGTAGGTATCGGCTAAAAATTTAACACCATGGGCTTTATCGACACCTTTAGGCGAGAGTTCTAGGATCGGATTAGGTCCACCCCAAACACCAACATTGATTTTATCGCCAAACTCTTTTTCCAAGGCAGTAGCCGTTTTTGGAAGTTGGTTACGTTCAACTAACATTGTCATAGCGGAAGGATTTTCAGTTAAATTTATGCGGTTTAAAACTTCATTGGCTTGTAAAGTTACCGGGAAAAAGTCATCGATCACAGTATTAGGAACATCAGCTAAAGCCATATTTTTACCTTCAGCAGCAACTACTTTGATCCCTAATTTTTCTTTAGCGGCTAAAATGTCAAAAGCAATATCTTTATTAAAGGTCAAGGCATATTCTTTTTCCCAATCTTTGTGAGGAATATGTCCAACTGCACCATTAAAATTGATCATGGGCGTTTTTAAGCCAAGAAAGTCATAATAGTGCTCAGAAATTCGATTAGGACGACCAGTCACGATCGAAACGATGTGTCCGGCTTTAGCTGCCTTATTTAGGACTTCTTTTGTTTTAGGAGTTATTTTGCTTTCGTTATTTAATGTAGTTCCATCTAAGTCGATAGTGATTAATTTTTGTTCCATGCCATTCAATCCTTCATTAAGTAGTATATCTGCTTTAAGTTATCACATATCTTATTAAATTACAAATTCTCTTTATGGTAAATTTTGAAATATTTTTAACACCTGTTTTTTTCAGGGATAGTGTATAATTTATAGTGGCTTAGTGTTATCTTAGCCATTTCATTTCAGCGTGCAAGTATTATAAATTAAGAAAGGTAAACTATCGTAGCAACTGTTTTGTTTAGTTGTATTACGTAATAGTTGGTAGGGTGAATTAAAATGATTGAAATAATTGAAAAGCAGATCAAAGATATCCCAGTTTTGGAAGTTATCAAAGCTGATAAACGCAATGAAGCCTTACCATTAGTTATTTTTTACCATGGATGGACCGGCTGTAAAGAAAAGGTACTGACCGAAGCTTACGAACTTGCCAAAAGAGATCTTCGGGTCGTTTTGCCTGACGCAAAATTTCATGGTGACCGCAGAGTAGGTTCAGTTGAAAAACATCGCCTACAATTTTGGGAAATCGTAGTGAATTCTGTCAAAGAATTTCCAGTGTTGGTTGATGAATATCAAAAGACTACTGGTATTTTAGCTGGCAAAATAGGTGTAACCGGGCTTTCAATGGGGGCTATTACGACTTGTGCTTTGATGACTGTTTATGACTGGATCACTGCAGGAGTCAGTTTGATGGGAACACCGTGTCCCGTTGACTTTGCTCGCCAATTGATCACACAGGTAGTTGGCGATGATGAATTACCCCATGAATTGATCGAACAGCAACTATCTCAGTTAGCAGTCCTAGATTTATCTAAAAATCCACAAAAAATTGCCGGTCGACCAATGCACTTTTGGCATGGAACGGCAGATGAAATGGTACCATATGTTGATGATCGCGCATTTTTTGAAAGTATCAAGGGAAATGACTATGCTAAAAATGTGACGTTTACGACAGCAGAAGGCCAAGGACATAAAGTGAGCTATGCTGCGGCCGTGGAAATGGCAAAAAAATTTGCTACATATTTCAGTACTAATAAATAAGTTTAGAAAGGAAACTATATTGTATAGTTTAGGTGAAAACAATGGAGAAGCGTGAAAGCGAAGTAATAAAAAAAGAAATTTTAGCTGCGTTAGAGACAGTTATTGATCCTGAATTAGGGATCGATATTGTTAACTTAGGTTTGATTTATTCTGTTGATTTAAAAGAAGATGGTCTTTGCACCGTTCAAATGACTTTAACTACAATGGGGTGCCCGCTGACAAATGTTTTAGCTGATATGGTCGAACGCTCGCTAAAAAATATTGCTGAAGTAAAAAAAGTTGAAGTCGAATTTATTTGGGAACCAGCTTGGTCAGTTGATCGAATGACAAGTTACGCTAAAATGGCTTTAGGAATTCATTAATTGGAGGCATTTCAGTGTTTAAAAGAAAGATAGCAGTTGTTTTTTATGTCATCTTGATTTCGTTTTTTTGTGTTTACTTATTTTTTAAGATCCAAGAACGTGATCTTATCATGCAATTAAACAATAATAACTTATCATTTGATGCGTATGTGGTGACGCTAAAAGAAAATACCTCTTTAGCTGATTTTAATAAAAAAGTTAAAGAAAGTAGTTTAACTGATATTCAAATTCATTACCAAGATAAAAAAGATAAGATAACTTATTTCTACGGTAAAGGAGATTATACGACCCCACCGTTACTTTCGGGGCACTTTTTTGCCAGTTCAGATTTTGAATCTGATGTTCCGTTAGCGATTGTTGGTAAAAAATATAAAAATAAGCTTTATATACCAAAAGATCAATCGTATTTAAAGATCAATGGCTCTTATGTACCGGTGATCGGTGTAATGGGGGATAGTTATACCTCTGATTTAGATAGTCAAATTTTTATTGCAGCGTCAGTTAAAACTTTGGCTAAGTTACAAACAAATAATTTTAAGATCGTGATTGATATGACTTCGCCTGTAAGTGCTAGCACTTTAAAGAAGAAGCTCGGTTTAGCGACAGCAATCAATTTGGTCAAGAAAGATTTCATTATCTCTAATAAATCGTGGATCAACTCACACTGGACCCAATTGGCTGGTTTGTTGGTTGCTGCGGTCGGAATCTTAGCTCAAATGGCTGTGTGGCTTGTTTCCGCTAAGAGACGCTACATTGAAGCTGTTTTCTTACAAACCAATAAAGCTAAATTTATTTTCGAAGAATGGCGCACCTATTCGATTTGGGTTGGCTTAGGAATGATCTTAGGTTCAATGCTAGGGATGTTTATCTTCCAATTGACAAGTTATACCTATTTATTAGCCTTTATGGGCAGTCTATATGTAGGAAGTATTATATTATTTTATCTTTTGATCAGTTTAAGGCTGAGAAAAGAGTAGTTTAGAGGTTTTAATGTGAATTTACCAGTAGATTTTAAAGAAAAGTATCAAGAACTTTTAGGCGATGAAGCCGAAGCATTTTTTGCGAGCTTTGATGGTAAAGTCCAAAAAGGTTTTCGGTTAAATCCCTTGAAAGAAGACTATAAAAATGTCACAAATTCATTGGCAGATCCAGTTGAATATGTGGAGACTGGGTATGTCGGTGAAGTTAGTGGCCGAACTTTAGAGCATCAAGCAGGTTATATCTATAGTCAAGATTTAAGTGCAATGTATGTTGGCGAAGTTGTTGAAGCTAAGCCAGGCGAAAAGATCTTGGACTTGTGTGCTGCACCGGGGGGGAAATCGACCCAGTTAGCTGAAAAAATGGCTAATCAAGGAATCTTAGTTTCAAATGAGATCAACCGCAAACGAGCTACGATCTTAGCGGAAAATATTGAACGTACAGGGGCTAGAAATGTTTTAGTCTTGAACGAAGATCCCGCAACTTTGGCTCAAAACTTTGAGCAATATTTTGATAAGATCGTAGTTGATGCGCCATGTTCAGGTGAAGGGATGTTTCGAAAAGATCCACACGCGATGACTTATTGGCACAGAGACTATCCCGTGCAATGTGCTAAACGTCAGCGTGAGATCCTAGTAGAGGCTTTAAAAATGTTGCGTGTCGGTGGTGAGTTGGTCTATTCAACGTGTACGTTTGCACCAGAAGAAGATGAACAAATCATTGCGTGGTTGTTGGCTGAATATCCTTATTTAGAAATCGTGCCTTTGAAGCATCATCAAGGAATGGATCAAGGAGTCCCTGCTTGGGCAAATGGAGAGGCTTCATTAAGTGGTACGGTACGTTTAATGCCTCATCATTTTAAAGGTGAAGGGCATTTTATTGCTAAGTTAAGCGATACTCGACCAGCACAAGTAAAGAAAGTAAAAAATAAAAAGAAAAAGCGTCAAGCAAGTTTATCAACTGAACAAATAAACTTGTGGCGTGAGTTTGCAGATAATTTCTTAGTCGAGTCACCGTTTAAAGTCAGTGAACTTCGATGCTATGGGGATCATTTGTATTATTATCCTAAAAATGGACCGGATATTTCAAAATTGAAATTTATGCGTCCTGGGCTATTATTGGGAGTCTTTAAGAAGAAACGTTTTGAACCTAGCTATACGTTAGCTTTAGCTTTAAAACCAGCGGAGGTCAAAGCTACATTGAACTTAACTCGATCTCAATGGGAACAGTATGTAACTGGCAATACTGTCTCAATAGCCGAAAAGAAGAAAAATGGATGGTATTTATTGATTTGTGACAATAAACCATTTGCATTTGGAAAACTAGTTAATGGGACAGTTAAAAACTTCTTCCCAAAAGGCTTGAGATTTTGAGATTCCAATAAAAAGTGCCAAGTTAGTGGTTTTCACTAGCTTAGCACTTTTTTTATTTATCAAGATAATTTTCTTTGAGTGTTTTGATCACATCAGCGGTGAAAGCATCATCGAATTTTTGACTGATAAAATAGCCGACAAAGTAAGGCGAGACGATAAAACGAGGAGTTACCTTACAGTAAAGTTTATCGGCTAATTTGTAAAAGAAGAGATTATAAGCCTCACAGCGACCGTCGTTAAAGTCTTTTAATACAAAAGAGACTACTTGTTTGATATAATCAGCGGCTTGAGTGATGCTTTGTTCATCAAAACAAATGTTAAACTCTAAAAAGCCCATGATTGGATGGTCAGAGATGTTGATAAAGGCACCATTTTTTGCCTGAATGGTTTTTCCAGTAAAATATGCAGGATTTATTTCGCGATATCCATCTGCTTCTAGTAAGGCCACGATCTGCATATGAGGATGTGAAAGTGAGCCACCAGAAAGTTTGCCAAAGTTTTTGTATAATAAGACGCTTTGGTATTTGGGATCATTATAAAATATTTTCCATTTTTCGATCGCGTATGCCAAAATTTTTCGCCATTCAGCCGGAGCATAATTAGAAATATTACCATCGTGTTTAGCCGATTCAATTAAAACGAATTGGTCGGTTTTTTCAAGGGTCGGGTATTTATTTTTTAAAAAGATCATGTCATCTTTTTGATCATAAATATTGATCAGATTATCAACATCGCAAAAGGGGCAGACGGTTTCTTTTTGCCCCATCGTTCGTTTCTTTTTACCAATACTGCGATTAAAAACTAAAAGACTATTTGTTTCCATAAATTTTGTCCCTTCACAATTAAATCAACACGATAAATTATAACATATGTTATAATAACTGATTAAAAGTTAGTATTGATCAAAAGGATTTTTTCGGACAAACAATGGTCAATCCCAAAATAAACATCAATGCATTTTAAAGTAATCAACTTGTGCAAAATTTAAAAAGTGTTGTATTTATTTTGAAAATGTTGTAATCTAATTGTAATATAATTCTTTTATCGAGGTGCGATATGAAATATAAGTCCAGATTTGCGATTTGTGCTGTGATAGCAATGCTTGCATTGATTTGTGGAGGTTATTTCATCTATCAGCAACAAACCCACTTTAACAAAAATGTACAAATCAACGGAGTCAACGTTGGTGGTTTAACGGCAAAGGAAGCGGAAGAAAAACTAGCTGCACTTAAAGTTACTAAGAAGGTGTATTTAGATAATAAGTTGATCTATACTTCGCAACCGGCAGATTCCGAGTTTACTAGCAAAGATATTTCTAAATTCGAAGCTGCACTAAAGAAGCAAGCAACTATTTTTCCTAGTTCTAAGAAACAAAGCTTTACGATCACTCCAACTACGTCAAATGGCAAGAGTACGGCATCTTTAGCGACTAATGTTAAAAATGTTTTGACTGAAGCAAATAAGACTAGAACAGCTGCAGTTGATGCATATGCTATTTTGAAAAATGGTAAAGTAAGTGTCGTTAGCGCTAAAAAAGGTGATCAATACGATGTCAGTGTCTTGTTAAAACAACTTGCTAAACAAGAAGGGCAAGAAAAAATCTATCTAAAGGCCAAGTATATTCAGCCAGTTAGCGCAGATAGCACTGAAGTTAAGACCGAAGTGACTAAATTAAAGGAATTAGCTAAACGCAAGCTCACTTACACTGTGCAAACAACTAAATATGAGCTCAGTGCTAGTGATTTAGTCACTTCCGCTCGTTATCAAAATGGGAAGTATGAACTTGATACAACAGCACTTAAAAATAAAATTGCTGAAATAAATCAAAGTCAATCGACTCTAAACAAGAGCTTTACTTTTAAGACAACTGAAGGAAATGAGATCCAAGTTCAAGGTGGAACTTACGGTTGGGCAATTAGCACAACAAAAGCTGAAAAGACTTTGACTAATGCATTACTCAACAATAAAACTTCAGTAGACGCTAAAAGCGATGTTTACGGTGAAGGTTACAACACGGGTGGTATCGGATATGATGTCACAACTAATAATGGGATCGGGACAACTTATGTTGAAGTTTCGATTCAAAAGCAACATTTGTGGGCTTACAAGAATGGTCAACTGGTTGCTTCGATCGATGTCGTGACAGGAAAACACAGTACGAATAACGATACGCCAACTGGTGTTTACTACATCATGTATCTTCAAACAAACACGACACTTACAGGTTCAAAAGCAGATGGTTCGTCTTATGCTAGTGCAGTTAAGTACTGGGCTCCATTTACGCTTGATGGTTGTGGGTTCCATGATGCTGATTGGCGGACAAATTGGTCAAGTACAGCATACCTTGATGATGGTTCATTAGGATGTGTCAATATGAAACCAAGTGAAGCCGAAAATGTCTATAATAATTTGAGCCAAAACGAACCAGTCGTAATATACTAATAATCAAAAAGAGTTCTGAAGTTTTTCTTAACTTCAGAACTCTTTTTTGGTTGATTTATAAATTAGCTAGTGCTTCTTTAACTGCAGTATGTTGTTTGGTCAATAGTTCAACTCGACTAGCGATCGTGTTGAGTCCCATATCGATCTCTCGTGTTAGTGCTGAATCTGCTTTTTTAGGTTCAAAGAAAGCTTTAAATTCAGCGAGACGTTGTGGTTGATCAAAGGCTTTGGCAACGACGGAAACGTAAGTAGGAAATTCCATATCACCACCAACAGTTTGTTCTAACCAATCCCAATTTTGGCGCATCCAATCCCAAGCTAATTGTTGACCTTGGGGATTGGCTAAAATCGCACTAAACCATGCCCGTAAATCTTGTGGCTTGATCACATCAGTAGCAGTAAAAGCTTTAACTAACTGAGCTAATTGGGGCTCATCTTGTGAACTTGTAAGGGCATTTAAGAGGTCTGCTTTATAACTAGCATCAGTTGTTGTTTGGTATTCTTTCCATAGATGCGCAAATGTTTCTGGGGTATTGAAATTAAGAATTTCATTTTTCAAGCAGACACTACGAATATCGGCAGCTAAACTGACCCAAGAACCATTTGAAGCAACAAAAAGTTGATGTAGCGAAGACATTAAGGCTTTATTTTTAGCATATAAAGCGGCTACTAGAATAATTGGACGAGACATTTTTTGATCAAATGAATCGTTTGGTTTAGCTTCGTAGCCGAGTTTTTCTAATTGATTTGCACTTAGCATATCATATAGTTTTTCCAAATTTTTCTTTGCATTTGTATCAGTAGTGACAAAATGTTTTAAATCGTTGGCAACGGCAAATAACGCCGTGTTGATCAAATTTGAGGTAGTTGGATTGGTAATTTCAGGTAATAACGCTACAATTTGTGCATAGCTGATCTGTTGTGCTTGTGCTAAGAGATGTAGATCTTGGAGAAATGCAAAAATAGCAATATCATCCAACTCTGCCAAATGAGCTAATAAGTTCTGACGTAAATTTTGATCGTAATCAACGATAAAGTGAACATCGTTGCCGACATTTAAACGTAGTGGTTGCTTATTTTTAGCCCGAAGTTCTTGATAATTAGGAATAACTAATTTTTTAGTAGTCATTAAAGCTGGTAGCTCAGGATAATTACTTTTCAAAGGTATTTGCCAAAGTTGCTCGGAGTGCTCGTTTTCACTCTTGAAGAAGCGTTGTTGTTCTAAAATAAGCTTATTATTGACTAGTTTAGCCTTTACGACAGGATAACCAGGTTGAGTGAGCCAACTTTCCATGATTGCTTTTAAATCAATGTTGGCAGCTTTACCCAGGGCAGACCAAAGATCATCACCTGTGGCGTTACCGTATTGATGTTGTTTGAAATAATTTTTAAGTCCTAAGCGTAAAGCATCATCACCGATCAAAGAACGGACCATAACTAACATGCGAGCCCCTTTAGCGTATACGATAGCACCATCAAAGAGCGCATCGATCTCACCAGGATCTTTAACGGGAGTGTAAATTGATTGCACGCCGGCAGTTGCATCACGATTTAAAGCCAAGGGGACTTCAGATGTTTGAAATGCTTTCCAAATATCAAGTTCAGGTGCTAGTTTGTCGATCGCAACATATTCCATCATATTAGCAAAACTTTCATTTAACCAGAGATCATCCCACCATTTCATTGTAACGAGATCGCCAAACCATTGATGCGCCAATTCATGGGCGATAACAGTAGCAACACGTTGCTTATTGGCGAGCGTGGTGTTGTCTTGATCTAATAGCAAGTAGACTTCACGGTAGGTGACTAGGCCCCAGTTTTCCATAGCACCTGCTGAGAAATCAGGTAGGGCAACTTGCCAGCTGTGGGGAAGTGGGTAGGGTGTTTGATAATAATTTTCGTAAAATTCGATCGAGCGCTTAGCAATGTCAAGTGCAAAAGCTAAATTGGTTGCAGCATGAGCTTTGGTAGCAAATACGCCAATCTTGACACCACTAGTAGTCGTAGTATATTTTCCTTGAAGTTCACCAAAGACAAAGGCAACTAAATAAGTCGACATCTTAACTGTTCGTTCAAAGTAGTGCACACCTTCACTGACCTTTTCTTCAGGCATATTGCTCAAAGCAATTTCACCGGGCTGTTCATCAAATTTAAGTGCCAATTTAAAGGTAGCTTTTGCTTCTGGTTCATCGACACAAACAAAGGCTTGGCGTGCAGCAGAGGTTTCAAATTGTGTCCCGACTAACTGCTTTGTTTGACCATCAACTTGATAATAAGAAGGATAGATTCCCATCATTGTATCAGTTAAAGGGGCACTATATGTAATCTCAAGCGTGATTTTACCAGGAGTGACATTACTAATGATCAAGGCATCTTTAGTGTTATCAACGCTAAAAGTAACCGGTGTATCATTAAGCGTAACTTTAGTGATCGTTAAATCTTTTTGATGAAGTAAAATCGTTGTTTCAAGTGCTTCACCAACAATTTTAGTAACACCGTTGATCGTCTTTTTTTGGCGGTCGATATCTAAATAGAGATCATAATCTTTAGGATTAAATGTTTCATAAAAATGTGTTTTTACTGTCAAAAAATCACCTTCTAGTTTAAGTTAGTGACATTATATGACTTTTTTAAGGGAAATAAAAGTAAAAAAAACTCTCCTTTTTTAGAAGAGTTTTAACTGTGACGATTAAAATTTGTAGCTGCTTGTTGAGCATAACTTAATAGGTCTGGGGTAAGTAAATAGGGTGCTTGCTTTAATTCGGTAACATTTTTACAACCTAAAAGTAACATAATTGCTGCTAGCTGTTCTTTTAAAGCTTCAATATGGGCGATCAAAGCTTCTTCGCCTTCATGTAAAAGAAGATGTAAAAAGTGGCCGGATATTCCAACATTATCAGCACCTAAAACAAGACACTTGATAATTTCAAGGGCTGTTTTGATTCCACCAGAAGCCGTAAAGGAAAAATCGTTACTAAACGGCCTAGCTAAGATCAAAGTTTCAGCGGTAGTTAAGCCAAAATATGTTAAGAAATCATATTCTTTGGCTTTTCGCCGTTCATTTTCGATTGCAATAAAGTTAGTTCCACCTTTGCCAGATAGGTCAACGTATTTGATACCTATTTCCGCTAATTTAGGAAGGATAAGTGGTGAGATCCCACCACCAACTTCTTTTATGATCAAAGGGGTCCTTAAATTTTGATTCAAATTTTTTAAATTATCAAGCCAATAAAAAGAACGATCACCTTCAGGCATTACTAGTTCTTGTGCGACATTTAGGTGGATCTCGAGAGCATCTGCGGCAAACATTTCGATTGCTTTTTGACAATTTTCTAGGGGATGATCAGCACCTAGATTTCCGATCAACAGATTTTTTGGCGCAAATGAACGTAATTTTCTAAAGCCCGTAGCATAGGTCTCTGATTTTAAAGCAACACTTTGCGAGCCTGTTGCTAAAGCAAGTCCTGTTTTAGCAGCTACAGTAGCTAATTTTTGATTTATTTTATCAGTTTGAGGGCTACCACCTGTCATAGCATTGATAAAGAAAGGCACAGCGATATTTTTTCCAGCTAGTTGACTGGAAAGATCAATCTCATCAAGACTAAGTTCAGGAATTGTTGCCGGAACGAGTTTGATTTTTTCTAAACCATTAGTACTATTTTCTTGATAGAATTTTTCAGCGATAAAGACATGTTCGTCTTTTCGGTGTGCATGAGCATCCATAAATTAACCACCTTTTTGCGGATTATAAACACAGATATCTAAAGGAGTGATGCCATGTTCTTGCCAGGCCAAAAGCAGTTCTTTAGATGGCAGTGCTTGATCTAAGATTGCAATGCCACAATCACCACCACCAGCACCTGAAGTTTTTGCTTGGGCACCAAACTCAAAAGAAAGTTCGATCAAAGCACGTAAAGTATCGGTTTCGATCACAACTTGAGTTATTTGTTCTAAGGTTTTAAGTAGTTGACGATCACGTTTGATTTGTGTTTGGATTGCTACTAAGTCATGTTCTTTAAACGCAGTGATCATCTTGGTCAAACATGCTTTACTACCAGCTAAAAAATCGCTATATCTTTGTTTACGTTCATCTTTTGAGAGCGATACTTCATTAACGAGTTTAGAAGTAGAAGCAGGGGAACCAGTCCAACCGATCAGCAAGCGCAGGTCACTTGGAGGCGTTAAACTTTCAATTTTTAATTTAGGCCATGGTAACGCCAATAATTCGGAGATCGAATGTGTTTTAACCTGCTCCATTAGCCAGTTACGGTCACAAGAATGGTATGCGATCCAACCACCAAAACTACTTGCAGCAATATCGCCCAGCGAACCATTTTTTTGAACGGTGTAATGAGCAATGGCAGCAAGCTTGAAAATCTCTAGTGAATCCAACTTTAGGTCATAAAAAGCGTTTAAGGCTTTTACGACAGCTACTGTTACCGCGGCCGAAGAACCAAGACCATATTTTTTTCCTTCAGGACTATCGAGATCACTATCTAATTTTAAGGTATATGTAGTAAGTTCTTTACCTTGCTCGTGGGCATAATGTTCGGTGATCTTGGCAGCTGTTACAACGTAGTCAAAGTCGTGGTCTTGTTTAGCTGGGATCAGTTGCTCAGCTTGGTGAGCCCAGAATAATTTTTTATTTGTAAGTTGTTTTGAAGAAAAACAGCCTTGAGTCGATTTTTCAACAGTAGCATAAACAAATTGGTCAACTGCAATCAAAATAGCAGGTTGACCTGGTTCGACAACAGCATATTCACCGGCAATATATAATTTTCCGGGAGCTTTTACGGTAAGCAAGAGATCAATTCCTTTCACGGATTTTAAGATGTAATGATTTTTGCGCCAGGACCAGCAGCTGAAACTAGTAGTTGCTCATCAGCAAAATGTTGTTTTAGTTTTGCTAAGATCGCTTGTAGATCTTTACCTTGGCAGATGACTTTTACGTTTGGACCAGCATCCATTGTATAGTAGCATTCGATGCCATGTGCACGTAATTCCTCGACTTGTGTGATTGCCACTAAACTTTGAGCTTCGATGTAGTTGAAGTGTGGCGTTGCACTGAGATTTAAGGCATGCATACGCATTGCACTGGATTCGGCAATTTGGCCCATTTTAGTAAAATCTTTTGCTAAAATCGCTTGTTTGATATTTTCCAAATCAAGTTCAGCTTGCTTGATCCAAGCTGGATAGTAAGGAGAAGTGTTCACGACTGTTTGCATGCCAGCACGAGAGGCCACTTTTTTTTGTGCCCCATTAACCACGATCGCGATCATTTTAATATCCCAAGTTGGATTTTCAATGAAAGGTACGGCATAAGAAGAAGCATCATCGTATCCTTTTTTCCATTCAACAAAACCACCATAGATCGAACGGCAAGCAGAACCAGAGCCACGACGCGCTAAACGCGAAAGATCTTTAGGCGACAGCTCTAAACGGTATGCTTTACTGCCAGCAAGTGCAAGGGCCGCATACGCTGAAGCAGAAGAAGCAAGGCCAGCCATAGTAGGAACATGGTTGACCGATTCTATGATAGCTGGAGTTGACACGTTTGCTTGTTGTCTAATTAGATCCATAAATTTTGTGACTTTAGTAGGATCCATCTTTATCCCATTTAAGATAAAAGTATCTTGTGTTGCGTTGTCATCTAAACAAACAGTAGTGTCAGTGTAGAAATGATCAAGCGTTAAGGATAAAGAACCATTTTGGGGGATGATCAATTGTTCATCTTTTTTTCCCCAGTATTTAACTAGTGCAATATTAGTATGTGCACGAGCCGTGACCTTTGGTGTTTGCATGAGGGGATTTTTGCTATATAAATGTGAACAATCATAATTGAAGATATAATTGCGAAAGAAATATAGCCCGTCCTTTCTTTTAATGTAGATAAAACACTTAAAGTGTATGTTTAACTATCACATTCAAAAAACTACAGGTAAAGATATTAGCTTCACATTTTTACTTTCAGACTAATATTAGATTAAAAATTAAGCGCCATTTTCGTTTAGTGGTTCGATCCACGAAGAAATAGCGCCATTTTGGCACATCAAGCTAGCTAGTTTACGCGCAGCATTTTTTGTTTTTGCTAAACAAATAAAACAGCCACCACGACCACCGCCAGTTAGTTTAGCGCCAAGTGCACCACTTTTTTTAGCAAGTTTGATCAAGGTATCGACCTTGGGATCACTAACACCTAATTGAGCTAATTTTTCTTGGGCTGCATCAAGTGTTTGTCCTAAACCGACAACATCGTTACCTGCAAGTTGCTTTCGTGCTCGGTAACTAAGTTCACCAAGCGAAGTGATCAATGAACTTGTCTTAGTCGGAAATAGTTCTAGTCGGCGTTTAACTTCAGCAATGGCTTCTGATGTCTGTCCCTTAATGCCACTATCACAAATGACTAAATAAGCAGACAAGTTGATCGGAATCGTATCGATCATTTCATCACGAATCATCCAGATCGGAGTGTCAGAAGCAGTCGTTGCGGCATCAAGCCCACTTGGATTTTTATGAGTATCTTTTTCAGCCACATTAGCTAAAGAAAGCAGTGTGGCTTGATCTAGTGGAAGTCCCAAAAGATCATAAAGCGCACGAATGATCGCAATTGCTACCGATGCTGAAGACCCCATTCCGCGTTCAATCGGTAGGTCACTTACAACTTCTAAAGTAAAGCCAAAAGAAGTCTTATCTTTTAAAATATATGATACTAAATGACTGATTCCTCGCATGAAATGAGGGACTGAATTTAAGGGGCCAGTATAGTATTGACTTACAAGGATTTGTTGTTCATCTGGCCGCAAGGTAATTTTAGCTTTAGTTTGTAAGGTTTTTAGTGGTAACGCAATCGCTGGCTGTTGATAAACAACTGCATGTTCACCGATCAAAATGATCTTAGCGTGACTATTACCAATACCCGTCTTTTTTTGTGTGCTGATCAAAGGAGAGCACCCTTTCTAAATCAAACGATTTTATTTATTAAATTCTCGGTGTGATCAACACCCGATTTTTCGTTATTTCAAATCATAAATCGATTAGAGTTGAAATCAATAATTTATATAATTATACCATATCTAAACGGCATACAAGATAATTAGTGTACCGTATTACGCAATCATTGTAAATTATACTCGTTAAGTGGGGCAGGCTCAACCATACTTTTATTAATATTAGGCAGTAATTGAAAAATTTAGTAATTGTGTCACCTAACATTTAGAGTGTGATAGAATGGGTGACAGAAGATTAATTAAAGTCGGTGATTTTAAAATGGATAAGTCAAAAACTTATGCGGTCGTGGATCTAGAAATGACGTCGCCAGCACTTGATGGAACTGGACGGATCATTCAATTTAGCTGCACGTTTATTGAAAAAGGAAAAATAACGGATACTTTTAACACTTTGATCAATCCACAAATGCCGATCCCACCTGAAGTTCAACGTTTGACGGGTATTAAAAATAGTGATGTCAGCAAGGCGCCTTTATTTATTGATGTTGCCGATACGATTTATGCTTTATTGCAAGATACGGTTTTTGTAGCGCATAACATTATGCAAGACTATCGCTTTTTAAATGCTGAATTTGAGCGGGCCGGTTATCCAGCTTTAGAGCTAAAAGGGGTCGATACTGTCCAATTAGCACAGATATTGTTACCAACACAGCCCTCATATCGTTTAGTTGATCTGGGAAATTATTTAGGGATCAAACACGAAAGACCACATCAAGCAGACAGTGATACGTATGTTACAGCACAGTTATTTTTATTGTTGCAAAAACGTTTAGAATTGCTCCCTGCAAGTGTGTTACAAACATTATGTAGCTTAAGTGATGCTTTACTATATGATACGGCTGAATGTTTCAAAGATGCTTATGAAGCTAAGCGAAAAAAAGCTGAACCGTTACCACGAGATTTGATGAGAGTGGAGAATTTAGTGATCCGTCGCCCACAATTTGCGACAAAACACGGCGAAGCATTGCACTTTCCCACTGAGAAAAAAGAACAGACTGATCTTTTTTCGGGCATAATCGAATGGCGTAAAGAACAAGTCAAAATGATGGAAACGATCGCTAAGTTTTTAAGCTCAAAGACAGAAACTAAGTTATTGATCGAAGCGCCTACAGGAATGGGAAAAACACTGGGATATGTTTTACCGGCTGCGTATGCTTCCACAAATGAGCGTAGGATCGTGATCAGTACAGCGACAACAGCACTACAAAGTCAATTAGCCGAAGAAATTCAGGTAACTTTAAAAAATATTTTGCCATTTGAGTTAGATGTGATCGTTTTGAAAGGAAATGAGCATTATATCGACTTAGATAAATTTTGGCGTTCTTTAAAGCAACCATATAACAAAAATTCGCGGCTATTACAGATGCGTCTAGTCGTTTGGTTACTCCAAACAAAAACAGGTGACCTAGATGAGTTACGTTTGACTAGAAAACAAGACCCCTTATTTGAAAATATTGCTCATACAGGAGTAATGGGGTTAGATGCTGCCAGTCCATTTTATGGGGTGGATTACTTACGTTTAAAAGAAGTTGCTAAAAAAAATGCGTCATTTATGATCACTAATCATGCTTATTTACTGACACATACTGAATATTTTACCGGAAATGATCTAGAATTGATCATTGATGAGGCGCAAAATCTACCGGCAGCAGTAATGCACAATGTTCAACAAGTCTTTGATTTTGATGCGATCAAAATTTTGTGCGATACGTTATTAGTCAAATTAGAATCTAAAATATCGTTTTCTTTTGAACAGCTGATCGAACAAAAATTTACAACCAAAAAGCAATACCATGTTTTGCAAAAGCACCTTCAAGTATTAGACCATGACATGTGGACTTTACGAGCAAATCTTATGCGACGGTTCTTAAGGTTACGTGCTAATGGAATCACAGAACAGGCAATAAGTGAAAAGAAATTTATGGGCTTTTTAAAAGAAAATATGGGGCTGATCACGAAGTTAGCCAAAGCATATACTGGATTTTTAAGTGAAGTTTCAGCTTTGCAAAAGAAATTTTTTAAGGCTGCGGATTCGCAAAAAATTGACCAAACTGCAGTAATGTACTTACTTGACTTTTTCAAATTATCTGAACAGTTGATCAGCCAATTTGAAGCTTGGTCAAAATTAAATTTAGACGATTTAGAGAAAAATACTACTAAACAGCTGATTTGGATCAGTATGGCATCTCAGGAAACGGCTCATTTACGCTTGCATTTTAGTTATTTAGACGGTGGTGAATTCTTAAAGCAACAAGTTTATTCACGCTTTGAACACGTGCTATTTTTGGGGGCTGGTCTGTTTACTAAAAAAACGCGCGAATATACC
The DNA here is from genome assembly GCF_001434405.1 of Ligilactobacillus apodemi DSM 16634 = JCM 16172. GTDB lineage: Bacteria > Bacillota > Bacilli > Lactobacillales > Lactobacillaceae > Ligilactobacillus > Ligilactobacillus apodemi. Next base: position 604,492 of record NZ_AZFT01000053.1, on the reverse strand, counting down.
TTACATCAATTAGATTTACCAGTGACAACGCGTTTGTTGAGTTTTAAAAGTACGTTTGATTATGAGCGACAAGTTTTAGCCATGATCGCCAAAGACGCCCCCAATGTTGGTCAAGCAGATAATGAGAGTTATCTAAATTATTTAGCTCAAACAATTTATCAAATGACCTCGCAAAATCCTTGTCAGACAATGATTTTGTTTAATTCACTGGATGAATTGGAACAGGTGTATGAGAAATTGGCAAATCTAGGGCTAACTAAAGAACGAGAAGTCTTGGCCCAAGGAGTTAATGGAACTCCGGAAAAACTAAAGAAACGTTTCGTGTTAAATCAGGCACAACAAACGATTCTATTAGCAACCGGAACTTTTTTTGAAGGCATTGACCTGCCTGATAAGCTACTGGAATTGCTGATCATCGTTCGGTTGCCGTTTCAAGCACCGACAACCTTGTTTAATCAAGTACGTTACGAGCGGGTTCGTCAAGCAGGGAAAAATCCATTTTCTACTTTGGCATTGCCTGAAGCGGTCTTACGTTTAAAGCAAGGTTTTGGTCGCTTGATTCGTACACCGGCCGATCGTGGTGTTTTTGTATTACTAGATTCACGTATTTTGACCAAACGTTATGGTCAAGAATTTATGCAAATTTTTCCCCCAGAATTAACGCTTCACCAAGTGAAAAGTACTCAATTACCAAGTAAAATTGCTGATTTTTTAAAGAATACAGAAGAAAACTTTTAAATTAAGAGAACCACTTGGTATAATGAACTAGGTTGAGCTCTTGTAAATTTTTAGTATCGTAAGCGGGCTAAAAAATCTGCAAATTGCAAATTTTTATGAAGGAAGAAATTGAATGAGACGAACGACAAGAAAGAAAAATAGACCTAAACGCCGTATCATAACTTTAACGATCCTAGGAATCTGTGCTTTGATCGTTGGTCTGTATGTTCTAGCAACTTCGCCGATACGAAGTGCACGCACACAAGCGGTCCAATTGGCCGAAAAATATGCGAATTTAAAAACAGAAGATAAGTTTTATTACTATAATCGTGATAAAACTTACTATACTGTGGCAGGTACCAATAAAAAGAACCAAAAAATCTATGCTGTGATCGCACAAAATGGTAAAAAGATCAATATTTACCAACAAAGTGAAGGAATCAGCGAAGCTAAGGCAAAAGCGCTCACTAAAAATTCTAGCAAAGTCAAAAAAATTACACATGTTGCTTTAGGGATGTATAAGAATAAACCCGTTTGGGAAGTAAGTTATACAAATGAATATGGTAATTTGTGTTATGATCTGCTTAATTTTAAGGATGGTAAGGTCATTAAAACAATTCAAAATATTTAATATAAGGGGAGTTAGGCAAAATGAAATTTTCAAACCGTGTGCAACAAGTATCACCATCAGTTACTTTGGCGTTATCTGCTAAAGCTAAGAGTTTGCAGAAAAAAGGGTTAGATGTCAAAAATTTGACTGCTGGCGAACCAAATTTCAATACACCAAAACATATCAAACAGGCTGCAATTGCAGCAATTGAAGCCGGAAATTCAGATTTTTATACGCCTGCTTTAGGGATCAAAGAATTACGCGAAGCAATTGCAAAAGTAACAAATGAACAGTATAAGACGAATTATACGTTTGATAATGTGGCTGTAACTGTAGGGGGGAAATTTGCTCTATTTGCAATCGCTCAAGCAATTTTTGATCTTGATGATGAAATCTTGATCCCATTGCCTTATTGGGTAAGTTACAGTGAACAAGTAAAACTAGCCGGGGCAAAACCTGTTTTTGTTTCGCCTAAAGAAGGTCAGTTAAAGGTCAATGTAGCAGAATTAGAGGCAAAACGAACTGCTAAGACGCGTGCAGTCATTATTAATTCACCACAAAATCCTTCAGGAGCTATCTACAGTCGTCAAGAATTAGAAGCAATCGGAAATTGGGCAGTTGAAAATAATATCTGGCTAATTGCTGATGACATGTATAATAAGTTAGTTTATAATGGAAACAGCTTTGTTTCTTTGTTCGAACTTTCAGAGAAGATCAGGAAACAAACGATACTTGTCAACGGATTTTCAAAGACGTATTCTATGACTGGCTGGAGAGTCGGTTATGTCTTAGCGAATAAAGAATTAATTGCCAAATTAAGTGCCGTGGTCGGCCATGCTACGGGCAATTTAGCAGCTGTCAGTCAATATGCCGCTTTAGCCGCTTTAAATTCAGATCAAAGTTGTGTGGAAGAAATGCGTCAGGCTTACGAACAACGCCTGAATGAAATTTATCCCTTGTTAAATGAAATTCCTGGTTTTACCTTACATACAAAACCAGAAGGTGCTTTTTATCTCTTCCCAGATATTAGACAAGCATTAGCTAAAACTGGCTTTGCTGATACGACCAGTTTTGCTGATGCACTTTTGGAAGAAGAATATGTAGCAGTTGTTCCAGGGGAAGCCTTTGGGATGCCAGGATATATTCGGTTGAGCTATGCTGCTTCTTTGAGTGATCTTCGTGAAGCAATGGTACGCTTGAAGAGATTTGTTGAAAAACATAGTAAATAAATTAGGAGGTATTTTTTTAGTGGAAACTATCAGTATTATTAACGCTAAAGATTACGTTGACCAAAAAGTAAGAATCGGAGTTTGGTTAACAAATAAGCGCTCTAGTGGTAAAATTGCCTTTTTACAATTGCGCGACGGTACAGCTTATTTTCAAGGAGTAGTCGTTAAAAATAATGTTTCTGAAGATGTTTTCAAACTTGCAAAAGAAGTAAAACAAGAAGCAAGTATGTATGTCACAGGAACGATCCATGAAGATAAGCGTTCACCATTTGGCTATGAAATCGAAATTGAAGATATTGAACTGGTAGGCCAAAGTGAAGATTACCCAATCACTCCTAAAGAACATGGGACAGACTTTTTGATGGATCATCGTCATTTATGGCTTCGTTCAAAACGCCAATTTGCAATCATGCAAATTAGAAATGAAATGATCCGTGCAACTTATGAATTTTTCAACAAAGAAGGCTTCATCAAGTTAGATGCACCGATCCTTACAGGTAGTGCACCTGAAGGAACAACAGAATTATTCCACACTGAATACTTTGATAAAGATGCCTATCTTTCCCAATCAGGACAATTATATGCTGAAGCAGGTGCGATGGCTTACGGTAAAGTATTTACTTTTGGACCAACTTTTAGAGCTGAAAAATCCAAAACAAGACGTCACTTGATCGAATTTTGGATGATCGAACCAGAAATGGCATTTATGCATCAAGAACAAAGTTTAGAGATCCAAGAACGTTATATTGCTTATTTAGTTCAAAAAGTCTTGGAAAATTGTGACTACGAATTAGATATTTTGGGTCGCGATAAAGAAGTTCTTAAACGTTATACTGAACTACCTTATCCACGGATCTCTTACGATGATGCAATCAAACTTTTACAAGAATCAGGTAAATTCCCTGATGTTAAGTGGGGCGAAGACTTTGGTTCACCTGAGGAAACTTATTTAGCAGAACACTTCAGTAAACCAGTTTTTGTTTTGAACTATCCAAAGGCCATCAAGCCATTTTATATGAAACCACATCCAACTCGTGAAGATTTAGTTGTTTGTGCGGATCTTTTGGCACCTGAAGGTTATGGCGAAATTATTGGTGGTTCAGAACGTGCTACCGATTCAGAATATTTGGCAGAACAAATTACTAAAGCTGGACTTAACAAAGATGACTATGAATGGTATCTTGACTTACGCCGCTATGGTAGTGTGCCACATTCTGGCTTTGGACTTGGTTTGGAACGGGCCGTTACTTGGATCACTGGTGAAGACCATATTCGTGAAGCTATTCCATTCCCACGTTTATTGAACCGTATTTACCCATAAGCAATAATGGGTAAACAGGACATGACCTTTTGTTATGTCCTGTTTTTTATTAAGAGGGTGAAAAAATATGGATGAGATTTTACAACGATATTTAGCAGCTGGTCACATGACCTTGTCTAATCTATTGCTTGAAAATTACCGCAATTTAGGGATGAATGAAGTTGAATTCATACTTTTATTACAAATTATGAGTAAAACTCAACAGGGAAAAGCGATCGATCTAAATGAGATATCGCGTAATATGAAGTTAGATGATAGTCGGTTAGGAAATCTTTTAAGGGGGTTACTTGAAAAAAAGATTTTACAATTAGTTCCGGCTACAGATGCAGCAGGTAGAAAATACGATAAATATGACTTTAGTCTACTTTATGATAGATTAACTATGTTTGAAGAAAAAGAAGTTGTCCAAAAGGTCACAACAGCTAAAAAGGTTACAAAGGAAAATGTTTATCAAGATATTGAAGTTGAATTTGGAAGGCCATTGTCGCCGATTGAGCTTCAAACCATTGATTCATGGTTAAACTTAGATAATTATTCGCCTGAATTGATTTTATTAGCACTAAAAGAGGCTGTGTTAAATCAAGTATATAACTTGAAATATATCGATAAAATTTTGATCAGTTGGGAAAAACAAAATATTAAAACTAGTGCTGATGTGCAACGGAATCGGCAAAAAAGGCGTTTGGAACTTGAAAAAAAGGATACACAACAGCCAACTCAAAAGCGTAATGAAAAGAAGCCACCGATCCCAATGTATGATTGGTCAGAAGAATCATAAAAATGTTGTGTTTTAGGTTACAAGTAAAGAGGTAAAACTTTATGCTTACAAAAGAAGAAACTGTTACAGCAATTGAGGTTATGGGAGAAATATTTCCCAATGCAACGACATCACTCACAAAAACGGATCCTTTTCATTTTATGTTATCCGTTATTTTGAGTGCCCAAGCCACTGATAAGTCAGTAAATTTAGTTACTCCAGCGTTATTTTCCCGGTATAAGACACCACTTGAATTAGCAAATGCAAGTCGAGCTGAGGTCGAAGACTATATCAAAACGATTGGTTTATACCGTAATAAAGCGCGCTTTTTGATCAAATGTTCGCAAGAATTAGTTGCGAATTTCAATGGTGAAGTCCCACAAACGAAAAAAGAGCTAATGAGTCTAAGTGGAGTAGGGCGCAAAACTGCTAATGTTGTTTTAGCGGAATGCTTTGGAATACCTGCTTTTGCAGTGGATACGCACGTGAGTAGGGTGGCTAAAAGATTGGGCATGGTTCCTAAGACAAGTGATGTTTTAGAAATTGAAAAAATATTAATGGAGAAGATCCCACAAGATATGTGGATCAAAGCCCATCATCGTATGATATTTTTTGGTCGCTACCAATGTATGGCACGCAATCCGAAATGTGAAACTTGTCCATTACTAGAAATATGTCCAGAAGGGCAAAGTAGGGTTTGAATTAATAAAATCCGAACTTAATTAATGAAAAAAACATAAAATTAACAAAAATCCAAACAACATAATGAAATTTTAGTAGAAATATGATAAATTAATACATGGCATATAGATTTTAATTGATTGATGTGATCGTGAATGAGCTGTTATTTAGAAGGAAAAACGTTTATATAAAAAAGACAACATGTGGAAATTAATCGTTTAATGGTCTTTTATCAGCTGACATTTATTCAAGTGATTAAAATTAGTTTGCTATTATTTATTCATTGAAGTGGCCTTTTGATGAATAAATAATAATCGAATTAGAGAAAGGAAAACTATGTGTCTTTTTATTTGAAGGAGCAGGCATTTGGTGCAAGCTACTTTAGATTCCACTTACATAGTGATTGATTAATGCTATGAAAAAATTAAAAGTTTATCGTCTTTCGTTAGGCTGGCAAATTATGTTAGGTCTAGTGATCGGGATCATTTTAGGAGTCGTGTTTACCAACGATAAAAAGTTTATCGCCTTTGCCAATGGTCTAGGCTCAACTTTTATCAATATGATCTCAATGATCGTTTTACCGATTGTATTCTCCAGTCTGGTTGTCGGGATCGCCAATATGGGGGATATCAAAAAGTTAGGTCGAATCGGTCTAAAGACGCTGATCTACTTTGAAGTTCTTTCGACGATTGCCTTTATTATTGGGATGGTTGTTTCAAATTTTGCTAAACTAGGCTACATGCTAGATTTGAATAAGCTTTCTCAAGTCGATATTTCTTCATATGTAAAAACGGCAAAACAGGCTTCCCACAGTGGTTTAGGCTCGATTTTAATGTCGATCGTGCCTTCTAACTTTTTTGAGGCCTTAGCTGCTGGCGAAATACTACCAGTGATCTTTTTTTCCTGTCTATTTGGATTAGGGATCGCTGCAATTGGTGAAAAAGGCAAGATTTTATTGCAATTTTTCCAAGCTGTAGCAGAAGTAATGTTTAAAATTACAGGCTGGATCATGCACTTTGCTCCATTTGGAGTTGCAGGCCTAATAGGAGCTACTGTAGCTCAATTAGGGCTTGAATCTTTGAAGCCTTTAGGGTTATTTATTGTAATGTCATACGTGACAATGGCGGTATTTATTCTAGTTATTTTAGGTATCGTTTCACGGATGTTTGATTTTAGGATCTTAGATCAATTGCGAGTTGTAAAAGATGAGCTAGTACTAGCGTTTACGACTGCTAGTTCGGAAGTCACATTACCACGATTAATGGAAAAAACGCAAAAATTGGGAGTTGATCAAGCAATCAGTTCTTTTGTGATTCCAACCGGTTATACCTTTAACTTAGATGGTTCTGCGATCTATCAATCTTTAGCGGCGATCTTTTTGGCACAAGCATATCATATCAACCTCACACTGAGCCAACAGCTGACCTTATTACTTGTTTTGATGATAACATCTAAGGGGATGGCAGGGGTCCCTGGAGCGTCTTTTGTAGTCTTGTTAGCGACAGTTTCTACGATCGGTGTTCCAGTGTCTGGGTTAGCTTTGATCGCTGGAATCGACCGTTTAGTTGATATGGGACGAACTGTTGTTAATGTTGCTGGAAATGTTACGGCAACATTGATCATTGGTAAATCGGAAAATGAATTTGATCAAAAGAAACATGATGATTATGTGGCAACCTTTAAATAGTTATTGTTTTTAAAAGTTTTAGCTATGATTGTTTATAAATAGTAATACCAAAAAATAAATATTTTTAAAGAGCTCGTTACAAATAGTGAAACCTGACTATTGTAACGAGCTTTTTATGAACTAAAAAAGCTGTGTAAAGCTAGAAAACTAGCTTCACACAGCTTATAAGAAAGCCCCCTAAGTATAGAGCTTAAGGGGCTTAGTAATAAGTTTTTAACTTTATTGTGGTGGGTTGCCACCGCCACTACTTGCTTGACTTGCAGCCGAAGAAGATGATTGCGAAGAATTTTCCGCTTGTGATGCTTGTTCAGCGCTGGAAGTATCAACTGGTGGTTGTTGTGACTGCGATGGCACCGTAGAACTACTTGATTCGATCACGGATTGAATTGAAGAACTTTCTGAGTGTGAAGAACTTTCTGAGCTTTCAACAGATGAGCTTGAAGAACTTTCGCTAGAAGAACTAGAGCTCGAAGATGAAGAACTTGAAGACTTAGTAGAAGAACTGCTACTTGATGATGAGCTGACAGCTTCTTTGTAGCCTGCAAGATATAGTTCTTGGACACCATTTACTTCACGGGTATAAACGTTACTTGGACGCTTCCAATCAGTATTGGACTTGCCTTGTGAGAGATAAGTCATAATACTCTTATACATTAGCGAAGCAATCGCAATCGAGCTACTATCTAGATAATTACCCGACTGGTACGGGTGATCATAGCCGACCCAAACGGAAACAGAATAGTTCTTAGTGTAACCATCAAACCAGGAATCCATCGCTGCATTGGATGGGAACTGATCGGCTACATCTGAAGGATAAGCGTTAGTACCAGTTTTACCAGCTTGGTATAATCCGCTGATATTAGCCTTTGTACCTGTTCCGTTTGGTGAAGTGATAACTTGTTTGAGCATATCGGTGATCATGTAAGCTGTTGAAGACTTCATGACTTGTTTACCAGAACTTGAGTATTCTTTACGTTCGCCATCACCGGTAACGATCGCACTGATATATTGTGGGGTGTAGTAAGTACCACCATTAGCAAAAGCAGCGTAAGCAGCTGCATTTTGTAAGGTCGATGATGGTAATCCGATCCCATTTTGATATTCAAGTGTCTTATTATAGTTAAAGCCAAGCTTAGAAATAAAGTTTTGGGCCTTAGTGATACCTACAGCAGATAATGCTCTAATCGCTGGAATATTACGTGATTCGATCAACGCTTCCCGCATTGTCATGGTACCTTTATATTGTTTATCGAAGTCATATAAATTGATGTTTGTTCCAGGATAGACATAACTTGTATCTTCTAAAGTATGGTAAGTTGACCAGTTTAGGTATTCGATCGCTGGTGCATAATCCATTAATGGCTTTGCAGTCGAGCCGTTGGTGCGATCAGTTTGGACTGCTCGATTCAGTCCGAAAGTAACGTCACCAGTCTTCCTCCCACCTAACATTGCGACGACATTACCGTTATTTGGATCAATTACTGTCGTAGCAACTTGTAATTTATCATCTGGGAAAGAAAGATATTCATCAGTGTTAGCGATATTGTAGATCCGCTTTTGAACCGACATATCTAAGTTAGTGTAGATTTGAAGACTATCTTTATATGGATCATAGCCTTTCTTCTTAGCTTCTGCGATAACTTGCTTGATGTATGCATCAGCAATTTTTTCAGTCGTAGAAGTTGATTTTTTATTAGAACTTTGGCTAACTAAACCGTCTGTGACACTTTCTTTTTTAGCAGCGGCAGCTTGTGCTTTGGTGATTTTTTTATTTGCCACCATTGCATTTAAAACTTCGTCACGTCGTTGCTTAGCTAGTTTAGGGCTAGTGTATGGGTTGTACGAAGACGGAGCGTTAGGTAAGCCAGCGATCAAAGCTGTTTGCGCTAAAGTTAGCTTATCTAAAGTTTTGCCATAATAATATTTGGCAGCTGTCTGCATGCCGTAACAACCTTCACCCATATATACTTTATTGACGTAGAAAGTTAAGATCTGGTTTTTAGTATATTTACGGTCTAAGTTGATCGCGAGCCAAGCTTCTTGGGCTTTACGCTTTAAAGTTTGGTCGGAAGATTTAGTTGAAAAATAGGAGAGCTTGATCAACTGTTGGTCAAGGGTACTCCCACCTTGTAAACCAGAAGAACCGGTAGCATTAGAAAAAGCAGCCGAAATAATTCTCAATGGGTCGACCCCATGGTGTTTATAGAAGCGCCGATCTTCTATCGAAACTATGGCATCTTTTAATTGTTGCGGAATGTTTTTTTCAGAGACATAGGTCCGATTTTCGGTCCCTAATGACATGACTTTTTTACCGTTTGAGTCATAAATAACAGTTGAACCGGTACTTTGCAACTTTTGTTCGCTCAATTTAGGGGCGGTCCTTGCATAAGCAAAAAAGACTGTAGCTCCAGCAATAAGTGCGATAAAGAAGCAAGCGATAAGTGATAATAAAATTTTTAGCCATAATGGCTTTTTCTTCTTTGAACGAGAGTTGCCACTACGTTTATTTCTTGAGCGGCTATTTTTAGAACCCTGTGTTCGCGAGTTTTTAGGATTGTTGTCCATTATGTTACTCCTTTATTAAATTATTTATTGATCAAGCGATCAACGTATTTTAAATATGGAATACGGGGTTGAAGTTCATAAGCGATCTCAAACCCATCTTGTGCAATAACTTCTTTGGGAATTGATTTACGTCCGTTATTTTGGCGATCCCAATAGTAAAATAAGGTTTCTGACGGCATTAAAAAAATTTGAGCATCGGCTACAAACTTTACGATCGTAAAACAAATACCATCCTGTTTGCAACAAGCTTTCATATGATTGATCTGATGCTCGTGGAAATTACTGAGAGGAAAAGAAGTTTTATTTTTAGTTTCTTTAGCCTCAAAGTCAATATATTTACCCTGATAGACCCCATTATAGTCAGTAGTTGAAGCCTGCTTAAAATAGGCTTTTTTGATTACTGCAGCGCTACGCTTAGGATAAAAAACATCTACGATTTGGACTGGGGTGGGCTTTTTATGAATGACAGCAATTCCAGATTCAAGATAGTACTTATTACTTTCATTTATTTCGTCTTCTAAAGACATTCCGCGTTTCCCGTAGACGATATTTTTAGTACGTTTAGTATTACTTGAACCGATTTTTTTGAGATATGATTTGCCATTTGGATAGTGAATTGCCATAGATAAATATCACGCTCCTACCCGACTAATTATACCAATTAGAATAGCAGTTGGCAAAGTTTGCGAAGATTTGAGATATAATAAGAAAAGAGGTGAGAAAATGCGTTTATGGATAACAGGTTATCGTAGTTATGAGCTAGGGATATTTAAAAATGATGATCCTAAAATCGATGTGTTGAAGTATTGTTTACGAAAAGTATTTGAACGAAAAGCTGATGAAGGGTTGGAATGGATCATTTCTGGTGGACAACTCGGGATCGAACAATGGGCGTTAACAGAAGCGGTTGAGTTTACTAAGGAATTTATGGGGATAAAAACAGCATTAATGTATCCGTATGCCGAATTTTCAAAAAATTGGCAAGAAGAAAAGCAATTAAAGTTGCTACAATTAGAGCAACAAGTAGATTTTTTTGCCAATGTTAGTAAAACGCCATATACCTCACCCGCACAGTTAAAAAATTACCAACAATTTATGTTAGCCCATACTGATCAAGCAGTCATGATCTATGACCCAGAGTATCCTGGAAAAACAAAATATGATTATGATATCGTCAAAAAATATCAAGAAAAACATGCCTATCAATTAGAGTTGGTCGATATGTATCAACTGCAAGACGAAGCGCAACAGTACTTAGAAAATAAACATACAATGGATTAAAAATTTAAATTTTAAAATATTATTTACAAACATCTACTAAAGATGATATAATGAATTCGTTATGAGTTAGGTTCCTAATATGTAAATGAGGTGCAGTTTCGATGGAAAATGTAAATCTTACGCCTAAGGACATCGTAAATAAAAACTTTGCTAAGGGCCTTCGTGGGTACGATCAAAATGAAGTTGATGAATTTTTAGATCAAGTTATTCAAGATTATGAAACTTATGCTAAAGAGACACAACGTTTACAAATGGAAAATGATCGTTTAGTAAGTAAAGTTGATGAATTAACAAAACAACTTGAAGTTGGTTCTTCAGGCCAGACGACTCGTCAAACCTCAAATATGACCAACATGGATGTTTTAAAACGATTGTCTAATTTGGAACGGCATGTTTTTGGTGCTCAACTTAATGATGATAACGATCGTAGTAATCGTTTCTAATAAGATTTGTTAATAATTAATTGTGTAGTTTTCTGGTAATCGCGGTCTATTTTAGATAGGCTGAGGAAAGTCCAAGCTTGCACAGGCTGAGATGCTTGTAGTGATCGTGCTTGCTGAAAAAATAAGGCAAGGTACCATTATGGTAACGGCGGATAAAAAGGCTAAAGTCTTATGACCATGTCTGAGTAGTCCTGAAAAGTGCCACAGTGACGAAGCAGTAGTGGAAACATTACTGGTGGAACGCGGTAAACCCCGCGAGCAGGTAACCCAAACTTTGGTAGGGGCGCTTCATGACGGAAATGAACTAATCATGGGGGCGAGTTTAATAACTCGGAGATAGATGATTACCACCGATTTTAGCTCCTGGGCTAAATGACGTACAGAACGTGGCTTATAGAGGACTACATAACAGGAATGACTAGGATGGAAGGAGTACTTTTATCCTAGTTTTTTTATTTATGAAAATGAACTTTAAAAAGGAAGTAATAAAAAATGAAAGAATTTGATTTGATCGCAACTTGTGCTGCGGGAATCGAAGCAGTAACTGGAAATGAATTAAAACATTTAGGATATAAGACAGCTGTTGAAAATGGCCGGGTTCGTTATAAAGGAACGTTGGAAGATATTATTAAGACTAACCTTTGGCTTAGAACTGCTGATCGTGTCAAAATTGTGATCGGTGAATTTAAGGCGACAACTTTTGATGAGTTGTTTGAAAAAACTAAAGCTTTACCATGGGATGAGTATTTGCCATTAGACGCTAATTTTCCAGTTTCAGGTAAATCGCAAAAATCCAAATTGCACAACGTTCCTAGTGTGCAATCGATCGTAAAAAAGGCGATCGTGGAAAAATTGTCGGCAGTTTACCATCGCCGTTCGTTTTTACCTGAAACTGGAGCAAAATACCCATTAGAAGTTGCTATTAATAAAGATAAAGTTTTATTGACGCTTGATAGTACTGGAAGTAGTTTATTTAAACGGGGCTACCGGGTCGAAAAAGGTGGCGCACCGCTTAAGGAAAATATGGCAGCTGCCTTAGTTTTATTAGCACATTGGTACCCCGAAAAAACATTTGTCGATCCTGTTTGTGGTTCGGGGACATTACCGATTGAAGCTGCTATGATCGGTCACAATATCGCACCAGGTTTTAACCGGGAATTTGTGTGTGAAACTTGGGATTGGATGCCTAAAGATCTCAGCGAAAAAGTTCGAGCACAAGCAGAAGAACAAGCAAATTATGATATTGAACTGGATATCTGGGGCTACGATATTGATGGAAACATGATTGAAATTGCTAAGCAAAACGCAGCGGAAGCAGGATTATTACACAGTATCAATTTTAAACAATTAGCTGTAAAAGACTTTAAAACTGATAAAGAGTACGGGGTAATTTTAGCCAATCCACCATATGGCGAGCGTTTGAGCGATGAAGCTGGCGTGCATAAATTATACCGTGAGATGGGCGATGTTTATCGTCCGTTAAAGACCTGGAGCAAATATATTTTAACGAGCGACTTAGAATTCGAAAAATACTATGGTCAAAAAGCAACCAAACGGCGCAAATTATACAATGGTTCTTTACGGACCGATCTTTTCCAATATTGGGGTGAAAGAAAGCCAAAAAATTAATCATTTAGGGCTTGTAGTGCTAAAGTGTGCGCTCCTTTATTTTGGCTATCAGCGATCCATTGGTTGATCACTAAGGGAAAATTTTGCTGCAGCTCGAGTAGTTGAGCAAGCTCTTTAGCAAAAGATTTACTATATTTTTTGGTAAGGCTATCAATGACGATCTTACTATCTGAATAAAAAAAGACATTCTCAGTTTCAGGAAAATGTTCAAGTAAGTATTCAAAACCTAAAATAGCAGCTTTAAACTCCGCTTGGTGATTATTTGAAGCTGTTATTTTTTGTTTAAGTTGGAATTGTTGTGTAGCGGTAACGAGTAGAATGCCCGTAGCGCTGTTATCCTTTTTAGTTGCAGCATCAGTATAAAGTTTTACCATAAGTATTTGACCTCGAAATGTGTAATTTTTGAGTGAAATAGCACGACCCCAAAAATATTTTTAAATAATTGTTAAACCACAAAATGAATTGTACAATTTCACTATAATAAGATTGTACAATCTAATCAGGGTATTTACCAAAAGAAAGGTGTTTTTTAGTTGAAACAAAAATTTTATTGCCAACCTGATATTCCAAGTTCGATCACTTGTTGGTCATATACTTTTATGATTTTTTTGACAAGTCTATTCTTATGGTTAGAAATAACTGTTTTTCAAATCTGGACTGCGCTAACTTTTGTGTTATTTTTACTAGTAACGTTGATTCAAATTTTTAGGCGAAAGATCATTTTAACTGAACGAGAAGTACAAATTAAAAATGTTTTATCGTTAAACAACAAGAAGATTTTTCGTTCGGAAATCAAAAAAGTTGAAAAGACCCGGATGCAATTGAAAATTACCGATAAATATCGTACATATTCGCTTTTGATGTTGCCAAAAAGCAAAAATAAATGTTTTGAGCTTTTAGAAAGTTCGGATTTAAATTAGAAATAAACCGTTTATACTAATTTTTTGGTTTTTAAGGTGACAAAACACGAAAAATGACGTATACTAAACTTAATTTTATTAAAGGAGCGCATGTGAAGTGAAGGATATTGAAATTGCACAACAAAGTGAAATGTTACCAATTGTAGAAATCGCTAAAAAAGCAGGACTAAGTGAAGACGAGATTGAACAATATGGTCCTTATAAAGCAAAAATCGGTCTCCCCTTGTCAGCTCGACCAAAAACAAAGCAAAAATTGATCTTGGTAACTGCAGTTAACCCAACTCCAGCAGGGGAAGGTAAATCAACTGTAACGGTTGGCTTAGGTGATGCTTTAAACTTAAGTGGTCAAAAGGCAATGATTGCCTTACGTGAGCCCTCCTTAGGTCCAGTTATGGGAATGAAAGGTGGCGCAACTGGCGGTGGTTATTCACAAGTTGTTCCAATGGAAGATATCAATCTTCACTTTACTGGAGATATGCATGCGTTAACGACGGCTAATAATACTTTAGCAGCTTTGATCGATAATCATATTTACCAAGGAAATAAGTTGGGAATCGATCAACGTCGTGTTATTTGGAAACGTGTTTTGGATATCAATGATCGTGCTTTACGTCATGTGGTGATCGGAATCGGTGGAATCACGCAAGGTATTCCACGAGAAGATGGATTTGATATCACGGTTGCTTCTGAAATGATGGCGATCCTTTGTTTAGCAACTGATATTGCCGATTTAAAGCGACGCCTAGGAAAAATCGTGATCGGATATACATTTGAAAAAGAACCTGTAACAGTTGATCAACTAGGTGTTACAGGCGCACTTGCGTTACTTTTAAAAGATGCATTAAAGCCTAATTTAGTTCAAACTTTGGCACATACACCAGCAATTATTCACGGTGGTCCCTTTGCTAATATTGCTCACGGTTGTAATAGCGTTTTAGCAACTAAGACAGCTTTACAATTGGCAGATTACACGGTCACAGAAGCTGGTTTTGGGGCTGATCTAGGTGCTGAAAAATTCTTAGATATCAAAGCGCCACAGTTAGGCAAATATCCAGATACGATCGTGATCGTTGCGACTGTTAGAGCTTTAAAGATGAATGGTGGAGTTGCTAAAAATGAACTTGATCACGAAGATCTTGTTGCGCTAGAAAACGGCTTTGCTAATTTAGCTCGTCATATTAAGAGTATGAAACGCTACAATATTCCAGTTGTAGTGGCGATCAATCGTTTTATGGCTGACACTGAGGCTGAATTGACAAAATTAGTTGAACTTTGTGCAGAGATTGATACTAAAGCTGTTGTAGCTGATGTTTGGGCTAAAGGTGGCACAGGGGCCTTGGATTTAGCACAAACTGTCATTAAAACTTGTGATAAAGATGTTGCCCCAGTCGAATTGTATGCTAAAGAGGACCTGCTTGAAGATAAGATCAAAACGATCGTAACCGAAATCTATGGTGGAAAAGATGTAGAGTTTAGTCCTAAGGCCCTTCGCCAGTTGCAGGAATTTAAAACATTTGGATGGGATAAATTACCTGTCTGCATGGCAAAAACACAATATTCCTTATCTGATGATCCTAAGAAATTAGGGGCACCAACTGATTTTACGATCCATGTGCGTGAATTTGTACCTAAATTAGGGGCAGGTTTCATCGTTGCTTTGACTGGAAATGTTTTAACAATGCCAGGTTTACCTAAGGTCCCAGCGGCGATGGGGATGAATCTAGCTGATGATGGAACGATCATAGGTCTTTATTAATAAAACTAACTTTTGTAATAAAGCCAAATGCGTCTAGTATTTGGCTTTATTTTTGTAAAAAATTGAGATAAGATGGATTTGGTACTATTGTTATGAGAGTATAAGATAGAGAAAGGATATTGATAAATGCCATTATATATTCTCTTGATTTTTGCAGTCGTTTTGCTTGATCAATTGATGAAAATCTTTATTCAACAAAATGTACCGCTAAATATCAGTTATGAAGTGCTTCCAGGGATCTTATCTGTGGGACACGTTCGAAATTATGGCGCCGCTTGGAGTATGTTTTTAGGGCAAAGGTGGATCTTGATCATTATTTCTATAATAGCACTTGTTATTTTTGGCTATTATTTTAAGAAATTGTACCATAATTGGGGATATGGTCTAGGCTTTTCTTTAGTGATCGGGGGAACACTTGGAAATTTGATCGATCGACTCTTTTCAGGATATGTCGTTGATATGTTTGAATTGAATTTCATTAATTTTCCAGTGTTTAATATTGCTGACTGTGCTTTGACCATCGGCGTGATCATTATTTTGCTAACAATGTTAAAAGATGAAAATTTCTAGATTTCTATCTCGTAAGCTCTAGGTTTGTCCTGGGGCTTTTTATTATGGAAAAAATCTTGCTATAATAAAGTTAATCAATAAAAGAAGGATGAGATTTGTTGAAAGAAGCAGTGATCACAAGCCAAACGGGGCGTTTAGATAAAGTGTTGACCATAATTTTTCCAGAATATTCCCGTTCTCAGATCCAACAGTTATTGGAGCAAGGAAATATTTTAGTTAACGCTACTAAACAAAAAGGAAAATATAAAGTTAAAACTGGAGATAAGATAGTTTTACAAGAACCAGAGATCAAGACACTTGCGGTCGAACCTGAAAATATAAAGCTGGATATAGTTTATGAAGATGAAGATGTAGTCGTTGTCAATAAACCACAAGGAATGGTTGTTCATCCAGCACCAGGACACGAAAAACATACGCTAGTAAATGCTTTGCTATACCACTGTCCTTTATCAACGATCAACGGTACATTTCGGCCCGGCATAGTTCATCGAATTGATAAGGATACTTCGGGCCTATTAATGGTTGCTAAAAATGATCAAGCGCATCGAAGTTTAGCGCAACAGTTAAAAGATAAGACTAATTTACGGGAGTATATTGCTTTAGTTCATGGTCGGATCAAAGAAGATAGTGGCACGATCAATGCTCCTTTAGCTAGAAGTCCTAAGGATCGTAAAAAACAAGCAGTTGTAGCTGGTGGGCGCGATGCGATCACACATTTTAAAGTCTTAAAACGATATCAGAATTATACTTTGATCAGTTGCCGTTTAGAAACCGGTCGAACGCATCAAATCAGAGTGCATATGAAATATATTGGTCATCCGTTAGTAGGTGATCCTTTATACGGCCCTAAAAAAACGATCAAGGGAAACGGCCAATTTTTACATGCTGCTAAATT
The DNA here is from genome assembly GCF_001434405.1 of Ligilactobacillus apodemi DSM 16634 = JCM 16172. Classification (GTDB taxonomy): domain Bacteria; phylum Bacillota; class Bacilli; order Lactobacillales; family Lactobacillaceae; genus Ligilactobacillus; species Ligilactobacillus apodemi. The sequence goes on along the minus strand of NZ_AZFT01000053.1, from coordinate 587,431 downwards.
AGGGTTTGAGCATCCACGAACTGGTGAATTTATGACTTTTGAAGCAGATTTACCGGAAGTTTTTAAAAAACAGTTAGCATATCTTGACAAAACAGCAGAAATAAAGTAAATTATTTATAAATAAATAAGCAAGTCCTTTAAGAGTAGTCCTGTGAGGCTAGCAAGGTACGGTTTTATAGTAGCTTCCACGGGTGGAGTCTATTTATTTAGCGCTATTCTTAGAGTGTATCTTTAAGAATAGCGCTTTTTTTATAATTTTTAGGAGGTTTTTAGCTGTGGCTAAGGAAATAATTGATGCAATTACAATGAAACGCGCATTGACACGAATGACTTATGAGATCATTGAAAAAAATAAGGGCGTTGATAATATCGTTTTAGTTGGGATCAAGACACGAGGAATCTATCTTGCTAAACGAATTGCTGCGCGATTACAACAATTAGAAGATGTAACTATTCCAGTGGGAGAACTTGATATCTCACTTTATCGAGATGATGTTCATCATGATGCGAATGAAAAAAATGAGCCAGTCGTTAAAGGTAGTCAAATTGCTTTTGATATCAACGATAAACATGTGATCCTAGTTGATGATGTGCTCTTTACCGGTAGGACGATTCGCGCCGCACTTGATGCATTAATGGATCAGGGCCGCCCAAAGACGATCAACTTAGCTATTTTAGTTGATCGCGGGCACCGCGAGTTACCAATTCGTGCAGATTTTGTTGGTAAAAATATTCCAACTTCATTAAATGAAGAAGTTTCGGTCTTTGTTGAAGAAATCGATGGTAAAGACGGAATTGAATTAAAGACAATTAAATAAGCTGACCGTTTTAATTGGCTCCAGAGAGGGCAAAAAGGGTTAAAAGACTTAAGTGATAGTATGCTTAAGTCTACCTTTTAGAGCCCGAAATGAAATATTTCGGGCTTTTTTCTTAGCAAAAACTAGGCTAAAAGGAGAATGAAATGAGTAAAAAAGAAGTTTTTAGAAATGAAGATGCGTTGTTAGATATCAATGACCGTCCCACCTTACCCCATTGGCTATTATTATCTATCCAACATTTATTTACGATGTTCGGTGCCACGGTTTTAGTACCGTTATTGATCGGCTTAAATCCAAGTATTGCGTTATTTTGTTCTGGGGTCGGAACGATCGTTTATCTCTTATGTACTAAAGCGAAGATCCCTGCATATTTAGGTTCAAGTTTTGCTTTTATTATGACGATGCAAGTTTTAATGAAAAATTATGGCTATCCTGCAGTTGGCCAAGGTGCAATCGCAGCGGGGCTAGTTTACGTGATCGTCTCTTTGATCGTCGGAAAATTTGGTTCAAGCTGGGTCGATAAATTATTACCACCAGTTGTAGTTGGACCAATTATTATTGTAATTGGACTTTCGTTAGCAACGACCGCAGCTAATGACGCAATGATGAATAATTCAAATTATGACTTGAAATTTTTTGGAGTTGCGATCTTTACACTTTTGATCACTATTATTTTTAATATCTTTCTACGTGGTTTTCCAAGTATGATCCCAGTTTTACTTGGGATCATTGGAGGCTATATCTTAGCTGTTATTGTTGGAATTGTTGATTTTACTGCCATGGTAGAAGCTAAATGGTTTACCTTACCATCGTTTGATGTCATGTTTGTCAATTATGATTTTAAATGGTATCCTGCTGCGATTTTAGGGATGGCCCCAATTGCCCTTGTAACAATGACAGAACACATGGGTCACATTATGGTTTTAAATAAGTTGACTAAACGTAATTTCTTTAAAGATCCTGGGTTGAACCGGACGTTACTTGGGGATGGTCTTTCAAGTGTTATTGCTGGTTTTGCTGGTGGACCACCAACAACTTCATATGGTGAAAATATTGGTGTTTTAGCCATGTCTAAAGTTCACTCAGTTTGGGTGATCGGTGGGGCAGCCTTTTTTGCGATCGTCTTTAGTTTTTGTGGCAAAGTTTCAGCTTTGATCCAATCGATCCCTAACCCAGTAATCGGTGGGATCTCGTTTTTACTCTTTGGGATGATCGCCTCAAATGGTTTACAAATTTTAGTTGATAATAAAGTTAACTACTCATTGAAGCGAAATCTAGTTATTACCTCAGTTATTCTGGTAGTCGGTGTGGGAGGCACATACTTACAATTAGGTAACTTCCAGTTAACAAGTATCGCTTTAGCAACGGTATTTGGGATCGTGCTTAACTTAGTATTACCTAAATATGCTTTTAGTGAGCGTTAAGCTTAGGAGGAAAAATAATGCAACATTTTGTATCGGTCGATGAATTAGATGAAGATAAAGTCTTAGCTTTGATCAAACGGGCACAATATTTTAAACAGGGTGGAAAACCTGAAAAAGACTTAAGTGAAGTTTATTGTGTCAATATGTTTTTTGAAGACTCAACTCGTACGCATACGAGCTTTGAAATGGCAGAAAGAAAGTTAGGTTTAAATGTCTTATCCTTTGATCCTAAACAAAGTTCTGTCAACAAAGGTGAAACTTTGTATGATACTTTGCTGACCATGGATGCGCTTGGCGTTGATCTGGCAGTGATTCGTCACTCAGAAAATCAGTATTATCAAAAGTTGATCGACTTAGCACCAACTCAGACACTTTCAATCGGAATCGTTAACGGTGGCGACGGTAGCGGACAACATCCGTCACAGTGCTTGTTAGATATGTTAACGATTTATGAGCAATTTGGTAAATTCAAGGGGCTAAAGGTAGCGATCGTAGGTGACATTACTAATTCACGCGTTGCTAAAAGTAATATGGAATTGCTAAATAAGTTAGGGGCAAAAGTTTTCTTCTCGGGTCCTAAATATTGGTATGATCCAAGCTTTGAGCAATATGGTACGTATAAAACATTAGATGAATTAGTTGCTGAAGTTGATGTCTTAATGCTACTTCGGGTCCAACATGAACGTCATGCTGGTGATCAAAATGAAGCGAATTTTTCTAAAGAACGATATCATCAAGAATTTGGCTTAACTAAGGAGCGTTATGAACGCTTAAAATCAGATGCAATCGTAATGCATCCTGGTCCGATCAATCGGGATGTTGAATTTGCAAGTGAGCTAGTTGAAGCACCTAAGTCACGTTTTAAAGCACAGATGCAAAATGGTGTCTTTATGCGGATGGCAATGCTAGAAGCAGTGATCAATGAACGAAATTTAGGAGGCAAAATTAATGAAGACATTAATTAAGAATGGTACAGTTTATCAAAATGGAAAACTTTTAAAAAATGATCTCTTGCTTGAAGATGACAAAATCACACTTCTAGGGACTGATTTAAGCGATGTGGCGTGTGATCAAGTGATTGATGCCCAAAATAAATTAGTTGCCCCAGGCTTAGTTGATGTTCATGTTCATTATCGTGAACCAGGTTTTACTCATAAAGAAACCATCAAGACTGGTTCTTTAGCCGCTGCGCATGGTGGCTATACGACAGTTTGTGCCATGCCAAACTTAGATCCAGTACCGGATACACCGGAAAAAGTGAGTGAATTAGTTGCATTAAACAAGCAAGATGGGGTCGTGAATATCAAACAATATGGGGCGATCACGAAAGGATTAAAAAGTGATCAGTTGTTAGACTACGCAGGGATGAAAGCATCTGGAGCGTTTGCCTTTAGTAATGACGGTTGTGGTGTCCAAACAGCAGGTACGATGTATCAGGCAATGCTTGCAGCTAAAAAACTAGGCGTTGCACTTGTAGCACACGTCGAAGATAATTCTCTTTTATTTGGTGGCGTGATGAATGCTGGAAAACGTGCAAAAGAATTAGGTTTACCAGGGATTTTGGGAATCAGTGAATCTTCGCAGATCGCACGCGATCTCTTGTTAGCTAAAGAAACTGGGGTCCACTACCATGTATGCCATGTTTCAACTAAAGAAAGTGTTGAATTAGTGAGATTAGCTAAGGCACACGGCATCAATGTGACTTGTGAAGTTTCGCCCCACCATTTGCTTTTAAACGAAGAAGATATCCCAGCTAATGATGGTTTTTATAAGATGAATCCACCTTTGCGTGCAAATGAAGACCAACAGGCTTTAATCGCTGGAATCTTAGATGGAACGATCGATATGATCGCAACTGATCATGCCCCACACAGTATTGATGAAAAGACGGGTGATATGCGGACCTCGGCTTTTGGGATCACTGGAAGTGAAACAGCCTTTGCATTGTTATATACACGGTTAGTTAAACAAGAAAAGATATTGACATTAGCGCAACTTTTAGACTTGATGGCTAAGAATCCGGCTGAAAAATTCAACTTTGCAGCTGGTGTACTTTATGCTGGAGCTACAGCGGATATTGCAATTTTTGATCTTGAAAATGAATTTGAGCTTAAGGAAGAATATTATTTTTCAAAAGGGAAAAATACTCCATTTACGGGACAAAAAGTCTACGGTGAAACATATATGACATTGGTAAACGGAAAAGTCGCTTATCAAAAGGAGGATTAGGCATGCAACGATATTTAGTATTAGAAGATGGCAGTGTCTTTAGTGGCAAGGCTTTTGGTTTTGAAGGGCAATCAACCGGTGAAGTTGTTTTTACTACTGGAATGACAGGCTATCAAGAAGCAATCACTGACCAATCATTTGCTAACCAGATTTTGGTCTTTACTAACCCCTTGATCGGAAACTACGGCGTAAACCTAGATGATTATGAATCGATCACGCCAAACTGTTGTGGGGTGGTTTGCCGTGAGGTTGCACGAGTTTCTGATAGTTGGCGAAAACAAAATGACTTTGATAGCTTTTTAAAACAAATGAAGATCCCAGGGATTTGCCATATCGATACCCGTGCCTTGACTAAAAAATTACGTGAACACGGTACGATGAAGGGATGTTTAGTTGATTCCTTACACGATATGGATCATACCTTAGATCAATTGCGAGCTACTGTTTTAAATGATCGAGTAGTTGCTCAAGTCTCAACGACTAAGCCATATCCTAATCCAGGTGAAAAACGCAATGTGGTCTTAGTTGATTATGGTTTAAAGCACAGTATCTTACGCGAACTTTCAAAAAGAGATTGCAATACGATCGTCTTACCATCTAGCGCAACGGCACAAGACATCATGAACCTTAAGCCAGACGGTGTCATGCTTTCAAATGGCCCTGGTGATCCTAAAGATGTTTTACATGCAGTTGAAATGGTCAAGGAGATCCAACAGCATTATCCATTATTTGGAATCTGTTTAGGACATCAGATCTTTGCTTTGGCTAACGGAGCAGACACATACAAGATGAAATTTGGTCACCGTGGTTTTAATCACCCTGTGCGTGAAATCGCAACTGGACGCATCAATTTTACTTCACAAAATCATGGTTATGCAGTTGATCCAGCTACAGTTGATAAAGATGAATTGATCATCACTCATAAAGAGATCAATGATGGTACTGTTGAAGGATTAAGACATAAAAAATATAAAGCATTTAGCGTGCAATTCCACCCAGATGCTGCGCCTGGTCCACACGATGCCGTAGACCTTTTTGATGACTTTATGCATATGATCGACCAACGAAAGGATGAAAAAAATGCCTAAAAGAACAGATATTAAAAAAATCATGGTCCTTGGATCTGGACCGATCATCATCGGCCAAGCTGCTGAATTTGATTACTCTGGTACGCAGGCATGTATGGCGTTACGTGAAGAAGGTTATGAAGTAGTTTTAGTTAACTCTAATCCAGCCACGATTATGACTGACACCGATATTGCAGATCGTGTTTACTTAGAACCGTTAACAGTTGAATCGGTATCCCGCATCATGCGTCAAGAGTATCCTGATGCACTTTTACCAACACTTGGGGGGCAAATTGGTTTGAACTTAGCGATTGCCTTACATGAAAGTGGAATTTTAGATGAATTAGGTATTGAATTATTAGGAACAAAGCTTTCGGCGATCGATCAAGCTGAAGACCGCGAAAAATTCAAAGAATTAATGCTTGAGTTAAACGAACCGATCCCAGCATCTAAGACAGTTAATACGGTGCAAGCTGCCTTAGATTTTGCTGCAGAAATTGGCTATCCGGTGATCGTTCGTCCAGCCTTTACGATGGGGGGAACCGGTGGTGGTTTGTGTGATACACCAGCTCAGTTAGCTGAAATCGCTGCTAACGGTTTAGATCTTTCTCCAGCAACACAATGTTTGATCGAAAAATCAATCATGGGTTATAAAGAAATCGAATTTGAAGTAATGCGTGATTCGGCTAATAATGCGATGGTCGTTTGTTCAATGGAAAACTTTGATTCTGTGGGGATCCATACGGGGGATTCGATCGTGGTCGCTCCGACTCAAACATTGACTGACCGTGAGTATCAAATGTTGCGTGATTGCTCCTTAAAATTGATCAGAGCTTTGAAAATTGAAGGTGGATGTAACGTTCAGTTAGCGCTTGATCCTAATAGTTTCCATTATAATGTGATTGAAGTTAATCCCCGTGTTTCTCGGTCATCAGCACTTGCCTCTAAGGCTACAGGCTATCCGATCGCTAAGATGGCGGCTAAAATTGCCGTAGGTCTTACCCTAGATGAAATTAAAAATCCGGTTACACAAACAACTTATGCCGAGTTTGAACCAGCTTTAGACTATGTTGTTGCCAAGATCCCACGATGGCCATTTGATAAATTTGCTCAAGCAGACCGAACATTAGGGACACAAATGAAGGCAACTGGAGAAGTAATGGCAATTGGGCGTAACTTAGAAGAAGCCTTACAAAAAGCAGTTCGCTCACTTGAAATCGATGAAAAAGATCTGCTAGCAGCTAAGGCCATGGAAGCTTCCGATGAAGAATTAGTAGCTAAATTAGTACATGCCCAAGATGATCGCTTGTTTTATATTGCAGAAGCCTTTAGACGTGGTTATTCTTTAGCAGAAGTTCACGAGTTTACTAAGATCAATCTTTATTACTTAGATATTGTAAAACATATTACAGAACTTGAAGCTCAGTTAAAAGAAGCACCAAACGATATCGAAGTATTAAAAGAAGCTAAATATTATGGTTTTAGTGATTACACGATCGCAAAACTTTGGCATAAAACAGTAGATGAGATCAGAGACTTACGGAAGGAAAATCAAATAATTCCAGTTTATAAAATGGTCGATACTTGTGCAGCTGAATTTGAATCACATACACCATATTTCTATAGTTCATACGATATGGAAAATGAAAGTCATCCTTCCGACAAAGAATCAGTGTTAGTTATTGGTTCTGGTCCGATCAGAATCGGTCAAGGTGTCGAATTTGATTATGCGACAGTTCATAGCGTTAAAGCGATCCAAAAGATGGGCTATGAAGCAATCGTGATGAATTCTAACCCTGAAACGGTTTCGACCGACTTTTCGGTATCGGATAAATTGTATTTTGAACCTTTAGATTTAGAAGAAGTTTTAAACGTGATTGAATTAGAAAAACCAGTGGGTGTGATCGTTCAATTTGGTGGGCAAACAGCGATCAACTTAGCTGCTGGTTTGGCTAAACACGGAGTAAACGTCTTAGGAACTAAAGTAGAAGACCTTGATCGAGCAGAAGATCGTGAATTATTTGATCAAATCATCAAGCAATTGGGCTTAAAACAACCAGTCGGAAAAACGGCTACGACAAAAGAAGGAGTTTTAGCTTGTGCACATGAGATTGGTTATCCTGTGCTTGTTCGTCCAAGTTATGTTTTAGGTGGACGTGCCATGGAGATCGTTAACAACGATACCGAATTAAATGAATATTTAGCTGAGAATGCTTACTTAGCCAAAGATCATCCAATTTTAGTTGATGCCTACCTTGAAGGTTACGAATGTGAAGTTGATGCGATCTGTGATGGCGAAGATGTCTTGATTCCAGGCATTATGGAACATATTGAACAAGCTGGGGTCCATTCAGGTGACTCAATGGCTGTCTATCCGCCACAAAACTTTGGTGCTAGTGTTAAAGAACAAATTGAAGATGCCACTCAAAAGTTAGCTGTCGCCTTAAAATGTGTGGGGATCATGAACATTCAATTTATCGTTCATCAAGGCGAAGTTTACGTACTTGAAGTTAATCCACGTGCTAGTCGTACGGTACCATTTTTAAGTAAAATCACCGGGATCAAGATGACCCAAGTAGCAACTCAAGTAATTTTAGGTAAGAAACTTAAAGAACTCGGCTACGAATCGGGAATCTATCCGGAATCGGAAATGATCCATGTTAAAGCACCAGTCTTTTCCTTTAATAAGTTAGCTGATGTTGACAGCTTATTAGGACCAGAAATGAAATCAACTGGTGAAGTTATGGGGAGTGATTATAGTTACGCTAAGGCTTTATATAAAGCCTTTAATGGCGCAAATATCAAGTTACCAGAAAATGGTAGTGTCTTGTTTACCGTTAAAGATAACGACAAAAAGACAGCTCTACAACTCGCTAAACGCTTTGCGCGGATCGGTTATCGCATCTTTGCAACAAAAGGAACCGCTGATTTCTTAAAAGAAAATGGGTTACATGCTTTAGAAGTCGGTAAGATCGGGCAAAATGATGCAGCAAAAGGAATTTTAGAAACGCTCCAAAATAATGAAGTAGATATTGCGATCAATACGATGGATCATGACCAAGAAAAAGTTTCGGATGGCTTTGTGATCCGCCAAACAGCAATTGAGCATAACGTGGCGTTGTTGACTTCATTTGATACCGTAGATGCGCTACTTAAAGCATTAGAAAATCGCTCTTACTCAACCGATGCATTATAGGAGGAAATTATGACAAGATTAGCAGTAAAATTACCCGGATTAGATTTGAAAAATCCTATCATGCCAGCTAGTGGAACTTTTGGTTTTGGCGATGTTTCTGCCGCTAAAAAGTTCGATTTAAATGAATTAGGTGCGTTAGTAGTCAAAACGACAACACCAGAACCACGAGACGGAAATCCCAATCCAAAAATCGCAGTATTAGATAATGGTGTTATCAATGCCGTGGGTCTCCAAAATCCAGGTGTTGATGTGGTCATTTCTGAAAAATTAGTTGCTTTAAAAGAAAAATACCCACAACTTCCAATTATCGGCAGTGTTGGGGGCTCTACTTTAGATGATTACGTGGAAGTTGCTAAGAAACTTTCGGATTCAAATTTAGTAACAGCTTTAGAATTAAATATCTCCTGCCCAAACGTTCATGAAGGTGGGATGGCTTTTGGAACTGATCCTAAGACGGCAGCTAAATTGACTCGTGCCGTAAAAGAAGTTTCTGCTGTTCCTGTATACGTTAAGTTATCACCAAATGTGACCGATGTTGTTGCAATTGCCCAAGCTGTTGAACAAGCTGGAGCAGATGGCTTGACGATGATCAACACTTTAATGGGGATGAGTTTAGATTTAAAGACTCGTAAGTCAGTTTTAGGTAACTTAACAGGTGGTTTTTCGGGACACTCGATCAAACCGATCGCAATTCGGATGATCTATCAAGTATCACATGCAGTTGATATTCCAATTATTGGGGTAGGTGGGATCAAGAGTGCTAAAGATGTGATCGAAATGTATTTAGCAGGTGCTAGCGCAGTTCAAGTAGGGACAGCTCATTTCTATGACCCACTGATCTGCCCACATTTGATCGAAGAACTACCTAGTTTGATGGATGAACTTCAAATTGATAGCCTAGAAACTTTGATAAACGAAGTCAAGGAGGCTAGATAGAGATGAAAATAACTCGTCCGATCATTGCGCTAGATTTTAATGATCGCCAAGTAGCCTTAGATTTTTTAGAAAAATTTCCCGCCGATGAAAAGCTTTTTGTCAAAATTGGGATGGAACTTTATTACAGTGAAGGTCAAGAGCTCGTTAAGGAAGTTAAAGCTTTAGGACATGATGTCTTTTTAGATCTGAAGTGTCATGATATTCCTCATACCGTTGAGCGAGCAATGTTTGTTTTAGGGAGTTTAGGAGTCAGCTTAACTACAACGCATGCTAGTGGCGGTAGTGAAATGTTAAAAGCGGCTAAGCATGGTTTGACGGAAGGTGCTTTACAAGCAGGGCAAGCAGAGCCTAAGTTATTAGCGATCACCCAATTGACCTCAACTGATGAAGCAATGGTCAAAAAAGAGCAACTATCAGCCGTAAGCTTGCAGGAAAGTGTAGCTAATTATGCGAAACTTGCCTATGCTTCCGGGCTAGATGGAGTAGTCTGCTCTGGGCATGAAGCTAAGCAAGTTGAAGCGTTAACGACGCCTGAGTTTTTGCGTGTAACGCCAGGAATTAGATTAGCCAATGATAGTGTTGGTGATCAAAAACGGGTCATGACACCAGATAAAGCGGCGAAAAACGGTTCAAGTGCGATCGTCGTTGGACGTTCGATCACGCAAGCCAAAGATCCTGTCGTAGCTTATGCAACTGTTAAAGAACTTTGGAGGGAAAATTAATGAAAGAAATCGCAAAAGATCTATTAGATATTCAAGCGGTCAAATTATCGCCTAGTGAACCATTTGTTTGGGCAAGTGGCATCAAGAGTCCAATTTATTGTGATAATCGTCTAACGATCAGCTATCCTAAGATTCGCACGGCAATCGCTCAAGGAATCGCAGCCTTGATCAAAGAAAATTATCCCGAAGCTGAAGTGATCGCAGGCACAGCTACAGCAGGGATTCCACATGCAGCATGGATCGCAGCAGAACTTAATTTGCCCTTGATCTACGTTCGTTCCAAGCCAAAAGATCATGGACGTGGAAAACAAATTGAAGGTGTTTTAAAACCAGGGGCTAAAACGGTCGTGATCGATGATTTACTTTCGACTGGCGGAAGTGTGTTAAAGGCAGTTAAAGCAGCTCAAAACGAAGGAGCCGATGTTTTAGGTGTAGGTGCGATCTTTAGTTACCAACTGCAAGCGATCACTGATAATTTTGCGGCGGAGAATTTGTCATACTTTACCTTGACAAATTATACTGAATTACTAGAAGCAGCTGTCGAAAATGACTACATTTCAGCTGATGAACAAAAAGTTTTAGCACAGTGGCGCTTAGCTCCAGAAAAATGGAACGGCTAGTTTAACTAGAAATAAACTGACATGAGTTATATCACTATTATCGTAATTGATAGGAGTGATATAACTCTTTTTTAGCTTAAAGTACATTTGTATTATACAAATAATTCAATAACTGTTATAATGGACAGGGTTTGTTATAATTATACTTTTATAAGGTGGGTGAGTTAAATGGCTGATGAAAAAAAGTCGCATAAGAAGCATCGCCATGGACGTAAAAAGAAAAAATGGGTGAGATGGGTCGTCGGCATTATCGCTGTCATTTTACTAGTTAATATTGCAATTGCAGGTAAATTTTATCTTGATGCAAAAAAAGCAGTTGATAATACATATAAGGCTGTAAAACACGAAAATAAACGGAGCTCTAAGGTTAGTTTAAGTAAGGGCCAACCATTCTCCGTACTTTTATTAGGGACTGATACTGGTGAATATGGCCGGACTGAACAAGGACGTTCTGATACGATCATGGTAGCCGCAGTTACTAAAAACAAAACGCAATTATTAAGTATTCCACGTGATACATTAGTAACGATCGCTGGCTATTCTGGTAATAATAAGATCAATGCTGCTTATGCTTATGGCGGTGTGACTGGAGCGGTCAATACGATTCAAAATTACTTAGATATTCCGATCGATCACTATATTGAGATCAACATGAAAGGTTTAGAACAACTTTCGGCTGCAATTGGTTCGGTCAAGGTTGAAAATGACTTAGATTTCACGAACATGGGAATCCATTTCCCTAAAGGTGAAGTAACGATCAATTCAAGTAATATTTTGGCTTATACTCGGATGCGTTATGAAGATCCGCGTGGTGACTATGGTCGTCAATTACGGCAACGTATGGTCGTGACAGCTTTAGTTCAAAAGGCTGCTTCGATCAATAGCATCACGAAGTATCAAAGTATTTTAAATGCGATATCATCAAATGTAAAAACCGATTTGACCTTTGATGATATTAAAGATATTCTTGCAAATTATAGTGAAGCTAAAAATATTGAGCAGGTTCAATTAAAGGGTACGAGTGAAACAATTGATGGTGTTTCTTATGAAGTTGTTTCTCAGGAAAATCTCGCTAAAGTACAAAAATTATTAAAATCTGCTTTAAATGTTAAATAAATGATATATTTTAGCAAATCACTTGATTTTTAAGCGCGATTCACGATATCATTACGTGTGTACAGGTAAAAAACAGTTTTGTTTATTACTTTGTGCTTGCGTATTTGTTCAAATCGTGTGGAAGTGATTTGAGCTGAAAGTAGCGATGACTTATGTGTGGAAGTATAAGTCATCGCTATTTCTTTTTATAGTAAAAAACACTTAAAATATATAGGATACTTTTTATTAGACAAAGTTTATTTTTATAAAAATAAGAGCGAAATTTTTTAACATTTCTATCATAATATAGTATACTTATTTATATAAAGATAAGGTATTTAACATCAAAATTAATAATGAGTAATGCTAGTAGAAAGGATATTCTTATATGAAGACACAACAAGAAAATATATTTTCTTCAAAAACATTAACTTATTTTTTACAGTTAGCTGAAACGATGAGTTATACTCAAGCAGCCCAAATTTTAGGGATCACCCAACCAGCTTTAACGCAACAGATCAAAAAACTTGAACGCACAGTCGGTGCACCATTATTTTACTCGGTCGGAAAGAAACTTCATCTTTCAGATGCGGGTTACACAATGCTTGATGCAACCCACCAAATCTATGAAACACTTAATCAAGCAGCTGATGAGATCCAACAATCGACCAGTGCAACGCAAGGGACGATCAATATTGGTATTTTAGCCTCGATCGAAGATAGTGTATTCACAGAATTTGCGGTCAGATATTACCAAGAAAATAGTGGGATCAAGTTATCGATCCATATGTTGACACGTAAAGAAATATGGGAGCGCTTAGAAAATAATACAATTGATCTAGCCGTAATGTACTTGCCAGATGATAGTATAAAAAACTGGAAACCTTACGAAACTAAGAAGATCTTGACCGAAGATCTCTTATTCTTGCATAATAATGAACGTTTGCAAAAGCGTAAACGTGTTCGCCTAAAAGATACTTTGAGTAATAAGTGGGTCACTTATCCACCACAATATTACTTAAATGATACGATCAGAGAAGCTTATAAAAATTCAATGGTCGATAGTCCAAGTAGTGTCGCTCACTTTGCTAAACCAGAACAATTATTTGAGTTTGCGAAAAAGACAGGGACCTACACCGCATTACCGACTTCTTTTGTAGCGGCTCATAACCATGGACAATTAGGGATCGCATTATTTGAACCTGAGATCAAATTTGATCTAGCCTTTGTCTTTAGGCGTGGGAAAGATCAAATTCCACGTATCGACAGTTTCTTAAAGAACTTTGATCGTTACATTTCGCAAGAAGATTATGTCGCTAGACTAAAGGAAAGCTTATAATTTTTAAGAGAGATCGGCAGTGATCTCTCTTTTTAAGTTGAATATATATTTAAGTTTAGGGCGGTCTATGGTACTATTATTAGAGTTAGATACTTTAGATAGGAGAGATCATTTGATGAAAGAATTAGTATTTGGTCATAAGAACCCTGATACAGATGCGATCGTAGCAGCTAAAGCATATGCATACCTTCAAAATGCATTAGGTAACGAAGTAGAAGCGGTTGCTTTAGGCGAACCAAACGAAGAAACAAAATTTGTGTTAGACTATTTTGCTGAATCAGCACCACGGGTGATCACTAAAGCAAGCCCTGAAGTAGCAGCTGTAATGCTTGTGGATCACAACGAAGAACAACAAAGTGTGGATGATATTGCAGAAGTTACAGTAACAAATGTGGTTGATCACCACCGAATCGCTAACTTTGCGACTGCTGCACCATTGTATTACCATGCTGAACCAGTTGGTTGCACAAGCACGATCATTTATGGTGAATTTGTGCAAAATGATGTTGAAATCCCAGCTAAATTAGCTGGCTTGATGCTTTCAGCTATTATTTCTGATACATTATTGTTCAAATCACCTACAACAACTAAAAAAGATGAAGTAGCAGCTAAAACTTTAGCTGAAATTGCTGATGTTGATCTTGAAAGCTATGGTTTAGAAATGCTTAAAGCAGGTACAAACTTGGCAAGTAAAACAGAAGAAGAATTGATCACAGCTGATGCTAAATCATTTGAAATGGGTGGTAAGACAGTGCGGGTCGACCAAGTTAATACGGTTGATTTGGATGAAGTCTTTGCTCGTGAAGATGCTTTACGCGCAGCCATCACTACACAATGTGAAGCTGAAGGCTATGATTTATTCTTATTGATGGTAACTAATATTTTAGATTCCAATACTCGTTTATTAGTTGTCGGCGAACCAAAAGAAATGGTAGAAAAAGCTTTTGATAAGGCTTTAACAGCTGATAAAGTTGATCTTCCTGGTGTGGTTTCACGTAAGAAGCAAATCGTACCACAACTTGAAGCTGCTTTTAACTAGAAAGTACTTTATAAAAATGAGTCCTGCGGGGCTCTTTTTTAGTGTGCTCTAAAGTAAGGAAAGTTAATGATGTTAGTTTTAGTTTATAAGCACTTTTAATTATATATATGTAACGGTATAATGAATTTAGAGAATAATTTAAGAGGTGCTGTTCGTATGAGTCAGGAAAAAAGAATTGAATTGATCAAACAATTGCTAGAAGAACGTCAAGAACTATCGACCAAAGACATTATGCAAGAGTTTGGGATCTCACAAGATACAGCACGACGTGATATTGTGTTGCTGACTAAAAAAGGTGAAGTGAGACGAACACATGGGGGAATCTTACCGCTTGATTTTGGTAGAAGTGTCCCTAATTTTCAAAGTCGGTTGACTCGTTTTACTAAGCAAAAGACACAAATCGCATTAGCGGCCGGACAATATTTTAAACCTCATCAAGTCTATTTTGTCGACTCATCGACGATTTTGCTCAAAACTTGTCAAAATCTCAATATGCCATTAACGATCGTAACCCATTCGTTGGATAATTGTATGGCATTAGCCGAGCATAACAAGGTTAAAGTTAAAGTCTTGAGTGGAACTTTAAATCATGAAAATCGATATTTTTACTCCAATTTAGCAATCGAAGAATTACAAAATATCGTTTTTGACACAGCCTTTATTGCAGCTTCGGGTATCGATGCAAATGGAGCCTATTTACTTGATCAAGATGATGCTCAAATTGTGGGGATGGCGGTAAAGCGGGCGCGTAAAGTCATCTTAGTGGCAGAGCACCATAAGTTTGTTAACCAATCCTATTACCGGATTTGTCCGTTAGATAAAATATCGCTATTTATCACAGATGAGGAACCAACACCGGCACAAAGAGCAATGTTTTCACCTGAAACTGAGATAATTATCACTGCCGAAAAAGAAGAGGTCAAAGAGTAAAAAATAACAGGCAAATTGCCTGTTATTTTTTTATGGCTATAGTTAACCTTTGTGATTGTTTAGGTTGACAAAAAGCTGGGTAAAAGTTATGCTTGAGAAGATAAATTGGTATGTAGGAGAGAAATTTTTAATGAAAAATCGTTTATTTTATTTGTCTTTATCTGGCGTAATGTTAGCTTTATTGATTATTTGTTCGCAATTGACGGTGCCATTTTTTATGATTCCATTAACACTTCAGACGCTAGCAGTTGGCTTGATCGCTACGCTTTTGCCTTTGAATTTTGCGCTTGAAACGATCCTTGTTTATTTATTGATGGGAGCTTTGGGGTTACCAGTCTTTGCAAACTTTAGAGGGGGAATCAGTGTCTTTCTCAGTAGCACAGGGGGCTATCTTATTGGTTTTATTTGCTATGTAGTAGCATGTGGCTTGCTTTTAAAGCAAAAGAGCTTTAGCAATATTTTACTGGCTAATCTCGTTGGGGCAACGATCCAATTGCTGCTAGGATCTCTCTGGCTGATGATCGTAAGTAATTTAACGCTAAGCCAGGCGTTGTTGATCGGCACGGTTCCTTTTATTTTACCGGGACTTATCAAAGTTTTACTAGTTGGGATGTTAGGAAGACCGTTATCTCGACAACTACAAGTCAAATTGAAAAATTAATGGAACTAAACTTCTCTTTTTGGTGTTAGACTGCTATAATAGAGAAAATTTAAAAAAGTGAGGTCTTGTGTGATGAAAGATAGATTCAATAAAAAAGTTCAAGTGATTGCTGTTTCTGATATTCGTCAGTTTGACTCTGAAGTAAGCCAAATCGATGGAATCATTAAACTCACACTTGGAGAACCAGATTTTAACACCCCTGAACATGTAAAAGAGGCTGCTATTGAGGCAATCAAAGCAGACCAATCTCACTATACACCTAATTCAGGGATCATGGAGTTACGCCAAGCTGCTGCCGATTATTACAATGAAAAATATGGTCTATCTTATAAACCACAACAAGTCATCACTACGGTCGGTGCTACTGAAGCGATCGCTGCGAGTTTACAAACAATTCTCAACCCCGGCGATACGGTCTTAATGCCCACGCCAGTCTTTCCCATTTATGCTCCGATCAGTGAGCTAAATGGGGCAAACGTAATGCAGATCGATACGAGTGCCGATGGTTTTGTTTTAACACCAGAAAAATTAGCTCAAGTTTTACGCGAAAACAGTGCTAAAAATATTAAGGCATTAGTTTTAGTATACCCAAGCAATCCAACCGGAAATACGTATTCTAAAGAACAGTTGGAAGCTTTAGCAAAAGTAATTAAAGAATATGATATTTGGGTCTTGTGTGATGAGATCTATGCGGAATTAACTTATGAAAATGATCATACTTCAATGGCAAAATTTATTCCTGAAAATGTAATTGTTATCAGTGGGTTATCCAAATCACATGCGATGACAGGCTGGCGCTTAGGTTTTATTTTAGCCCCCGATGATTTTAGTGAACAAGTGGTCAAATCGCATCAATATATGGTTACAGCACCAACAACTAATGTTCAATATGCTGCTTTGGAAGCTTTAACTAATGGTAAAGATGATGCTGCTAAGATGCGAGTCGAATATAAAAAACGGCGTGACTATATGAAAGATGTTTTGCAAGAGGCTGGTTTTGAAGTGGTTGACCCTGCAGGAGCTTTTTATCTCTTTGCTAAGATCCCTGAAAAATTTGGAACAGATTCTTGGAAATTTGTGCGGACCTTGGCTAAAGAAGCAAAAGTAGCCTTGATCCCAGGTGTTTCCTTTGGCGCTGGTGGGGAAGGCTATGTTCGGTTAAGTTACGCCGCTTCCCTAGATGAACTAAAAACAGCTGGTGAACGTATCAAGGAATTTGTAAAAAATTATTAAGGCTATTTCTCATCGACAAAAAGTGTTACAATAAGTAATTGTGAATAATGTAGTAGCAAGAGATGAGGAACGAAAATGACTAAAAACAAGGCTTCGGCTCCAATTGGAGTTTTTGACTCTGGTCTTGGTGGCATTAGTGTTTTACGTGAGATGTATAAATTAATGCCAAATGAAGATTATTACTTTTTTGGTGATTCTAAAAATGCACCATATGGAACTAAATCTGTCGCCCAAGTCCGGCAATTAAGTGAAGACATCGTTCAGAAATTTATTCAAAATGATGTAAAAGCTATCGTGATTGCTTGCAATACTGCAACTAGCGCAGCCGCAAGTTATTTGCGTGAAAAATACCCAGACCTTCCGATCGTTGGTTTGGAACCAGCAGTCAAACCAGCTGTATTGCATCAAGAAAATTCACGTGTTTTGGTGATGGCAACTCCATTGACGTTAAAGGAAGAAAAATTCAATAATTTGATGGGTCGTTTTAAAGATCAAGCACAGATCATTAAGCTACCTGCCCCAGAAATCGTTGAATTTGTTGAACGTGGTGAGTTAAATACACCTGAGCTTTATACTTATTTAGAAGAGATCTTAGCTCCGTATAAACAACAAGTTGATTCTGTTGTCTTAGGATGTACGCATTTTCCGTTTGTAAAACGGGCAATTCAAAATGTAATCGGTGAGAATGCTTATATTGTAGACGGTGGAGCTGGAGCAGCACGAGAATTGAAACATTTATTAGATATAAAGGACTTACGTAATTTACGACCAGAAAATGGAACGATAACATTTGAAAATAGTCGTGATACTGCGGCCGAAATTAAGTTAAGTAGAGAATTGATGGACTTATCAGATTAGGTAAAGGTGCTTTTTTAGCACCTTTATTTATTTTTGATAAATATTAGTTAGCATAAGAGAGGAATAAGATGACAAGGCAACAAAAATTATGGACGTTACTAACGATCATTTCAACTATTTTGTGGGGGATCGCTGGATTATTTGCTAAACAAATTTTTCTAAGCGCGCCTAAGCTTACCCCAATGTTATTGACACAGATCAGAATGATCGTTGGCGGAACGATGCTACTCATATTTTCAACTATTAGAAAAGAAAATACCTTAGCGATCTGGCACAATAAAAAAGATGCCCTGACTGTTATAGCTTATGGGCTAGCTGGGATGATTCCTGTACAATTCTGTTATTATAAAGCGATACAATTAGGGGATGCTTCGATCGCGACGATTTTGCAATTCGTGGGGCCATTCTTCATTATTTTTTATTTGGCGCTATTTAGACGACAAAAACCCAGTCGGATCGAAGTTATCAGTACACTGATCGCGTTTTTAGGCGTTATTATTTTAGCGACCCATGGTGACTTGACCCAATTTGCAATTACGCCGGCAATTTTGATCTGGGGATTATTATCAGCGGTGGGGAGCGCTTCAAGTGCTTTGATCCCACAAAGTTTATTGAACAAATATTCAGCGATCGCAGTCACAGGTTGGGGCTTGATCACAGCTGGGATCGGATTGATCATTTTGCAACCAACATTTGTGAAGATAGATTTAAATTTTGAAACGATTTTATTACTATTAGGTGTCATTGTTTTAGGAACAGTTATTCCTTTTTACTTATTTACTAATGCACTTAAATATATCAGTGCAACTACGGCAAGTATGTTAGATGCGTTTGAACCGATCTCAGCTACAGTAGGGTCGATCATATTTTTTGGTATGACGTTAAGTCGCTTTGATCTGATCGGGTCACTTTTAGTGATCGGAGCAGTCTTGTTATTAAATTGGCAACCTAAGCGACCTAATTTTGAAAATAGGTCCGAATAGCAGTAGAATATACCTATACTTATAATAAGTGTAGATATTTTTTGTATAATAATAAAACCGTTTACAATCAGCATAGCTAAAAGTTATAAAAAATGATAGTATAATAATATAAAATAAGGTCCGGGGGTGACATTTTGTTAGAAAAAATTCGTTTTAGACGTAGCTTGAATGAGTCAGTAAGTATTGGGGACGTGATATATTACCGACAGGCTAATTTTGTAGTCATCAATATCATTAGTGTTAATGTTGCGTTAAAAGCTAGTGGTAATATTTTATATGATTGTCTTTGTCAACAAGTCCAAACACCGGATCTTTCTGCTGAATATATGACAACGCAAGCAGAGATCGTATATCAACCACATGAATTTAATGAGATCTCTGAGGTGGGAGAATTTATTTACGATGAAAGTACGGGTATCTGGGTCCAAATCAATGCGATTATTAGTGTAAGATTTGAAGATAATAATATACACGTGAAATATGAATTTACGCCAGTCGTTGAATGGTCCGATAACGAGATCAAAGTCGCACTTAATAATAAACGACGTAAACAAATGAAATTATTAAAGTCAACTAAAGATCATTTAGCAAATAATAATTAGGCGTAAAAGAGATGGAGTTTTCGAATTTGAAAATAGCAGTTATTTCTGATATTCATGGTAACTTAACCGCTTTAGAAGCGGTTGTTGCTGATATTTTAGCCAAAAAAGTAGATGAAGTTTGGGTCTTAGGAGACTTAGTCATGCCAGGGCCAGGAGCAAAAGAAGTTTTAGAACTATTATTTGGATTACGACCTACAGTTTTTATTCGCGGAAATTGGGATGATCTTTTGCTAAAAGGGGTAGCGGGGAAAATAGCCCTAGCTAAACCGAGCCATGTGTATTTTTCAAAGCTAGCTCTTTTTAGTGGGCAACAACTGACACAAGAAACCTTAGATTTTTTAGCAAATTGTCCGATTCAAAAGACACTTAAAAGAGGACCATTGACTCTCAGCTTAACGCATAATTTACCTAATTTAAATTATGGTCAAAACCTTTATCCAACTGGATCGCAAGTTGATCTTGATGAAATTTTACAAAATATTTCAGCTGACGTAGCGATCTATGCGCATGTTCATCATCAACTCATGCGCTATACTACAAACGAACAAATCGTTTTAAATCCAGGATCTGTTGGGGAGCCTTTTTGTAATTGGCAAAAATTTCAAGCAGATTTGCGTGCGCAGTACTTGTTACTTGAGATCGATGAGGTAGGGTTAACTAACATTGATTTTTGTAAAGTAGATTATGATCGTAAAAAAGAGCAAAAAAGGGCCCTAAGATCTGATCTGCCATACTTAGATTTATATCTAGAACTGTTAAAAACAGGTAAAGTTCATACTCATGATCAAAAATTATTGCGCAGTTATAATGAAAAATACGGTTATACAAAAGAAATTGAACGCTATCGCCAACAATGTAATGTAGATAAGACTTAACGTTTGATATTTTTTTATAAGTATTATAAATAATAAAATGTTACTTTAACCAAAATAATAAATCACGCCGCTCAAAAAACGAGCGGCGTAACTAAAACAGATCAATTTCTAGGATAGGAGCATGAATAACTATGGACTTGATCAACGCTTCCAGTCAACCACTAATTACTGTTGACAGCAACTATTTGGAGCAATTTATCAATTTTATTGACGCATCACCTAATACGATCAGAACATATAAAGCATCATTAAAACAATGGTTCAATTACACTTCAGCACAAAACATCACTCGCCCAACACCCCAAAATGTTAAAGCTTACCGTGACTATTTGCTTGCAAGTGGACGTCGCCCGACCACAGTACAGAGTTATTTGATGGCGGTCAAGCAATTCTTTAAATGGACCGAAGAAATGGGATATTATCGTGATATTGCGAAAAATGTCAAAGGTCTAAAATTAGGGACTGGGCATAAAAAAGATTATTTGACTTCAAAACAGGCTGCTGCAATTTTACGTAATATTGAACGGAAAACATTAAAAGGAAAACGAGATTATGCGATGCTATCTTTAATGTTGACCATGGCATTAAGAACGATCGAGGTCAGTCGGGCTAACATTGAAGATATGCGGATCAGTGGTGAGGTGACAGTTCTTTATGTTCAAGGTAAGGGACATATTGAAAAAGATGCACCGGTAAGAATGCCTGAACATGTTGAAGAAGCGCTCCGCGATTATCTTCGTTTACGGCGCGAGCTGAAGAGTTCAGCACCGTTATTTGCCTCAACTTCAAATAATAATTTAGGTAAACGTCTGTCAACACGAAGTATCCGTGGGATCGTAAAGCAATGCTTTATTAATGCAGGATATAACAGTCCACGTCTAACAGCACATAGTACTCGTCATACAAGTGCAACTTTAAATTTACTGAATGGGGCGACTTTAGAAGAAACTCAACAACTTTTACGGCATACAAATATTCAGACAACTGAGATCTATGCTCACCATTTGAACAGTTTAAATAATAAGAGTAGTGATCGAATCAGTAATGCGATCTTTAAATAGACGTTGATTTAGAACCAGCGTCTTTTTGATAGCATAAAATATGACTAAAGGAGTGTGAAGCTATGACAGCTTTCAGAGTGGAACGCATCCCGAAGATTAGAACTACTTTCTTGCGGCACTGGCCTCACTGCCTTTATCGCTGGTCTAAAAGCCTTGAAGTCATATTGTGGTACTGGTCTTTTTGCTATGATCATTCACCCTATTACATTCTACTATTCACCTTTCCTTTTAGATATGGTTCTATCAGTTAGCCAATTTGGGGAGATAAAATCCTGACCTTTACGTTATGTCAGTATGAAAGTATCTTATGAGCGCTCCTCTGAACAAAAAGAATGACATTTATCTGTATGAACTAATGATACTTTGACAAGGCTGGTGCAAAGGAAACAGGAGATTTTGTTAAACAATCTATTACGGTGTATTGGTAAAAAAGCAGGTGTATCAGTGGCTTTTTGTAGCAGTTAATACAGCTAAATCGATCACTAACAATACAAGTAAAAATAATTTAGGTGATGTAATTAAGTTGTCCGAGTGTACTAGCACCGGTCAAATTCAGCATGAGTTTGATATTATACAAGACAAATTCGGACGGGAGGTTTTCTCCCAAAGGTATATCCTGTTTACCTTTATCTTTGTTAGTAGCTAATTATGCTGATCAAGAGCTTTCAAATGAAGATAGAGAATTGATCAAGCAAT
The DNA here is from genome assembly GCF_001434405.1 of Ligilactobacillus apodemi DSM 16634 = JCM 16172. Classification (GTDB taxonomy): domain Bacteria; phylum Bacillota; class Bacilli; order Lactobacillales; family Lactobacillaceae; genus Ligilactobacillus; species Ligilactobacillus apodemi. Next base: position 565,047 of record NZ_AZFT01000053.1, on the reverse strand, counting down.
ATAATACAGTTGAAATTTATTTATTATACGAAATTTAGAAATTTCCACTTATCGTACAGAACAAATACATCATCAAAGAGCCAGACGCACGGCCGACAGACTTGTAAGAAATCACAGTTTGTCGGCTTTCTTTATGTAAAAAAATTAAGTTGTTTCTTTCTATCCTAAAAAGTGTTGTGTATTATAAATGTCAATGATATACTAGAATTGGAAACGGTTACCAGCGTTATAACACAGTGGTAATTTGGATATCTAACGTAACTATAGCTTTAAGATATAAAAGGAGTGTATTAAAATGGAAACCAAGCTGCTGACGTTGGAATGACAAGTTAAGAATTTTAGTTGTTACTCTTATTTCAATTGTGAGTGTAAAATCTTCTCAAGATTTAACGAATAATGAAATGAATACTTCTGAAAAAAGCGTTTCAACCGGAGATAGATATCCAAATAGTGGGAGAATCAATCTATGACAAAATATCTAAGGATCATTGATAAGTGGATAGTTACTATAATATTTGCTCTTATAATGCTTGGAATAATACGTCTACTAAACATCGATTTTAATGGAAAACGATATATTGGTATGGTGTTAGTATCTGTATTGGTATGGGCTCTGATCGATATTATAAAAATAAAACGGTCTCGATAGATTTCATTGGGTTTAAATTTTCATGCTAACTTTGTAGACAATACAGTAGATGGTGTAGTTAGCTGGCTACACTATTTTTGTGCCTTAAAATTCAACTTCCGCAAATTAACATTTGCGGAAGTTGGGTAAGAAAATAGCCGGGTTTCCAATAATCTGACTATTAAAATTTCAAATTTGACATTTACTGGTCAAATTTGACAAATCATGTTAGAATAATATACGAAAAAGGAGTTATCGAGGCCAGTCGATAACTCCCACCGTGGATAAGACTATTAGTTATTGGAAGCTAATCGTGATTTTTAAAATCATGGTTAGCTTTTTTTATTATCCAGTAGGCATGGGCAAGGCTTAAAGCAAGCTTTCCCAGTGCCAGGATAATTACGGCCAACGCCAAACCAAAACCTCCAGTCTAATACTAATTTCCATACTACCCACTCCCTCCCGTAGATAATGGTGAAAAGAGGTGCGATAGTCTTCATTAGATCCACTAAGCTAAGCATCTAAGGGAGCGACCCTGCAATGCTAGCCTACCACCATTATGCTAGGTGCTAAAAATAAATTCAAACAATAACACTGGTAACATCTACTTAATCTTTGTATAATATAGAATGTATGTTCGTATGTATGATATCATTTGATATTTTGCAGTTAGATTGATAATCTATTAAGTAGGATGCGAACGCTGCGTTTAAATGCGTTTCTCAGCGTCGCAAAAAAGGAGGAAATAACTGTTAATAAAAAATAATATACAAATGTAAGTTATAATAAACCGCAGAAATAGAAAATGTAGGTGGTTTATTATGACGATGATGAAACCAAGTGAAATGGCTAAAAGTTTAGGCGTCACAGTTAGAACTTTACAAATTTGGGATAATAAAGGTATTTTAAAAGCTCATCGAACTCCCATTAATCGAAGATATTGCTCATGTTAGAGTATCAACTAATGAGTAAAAAGATGATTTGAAGAATCAAATTGACTTTATTAGACAATATGTTAATGCTAAAGGTATCATCTTAGATGAAGCGATTACTGATATCCAAGCATAAACTCGAAAACGATAAATCTTTAAAAGCTGGTAAAGAAGATGGTGCTAAGAACCCAAAAAGTTAGACTTTATCCTAATAAAACCATGCGCAAAGTCTTGGATGCCTTGTGTGATTATCGGCGCTACTGCTAGAATGAAGGTTTATCTTTATGGAATGACATGTATGCAGAATCATTGATTTTAGGGGACAAGTGTCTTAAACCTAATGAGTATAAGGTTCGCAATGAGTTAGTGGCTAATAAAGCTGACTGGCAATATCGTTTTTCAGCCCGTTGTTTACAACTAGCGATCAACGATTTAAACAAAGCTTGGAAAAACTTTTTCAACAAATCACTACCTGATTGGGGTAAACCACAGTTTAAATCGAAGAAAGCACCTAGACAAGGTTTTAAAACTGATAGAGCAAAGATCGTTAGTGGTAAGTTACGTTTAGATAAGCCCAGAGAAACAGGCTATCAGTGGTTTGATATTCGCTTTAAAGGCGCTGAGAGTATAGATGGTGATTTAAAGACTATCTCTGTTTATCGTGAAAATGGTAAATACTGGGCGAGCCTGCCTTTTGAAGTTGATATCGAAAGAAAAACTAAAACTAACCATGTAACGGCTGTTGATGTCAATGTTGGGCACATTAACTATACGGGAGGTAAGATCAACACTTTACCAGCTAACCTGAAACGTTTATATAAGCGTATCAAGCATTATCAACGCATGTTAGCTAAAAAGCGTGTTGTAAATGGAAAACGAGCTACTAAGAATGATAATTATGTTAAGACGAGAGCCAAGTTACAACGTGATTATCGCAAAGTAGCAAATATCCAACATGACATTATGCAGAAGTTTACAACCAAGTTAGTAACTCAATATGACAAGATCGTAATTGAAAACTTGGCCGTTAAAGAAATGCAGATGACTCATGTCGCTTCCAAAGGTCTACAACGTTCAATGTTTGGCTATTTCAGACAGATATTGAGCTATAAGTGCGATCAGTACGGTAAGAAACTTATCTTAGCGGATAAATTTTATCCAAGTACGCAGCGCTGTTCTAAGTGTGGTCATGTTAAGACTGGTTCAGAAAAAGTCGGGCTTAATGGTAACTTAAAGCATGGAACTAAGCATAACGAATATATCTGTTATGAATGTGGTTTTAATTGTAATCAAGACGAAAACGCAGTGTTAAATTTATTGGCACTGATATAAAAATAACGGGGTGGGCTACACCCTTAAGCTATCAGAGTTAGTCAATGTCGTTACCCTCTAGTTAGGCTGTGAGAATACTAATGTTGACAGTAGTAAATAAAATTAAGAAAGGAAAAACTATATTCTTTCTAACAATATAGCAGTATGTATTGGAACTTCTATATTATTCTACATTTTATATAGCAGGCATTTGATGTCACGAACAGAAACTGTTGAGTTAACAAATATGTGTTTATTACGTGAAGGTGACAAGGTATTAGTTGAAGACCGCCAGAAAAAAGAATGGCCTGGGATAACTTTTCCTGGTGGCCATGTTGAACCAGGAGAATCTTTTCATCAAGCGATGATCCGAGAATTTTTTGAAGAAACAGGTTTGACGATAAAAGATCCAAAACTCTGTGGGATCAAACAATTTTTCTTAAATAATACTCGCTATCTCGTATTGTTATATGAAGCAACTAAATACTCAGGAAAAATCAAAGCATCTGATGAAGGTGCTGTTTTCTGGTTACCGGAAAAAGATCTACTACAACAAGATCTCGCATATACATTTGATGAAATGTATAAAGTTTTTGTAGATGAAAATCTTTCTGAGGTTTATCACGTAGCTAACAACATTGATTTATATTGATACTAGTGAGTAAAATGCGTTATGATAGATAACGTGACTTTAAATTTGATAAAGGATTTGAATATATGAGTAAAGTAAAATATAGTGATGATTCGATCCAGGTTCTAAAAGGATTAGAAGCAGTTCGGAAAAGACCAGGGATGTACATTGGCTCTACTGATGGGCGCGGATTGCATCACTTAGTGTATGAAATTGTTGATAATGCGGTTGATGAAGCTTTGTCTGGATACGGAAAAGAAATTGATGTAACGATCCATGAAGATAATTCGATCACAGTAGTTGACTATGGTCGTGGAATGCCAGTCGGAATGCACTCGATGGGAATTCCCACGGTGGAAGTTATTTTTACGGTATTGCATGCTGGGGGTAAATTTGGCCAAGGTGATTATAAAACTTCTGGTGGGTTACACGGGGTCGGTGCCTCTGTTGTTAATGCTCTTTCAACAAGTTTAAAAGTTAACACTGTCCGCGATGGCGTCGAATATGAAGAAGATTTCGAAAATGGCGGTCAACCAATCGGAACGCTTAGAAAAATTGGTAAGACTAAGAAAAATAGTGGGACAACGGTTACTTTTAAGCCAGATCCAGAAATCTTTTCAACTACAAAGTTTAACTACGATACGTTAGCCGAACGGTTACGCGAATCAGCCTTTCTTTTAAAAGGTGTTAAGATCGTCTTGACCGATGAAAGAACAGATACCCAAGACGTTTTCTTTTTTGAAGAAGGAATCAAGGAATTTGTTTCCTATTTAAATGAAGATAAAGACTCCATTGGCGAAGTCATGTATTTTGAAGGTCAAAAAGATGGCGTCGAAGTTGAAGTTGCAGGGCAATATAATGATGGCTATTCAGAAAATATCATGTCTTTTGTCAACAATGTGAGAACAAAAGATGGCGGGACACACGAAGCTGGGATGAAGGCAGCTTGGACTAAGGCTTTTAACGAATATGCTCGTAAAGTCGGTTTGTTAAAAGAAAAAGACAAGAATTTAGAAGGTAGCGATGTCAGAGAAGGCCTATCGGCAATCGTTTCGGTGCGCATCCCTGAAAAATTATTACAATTTGAAGGCCAAACTAAAGATAAGCTTGGTACCCCTGAAGCACGTGCGATCGTTGATGCAGTAGTCAATGAACAATTGACATACTACTTGATGGAAAACGGTGATTTTGCTAAGGACTTAGTAAAGAAATCTTTAAAAGCAAGGGAAGCAAGAGAAGCTGCCCGTAAAGCGCGGGATGAAAGTCGTAACGGCAAGAAGCGCCATAAAAAAGATCGTTTGCTTTCTGGTAAATTAACCCCAGCGCAGTCGCGTAATGCCAAGAAAAATGAACTTTTCTTAGTCGAGGGTGATTCGGCGGGCGGTTCTGCTAAACAAGGGCGCGACCGTAAATTCCAAGCGATCCTACCGTTACGTGGTAAAGTTTTGAATACGGAAAAAGCGAAATTACAAGATATCATGAAAAACGAAGAGATCAATACGATGATCTATACGATCGGTGCCGGTGTAGGGGCTGAATTTGATATTGAAGATGCTAATTATGATAAGATCATCATCATGACCGATGCCGATACTGACGGGGCTCACATTCAAACGTTACTCTTAACGTTCTTTTATAAATATATGCGTCCGATGATCAATGCAGGCCGTGTTTATATTGCGTTGCCACCATTGTATAAATTGCAAAAAACAGTTAATAAGAAATTGCAAGTTCGCTATGCTTGGACTGACGAAGAATTAGATAAGCAAGCTAAAGCAATGGGAAAAGGCTATACGTTGCAACGTTTCAAAGGTTTAGGTGAAATGAATGCCGACCAACTTTGGGAAACAACAATGAATCCGGAAACAAGAACCCTAGTTAGAGTTAGGATCGATGATGATGCTTTAGCAGAAAAACGTGTGACAACTTTAATGGGTGATAAAGTCGAACCACGACGTAAATGGATCGAAAAAAATGTTAAATTCACCCTTGAAGAAGATGGTAGCTTGTTAGATACGACCTTAGCCAATCAAGCTCATCAAGACGAAAAAGTAGAGTTAGGAGAATAATATGGCAGAACAAAATATCCAAGAATTATCATTGGAAGCTGTTATGGGAGAACGTTTTGGGCGTTATTCCAAATACATCATTCAAGAACGTGCACTTCCAGATATCAGGGATGGTTTAAAGCCGGTGCAACGGCGTATCTTATATGCAATGCATGAAGACAAAAACACCTTTGATAAACCATTTAGAAAATCAGCTAAGTCTGTTGGTAATGTTATGGGTAATTATCATCCCCACGGAGACAGTTCGATTTATGAAGCCATGGTGCGCATGAGTCAAGCTTGGAAATTACGTGAACCATTGATCGAAATGCACGGTAACAATGGTTCGATGGATGGTGATCCACCAGCAGCTATGCGTTATACAGAAGCTCGTTTATCTGAAATTTCGGCTGAAATGTTAAAAGATATCGATAAAAAGACTGTTGATATGGTGTTAAACTTTGATGACACTGAATATGAACCTACTGTTTTACCAGCGCGTTTTCCGAATCTTTTAGTAAATGGTGCCACAGGGATCTCTGCCGGTTATGCGACCGAAATTCCGACACATAATTTAGATGAAACGATCCAAGCTACCATTTATTTAATGAAACATCCTGAAGCTACCTTAGATGAATTAATGCAATTTGTTAAGGGACCGGATTTCCCTACCGGCGGGATCTTACAGGGACTTGATGGCATCAAAAAAGCTTATGAAACTGGCCGTGGGCGCACAATGTTACGTGCTAAAACAACGATTGAAGCTTTGCGTGGTGGTAAGTCTCAAATCGTTGTTACTGAGATTCCATATGAAGTAAATAAGGCAATGTTAGTCAAAAAGATCGATGAAGTTCGCTTATTGAAAAAAGTTGAAGGTATTGCTGAAGTTCGGGATGAAAGTGACCGTGACGGTTTACGGATCGTGATCGAGTTAAAGAAAAATGCTAATGCTACGGGGATCTTAAACTATCTTTTCAAAAATACTGATTTACAGATCTCATATAACTTCAATATGGTTGCAATTGATCATAAACGTCCTGAACACGTGGGCTTAAAGCAGATCTTAACATCTTATTTAGAACACCAAAGAACCGTTACTACTAAACGGACAGAATTTGATTTGGATAAGGCTAAGCAAAGAGAGCATATCGTGTTAGGTCTGATCAAGGCTTTGTCGATCTTAGATCAAGTTATTAAAGTTATTCGGGGTTCCAAAAATAAAAAAGATGCTACCAAGAACTTGATGAGTAACTTTGATTTTACCAAAAAACAAGCTGAAGCAATTGTTTCTTTGCAATTATATCGGTTAACTAATACCGATGTGACTGCATTAGAAAAAGAAGCTAAGGATTTACAAAAGCAGATCGCAAGTTTTGAAAAGATCTTGGGTGATCCTAAAGAATTAGATAAGGTCATTCGTAAGGAATTACAAGCAATCGCTAAAAAGTATGCTTCACCGCGGAAAACAGAGATCCAAGAAAAGATCCAATCGCTTAAGATTGAAACTGAAGTTATGGTCGCACAAGAAGAAGTTGTTGTTCAAATCTCGCGTGAAGGTTACGTTAAACGCTCTTCTTTACGCTCATTTAATGCTTCGGATGCTAATGATAATGGGCTACGTGACGATGATGAACCAATCTTACAAGATACGGTAAATACACTAGATCATCTCTTCATCTTTACAAATAAAGGAAACTTGATCTATCGTCCGATCCATGAGATCACCGAAGCTCGTTTCAAAGATACTGGCGAACACCTTTCCCAAACAGTTGGGCTAGATAATGATGAACGAGTTATTGCGGCTAAAGTCTTTAAGAGCTTAGATGAAGCTGGTAACTTTGTTTTTGCAACTAAAGAAGGCTATATCAAACAAACTAGTTTAGTTGACCTAAAACCAGGACGTACTTATAAATCACGCGCAAGCCGGTATATCACGCTAAAAACTGACTCAGACGAAGTAATATCATTGTATTACACACAAGATCAGGCTAAAGAACTTGTCTGTGTCTCATATAATGGGTATGGTTTACGCTATAACTTAGATGAAGTACCAGTAACTGGCGCAAGAGCAGCTGGGGTAAAATGTATGGATCTACGGGATGATACTTTGAAGGCTGTTTTGTTGACCGATGAAGCGGGTGCAGTAGGTATCTTAACGACCCGTGGTTCATTTAAAAAGATGAAAATAACAGAGATTCCACTTACTTCAAGAGCACGTCGTGGAGTACAGATCTTAAGAGAATTAAAGACTAAGCCACATCGAATTGCGTATGCCTTTTTAGTTGAAGCTGGTCAAGAAATGTATATCAAGACAACCACTGATAAGGAATTTAACTTTGACCCGGTAGACCACGGATTTAGTGAACGTTATTCAAATGGTTCATATATCTTTGATGCTAAAAATGACGGTGAACCACAAACAGTTAAATTGTTACAAACTAAAGAAGTAACAAAATAAAAAATAAGAGCTAAGCAGGTCAAAAACCTCTTGGCTCTTATTTTTTATTGATGCATTTTTTCTACTAAAGTTTTATCAGGAGTAACATAAAGCGTTTTTTGACCTTCATAGATCACATAACCTGGCTTAGCTCCATTAGGCTTTCTAATGTGACGCACTTGTACATAGTCAACTGGGACATTAGCGGAAGCACGTGCTTTTGAATAGTAAGCTGCTAAATTAGCTGCTTCGAGTAATGTTTCTTCAGTTGGTTCATTTGAGTGAACGATCACATGTGATCCAGGGATGTCTTTAACATGAAGCCAATAATCATTTTTATTAGCCGTTTTTAACGTTAAACGGTCATTTTGTAAATTGTTTTTTCCAACGGAGATCTCGGTCCCATCAGAAGCCAAAAAGTGTTCGGGCTTGCTTAGTTTTGGCTTTCTCTTTTTATTTTTTTGTGTTTCTTTTAAATAGCCTTCACTGCGTAATTCCAAGGCGATATCGGTTAGATCACTTGGGGCTGCAAGTTCGAGCTGAGTTTGAACACTTTCCAAATAATCGAGCTCTGCTTTAGTCAGTCGTAATTGTTCGTTGATATGAGCAATTGCATTTTTTAGCTTCTGGTATTTTTTAAAGTATTTTTGCGCATTTTGTGCGGGGGATAATTGTGGTGAGAGAGTGATTTCAACAGGACGTTCTTCATCATAATAATTTGGCAATGTCACCGTAGTATCACCAGGTTTTAGCTGATAAAGATAGGTCGTCAATAATTCACCTTTTATGCGATAACCGTCGGCCTTTTTAGTTGTTTGCAGATCTTTTTCTAGGCGTGAAAGCTTAGTTTTGTTTTTAGCTAACTCCTTTTTTACAACATGAATCAATTTGGCGCCTTGGTGAGAAACGCGGTCATGTTCAGCTTTTTCTTGATAATAATTATCTAAAAGCTCGCTTAATGTCGTAAAAGTGGCAACTGTTTTAGGTTGGGCAAAGATCCCAAAAGCTAACTTTTTTTCTATTTCAAAGATAGTTGGCGTTGGCTGTTTAGTTTGTGCTAAAAACTCGGCAAAAGAAGCTGTTTCAGCTTGGTCTTGGTGTAAAAAACTTGCTAAAACAAGGGCGCTTTGACGCGAAAGACCTTGGTAAGTTCGCATCAATTGAGTAGCTAAAACGTCTTTATTAGGATACATTTGGACTAATTCTAGATACTTTTTCTCAGGATCGTTAAAGGGATCGCGCTTATCTTGTGCTGGTGGAGTACGATAACTTGCCCCAGGTAAAAGTGTCCGATAGCGATTTTGATCCATCCCAACATGTTTAACAGTATCTAGGATCTTATTGGTAGCTTGATCGATTAAAATAATATTGCTGTAACGTCCCATGATCTCAATGCTTAATTTTAAGGGGAGACGATCACCTAATTCATTACGTGTTACAAACGATAAGTAAAGCACCCGATCACAGCCAAGCTGTTCGGTCGCCACTAATTTAGCACCTTCTAAATATTTACGTAAAACCATGGTAAAATTAGTCGGAACTGGGGGATTAGTATAAGGGATGTTTGTGATTTGAACGCGAGCATAATTAGCATGTGCCGATAATAATAGGGGATAATTATGCCGATTTTTGCGAATCGTCAAGATAACTTCATTTGGATAAGGTTGTGAAATTTTCATTACACGTCCGTCTAAGAGAAGCTCGTTTAATTCGTTAGTCATTGCACGGGTAAAAATACCATCAAATGCCATGAAAAAGCCTCCTTTTATAAAAAATACTATACTTAATATTGTAGCTTGTCTTCTATAAAAGTGCTACTGTTAATCTAAATCATCAAGTAAAGAGCTTTCAAAAGGAACTGTGCTAGTATCATCGGCTTTTGTGTGTTATGATAAGATTTGCAATAATATTTAAAGTAGGTGTAATTTTATGAAAATAGCTGTTGTTACCGACAGTACAGCCTATCTAAGTCCTGAACAAATCAAGGAAAACGACATTCATATCGTGCCGATTCCATTTATTGTTGACGGTCAAAGCTATGATGAAGGTATTGATATTACTACTGAAGAGTTTTATGAAAAATTAAGAACCTCAGAAACATTCCCTAGCACCTCACAACCGCCAGTAGGTAAATTGATTGAATTATATGAATCTCTAGGCGATCAAGGTTATGATGCAGTTATTAGTATTCATTTAGCAGGAACCATCTCAGGTTTAGTGCAAACATTAAACTCACTCAAAGATACAGTTGATAATATCAAAGTTGTCCCTGTTGATTCCGAAATAACTGTTATGCTCATGGGAACGATGGCGATCGCTGCTTCCCAGATGGCTAAAGCCGGAAAAGATTTAGATGATATTTTAGCGCGTTTAGAAGAATTAAAGCAAACTACAAATGAATATTTTGTGGTAGATGATCTCCAAAACTTAGTTCGTGGTGGGCGTTTATCAAATGCAGCAGCTTTTGTTGGTAGTGTTTTAAAAATCAAACCGATCTTAACGTTTGATGATGAAACTGATAAAATTGTTGCTTTTGATAAAGTTCGTTCCACTAAGCGAGCTTTAAAACGGGTCGAAGATCTTTTTGAAGAAGATACTAAAGATTTAAATTACCCAATCAAAATGTTTGTGATCCATGCTAACAATGAACCAGCAGCCAAAGATTGGGCTGAAAAACTTGCTAAGAAGTTTCCTAATAATTCGATCGAAATTTCTTATTTTGGACCAGTTATTGGAACTCACTTAGGTGAAAATGCGCTAGCTCTGGGCTGGATACAAGATATTGACAAATAAACTAAAACTGGATCGGTATTACCTATCCAGTTTTTTTAAGGAGAGATGTTTTAATGAAAAATATTGACTTAGGGCTAAAAGCAAGTTCTGATGAACAACAAATTGCTGACCGCCTTAAATATCACCCAAATGTTTTTGAATTTTATACATCTGAGACCGATTTCTCCAGGGATGGTTTAAAAAAATTAGCTTATGCGATCGATCAAGTTAAAGATTTCGGTGTTAAACAGGTGATTTTACATCATCCAATGCGTTACCAAGAATATTTCACAGAGCTATTGACGCCAGAAGATAAACTTCCTCAGTTATATCGTTTTATCGAACAAAGCTCATTAGATTTATTACAACTTGGTTTTGATAAAGATGTCCAAGTTCTGATCCATGGCTCTTATTCCCGCCAAACCAATGAATTTTTAGCTCTATATCCTAATTTATCGGCTGCTGAGGAGTATGTTTATCAACGCTTAGATCACTTTCAAGAACTCGGTAAAGAACATGTGATGTTTGAAAATTCGATCTCGCCGATTTTTTATTACGGGGATGCTAAGATCGATGATTATATCTTGGCTAAAAATTACCGCTTAGCCTTTGACACTTCCCATTGTTTTATTAAATGGCAGGGTGATAACGAAAAATTAGTAGCTGCATTAACACATTTACGGAAAAATGTTGTACACTATCATTTGGTAGATTCATTAGGTGCGACCCATGATAGTTTAGAGGTCGGCAAAGGTAAGATCGATTGGCAACGAGTCTTACCACTACTTAATGAAAATGCGACAAATATTTTTGAGATCGTTTTAAAGGATCAAAATGATGCTATTGAGCAAGTGAATAGCTATAAATACTTGCAAAATTTGAAAGGAGAATAGTATGTCAACCTTTAAAAATATTATGAGTTGGGTTTGGCCGATCGTTGTGGGTTTATTGATCGCTAAACTTATCACGATGTTTGTTTTATCCATTGTTAGAGTCGATGGGCTTTCAATGTACCCTAATTTACAAAATAATGAACGCGTTATTATGCTGAAGATGGCTAAGATCAAACGAAATTCAGTCGTCGTCTTTAATGCCCAAGGGGTCGATAATCGTTCAGGTGTAACTAGCAATACTAAATATGTTAAGCGGGTGATCGGCTTGCCCGGTGACAAGATCGAATATAAAGATAACGGAAAATTATATGTGAATGGTAAATACCAATCACAAAGTTATATTACGGAAGAACAACGAAAAGAAGGGACCCTTAATTTAGTTAAATCATCGGCTAAGGGCGTTACTTTAGGTACAGGTAAGACATTTACTGTTCCTAAGGATAAATATTTTGTTCTAGGTGATAATCGTGAAAACTCCAATGATAGTCGTTACTATGGATTTGTTCCGCGTAGTAAGATTTTAGGGGTCGTTAAAGTACCTTTCTGGAAATCAGGGCATGAACTGATAAATTCATACGGTAGCTAAAAAAACTCGACTTAGGCTTTGATATAGCTTAAGTCGAGTTTTTTTATTGAGTTCGTAATTTTTGACTTTTAACTGGCAAGCTTTAAAATAAAAAGCAAATATCACATAGTAGGGGGAAAAGACATGATTCCAGCACGCCTTAAAACAGGGGATGAAATTAGGATAATTGCGCCCAGTGCTTTTAGTGGCAATACAGACAGTAATTGGTGGATACACTTCTAGCTAAAATATATAGTTAGTATATAATGCTAACTATATATTTTAGCTACCAAAACTACTTTATATAATATAGATTATGTAAACTAGAATACATCGGGCGAATGTCAAGAAAAAGCGCAACAAAAAAGTCGACCCACTCTCCTGGTCGACTATGGATATATTATTCAAATGTGATCTCTGCATCAATAGTTATACTAGAGTCACTGGAGCTATGCGATCCATAATGTTGTTTGGCGTGCAAATTCCTAAAAGAACTGTAGTCAACATTTTCGTTTTTTACTAATTTAAGATGTTTATCAACGTACTCGTAATTGTCGTTTGTTAAATCTACGGTAACACTGCCTTTCTCATCTAAACAATAAATTATATCAACTAACTCTGGATCTTTAATATAATCAAAATTAAATTTAAAATACCCTTCTTTATCTGATGTGGTAAAGTCAACAACATTATCATTAGCGTTATCCGTTGCAGCGGAAAGAATATCTAATTTTACTTTCTTATTAGGAGCAGTTTTGCCTTCTATGATAATCGTACCATCATCTTGTGGCATAATTTCATCATTGGGAGCATTATAAATGTCTATTGGATCAAATTTTATAGAACTACTACTTACTTTTTTGTTACTTGCTTTTTTACTGCTAATTTCTGCTGTAGCATTGCTGTTTTCGCCACCAGATTTATTTGAAGATAAATAATTAACTAGTAATACGATCATTGCTAGGACACCTATAATAATTAACGCAATCGCTTTCTTTCTTACTTTGTCTGGCTTGTTATCCACTAATTATTCCAACTTTCTCTCTTTCTCTATAATTCTTTCAACTGCTCAGCCACGTGTATACATTCAAGCTGAACATCTTTTACAGTCCAAGCAGCGCTACCTGGGATCTTGTCTATGTCATGAACAGTATCAAAACCCAGATAACTTCCACTAAAATTACTATCATTGCATCTTATGTACCCACTAAAGCTAAATCGACCATGCACGTCTAAACTCCAGTACAGTTCATTATCGACTTCTTCTGGTAAATTATCTGGTCTTTCAATATAACCATTCAACGAAAATTCTGATTTGAGTATAATATAACGCAACCCTTCAACTACACCATCTTCAAGAATATCATTTACAGAAATATCTTTAACCAACTGCATGTTAAATTTCCTCCAAAAATCGTTTTTACTAAATACCCAACCCCCAACGAATAAGTGCAATAGCTACAAAAAATAATATACCGTACCAAATTAAACCGAATAAACAGCCAACTGCGCTTGCAAAAGACTCTATTGCACCATAAAAGAATCTCATTACATTTCACCACCTTTAACACCTATACGGAATCCTTTAAGACTTGATTTAGCATCATCATCAGTGATCCCGATATATCTTTTGGTTATTTTTTCGCTACTATGATTAAATAGATACATCAGCGTAGCAATATCATGCGTCTTTAGATAGTAAAATCTTCCGTACGTTTTTCGCAGTGTGTGGCATCCTATATCGTCTCTACCTAGTTCATGTCCTATTTTGATATACAATTTGTATACGGTATTAACTGTTATATGTCCACCCTGTCTGGACGGAAACAAATAATCATCATCTTTCATATCTTTTATGTATTCCTGGACAATATCCTGGATTCCGTCTAAAAACAGTCGTTTCTTCTTACCTGTTTTCTTTTCAGTAATAATTGGCTCTGGTTTATTTATGTCTCCCACCCTAAGTTTGACAATGTCTGACATACGCAAACCTGTATTGAGTCCAAATAAGAATAGAAAAACATCTCTTTTTGAATTTTTGGTTCTCCGTAAAAAAAATAAAAAATCATCGATCTCTGTTTCTGATCTAAAAGGCTGAACATTATAAGTAGATTTTCTTGCCATAATTTTTCACTATCCCTTAAATTACCTAAAATTTTATAATTATATTACCTCGGTTCTAGTTCCTTATTACATATATATAATAACATAAAAAGGAACTCACATCCATAGTAGATTTTAAATACTATAAAATAAGGTTTTTGAGTTCCATATTTTACATAAATATGGAACTCGATCAAACCATAATAAAGTTTATACTTTGTATATATAATATACATACATAAAAAAACAAAGTATTTAACATTTAATTCGTGCTACATTGTCATACCAATGTGATATAATATATCTAGAAAGTGAGGGATTTTAAAATGTCGGTTATTAGTATCAGACTTAACCAACAGGAAGAAGAACTCTTCCAAAGTTATGCAGCGATCACTGGAGAGAATTTATCTACTCTCTTCAAAGAAGCTCTTAAAAAAAGTATTGATGATGAATATGATCTTCAAGTATATAAAGAGGCGCACGAAGAATATCAGCAAGATCCAGAAACAATTTCACACGCTGATTTTAAGAAGGAGCTAGGTCTTTGAAAGAATATCATGTTGAATACTCAAAAAGAGCACAAAAACAAATCAGGAAATTAGACAGACAGATTCAACGTCTATTATTTGCCTGGATAGATAAAAATCTCGAGGGTGTATCTGATCCACGTTTGCACGGTAAGGGGTTAACTGGAAACCATGCTCATGAGTGGCGATATAGGATCGGAGACTATCGACTCTTATGTGATATTCAGGATGATAAAATGATAGTCTTGGCTTTGGAATTTGAGCACAGAAGATCTGTTTATAACAAAAAATAACACCACCCTATTTTCGGAGTGGTGTTATTTTTATTCTAGTTTAGTTTCATTTTCTAATTTAGCAAAGCAATTGTGATCTTTTACTTTCTTATATGCCAGATCTAATTTGTCTAGACTTTGTTTCAATCTTTTTTTACCATCGGGCTCTCCAACTTCTTTTTGTAAATCACCAAGTGGTTTCTGGCTATGTTTATTAAGTTGTTTCATTTTCCTCAAAATATTTTGGTAGCGATAAAGTTCCCGTAAAACTAGTTGATACTGCATTGCAAATTCGCTATGTATCCAGCATCTTTACAATTAAATAGGAGCTTAATATTTGACCCCATTCGACTAATATTATCTAGCTCAATTAATAAATTCATATGCTCCGATGAATTTATTGGTTTATCTATAACTTTAGAAATATCTTTAAGCTCTGGAGCATTGGTTAATGACAAAAATTTGAACTTTACCGCAAAGTCTGGACTTTTGTTATTAAGATATTCATCAATAATGTCTGCTTTATTGTCACCATATATGTTAAATAAATTTCTAGCATAGCCCATAACCTTTATACGTTGATCGAAAAGTGCTTGTTTATTTGATTTACGTATTTGTACCCAGGTCATCCAAATTCCAATAATAGCTGTTACTGCCGTTACAAACGAAAAAATCATTTCCCAATCCAATTTTCTACCTCCTAATTACATGTTATAATAACTATTGGAAAAGTTGAGATGGTGACTTCTGGACTGAAAGGTCGTGATGCTTATGGTGTAAATACTATAAACTCAGATCCCACAGAAAGGAAGAAAAACGTGTCTATTTCAGATGCGTTACAACTAATGCTAGCGTTTGGAACTTTTATCCTTACGTTTATTGGCTTAGTTGTTGAGTTAATCAAACTGATTAATAAAAAATAAACCATCCTTAACTTTGACGAGTAAGATGGTTTATAGGTTATTTAATAAACTGTCTAAAAGTCACCGTCTTTAACGGTTTCCACAGGAGATGGTGTTGGTAGCACTATCTCTTTTCTTTTATCATTATAACACTTAAATGGTTAAGTGTATAGAAAAGATCTTAAATCTTCGAATATGTAAAAGCCCCAAGGAGCTGTAATCTTCTTGGGGCTTTAGCGTACAAGCGTACTATCTTTTCAACGTCCTATATATCCTAGATAGAGATTTTATCCTTAATTTTTCTCAATAACCATTCATCATGATACGTTTTTAAATCTCCCAACTGTTTATCGAGATGTAAAAAGAAGTAACTATTTTGTTGAATTGAAAACAGTATTTTATTTTCCTCTTTAGCTATATCGATTAATTCTTCCAGGGTTCTAGGTGTATAATTCATGTATGGCATCATACACCCGACATTTAATGACAGATTTTTATTAACAGTTTTTTTATGATACATACGAGCAAGTTTTGAAAGTTGAAAGAGCTTCTCTTCTTGAGAATTATGAACATGTCCATACAAATGAATGGTTCGTTTATTGTTTGAGTTAAAAGTATTCTTGTTTGCCAGCATTGGATAGTGGCTCAATATAACTTCCCAACCATCGATTTTAAGAACTTCAGTATTTTTATAGGATAGAATCTGAATAATTGATTCATCTTCACAATGGTGTAGCATTCTTGTAAGCCATTCACCACGCATTTGCTCAACAGTCTCTTCATGATTACCTATAATATAGTACTTTTTACCATTTAGTTGTGACAAGATACTTTCAGCTTTTTCTACGGAAACACTCTTATGAAACATATCCCCTAGAATATAAACCTTATCATTATCAGATACTCGCTTATTCCACCTTTGTATCATTGTCTTTTCCATCTCATCAAGTGTCTCAAATGGTCTTTTATCATATTTGCTCATAACACTTTTATCGCCAAAGTGCATGTCTGAAATAAAAAAAGTTGTCATATTCTCTCCTTCAATTAAACTTCAAAACTATATTGTGTCCTCTGCCTTTATAACAATGGTGATTACCACGTTTTTGTTAGCTCTTCTAAAAAATATGCCACGTTTGCAAGGAGCTAGGGTGAATAGCCTGGCATACTTTTTACAATGTAATGGATCACCATTATTATAATTTTAGTGCTGAGAGACGTCTTTATTTGCTGCGTTCATATATTAGAATAGTAAATTGTAAATTAATAAACTGCACCTTCATAGAAGTTGAATTCTGGTTTGTTGAAATCAAAATTTTCCAATTCCGACATCTTAATAGATTTATCAGCAACACCCCAACTCATCAAATTAATCGGTTTGCCGTAATCTTCATCTGGAATAACTACCACAATATATTTTCCTAGACTCTTAGCTAATCCAAGTTCAACACCATACCCAATATCTTCTTCATCTGGAATGTACGTGCAAAGAAAAATATCAGAACTCTTAATTCCCAAACAATCACCATTAAATGTAGCAGTTGCCCATTCCTTGTCTCCCAGTAGTTCTGGATGTTCATCTACACGCAAGCCTTTATATTGGTGTTCCAGGGGAACATAGCTATTTTCTCGATCGATAGTTGGATTCTTTTCGATAGCATCCATAGCTAATTTATAAGCTTTATTTTGCTTATCTGTAAACCATCCTGCTGCAAAATAAACTGTTTTAGCTACATTATTTGTGTTAGGGGGATATTGTACATATACGAAGTCCCCTGGTACTACCGTAGGTTTAGGTTTGTTATGGGGATCTGGAAGTTTACCCTTGTTCTCATAATAAATGCCATCTTTTCTTCTACGTATTCTAGCTAAGCTTTCATCTAGAGTATTCTGGAAGCTTTTACGAACAGTCTCTAGATAGTCTTCTTTAGTATTATTATAATTTTGAAATCGCATACTATCTTCCTTTCTTAATATCACTAAACTCTTCTTTTGTTAAATTACCTAGATCGACAAGTTTGGCTTCGATCATATTCAATACTTTATTGTGGTCTTCTTCATTATTTACGAAATCATATTTATCTCCGTCAATAACTAATAGCGGAGATGCATCATATTCTTCCTTCCATGAATCATAATAGTGCAAGAGACGCTGATAATACTCAACTAATGCCGGATCGTTTTCAACTTGTTCGTATTCTCGACCACGTTTCTGGATACGCTTAATCATGGTGTCGTATGATACATAGATCATAACCATAAGGTCAGGTGATTTCTTATGAGCAGCGTATGGTAATTCTTCTAACATATTATCCAGTAATTTTTGATAAATATCATACTCAACCTTAGTAGCGTTCCCCATGTCAGTGTTCATCTTCATGAAAATTGCATCTTCGTAAATAGACCGATCAAGCACATTATTGTCTTCTTGCATAGCTTGCTTAATCATTTTAAATCTTCTATTTAAAAAGAAGGTCTGTAATAAGTAGGCATACGGATTGGTGGCTTCCTTATCACCCTCTGCACGTTTCTTCGCAGCGATTTCATTCCCCTTATAAAATAATGGTAAAACGGGATTATCTTCTACTGGTTCGTAGAAAGCCTTTGTTCCCAACTCTTTTGATAAAATTTCTGTCAGACTCGACTTTCCCGATCCAATAATCCCAGCTAATGTAATCAAAATTTTGATTCTCCCCTTTTCTTATGCTTATATGTAACGATTGCCAGCCTTAACCTGTCGTAATTTTCCATCCTTTTCTAGGAGTTGGCTGTTTAAATCCTTTATAGTATTCTTTTAACCCTCATTTTCAATACTAAGTCGGTTTTTATTTCTAGGTATTTTCTCTATAAAAAGAGCCAAGTTGATAATAGCAACTTGACCGAAATTATTTATAAAACTAAGATTTTATAATGCAAATAGACGTTCTTATTTGCAGCGTTCAGTTTTAATGTTATGACTAGTATATTTGAAAACAAAATAATAAATAAAAATAAGCACCTGACCAGTATTTTTCCAATTAGGTGCTTATTTACTATATGAATTGCCGTTCATGTAGTATTGGTGCAACATGGTATCAAAAACCTCAACCATATGATTATGATATAGTAATCTGTATGAACGAGTCAACTACAAGTATTTACATTATATTTTTAAAGTATATACCTTCTTTTTATAAATGATAATCACTAGACAGATAATATCTAAAACAAAATGATATCTTAATCTTTTATTCAGTTTAGCCACGATATGATATCCTCTCCCCATAAAAGGTATACTACTAAAACGATATAAAAACCTGCATGGAGAGTTTCAAATAAATCCCAACCTTTTAACCTATCTCTAAATATAAGATACATAATTGGTAATGACAAAATAGCAACTAACATTTTATCACCTCTCTGATGTAATTCTATCATCGTTACACGAATCTGTAAACGGTTCCGAGATATGCGACATCCCTACTTAATTTTAAAAATTTATCGTTTTTATTAGTAAATATTTGTCGGAATTCACAAAAAGTGCCATAATGAAGGTACAGTTAATGTTTTTTAGGAGATGGTTTATATTGAGTTCACGTTTATCTTTTGCAATTTCATTATTAGTTAGTGTGGTTTTACTGATCATCGGTAATCTCACTAAAATACCAGTCTTTGCGCTAATCGGCTATTGTGTCATGAGTGTCTTGTTCTTATTAGCCGGCTTTAACTTAGCGGTTTTAAGACATACAGCTTCGCTTACTGGCAATGATGAAAATATTGCTTGGGATGAAGCTCCCGGCGAACTTAAAGCTTTGACCATAGTTATCGGGATCGGTTTCTTATTAGCAGGTCTTTTTGTGATTTTTGCTTACGTTCTTTAGTATTACAAATGTAAATAGGTTTAAATGGTGTTGAAACCTATTAAAAAAATGAGTACAATAAAGCGTATCGTTTTTTTAGGAGGCGTATTTATTGTCTGAAACATTAAAAATAGCAATTATGCTAGTTATCGGATATCTTTTAGGTTCCATCCCTTCTGGCGTTTGGGTCGGAAAGTTAATGTATGGTAAGGATGTTCGAGACTATGGTAGTGGGAATATGGGGACTACGAATACCTTTCGTGTCCTAGGTAAAAAAGCAGGT
The DNA here is from genome assembly GCF_001434405.1 of Ligilactobacillus apodemi DSM 16634 = JCM 16172. GTDB lineage: Bacteria > Bacillota > Bacilli > Lactobacillales > Lactobacillaceae > Ligilactobacillus > Ligilactobacillus apodemi. The sequence goes on along the minus strand of NZ_AZFT01000053.1, from coordinate 544,907 downwards.
ATCATCGTTTTAGTGATGGACATGCTTAAAGGAACGTTAGCAGCCCTACTACCATTTGTTTTTCATTCGAATGCTAATGTTTTATTGATCGGGCTATCAGCTATTATTGGGCACGTTTTTCCAGTATTTGCTAACTTTAAAGGTGGTAAGGCAGTTGCAACTAGTGTGGGGGTCTTGTTAGTATATAATCCCCTATTCTTCGTGATTGCCTGGGCGATCTTTTTGGTCACACTATACCTTTCCAGTATGGTCAGTGTTGCAAGTATGTTAGGTTTTTTGCTCATTACGATCGTATCACTATTTTTCCATGACGTGATCCTTTCCATCGTAGCAGCAGCTTTAACAGTCTTTGTCTTTATTCGCCACTTTGGAAATATTGAACGGATCAAAAATGGGACTGAAAATATGGTACCATTTGGTCTTGGATATAAAAGAAGACAACAACGTAAATAAGCTTGTTTGACTAGAGCAAGCTTATTTATTTTTGCTATAATCTTAGGGGGAATGCATCCCTAAATAAATATATTGAAAGGACGCTAAAACATATGGCAGTTATTTTAGAAAATGGTAAATTACGTGCTGTGATCAATGAACATGGTGCAGAATTAGTAAGTTTACTTGCAAAAGATACACAAATTCAATATATGTGGAGTGGTGACAGCAAGTATTGGGGACGTCACTCCCCTGTCCTTTTTCCAATTGAAGGACGAGTAAAGGATGATACATACCAAATTGATGGAAAAAGCTATCACCTTACGCAACACGGCTTTGCGCGTGATATGGATTTTATGGTGATCGAGCAGACAGAAACGAGTGCTTGTTTTGAATTACGTGCTACAAAAGAGACCAAGCAAAAATATCCTTATGATTTTGTGTTGCAATTAGCATATCAGCTTGATGATAATGGGATTTCGGTGACTTATCGTGTTGTTAACCCAATGGAAGAAACGATTTATTTTGGAATTGGCGCTCATCCTGCTTTTTCAACTAAATTAGAACTAGCTGATCAATATACTGATTATGAAGTTCAAATTTCTCCAGCAAAGAAACGCCTTCATATCCCATTAAAAGATGGTTATCTTGATCTTGACCAAACTGCTTTAAAAGATACGGATTTAGCAGTTTCGCATGAATTATTCAAAGATGATGCTATTATCTATAATTTGGAACAAGAGCCTGCAGTTATTACACTAAAGAGCAAAAAACATGGTCATGGCGTAAGCATTGAAGCAGATGATGCTAAAGCAGTCGGAATTTGGTCTTGCTATCCTGCTAAGGGCGATTTTGTCTGTCTTGAACCGTGGTGGGCATTATCCGATCCAATCACGGCTGATGGTGATTTTAAGCACAAATACGCAATCAATGAATTAGCTGCTACTGGTGAATTTAAAACTGGATTTAAAATTAATGTCTTTTAAGACAAATAAAAAGATGCTTTTCAATTACGAAAAGCATCTTTTTTGTTTATTTGCGAACAAATATTAGTTTTGAACACTTTATTGTTCGTTAGATTATCAAATTTTTCCGAGGCTAGACTTTTAAGGAAGTCAAAATTGTTCGGATTAAAGGATATATTGACTAAGATCCTTATCTGCCACGATCTTACCGACTTTTTCTTCTACATAAGCTTCCGTGATCGTGATCTCACCCATTTGCATATCTGGACCTTCAAAGAGTAGGTCTTCGAGTAATTTTTCAAGGATCGTGTGTAATCGACGAGCCCCGATGTTATCTGTTTCATGGTTAACTTTATAAGCGATTTCTGCAATTTTTTCGATTGCTTCGATCGTAAATGTTACCTTGATATTATCTGTGCCGATAATCGCAATATATTGTTTGATCAAAGCATTATTTGGTTCAGTTAAGATCTTAACGAAATCATCTTTGCTGAGATCTTCTAATTCGACGCGAATCGGGAAGCGCCCTTGTAATTCAGCGATCAAATCGCTTGGTTTTGTTTGAGCGAAAGCACCTGAAGCGATAAATAAGATATGATCAGTCTTAATGATTCCATATTTAGTTTTGATCTGTGAACCTTCCACGATTGGCAAGATGTCTCGTTGGACCCCTTCACGTGAAACTTCACCAGCATTTTGTTTTGATTTTGATGTGATCTTATCAATTTCATCGATAAAGATGATCCCAGTATTTTCAGCACGTTTGATTGCAGCATTAGCAACGTCAGCTGTATTCATCAATTTTTCTGATTCTTCACGAACCAAAACTTCACGTGCTTCTTTAACCGGCATTGTTCGTGTTACCATCTTTTTAGGTGAAAGTGCCCCTAATGTGTCAGAAAGATCGATCCCCATTTGCCCTAACATCCCATCGGAACCTTGGAATTTTTGTGCTGGGTCTTCCATTTGGATCGTAACTTCTTCATTTTCAAGTAAGCCACGTTGAAGTTTTTCAGCTACACTGAGACGTTTTTGTTTTACGTCTTCAGTCACGTTTTCTTCTTCTGCTTGTGCACCAGGCATTTCAGGTAATTTACCGTTTTGCAGATCACGCATTAATTTCATAAAGTTTTCTTGGTTATTTTGACGATTTTGCTGTTTTTGTGCAGGCACAAGTAACTTAACTAAGCGTTTATCAGCTTTTTGAACTGCTTGGCTTCGGACTTGTTTAAATAATTCATCTTGTTCCATTTTATATGAAACTTCAACAAGATCACGAACCATTGATTCAACATCACGACCAACATAACCAACTTCAGTAAACTTGGTTGCTTCGACTTTGATGAATGGAGCATCCACGATTTTTGCTAAACGCCTAGCAATTTCAGTTTTACCGACCCCAGTAGGTCCGATCATCATCAAATTCTTAGGGGTGATCTCTTCTTGCATTTCTTCTGGTAGTTGCATTCGACGGTATCGATTACGCAAAGCAATAGAGATCGCGCGTTTTGCTTGATCTTGACCGATAACATAATTGTCTAATTCAGCAACGATTTGTTTAGGTGTCTTTTCACTATGTTTCAAAGTCTTCACTCCTTAGTTAAAGTTCTTCAACAATAATATTGTGATTAGTAAAGATATCAATATCTCCAGCGATTGAAATTGCATTTTGGGCAATCTCAGCTGCACATAAGTCTTTAGCGTAAGCTGTCATTGCTTTAGCTGCAGCAAAGGCGTAATTACCACCAGAACCAATCGCAAGAACATTGTCATCAGGTTCGATAACTTCACCAGAGCCCGAAACTAATAGGAGATTATCTTTATCCATCACGATCAATAAGGCTTCAAGCTTTTGAAGGGCTTGATCACTCCGCCATTCTTGGGCTAATTCAACGGCAGCCCGTTGGAGATTACCGCTGTATTGGTTGAGCTTTTTTTCAAAACGATCTTCGAGATTAAACGCATCTGCTACGCTTCCAGCAAAACCAACAACGACTTTATTATCGTAAATGCGTCTAACTTTACGTGCAGAGCCCTTCATAATAACTTTTTCGCCCATGGTTACTTGGCCATCCCCAGCCATAGCTGTATGTCCATTGTGTCTAACAGCACAAATTGTAGTAGCATGAAATGATACTGGCATATTTATTCCTCCTAAAATTACGCCCGTGGAAAATACTTACGATAATCACGTTGTAAGTGTTCTGGCGTGACATGTGTATAAATTTGAGTTGTCGATAAACTACTATGCCCCAACAATTCTTGCACTGTTCTAAGATCTGCCCCATTACTTAGCATATGTGTTGCAAAAGTATGGCGTAATTCATGGGGATGGATCGAGCTAGAAAGTGAACTACGCATTAAAATTTGGTCTAAGACATATGAGACTCCCGCTGGTGTGATCGGTTCACCATGATGATTAACAAAAACATATTCATGCTCATGGTGATATTTTTCCATAAGTGGCTTACGTGCTTTAGTTAAATAGCGTTTGAGCGCTTTATCACAATATGAGCCAAAAGGTACATAACGATCTTTGCGCCCTTTACCATGAAGAAGCATCGTTTTTAATTCAAAATCAATGTCATTGACTTTTAATCCGGTGCACTCACTGACCCGCATCCCAGTTGAATATAGTGTCTCTAATAAAGCATTATCGCGGATAGAAAGTTTATCGTTTCCATTTGTTTCCTCAAATAATAAGGTCAGTTCTTTTTCGTAAAAAAAACGTGGAAGTCGGCGTGGATTTTGTTTGATTTGAACATAAGCAAATGGATCTTGTTTTACATAGCCATTGCGCATCAAAAAATGAAAAAAGGCACGTAAACTCGATACTTTACGAGAAATACTCGTCATCTTTAAATTACGATCGTATAACTCACTCATAAAGACATGGACATCAAACTTAGTAATTTCTGTAAATGACTTAGTTTTACCAGTCTCGGTTAAAAAATCACAAAATTCAGTGAGATCTTCTAAATAAGCTGTGATCGTTTTAGGCGAATATTGGCGTTCAACACGTAAATATTCTTTGAATTCATTGATCCATTTTTGTTCCATTTACCTGGCTCCCTTACCTATATAAAGCTATTTTCTAACATTGGTCAATATTAGTCAAGATACTAACCCTATGAAATTTTGGCTTAATGGTTATAAAAAAGTCAACTATACTTTTCAAAAAAGCAAGTTGACCTACTTATAACTATAATTCTGCTTTTATTTTAAAAGTTTCTAAAACGTCTAACGCACGATTTGAGAGCGCTAAGTTACGTTCACGCTTATCGCGGATCCGTTTGTCTAGTCGTGGAATGATCCCAAAGTTAGCATTGATCGGTTGGAAATGCTTTGGACTAGCATGCGTGATATAATATGCCATTGCTCCCATCATCGTTTCTTCTGGGAAAATGACCGGAGCTTTGCCTTGAGCGATCAAAGCAGCATTGATGCCTGCGTAAAGCCCACTAGCAGCACTTTCAACATAACCCTCGACCCCAGTCATCTGCCCTGCAAATAAAAGATCTGAGCGTTTTTTCGTTTGATAAGTTGCGTTTAAAAATTCAGGTGAACGCAAGTAAGTATTACGGTGCATAACACCATAGCGCACAAATTGAGCATTTTCTAAACCAGGGATCATTGAAAAGACGCGCTTTTGTTCACCCCATTTAAGGTGTGTTTGGAAACCGACTAGGTTATAAAGATTACCTGCTGCATTATCTTGACGTAATTGAACAACGGCGAAAGGCTCTTTGCCTGTCTTTGGATCTTCTAGACCAACTGGCTTTAATGGGCCAAAGAGCATCGTTTTTTCACCACGTGAAGCCATTTGCTCGATCGGCATACATCCCTCAAAGAACTTTTGATCTTCAAAATCATGTAATTCTGCCATTTCAGCGTTGATTAATTCATGATAGAAGTTATAGAATTCTTCTTCTGTCATCGGGCAGTTGAGATAAGCCGCTTCTCCTTTATCATACCGCGATTTTAGATAGATCTTATCCATATCAAGGGATGATTTTTCAACGATCGGCGCAGCTGCATCGTAAAAGTAAAGACCTTCATCATCAGTCAATTTTTTGATTGCTTGTGCTAATGGATCAGAAGTCAATGGACCAGTAGCAATAACCGTTAATCCTTCAGGAATCTCAGTTAATTCCTCTCTGACAACTTCAATATTAGGATGATTTGTCAATTTTTCCGTGACTGCACTTGAGAAAGTCTCGCGGTCAACGGCTAAAGCGCCACCAGCAGGAACATTATGTTTATCTGCTGCTTCCATGATAATTGAATCTAAGCGACGCATCTCTTCTTTTAACAAGCCAGCACCATTTGTTAATTGGTTTGCACGTAATGAGTTAGTGCAGACCAATTCAGCAAAATTTTGTGTATGGTGAGCTGGGGTCTTTTTTTCAGGCCTCATTTCGTAAAGTCGAACTTTGAGGCCACGTTTTGCAATTTGCCATGCGGCTTCACTACCGGCTAAACCGGCACCAATAACATTAATGCTAGTAGTTGTCATTTAAAACTCCTTAATTCTTATTTTTGAATAGCTTCTTCATAATCGCCATTAGGACACTTAACTTGTTGTCCTTGTTTAGTCTTTTTATAAACTAGGTAATGGTCACATTTTGGACAATTACGCCCTACAGGTTTATCCCAGGAAACAAATTCACATTCAGGATAGCGTGAGCAACCGTAAAAGACACGGTTTTTCTTTGATTTGCGTTCAACCACTTCACCACGACCACAAACCGGACATTTTACCCCAATTTGTTTAATGATCGCTTGAGTGTTACGACAATCTGGGAAACGGCTACATGCATAAAATTTACCATAGCGCCCCATCTTTACGACCATAGGTGCGCCACAGATCTCGCAGTTAAAACCAGCTGGTTCATCTTTGATCGTGACTTTGGCTAATTTTTCTGAAGCTTCTTTAACTTCATTTGAGAATGGTTGGTAGAATGCATCGATGATCGAGACCCATTCTTGTTTTCCTTCTTCGATCTCATCGAGTTGCCCTTCAAGATTAGCCGTGAAATCAACATTTAAGATATCAGGGAAACATTCTTCGATCATCGTATTAACGATCTCACCCAATTCAGTTGGTTCAAATTTACGTGCAGCTAGTTTTACATAGTAACGTTTTTGAATGACATTTAATGTTGGCGCATAAGTTGAAGGACGCCCAACCCCATTTTCTTCAAGCGTTTTGATCAAAGTAGCTTCTGTGTAACGAGCTGGTGGTAAAGTAAAGTGTTGGTTTGGTTGATTTTTGACCATTAAAACTTCATCATTTTCCACTAACTCAGGCAAGACATTATCTTTGCGCTTAGATTCAGCGTAAACCTTAGTAAAACCATCAAATTTCAATTTTGAACCATTTGCGCGATAAGTAACGCCATTTTGCGTTAAGTCAACACGCATTGTATCAACGATAGCAGGTGTCATCTGACTTGCAACAAAGCGTGACCAAATCAAAGTGTACAATTTTAATTGGTCTTTAGTGAGATATTGTTCAATTGATTTTGGTGTACGCATTACAGATGAAGGGCGAATTGCTTCGTGAGCATCTTGGGCACCTTCAGAAAGCTTAGTTTTACGTGGTTTTAAGGCTGCGTATTCTTCCCCAAACTCTTCATGGATAAAAGTTGAGGCTTCATGTTTAGCAACCGCAGAGATTCGGGTCGAGTCAGTACGCATATAAGTGATCAATCCAACCGTCCCACTTTTACCTAAACTGATTCCTTCATAGAGCTGTTGAGCGACCATCATAGTCTTTTGTGTCTTGAATTTCAGTGTGTTATTAGCGGTTTGTTGTAAAGTTGAAGTTGTAAACGGTGGCTGTGGCATCCGTTTTCTTTCTTTTTTATCAACTTTAGTAACATTAAAAGGTTGTTTAGTATTGATCTTAGCTAAGATCTTTTGCACATCTTCATTATTTTTGAGTGCTTTTTTCTTACCATTGATTCCATAAAAGCTAGCTTCAAATTTTGCTCTACCCTTTTTAAATTCAGAATCGATCGTCCAATATTCTTCTGGAACAAAATCTTTGATCTCGTTTTCTCGTTGAATGATCAAGTTAAGCGCAATTGACTGCACTCGTCCAGCTGAAAGTCCTTTTTTGATCTTAGCCCAAAGTAAAGGTGAGATCGAATATCCTACTAAGCGGTCTAAGACGCGTCTAGCTTGTTGAGCATCAACTAAATTCATATCGATCGCACGTGGATTCTTGAATGCATTTTTAACGGCATCTTTAGTAATCTCATTAAAGACCACGCGATTTTTATCTTTAGGATCTAGACCCAATAGATAAGATAAATGCCAAGCAATTGCTTCTCCTTCACGGTCCGGATCGGCTGCAAGGTAAACGTGATTGGCTTTTTTAGCTTCTTTACGTAATTCTTTGATCACATCACCTTTACCACGAATGGAGATGTAATGGGGCTCATAGTTGTTTTCAACATCAACTCCCATTTTACTTTTAGGTAGATCCCGAATATGACCTAAACTAGCCATAACTTTATAACGAGAACCTAAGTATTTCTCAATTGTTTTAGCTTTTGAAGGTGATTCCACGATCACCAAATTCTTTTTAACTTTTCGTTTCGTTGTTTTTTTCTTAGTGGCAGTCCCTGTAGACCTAGGCATACCAACAACTCCCTTGATTTAGTATTTATATAAAGTAGATAATTCAAAACGATAACAAGATCGTCATAAAATCGTAACTCATGTTATGCTATTTAAACGTACTTTGTCAAGCGCTTTATATTATAGCACTTATAAGACTACTCAATCTTTAAACGGTAAGTGAGTTAATAATTGAACTCTTCTAAGATATCTGTGCTAGCCAAAACAGGTTTAGCCCCAGCCAAGATCAGCTCGTTACATCCCTGTGATAAAGGATCAGTAATCCGCCCTGGTAAGGCTAAAACATTGCGATTTTCTTGCAGTGCAAGGTTAGCTGTAATCAAACTGCCACTCTTATGTCGTGCTTCAACTACAAAAACACTTTGCGATAATCCTGCGATGATTCGATTACGCAATGGAAAATGGTATTTTAAAGGCGCAACATCAAGTGCATACTCGCTCAAAATCAATCCTGAAGTTTCTAATTCGTGTTGTAATTCTAAGTTACAGCGGGGATAACAAATATTTAAGCCATTTCCAATAACAGCAATAGTCTGTCCGCCATGTTGCAAGGTGATTTGGTGCACCATTCCGTCAACACTTTTAGCTAAACCGCTGACTAAAGTAAGCTTGTGAGTGAGCACTTGTGGTAATAGTTCGGTCAAAACACGGGTTGCATAAGTACTACATTGTCTTGAGCCAACGATTCCGAGCTTTTTAGCACTTTCAAGCAGTCCAATATCACCTCGATAAAATAATACAACTGGTGGCTGATAGATCTCACGTAAATTTTGCGGATAACGCGCATCTAGGATCGTTAAAACATTACTTAGTGCGAGATTATACTTGAGTTTTTGTGCGAGTTCACGTGATTGTAAAGCATCAAATAGCTTTTCGATTCGACTCTTACTGAGAGATAAAAGCTCAAAAAATTCCGCTTTGCTCGGACAATGCTTAAATTTTGTTAAATACTCAGCTAATAACAGTTCATTTTTAAGATCTAACCCACATAAATGTAGCTTTAATAAAAAGTAGTCTAATTCGTTCATGTTAAAAACACCTCTTGCTATATAAATACGCAAAAAAGTGTTTTATTTGTTTAAATAATGCATGACCGGTTCAAAAGTTTTTCGATGAATCGGGGATGCACCTAATTTTTTAAGACCAGCTAAATGATTTTTTGTTCCGTAGCCAGCATTACTAGCAAGGTCATATCCAGGGTAGCACTTATCATAAAATTTCATTAAATGATCACGATTTACCTTAGCCACAATACTTGCAGCAGAGATCGAAGCCGACTTAGCATCCCCTTTGATCAACTTAGTTTGCGGGATCGAAGTATCGATCTGCATTGCATCGATCAATAAGTGTTGGGGCTTGTAAGGTAAAGCTTCAACCGCTTCTTTCATCGCGATGCGCGTGGCTTGATAAATATTTTCTTGATCAATCACATTATTATCAGCTACACCGATCGCAACCCCTACTGCTTGCTCAAGGATCTGACCGTATAAAGCCTCACGCTTTTTTTCTGATAATTGTTTTGAATCATTGACATCAATCAAAGCAAAGTCATGCGGTAAAATAACAGCCGCACTGACAACTGGCCCAGCTAATGGTCCCCGCCCGACTTCATCGATTCCAGCTACATATTCTAAGCCATCATCCCACAATTGGCGTTCTAATTGTAATCTTTTAGCAAATTCTTGCTTTTTTAAGGCAAGTTTTTCTTGTTTGCGATAAAAAGAAGCTAACGCAGCTTGGACACCTTTGCGTGGATCAGATTTTAAAGTGGCTAATTGTTCTTTGGTGGGCGAATTTTTTAGAATTTCTTTGATCTGTGCGATCGTTTGTGCCATTGTATTGGCTCCTCTCTTAACAATTAAGAGGGGCGTGCCTAATTGCAAGTCCCTCTTAGATTATCTGTATTTAAACTTTAGCCGGGTCTTTAGGAACGCTATCTAGCGTATAACGCCCTAGCTTCCCCTTACGACAATCAAAGATCAAGCGTTCACTTGCACGGTCGTAATCGTCTCTAAAGCCAAGTTTTTTAGTTATCTCTAATAGAACTTCAACTGTGGGAAGCTCTAAAGTTTCTGGCGTCAACTTATAGCGTTCGATCAAAGCTTGTGGATTTTTGGCGTTAAATTCTTCGATTTCATATAACGCAACATCGTCTTTAGCATATAGTGTATCTTTGATGGCACCAGTTAAGGCTAGCTTTTTACCGACGATCGGATCTTCAAATTTAGGCCACAAGATACCCGGTGTGTCTAAAAGTTGCAGATCTTTACCAGCTTTTAACCATTGTTGTGATTTAGTTACCCCTGGGCGGTTACCGACTTGAGCAACATTTTTCTTAACAAGGTGGTTTAATAAGGTTGATTTGCCAACATTAGGGATGCCGATACACATAACTTTGATGCGCTGTGATAAGATCCCACGAGCTTTTTTATTTGCTAACTTCTCAGCTAGTACTTCTTTTATTTTTTTATCAATAACTTTTAGCGAACCTTGGACGCTGTTGATCGCAACAGCTGGTTGTCCCATACTTTCGTAGTATTCGATCCATTTCCGCGTTTCTTTTGGATCGGCTAAATCCATTTTTGTTAGGACGACAATGCTTGGCTTATCTTCTAAAAGATCTTTTAATTGTGGATTTCGAGAAGATTCAGGTAAGCGTGCGTCGACCAACTCTAAAACAATATCGACTAATTTTAAATTTTCTTTGACCTGACGCAAGGCTTTGGCCATATGCCCAGGAAACCATTGAATAATTGCCATTTTATCAAGTCCTTTCATAATAAGTTTTTAAATTGTATTTTGCTAATTCCTCAAGTAGGTGCCAAAATTTAATAATAAAAATTATGTAATATTGTATCTTATTCAAATAAATTATGGTTTTTAGCATGTATTGTTTAACTAGAAATATCAACTGTTTTCAATTATAGCATGATTCCTGCCACTTTACCGCTCTCTTTTGCTTTCAGCGTAAAAATTTCAAACTTTATAGTAAAGTCTGTAACTTCTTTATTTTATTGATCCTAATTAACAAAGGATTTCAAAGTTGAAAAGTAAAAAGAGGACATTAAGTATCCTCTCTTTAAAATTTTTTATAATAATAAGATATATTTTTTCGATATCGAGTATAAATTGATACAGTTAAAAAAATGAAAATTAACAATACTATTAAACTACCCTCTATTCCAAAGTCTCCGCCGGTATAGAATTCATGACCAGATATTCTTAATTTGAAAATACTAAACGGTATTTCAATGCCACTTACATTAATCCCTAAAAGTAATGACGGTAAACAGTTCCAAACAAAATGAAATCCACTACTAAGGAAGAGATTATTCACTATTATTCTAAACAAAACCATCAGTAATCCAAAAAATATAAGTGTCAAAAACAAAATAACTGAAGCGCTACCATTTAAGAGATGGACAAATGAAAAAATAATTGCTTGAATAAAACAACTTTTAGTTAACGTAAAGCTACCTAGTAAATTATCAAAAACACATCCTCTAAATAATAACTCTTCCGCTATACTCTGAATATAAAACCTACTGCTAATAGTAATAAAATTAACGCAATTTCTTTATTTAAATTTGAATTATAAATCATAAAGCTTGAAACATTTAAAATAAAAATTAGCCTAATAAAAAATACTATGGTGCCTATAATCATCCCAATAAGATAGCTAATAACTATTCGAAAAAATTTTTTATACTTATATGTCTCAAATCTGTAGTATAGTATCCAAAGCAATGAAACAACAAGAAGATTTGAATATTGAAAATAAATAATATCAACTAAACTTGTCCTAAAATTACTAAATAAAATGGAATAAATTAGTCCACTTAATATCTTAAGGATACTGATATACGTTAACATTGATATAATACCTAGTAATGATTTTTTGTTTCTCATTTCTTCATGTTTTCTTCAATAATATCGTCTTTTTGTACCCTGTTTGCTAAACTCTTCAGCAAAATTATAATAAATACCAACACAATCATTGAAAGCAAAATAATAATGATATTATTTATCTGATACAAATTAGCTAAAAAATTACCCAGAATTGCAACGACAATGATAGCAGCGATAATTGAAGTATTGGTTGACTGGTATAGTTGACCGACAAATGTTGAAATTAGAGCTAGTGTTAATGAAAATAGAGTTGAAAATACTACAATACACACCACTTTAAAAAAAACTAGCAGTTTTAAAGTCAAGCAATTGAGCAGAATAGTAAAATATAATATTTATAAACAATAACACGGGAAATAAGCTGAGAGCAAAGTGAATGCATAAGGCATATAATTTACTTATAAATATTTGTGAACGTCCTCCAGGAAAAAGGTAAGTGATTTCTCTGGAGTTTTTAATATATTCTTTCAATAGTAATCGATTGAAAATTAGTACTCCATAAATAATTGCAATAGAAATTGTTACGGTAATCGATAAGGCCACCACACCAAGTGGATCTTTTAAAATGGAATTAGCTTCTGTAGAGGTATCAAATTTACCAACTAAACTAAAAAATATGAGAGAAACAGCGTTAATAAGTGTATTTGCTAGCAATATTCCTTTAAAATAAGCAGTTTGTTTTTTTAATTCATAAGTGATAGAGCTTACCATATTACATTCCCCCTTTATTTTGTTTATAAAAATCATCTAACTTTTTAAAACCTTGTTGTTTCATAGTTTGGATGCTTGACTGTGCAACTATTTCTCCATTTTGAATCATGATAAGCTGGTCAACCACACTTTCTAATTCTCCAAAGGAATGACTTGAAAGAATAACAAGCTCACCTTTCTCCAATCAGACCATAAATCTGTTTAGTTTGCAAAGAGAGATTTATATCTTTTAATAGAGTTTTATTTCTAGTTACTTTTGTCAAATTTGATATTGTTGTATGCTAATTGTTTCCAATGAAAAAAGAGATGCACGAATTATCTGACTTGAAGGCACAAATGGGAGATAACGATAAAGATTTCCTGTCCAAATAGGGAGTCGATCTGCTGAATAAATAATTGGTGAAAATAATAATCCACCAATCATAATTAATTGTGTTACTAAAGAAACGATATTTGCTGGGAGAATATAGGCAATTGCAAATCCAACAGAAAGTAATGAAAAGACGATCAAAAGAACTGAAAGTAGTGACATAATACTAAAAGAAATATTTAAATCAAACCCAAATTTACTGATAAGTAAGCTAGATATTATACCTGGTAAGCATAATAATCCCCAAATCAATAAATCTGATAATAGTATCCCTACTCTTGAAACAGGTAAAGTTTTTTGATAATCATAAATTCCATTTTGCTTGGCTTCACTAATAATTTGTGGCGCTAATACACAAGTAACGGCAATGATATTAATAGCTATTGCACCTGTACAAAGATATGATCGAGAAACAGTATCACTTGCATTAGTAATAAACAAAAAACCATAAATCACCGCAAAAGAAAGAATAATTTGTACAGCAATAAAAACAGGAATATAAAATTTAGTTTACTTAAAGCACTTTAAAGTCTCGTAAGGGCCAATAAATCATTAAAGCTCGTCCTTGGATCCACTCTTCTTTGATCATCCCTAATGTACGTGAGTCTTCACTGATTCGGCGATTGTCGCCTAAGACAAAATAATTTTTAGCTGGGACTTTTGTCAGTGTGCTAAAATCGGTAAGCGAAAAATCAGCTGTATCAGGCGTATACCCTTGTTTGTAAAAAGATTCAGGGACTTTTTTTTGATTAACATACAGTATACTATTTTTATATTCGATCTTATCGCCTGGCAGACCAATGACACGTTTAATATACGTTTTTCCATTAGGTAATTTGAACGTTACGATTTCAAAACGCTTGATCGTACCATAGTGTCTGATCAAAACCTGATCTTTATTATGGATCGTTGGTGCCATCGAATTTCCTGTGATCTCTAAAGGAGTTATTAAAAAGCCGCGAATAAAAAGAGCGACACTAAAAGCTAACAATAATGGCCAAAACCAATTTCTCATTAGCATTTTTAGACTATTTAAATTCATGTTATTTCCTTTTAGCCATTTTACTCAGAATGATATATCTATTCCATTATACATCTGATGCACCTAGATGTCTGTTCAAGCATTTTGAAACATAAAAAAACGCTAGTAACAATTTGCTACTAGCGCTTAAAGTTATTTTTGTAATTGTTCTAAGGCTTTCTTATACGCATTATCGGACTTAGAAACCTTCTTAGCTACTTGTTTTTCGATACTTTCGACGGTTTCTTTATTTGCCGTGCCAGTGACCGTTAAATTATTATCGGTTTGATATTGTTCAATAACACTCTTAGTCTGATCACCAAAGTAACCAGTTTTTTCGCTTAGATCATAACCTAAATAGATCAACATCTTTTGAAGATTCTTGATTTGTTTAGAATTTTGGCCTTCGCTATAGGTCTTCTTGGTGCTGATTGCTGGTAGATAAGCTACTGAAGGGTAATCAGCCTTGACATCAGGTGACAGGCCCTTACTATGGATCCAAGTTCCGTTAGGGGTCAACCACTTAGCGATCGTTAATTTCAACTGCGTATTATCAGTAAATGGTAAGGTGTTTTGGACAGTACCTTTACCGTATGATTTAGTTCCGACTAAAGTAACATTAGCTGATTGTTTCAAAGCAGCTGCAAAGATCTCAGATGCGCTTGCTGAACTACCATTCATCAAGACCACTGTTTTTTCCGTGACTTTAAAATTATCATCTAGTTCGTTGCTTGCTTTATAGACAGTTGGTTTACCATCACGCCCAACGACTTGTACGATCGTCTTACCATTCTTCAAGAACATCGATGACATAGCTAAAGCTTGATCTAACAGGCCACCAGGGTTATTACGAACATCAATAATAAATGAGGTTGCCCCTTTTTTGCGTAATTTCTTGATCGTTTGTTTGAATTCTTTAGCTGTATTTTCAGAGAACGATGAAACGACTATATAACCAACTTTTTTATCCTCTTTAGCCAAACTACCTTCAACAGTCGTAACCGGAATCTCAGCTCGCGTTAAGGTCTTAGTAAAGGTTGAGCCATCACGTTTGATCGTAAGTGTGACTTTAGTTCCGATCTTACCACGCATCAAGGAGACAGCTTTATTTAATGAATAACCTGATATTGATTTACCATTGATCTTGACGATCACATCATTAGCTTTTAAGCCGGCTTTGGCTGCTGGGGTTCCACTAATAGCCGCAATGATCTTGATCTCATTACCGCTCTTTTGAACTTGCGCACCGATCCCACCAAAACTACCAGAGATCGAATCATTTAACTCTTGCGTTTCGGTCGCATTCATATATTCGGTATAGGGATCACCTAAAGATTCGATCATCCCATTGATTGCACCTTCGACTAATTTTGTTTTACTCAAGCTCTTGTAGTAATTATTATATAATGCATTATAGACCGTGCTGATCTTGCCCATTGCTTGATTAGCTTGTTTTAAAGCGTTCATCTGGTGATTCATTACTAAAAAGACACTACCACCAGAAACAACTACAGTACACAAAATCGTCACAAGCAGCGTAAGCCAACTAAACTTTTTTTGCGTGAGCTTTTTTTTAAGCTCGGCTTTTTTGAACCATTTTCTCTTTTTCACCTAAACCACCTCTTCTAAATAGCTTTGCCACGCATCATCAAAAAAATACTCATTGATGTTAAATAACTTGCATTCAACTCTAAATAATGCGAAATTTCGTGATAATCGGTCGAATGCTTAGGAAATGCCTGGTCAAAGAAGGCTGCATTAGCAAAGCCAGCCAGTTCATCATGTCCATCTGGATTTCTTTTTGTCATCAGATAACGATAAAAGCTTTCTTTCATTTTTTTCTCCTTAATTAGATGTATCAAGTGGGAAAGCTACGTTGAAGCGTAGTTTATCATTTGTTAAATCAAGTGTCTCCCCTTTGATCTTGATCCCCTGTTTTTTTGTCAATTGGTTTAAATTAAGTGTGATCGTTGATTTTTTGGAATCGATCTTAGCCCAACTACCTAGATCATAATTGTTTTTGATATAACCTAAAACAAATGTTGGTGGAGCATTGAGCGATCCGATCGCTACCGATTTAGCATTTAAGACAATATTACCATTTTTATCGAACGTTGGCTTAGCATAAAGCGTAAAGGAAACGTTTTTACCTAAGATCTTCGTTGTTCCCATTAAAATGGCTGACTTATTTAAAACAAAACGATACTTGATCGCACCTTTCTTTTGGTTTTGTTGTAAATAATAATTAACGGCAGCACTGAGTTGTTCTTTATTTAATTCAACACTAACATTAGCTGAATTTTTTGAATTTGTCGTTGCTTGGGAAATTTGCTGCTGATCTTCATTAGGTGTCGTCACCGCAAACCAAACATAACCACTAAAGCAAAGAATCACGCCTACTAAGATAATAAACGCCCATTTCCAAGGATTTCTTTGCTTTTTTTCTGCTTTTTCCATTTGTTAATTTTCCTCCAACCAAGTTTTTTTATGTGCCATCATCACTTTATATAGTTGCGAAGTCATATACCGGTATCCTTTATTATTGGGATGAAAATGATCTTCACTTGAAAGATAATCATTTTTTTCCTCTGTGTCGCTAAGCATCGTCTCTAACTTTCCATCTGAAACATTGTTTAGATCCGTAGTAGTACTATTCTTTAAACTACTCTTTGATTTTCCATAATATTGACCTTCGGATAATTGTTTATTGATATCAACAAAATAAATTTTACTATCTGAAGCGATCACTTTCTTGGAAACTTCATTCCATTCGTCCGTATACTGTTGGATCTGCGTCAAAGTTGGAAAATAAACATAAAATGGATTATAGACGCTAAACATAAAAATTGGTGCATCTTTGTTATATTTGCGGATAGTTTTGAGCAAAGACGTCAATTTTTTAGCATATGATTTCTTAGCAGATGGCATCGTACTACTCAAAGTATTATTCGCCAAATATAAGAAATTTTTTTGTAAAACCTGCATTAAGTCATTTCCACCAACAGTTAAGGTGATCACATCAGCATTTTTTAAGTTTTTTTGGATCGTTTTAGATTCAAGAACTCGTTTTTCGATTTGCTCACTACGATCACCAGTCTTACCGTAATTATAAGTTGTGACTTGTAGTTTGTTTTGTTTTACTAATTTTTGTTTGATCAAGGCAACATAGCCACCTTTATTGGTCGTATCACCTACCCCATAGGTCAATGAATCGCCAACTGCAGTTAAGGTGATTTTTTTCTTTTGTTTTATGGCTTTAGAGGTTGCAGTTTTTGTAGTGGTATTTGTTTTTAAAGCCGAATTAGTTTTAGGCTGTAAGGCAAAGTAAAAAACAGCAGCTAATGCAAGAAATACCCCTAAAAAAACTGCTATCTTTTTTGATTTTTTCAAAAATGAAACTCCCTTCAAGTTATAATATTATCTATTATTTAAATAATTAATAGTAGCGAATTCATTATATCACGTATTTGCTCCAAACAAAGACCACACTTATATTATTGTGTTACAATAATATTGAATAAAAATATTTTTATAGAAAGTCTTAAAATGAATATCGCTAAATATTCTGTTAAAAATTTAGTCGGAAGTGCCATTATAACTGGGATCAATTGTCTGTGTTATGGTAGCTTGATGATTTGGGCACTCATCCATACTAACGCTCAAGCGGGGATGGTTGTGGCCTTATCATTAGCCTTAAGTGTCGGAATCAGTTACTTGATCTTAAAAGTCATTGCCCTTGCTTTATTTAATACAAAAGCTAAGCGTCCCTTAGATACGATTGCTCACTGCTTTGGGTATTTAACGCTAATGTGTCTTTTTTATCCTTTGTGTTTTGGGGTAAAAAGCTTTGCTAGCGGTTGGGTCGCATTTGGCATAGTTACTTTATGGGCTGTTTTAGCTTTGATTTATGAAAGCATTTTTTATACTAAACATTGGCGCATTGTTTACGCTGTAAGTTTGGTTTGTTTGATCATTTGTCTGATATTAGTAATGACAGGAATTTCCATCAATTTATTTTTAGCCTATGGCTTTATTTTTGGAATTTTTGCCTACTGGTGCCAACGTTATATGCCAAAAACTTTATGGATCGCTTGTTTGTTAGAATTTTTGGCATTTAGCTTTTGGATCATTGGACTATTGCAATATTAAATAAAAAAGCCGGTACACAGCCGGCTTTTTTATTATTTTCTTTTTTGATAGACGTAAAAGGTATATGGGTATTTGTTTTTGTCGTCAAGTTTACCAGATTCTTTTTTTACTAGTTCAAAGGCAGCATAATCAAGCTCTGGCATCTTTGTATCCCCTTTAAACTGGGAATGGATCTTAGTGACAAACAATTGATCAACTTGATCTTTAAATTGTGCAAATAATGAAGCACCACCAATGATAAATACCAGCTCGTCATGTTTAGCAAGCCAGGCTTTGAGTTGTGAAAGGTCATCAAACACCATGAGGCGATCCTCGCTCAAAGCAGCTTGTTGCAACTGTTTATCATGCGTTAAAACGACATGCAATCGTTTGGGTAAAAAGCCAGGAAAACTATTGAAAGTATTTTTCCCCATGACCATCGGATGGCCCAATGTCTGGGCTTTAAAATAAGCTAAATCAGCAGGTAAGTGCCATGGTAGTTTACCTTCATATCCAATGTGACCGACTTCATCTTCGGCCCAAATAAATGCCAGCATCTTTTTTCCTCCTTAAACCGCAACTGGAGCTTTGATCGCACCGTGTGGGTCGTAGCCTTCAACTTTGATATCTTCCATTTCAAAATCCATTGCCGAAGTCTTAGCTGGATTGAGCCATAATTTAGGGACATGTTTAGGTGTGCGTTTGAGCTGTTCTTTGACTTGTTCTAAATGATTAGAGTAGATGTGCGCATCCCCTAATGTATGCACAAACTCACCCACTTCAAGTCCAGTTTCTCGCGCAATTAGGTGCGTTAAAAGAGCATAACTTGCGATATTAAATGGGACCCCTAAAAACACATCCCCACTACGTTGATACAATTGGCAGCTCAATTTATTATCATTGACATAGAATTGGAATAACGTATGACAAGGTGGCAAAGCACTTGTTGGTACATCTTCTGGGTTCCAGGCAGTAACGATCAAGCGCCGTGAATCCGGATTTTCTTTGATTGTTTTAATAACATCTTTGATTTGATCGATCGTTTCGCCAGTACTTGTCTTCCAGTGACGCCACTGTGCCCCGTAAACATCACCTAAATTACCGTATTTAGCTGCAAATTCATCGTCAGCAACGATTCTTTCACAAAACTTGGCTTTTTGTTCTTGGTATACTCGATTGAATTTGGCATCCTTTTGTGATCTTAACCCAAAATCGGTCATATCCGGTCCAGTGTATTCAGCGCTTTGGACCCAATTTTTAAAAGCCCATTCATCCCAAATGTGGTTGTTATGCTTTAAAAGGTACTGAATATTAGTGTCGCCACGTAAAAACCATAACAACTCACTTTTGATCAAACCAAAAGGCACTCGTTTAGTTGTTAGTAATGGGAATCCTTGACTTAGATCAAAACGCATTTGATAGCCAAATAAGCTATATGTTCCCGTATTAGTACGGTCATTTTTTTGATGTCCTTTTTCCAAAATATCACGCATCAATTGCAAATATGGTTCTTCAAGTGCTGTCATCTTATTCCTCCGGTAAATTTAATTATCTCAATCATTATAAAGTGATTTAAACAAATTGTCCAAGCTCTTCCCACCGCAACATTTTTTCTTCATTGATTGCTGTTAATTCGTCGATTTGTTGCTGTAATTCAACTAATTTAGGGTAATCATCGTCGGAAACTTCATTCATTTCAGTCGTCAAGTTTTCCAACTGTTCATCGAGTTTTTCGATTTCTTTTTCCAACTTATCAAATTCAAGTTGTTCAGCATAAGTTAGTTTCGTTTTTTCTTTTTTTGGTGCCGGTTTAGTTTCAGAAACTTGCTTTTTAGGAGTTTCTTTCTTATGTGTTAAATTTGCTTCATTTTTCTTTAGATAATCGGTAAATAAGCCAATATAGCGATCGATCTTAGCATTTCCTTCAAAGATCAATAAAGAATTTGCCACTTTATCTAAAAAGTACCGATCATGTGAAACAGTGATCACAGTTCCTTGGAATTTGTCTAAATAATCTTCCAAAACAGTTAATGTACCGATATCTAAGTCATTTGTCGGTTCATCTAAGATCAAAACGTTTGGTTGCATCATTAATAATTTCAATAAATACAAGCGCCGTTTTTCGCCACCAGAAAGTTTTCTGATCAAAGTTCCGTGCATAAAACGTGGAAATAGGAATTGTTCCAATAATTGTGTGGTGCTGATATGTTCGCCATCTTTATTGGTAATATTTTGACCAACTTCATTTAGATAACTGATAACACGCTTGTCTTCGGGTATGTCTTCTGTTTGTTGTTGGTAATAAGCGATTTTAACGGTCTCACCGATAATCAATTCACCTTTGTCTAGCATTTTTTTACCGGCTAAAACATTTAGAAATGATGACTTCCCTGCACCGTTGACACCAGTGATCCCGATACGGTCACCAGCTTGGATCAAGAGATCAAAATCTCTGATAATGGGATGTGTATCAAGAGTCAAAGAGCCATTTTTGATCTCAAGCACTTTTTTCCCTAAACGCTGTTGTCCTAAATTAATGTCAACTTTTCCATCAACTTGAACTTTATTGAGCCCTTCTTTTAATTTATTGAAATTATTGATTCGGGCTTGTTGTTTGGTCGTTCTTGCTTTTGCTCCAGTTCGCATCCAGGCGAGTTCTTTTTTATACAATTGTTGTTGCTTATGCTCAGCAGTTAATTCACGTTCAACGCGTTCAGCTTTTTGAGTCACAAAATCTTGGTAGTTTCCCGTGTAGAAATAAAATTTACCAAACGATAATTCAATGATCTGGTTAGCGATTTGATCAAGAAAATAACGATCGTGAGTAACAACAAGTAATGCACCTTTATAAGATGCTAAATAACTTTCTAACCATGCGATCGAATCAAAATCTAAATGGTTGGTTGGTTCATCTAAGATCAAAAGGTCCGGCTCTTGGATCAAAACTTGGGCTAGACCGACCCGTTTGATTTGTCCCCCAGAAAGAGTCTTGATTTTTTGATGCCAGTCTTTAATGTGAAGTTGCGTTAAAATTGTTTTGATATCACTATCAGCACTCCAAGCATCTTCTTGATTCATTTTTGCTTCAGCGTTGTCATAGCGTTTTTGGAGTTTTTCATTTTCTGGGTCAGCACTATAGGCAACCAAAGCTTCTTCATATTGTTTGATCGTTTGAAATACTGGACCAGCCCCGTCAAAAACTGCTTCCATGATCGTTTTTTCTGGATCCAATTCAGGCTGTTGTTTTAAATAGCTGATCCGGTAATTATTGGGTGCAACTAGTTTCCCTGAATCTGCTGGGTCTAAACCACTAATTGCGTTTAAAAAGGTGGTTTTCCCAGAGCCATTTGTACCGATCAGACCAATTCTATCATGTTCGTTGATAATGAAATTAGCATCTTCAAATAGTGTTTTATCTCCGTATGTTTTAGTTAAATGTTCAATTCTAAGTGTCTGCATGTTGATTAATCCTTACTCAATTCTTGTGCGCGTTGCAATAATACTTCTGATTGGTTAGGCAGATTGCCTAAAACAACCTCATGTTCAAGTATATTCAATACTTTACCTAAAATAGGACCAGGTTTAAGGGATAATTTTTCAATTAATACCTTACCGTTAATGGTCAATTGTGCTTTATCTTTGATTGGTAATTGTTCATAGGTCGTAATTAATGTTTCTTTTGATAATTTGAGCTGTAAAATCTCAGCTAAATCAGCCGCAGTCTGTGTGGCTTTTTCTTTTGCTTTGTAACAGCTAAATGGATCGATCGTAGGTTCATCAGCGTGTTTTAAAAGCGTTAAAACATTTGTAACTTCTGTAATGATCTCATTGGAAGTTTTCCAGGATTTTAAAAATTTCTTAGCATCAGAAATTGAAAAATCACAAAGATAGCATAATAAACTCCAGCAAGCTAACTCATCAGCTAATTGAAATTCGTCAAGTTCTAACAGCTTGGCTAAATTTTCTTTTTGCTGTGCTAAACCAGGACAATAACGATAAAGTTCTGTCTTTAAAAATGCCGCAACTCCTTGTTTTAGGTCTTGTCCCAAAAGTAATTTGACCCATTCAACGTGGATTCGTTCGACCGCAATTTTTTCTAATAAATGAGCATTTTTAGCAATTGCAGCAAAAGTATCAGTCTCGATCGAAAATCCTAATTGACTTGCAAAACGTACGGTCCGCATCATTCGTAAAGCATCTTCAAAAAAACGTTCCTCTGGTTGCCCGACAGCACGTAAGACTTTGTTTTCAAGGTCGGTGATTCCAGAAAAAAGATCAATGACTGTACCATCAGGCGCTAAAGCGAGCGCATTGATCGTTAAATCACGTCGTTTCAGATCTTCTTTTAGTGAGCGAACAAATTCAACTTTGTCAGGTCGCCGAAAATCTTGGTAGCCACTTTCAGTTCTAAAAGTTGTGATCTCATAGCCATTTCCATGGTCTAAAACCATCACGGTACCATGCTCGATTCCTGTATCAACAGTACGTTCAAAAATATCTTTGATCTCAGCTGGGTAAGCACTTGTGGCAATATCAACATCATGGATCGGTAAGCCTAAAAGAGTATCGCGCACACTCCCACCGACGAAATAAGCTTCAAAACCAGCTTGTCTGATCTGTTCTAAAACAGGTAGAGCCTCAATAAATTCTTGAGGTAAGTTTTTTACTTGCATAATTATCTTCAACCTAACTTAATAAATAATTTAGTAATATTATACGCTGATTCTCTAAGTTGAGACAACCAACGGAATTATAAGAATTTTTTCTTGGGGCGATCGTAGGTAAAACCTTCACCAACAGCTTCAGTTACATCTAAAACTGAAATAAATGCCTTGGGGTCATAGCGTTCAACGATTCGTTTCAAGGCGGTCAGTTCACGGGGACTAATAACACAATAAACAGCCTTAAAATCTGTTTCTAAAAAGGCTCCTTCACCTTTTAAATAACTTACGCCACGTTCAAGTTCGTCCATGATTGCATCAGCAATTTTTTCAGGAGAATTTGAGATGACGATCACACCTCTAGCAGCATAGGCTCCGTCTTGAATAAAATTGACCAATTGAGAGAAAACAAATGAAGCTAACAACGTATACATCATTTGCCGTAAATCAAGATAACTAAGTGATAAAGTCAATACGATTGCATCCAAAGCTAGAAGAGTTTTTCCCATTTGGATCCCTTGTTGTTTTTCTAAGATTCGGGCAACAACATCGGTCCCACCAGTGGTTCCACCAAATTTATAAACTATCCCTGAGCCTACCCCACCAAAAATACCAGCTAAGATACCGGCAATGAATAAATCATGGTGAATATTGATCGGAATATATACTTTTTGCCAAAACCAGATCCAAAATGATAAAGCTAAAGTTCCATAAATCGTGTAAACTAATGCCTTTTTACCTAAAAATCTATATCCGATTGCAATCAGCGGAATGTTGATCGCAATCGTTGAAAAAGCAGGATTGATATGTAACCAGTAGCGTAAGATCAAAGTAATACCAGTAACGCCACCTTCTGCCAGGTTATTTGCAATGTTGATCGAAACAAGCCCTAACCCATAAAGTGCACACCCTAAAGTGATCATAAGCAGATCAAGTATACTAATTTTTTCATTATGCATAGATAACACCTCACCAATAGTTTAAATGTATCATAGCATATTTAAGGATGCGTATACTGAAAAAGGAACTTCCCGAAAAAATGTTTTGTTAACTGCGCCGGTTTTTGGCGCAGTTTTTTGTTTTTATGATAAAGTTAAAGTAACTTTTTATTATTTATGTTGATAAGATGTTTGATTTTTGTTAAAGTTAAAGTAACAAATTATTCTTTTGGAGGTGTTCTTCCCAATGGATTTTCCTTACGCTGACCGTTTTAAACGCTATCTACAAAATGACCGCATGATCGAAACTCAGACAATTGCTGATATTTGTCGTGATGTTGCTGATTTATTTAATTACTTGCGTCACTTTAACAGTATTTATCAAAGTAATCCTGATCTTTCTCAATTAGAAGAGACTGATATTAGAGACTATTTAAATATGCTTCAAGTAAAACGTGAGATCAAAAACACTACCTATAACAAGGTCTTAACACATCTAAATGTTTATTTTTCCTTTTTATTTAGCGAAAAGCTTTCAACTAGTATGCCTACTTTAGCCCTTAAAGGACTTAAACGAACAAAAAATGAATTAGTCCCCTTAGACTGGCAAAACGACTTACCATCACTTTTGAGCAACGAAAATTTGTCTTACTACACTCGCTTATCGTTACTACTACTAGCCCACTACTACTCGGTCAGTGAATTTTTGCAGCCTAGTTTTTATCCAGTTTTGGCTACTGAAAAATTTACTATTGAAGAGGAACAATTTTTAGCTGATTTTCAAACCTATATTACTCCTTTACAACAAAGGCAACATAGTAATGATCTCTTTTTAAAACAACGCTTAAACTTAGCTGAACCCACGCTTAGTTTGCCTGGATTGCATAAATACTTAAAAGCTGATCAACCAAATTGCTTCTTACCGCTCACCCCACGCAAACTTTATCAAGCAGCGGTCTTTAATTTCTTGTTAAACAACCAAGGATTAAGTGATCAAGATCTTTGTGAAGCTTTGCGGATCGATGGCACTTCGCTTAATTATTACCGCCAAGAAATGCTGAAATATGAATTACTCTAGTAAAAAAGACGGCCTAATAGCCGCCTTTTTAGTTTAATATTGTAACTCGTCTAACAAGTCTTCCACTTCGTAATCAGTCGGAGTTTCTTTTAAATATTTTTCTGCGTTTTGGATCGCTGCTTCACGTTGTCCTGCATTTCTAAAGAAAAAGGCTGAATCTCGCAAATAGTCCGTATTATCGTTTAAATATGGATCAGCAGCTTGATAATTCTTCAACGCTTCATCATACTGATCTAGCGCAGCGTAAGAACGCCCCAAATTCCAATAGATTTGAGGATCGATCTCATCAGCTGACAAATATTCTTTTAAAAGATCAATATTTTCTTGGTGTGCTTGCGTAGCGATCAACTGGTTGCTTAGCTCTAAAACAAGCGTTAGATTGCTAGGATCAAGCTCTAATGCTGTCTTTAAGTAATCGATTGCCTCTTTTGTTTTACCCAATTTAGCTGCTAGAGCACTAGCTTTTTGATAAAGATATTCATTAAATTCATCAACTGCTAGCCCTTCTTGTGCTGTGATCAAAGCTTGGGCAAATTGACCCTCTTTTTCATAAATATCAGCTAAATATGGATATAATGTGGCATAGTCAGGCGCTTTTTTACGTAATTTTTCAAAATTAGCAGCGGCATTTTCAAGATCAGCTAATTCCATTTGCGTGAACGCCAATTGGAACAGTGTATCGTTATCCAATTGTTCTTCTGGAATCTGTTCTAAGTAGCCTAAAGCCGTCTCAAACTTACCATAACCAGCATAAGACACCCCTAGTCTAGCCACTAAATTGACCCGCGACAACTCTAAAATACCTTGTTTGATTAAGGAAAGGTAGAATTTAGCTGCTTTACGATATTCTTTAATATTGAAATAAAGCTCAGCTAACGCAAATTCGATCACTGGTTCATCAGGTGCTAGTTTATAGGCAGTTAATAACTTTTGTTCACTTACGTCAAAAGCTCCTTGTGTTTGATATAAATCAGCGCTGACCATTAATGCTTCCAAATAAGCATTGGAGTCTTCCGTGATCTGCGATAAGATCGCTAATGCTTGTTCGTCGTTTCCTTCACCGATCTCGATTTCAGCTAACGCGGTTTTTAAATTATCTTCTGTTGGATAGCGCTTGATCAAAGTTTGATAGGCCTGCTTAGCCATTTCGGAAAAACCTAACGAATAGAGTTCTTCGGCTAAGCTATAGATCATTTCATCATCATCGTGTAATAAAGCTTGTTCAAAATCTTTTTTAGCTTTTTCAAATTCTCCGGTCGCTAATAGATCAAGCGTTTTTTCTGCATAAGTCACGCCTACATCATCCCTTTATCTAAAAACTTCTTTTTTATCATAACACACCTAAAGTGGCTTTGATACTTTAGAAATAAAATAAAAGCCAGCAAAAATTGCTGACTTTTACTCATAGCTAACCTAAGTATGGATCTTCTGGTACACGAACTAAATCATTTTCTACTAAGCGTTCTGCAATTTGCACCGTATTCCATGCAGCACCCTTTAACAAGTTATCAGAAACGACCCACATGTTAAAGCTACCTGGATTTTCTTTATCAGCTCTGATCCGACCAACAAAGGTATCACGCTTTCCTTCTGCCATGAGAGGTTGCGGATATACTTGATTTTTAGGATCATCTTGTAACGTTACCCCCGGCGCATCTTTTAAGAGTTCTTTGATGTCTGTAGGAGTTACAGTTTGATCTTTTGTTGTGAAGTAAACTGATTCGCCGTGCCCGATGACTACTGGAACTCGAACGCAAGTTGCCGTAACTTTAAGCTCGGGTGCATCCATGTCATCCAACATGATTTTTTTAGTTTCATGGATCATTTTCCATTCTTCATGTGAGTAGCCATCTTCTTCAAAGACATCAATTTGTGGCAATAAGTTAAATGCCAAAGGATAGTGTTTTTTATCACCTTTAACAGGGAACACTTTACCTTCCATTGGTTCATTGTTTAAATAGACTTGTGCTTCGGCTAACATTTGTTCTAAGGCTGATTGGCCCGCACCAGAAGCTGCTTGATAAGTCGAAACGATAATTTGGTCTAAGCCATACTTTTGTCTAATTGGTTCTAAAGCTACCATCATTTGGATCGTTGAACAGTTAGGATTTGAAACGATACCACGATGTGAAAAGAGTGCCTTTTCATTTACTTCAGGAACAACTAAAGGTACTTCCGGTTCCATTCGAAAAGCACTTGTATTATCGACACAAACGGCTCCACGCTTAACCGCCTCTGGTAAAAGCTTTTTAGAAACGCCACCCCCAGCAGAAGCTAAAACTAGATCAACTCCAGTAAATGCTTCGGGCGTTGCTTCTTCAACGATCACCGGTTTCCCCTTAAAAGTGAGCTCTTTGCCAGCTGAACGCTTAGAAGCTAAGAATTTCACCTTTTTAACTGGGATCGTTGATTGTTCAAGTTGTTCGATCAAACGAGTTCCGACTGCACCGGTAGCACCTAAAATTGCGACTGTATATTCCTTCATGTTTACCTTACCTCTTTTTTACTTATAAAATATTTTCTAAACCAACAAACAACTGTGTCAACGTAGGCGCTTTTTTCACGGCTAGTTGTACTCCATTCATAAATGACGCCCGATCAAATGAATCTTGGCGAATCGTTAGTGCCTCTCCTGGGCCACCAAATAAAACTTGTTCATGTGCTACATACCCTGGTAAACGCACTGAATGGATCTTGATACCCTCATAATCACCACCACGAACATGGGCCAAGGTCTCTTGTTCATCAGATGCACCTTGGACGTGCGGGATGCGATTTTTAGCGATTTGCTTAGCAGTATTCAAAGCTGTCCCTGAAGGAGCATCTTTTTTATTATCATGATGCATTTCAATGATTTCAACATCAGGAAAATACTTAGCTGCCTCTTTAGCAAATTTCATAAGCAACACAGCTGACATCCCAAAATTAGATGCAATCAAACCACCCACATTTTTAGTAGTTGCTAAAGCCTGTAAGACTTCGACTTGTGCATCGGTCAACCCAGTGGTGCCAACCACCGGATGGATCCCATGTTCCAATGCAAACTTGACATTTTCAAAGACTGCACTTGGAGCCGTAAAATCGATCCAAACATCGGCGTCAGTTGAGATCTGTGCCAAGGAATCAAAGATCTTAACATCTTCGGCTAAATCTAGCCGTTTCCGGTCTTTTTCAGTTGCGTTCAGTGCGAAAACACCGACTAATTTAAATTCAGGTGTACGGTCGATCAACTGTAACACTTGATTTCCCATCGAACCCGAATAGCCTGCAACTAGTATCTTAATCATACGTAAAATCCCCCAATTCTAGCGACACTCGTTAGTATGTAAAGCATCTTTAGCTAAACCTAATGCTTGTGCTAATTTTTGTTTTTTAACTTCATCTAATGAAACGATCGGTAAACGCGTTTGGCCAACAGCAAATCCTTGCGCATTTAAAACTGCTTTAACCGGACTTGGTGAAGGATACATAAACAAAGCTTGCATTTTTGGTGTTAACTCACGTTGTAACTGACCAGCTTTAGCTAGCTCACCTGTTGCTAGCGCATGATACATGGCCGAGATCTCCTTACCATAAAGATGAGAAGCAACCGAGATCACGCCATTAGCGCCTAAAGTCTTAGCTGCTAGCGCTTGGGTATCTTCTCCCGTGTACACTGCAAAATCATGCGTATTTTCAATGATATAAGCTAATTCGGTCAAGTCTGCACATTGCTTGATCCCAACAATATTCTCAAGTTTTGCTAGTTCAACGACCGTTTCTTTTTCCATCTTGACCCCAGTTCTGCCAGGAATATTATAGATGATCAACGGTAAATTTGCGTTTTTAGCTAAATACTCAAAATGTGCTTTCATACCATCTTGGTCGGGCTTATTGTAGTAAGGAACTACAGTTAAAGCGTAGTCTACCCCATCGATTTTTGCAACTTCATTGATCAAGCGTAAAGTTTCTTTAGTATTATTACTACCACATCCTGCGATCACAGGCACACGGTGATCAATGATCTTAGCAAAATTTTGATATAATTCGAGTTGCTCAGTTCGACTCAAAGTTGGAGTCTCTCCCGTTGTACCACCGATCACAAAGCACTGAGATCCTGTTTCTAATAGGTGAGCGGTCAAATTTTTTAACACTTCAAAATCGATCTGATCATTACGATCAAATGGTGTTACGATCGCCGTTATTAATTGTGCTTCAGTTAATTTCATGCTCCTACACTTCTTTCTTCATTCGTACGACTAAAAAGCCGGTAATTGCATTGATCCCCTTTAAAATAGCTCCTTGATCAGGAGTAAAACATTCGCTATGTAAGGAATGCGTATCATTTACTCCTAGCCAAAACATCGTCCCCGGAAATTTAGCTAGCAAGTAGCCAAAGTCTTCACCGGTCATTGCTGGTGTAGTTTCGATAAATTCAACATCAGGTGCATTTTTCATGTATTCAATGAAAAACTTAGTCAATTTATCATTATTTTCAACTGGTAAATAGCCACCTTGATTTAATTTTAGATCGATCGTTGCATCATAGGTTTGCGCCACTCCAGCACAAATCGTTTTTAACCTTTGTTGGATCAGTTCGATCATTTCTTGGGTCAAACCTCTGATCGTGCCCTTGATCAGTGCTTCACCAGCAATCACATTTCTGATCGAACCAGCCTTTAATTCACCAAACGTCAATACTCCACCTTTAGTTGGATCAACGTTACGTGAGACGATCGTTTGCGCTTGCATGATCAACGCACTGGCACAAACGATCATGTCATTGGCATTTTGCGGAAAAGCGGCATGCCCACTTTTGCCGTGTAAATAAATATCTACTTCTGTCGTTCCCGCAAACAAGGTTCCTAAATTACACCCGATCGCACCGGTCGGTAAATCAGGATTATCATGTAAGCCATAAAACTCATCAGGACGCCATTTTCCACTAAACACCCCGAGCTCATAAGCTAACTTACCGCCATTTTCACTTTCTTCAGCTGGTTGGAAGAAAAAGAGTAAGTTATCTTTTGGTTGTTCCGTGGCAAAATAAGCTAAGACTCCTAAAGCTACAGTCATATGCAGATCATGCCCACACGCGTGCATCACGCCGTTATTTTTAGAAGCAAAGCTCAAGCCTGTTTGCTCCTTAACTGGTAAAGCGTCGATGTCACAGCGATAACCGATCGTTCGCTTAGGTGCAAACCCCTTAACGCGAACTAAAAGTGCCGTCGGTAATTCTTTGATCTCTCTATATTCTAAAAATTTTTGATTAAAATTTTTGATTATACTTAATAGGTAGTCTTTTGTTTTAAATTCCTGTAAAGCTAATTCAGGGATCTGGTGTAATGCTTGATAGATCTCGCTTAAATCGTTTTTGGCTAACATTTAGATCACAACTTTCTTAAATCTTCTTCTAAACCAGTTTTTTGCTGCGTTTTTTCATCGGTATATTTGATAAATTTAGCCGGTACACCAGCCACAACACTATATGGTTCTACGTCTTTGGTAACGATCGCACCAGCAGCAACCACAGCACCTTTACCGACTCTAACACCTTCTAAAACTACTGCATTTGCTCCAATCAAGACATCATCTTCAATAATCACTGGCGTAGCAGAAGCTGGTTCAACGACCCCAGCTAAAACTGTCCCAGCACCAATATGACAATTTTTACCTACAATGGCTCTACCACCTAGAACTGCCCCCATATCGATCATTGAGCCTGCTCCGATCTCAGCTCCAATATTGATGATCGCACCCATCATGATCACGGCATTATCGCCGATCAAAACTTGGTCTCTGATCAATGCACCTGGTTCGATCCGCGCATTGATATTTTTTTGGTCTAGTAGCGGAACAGCTGAATTGCGCATATGATTTTCTAGCTCGTAATCTTTGATCTTAGTTTTATTTTCAGCTAAAAATGGACCAACTACTTGCCAATCACCAAAAATGACCGCATTTTTTTGATCACCAAAGACCTTAACTTCGCTAGGATAAGTAAGGTCATCCAGTTGACCAGTCAAATAAACTTTAACTGGGGTCTTTTTTTCAGCATTTGCAATAAAATCAATAATTTCTTGCGCATTTAATTCTGACATTGTTAATTCCTCACTTTTTCTTTCTATATTATAGGTATGGTTGATCTAAATGAGTTAGATCAGCATAAGTTTCACGCTTAACGACTAATTTGGCTTGACCATTTTCAACAAAAACAACAGCGGGCCGGGGATTGCGATTATAATTTGAAGCCATCGAATAACCATATGCCCCAGTAGCAAGCATCGCAATGATATCTCCTGGCTTTGTTTTTGGTAAAGCTAATTCATCGATCAAGATATCCCCTGATTCACAATACTTACCGGCTAAATGGACTGTTTCTTGTATTTTTGCCTTAGGGTCATTAGCCAAAACAGCGGCATATTTAGCTTGATAAAGCGCTGGGCGGATATTATCACCCATCCCACCATCAACTGCTAAATATGGTAAATGACCTGGAATATCTTTTCTTGCCCCAACGGTATATAAGTTATAGCCTGCCGGACCAACAATTGAACGTCCCGGTTCGATCCAGATCGCCGGTAAGCTAATCTCAAGTTCTTTAGCTTGCTTTTTAACGACTTGAATGATCTTTTCAACAAATTTTTCTGGGGCAAGTGGTGTATCTTCGGCAGTATATTTGATGCCAAAGCCACCGCCGACATTTAAAACTTTTGTTTCGTAACCGAATTTATCTTGCCAATGTTTAGCGATCTGCATCAATTTTTGTCCTACTAGTTCAAAACCGCCTAATTCAAAGATCTGTGACCCAATATGAGCATGTAGTCCTAAAACTTCAATGTTTGGTTCGTTTAATAACTGTTCAAGTGCTTTGTCAGCTTGACCTGAATCAATGTCAAAGCCAAATTTACTATCAACTTGACCGGTCTGATCATATTCATGCGTATGCGCCGAAATTCCTGGAGTCACACGCAAGATCACACGTGTATTTTTATTTTGTTCGCGTAAGACTTTAATCAATAACTCGATCTCATAGAAATTATCAACAATGATCACTCCTACATCCGACTTAACTGCATATTCTAATTCGGCGATCGACTTGTTATTACCATGGAAACTGATTTTTTCGGCTGGAAAACCTGCTTTTAATGCTGTGGCTAATTCTCCACCAGAAACAACATCGGTATGACAGCCTAAAGTATTGATCACTTGGTAGATTGCTGTGGCACAAAAAGCTTTACTAGCATAGCTCACTTCATACGCAACTTGTTGTTCCTCAAATACTCGTTTAAAAGCATTGATCTGTGCTTTGATCTGCGCTACGTCATAGACTACTAACGGCGTTTGATACTTATGTGCCAAATTAACGGCATCGATCCCGCCGATCGTTAAATGTCTGTTATCATTTGTTGTTACTTCCATTTTCCAACCCTCCAGTTTTTGGCCACAAAAAAAGGATCTTTTTAGTGCGTTCGCCTAAAAAGATCCTGCTAAAATAATTGCAAAAACTCTATTAGATCGATAGCACTCCGCAAATCACTTTATTTGCGACAGTCTGCAGTCTCTTAAACTACAACCCAGCCAAGTAATAGCTATACCTATCACTCACTTCGGCAACTTCCCCTTTCACAAGACTCTCAAACGCTCTTATAGTAGCTTGAGCCTCTTACTCATGTCGGTTGCGCCTCTTCGATTTAACACCATACTATAATTTTTCTTCGCATTCGTCAAGGCTTTTTAATTTTATTTTTTTTATTACTATATATGCCCTCGCTAAATCCCTCATTACCACTGATTTTTTAGTTGATAATCAAATTAAAAATGATACAATGCAGTTATTAAATTTATTAAAGTAAAATTACTTGCGAAGGAATGATCGTGATGAAAGTTGCAAAATTTGGTGGGAGCTCGCTAGCAGATGGAGCTCAATTAAAAAAAGTGATCAAGATTATCGTGGCTGATGATAAACGCCAGGTGATCGTAACATCTGCCCCTGGAAAAAGAGATAAAAACGATACGAAGGTGACAGACCTTTTGATCACCTATGCTAAACAGACCTTGCAACGCCAAGATACATCTGCGATCTGCCAAGCAATCTTTGACCGTTATCTAGCGATTGCACAATATTTTGCTTTACCTGAAGAGAACTTAACTGAATTACATAAAATACTCTTTGAATTAAAAGATCATGTATATCCAGACGCAAAATATTTAATGGCGGCTTTTAAAGCACATGGGGAACGTTTAAATGCATATTTGATCGCAAAGATCTTAAACCATTTAGGGATCAAAGCCCGCTTTATCAATCCCAAAGAAGTTGGTTTTCTAGTGACCAGTGAACCTAACAATGCCACCGTTTTACCACAAACATATCAAGCACTAGCACAGCTACCAGTAGGCGAAGAACGCTTGATCGTCCCCGGCTTTTTTGGATTGACTAAGGAAGGTCAAATTGCTACTTTTTCGCGTGGTGGCTCAGATATTACCGGAGCAATCTTAGCTTGTGCTTTAAAAGCTGAATGTTATGAAAACTTCACTGACGTTGATGCGATCTATGTGGCTAATCCTAAGATCGTCACTGATCCAGCTGCGATCACTACAATGACTTACCGCGAGATGCGTGAATTAGCCTACGCTGGCTTTTCGGTCTTTCACGACGAAGCGATCATCCCTGCGATCCAAGGTCAGGTCCCGATTAACGTTAAAAACACTAATCATCCAGAACTCCCCGGTACTTGGATCGTACCAGAAACTGATTTTATGCCGACGCAAACAATTACTGGTGTCGTTAATTCTAACCATTTTTCGGCACTATACTTGCACAAATATTTGTTAAATAAAGAAGTCGGTGCTACGTTAAAATTACTTGAGATCATGTATAAATATCAGATCTCATACGAACACATGCCATCTGGGATCGATGACTTAACGATCATCTTTGATAGCGACCTTTTGACTCCAGAAACAAAACAGCTGATGTGTGAAGATATTCAAGCTGCTCTCC
This sequence comes from Ligilactobacillus apodemi DSM 16634 = JCM 16172, assembly GCF_001434405.1. Lineage (GTDB taxonomy): Bacteria > Bacillota > Bacilli > Lactobacillales > Lactobacillaceae > Ligilactobacillus > Ligilactobacillus apodemi. The sequence goes on along the minus strand of NZ_AZFT01000053.1, from coordinate 511,063 downwards.
AGCCCGATCAACTCGAATGGATCGACGATTATGCGATCATCATGGTCGTGGGTGAAGGTATGCGTGATCACAAAGGAGTAACACAAAAAATCATCGATAGTGTTTCCGAACATGACATTGGGATCCATATGATCAATCAAGGTGCTTCGCGGATCTCGCTGATGCTAGGAACAAAGCGCGCCGATGCAGCCAATGCAGTCAAATACATTTACCAAACTTTTTTTGAGGAGGAAAACAAATGAGCACCCTACTTAAAGTCCACGGTTCACAAAACAGCTTTTTTATCTTAGACCAAACGCTACTTGAGCAGCCCCTAACTGACGCTGAGCTAGTAAAATTAACGACCACTTTGACTTCCCCAAAAACCGGGATCTTAGGTGGTGCCGATGGAATTTTGGTGGTCAATCACAGCGCTAAGCCAGACACATTAGGTAAAATGCGTGTCATCAATGCGGATGGTAGTGAAGCTTCAATGTGCGGTAATGGGCTTAGAACCGTAGCACGTTATTTAGCACAAAAACATGGCCAAGATCAATTCAAAGTTGAAACGCTCCAAGCAGACCTTTTAGTTGCTAAAAAAGCTGATTTTGCTTCAGGCGTACCGACCTTTGGTGTTGAGATCTCACCCGTCCATTTTGATAAAAAGTATTTACCGTTTGATAATCTTGGTGCAGATAAGATCGTCGGAAAAACGCTAGCTGTCTTTGATCCAGATGAAAAAATCAATTTTTCAATTTTAGCTGTTCCTAACCCGCATCTGATCGGTTTTGTACCTGATATCAAACGAGCCAAAAGCCAACTGGCTACGTTGGGACAACAGCTAAATAGCCCTAACCCTTATTTCTCCGATGGGGTCAACATCAACTTTGCTCAAGTTTTAGGTAAAAACAAGCTTTTTGTGCAAACTTACGAACGCGGCGTTGGCTTTACTAATGCTTGTGGGACAGGAATGTCAGCTACTAGTTTAGCTTTTTATTTGACCCAACCTGAAAACTGTGATTTTGAACAAGACATTACGGTCTATAATCCTGGTGGGATGGTCAAAACCCATCTCAAGCGCCAAGCCGAGCAATTTTCGATCGAATTGATCGGAAATGCTACCTTTACCCATGAAATCAAGGTAACAGAAGATGATCTACATGCTAATAACGTTGATGAAAATAACTGCCAAATTACAGAGACTGGTGAACAAGATGCCTATCTGAAATTTATTGAACAACTTAATTAACTAAAAAAACTAGTCCGCTAAATTTATTAACGAACTAGTTTTTTATTAACTATCACTTACTCATTTTGTAAAAAAGAAACGTTTTCTTTTAAAGCGACAGATGGATCATCTACTTGACAATGAAGCGAACCACCTGTTTTTTCGTCGAACAAACTACTAGTGACGCTTCGCGCATTTACCAACTCATTTTCGATGTCTAATAAGCGTTCTTTGGGGACGAACATGTCTTTACTCCCTGCCAGCAAAAGACAATCTTGGTTTACATCTTGCAAATACGGAGCTATAGAATGTTTTGAAATATTTTTGATGAGATCATAGGGGCTATTTTCTCCGGTAATATCTGTCCCGTGCTGAAGTATCCATTTTAAACTCAAATCTTGTTTTGCCCGAGTGGTTATAATTTTATCAATGAGCTCTTTTTGTTCCAACTGCAAAGATTGTTTCAAAAAATCATATTCTGAGGGGGTAATTTGCAATTTTAAAGCATCTAATCCTGAATAGAAAATATCAAAACAGATGCAACGCTTTAATCGTTTTTCAAAGGCTGCTGCTCTAAGAATAAAATAACCACCCCATGAAACGCCGATCCCATCGGCTTCATCAACTTCAAAATAATCTAATACTGTCGAAACCACTTTTTCGTAATCTGATGTAAAATATAACTTTTGAAATGGTGTAGAGCCTTGGCCAGGACCATCAAACAAAATGATATTAGCGTCTAACTGATCTTTTATTGGATAAAACCAACTGACTAACTCTTCAGCAAAAGAATCAAAACCAGACATTATGAGCAAAGTCTTTTTAGATTCTTTTTTAGGAATATAAATTGCTGGTAATTTACCATACTCATATGGAACATTAAAGTATTCAAAGCCATCATTTTGGTAGTGTCTCTCAAAACACCTTCTAAATGCTTGATAAGCAACTAATTTCCGCTCATCTGTAAAACTCAGATAAAACAAAGATGCACGATGATAAGCCATGGCTATTTCAAATAGTTTTTTATGCTCATAAAAATTAGCTTTAGTATGCCACCACTGATACCAAGTTTCAAAATCTTTGACCTTCTCCCCGATTTCAAGCAAATCTTGGCGTACTTCTAAATACTTTTAACTTAGTTGCCCCGTAAAACGTAAAATCTGAAAATCGAACTGTTGGATCCTTGTATAAGCTTGATTCATAGTATCCCTCCTAGCTAATCGAAATGTGCTACAATAAGAGCACATCTTCAGGATAACTAAGCCTACTAGTGAAAACAAGTTTAAGCTCAGAAGTGCTATAAATTAGCTATAAAGTGGCATTTATTGGAGGAATTTTACATGAATGGTAAAGAGGAACAGATCCTTAGATCAAAAACAAAAATCATTAATGCTATGTTTGAATTACTAAAGACAAATACATTTGATGAACTGACCCTAAACGAGATTTTGGATGAGGCCACGGTATCACGCCGAACTTTTTATCGTTACTTTACAAATAAACAAGACATTCTCAATTACTACTACAACGACTTTATTGCAAAGTATCGTTTATTAGAAAAGACGATTTTAAAGCAACGCTCACTTAGTGGAGTGATATTAGTTACACTTAATTATTTTTATCAAAATCAACCAGAGCTTGCATTGCTCATTAAAAATCAAAAATTTCATTTATTGCTTGAAAATTCAATCAGGTAGCTTTTTCAATTTATCGCTCGATCAACGCTCCTTGGCATATAAAAGAAGAAGCACTGTCACCTAACATTGGTGATAGTCTTTATTTCATCATTGGTGGTTATTCCAACGTTATTTCTCACTGGCTAAGCGAAGATGAACCGCGCACACCAAAGGAAATCGCACAAAATATCAACACATATTTTGGTAATATTTTCGAAAATCTAGTAACTGAAAGTGAATAGCTACCACATTTCTTTTCATTGAGTATTTGCTTTTAGGGAAATACTTAAATTTGAAATTATATGTAACCGTTTGCTATAAAGAACTTAATCATGATATGCTTAGCTAAAGGAGGGGAGCTAGGTATGCTTTTGCTATTTTATCAATACCAGTATCGTATCTGATTTTTCGTAAAGCATTAAAGGGCTTTGATCTATTCAATGCTATCCATATCACTTTTTATGTCGTCTTATGTGTCTATCCCCTGTTGGAAGATTTATTATAAAACTACACTTTGCTTTTACAAAAAAATTGATGATAAACTTATCTAACTATAATTATCCTAATTTAACGTTTTTATTCCTTAAAAATAATTTGAGAATCTTATACTTCTTAAGGTAAAATTAATATATAAATAATTTTCAAATAAAAAGGGGTAGTTTTATGGATAAGTTCTTTCTAGTTATATTTTTAGCTAGTTTATTTGGAATCTGGCACTATTGGCGCCGTAATCCTAATAAACGGCTGTTGATCACAACGATCACCACTGCAATCATTTCACTTTTATTATTTGGAGCTTTTAGCGGTTCTACTAATGACGTCAACGCTAAAAAGTCACAAGATTCAAGTATTGCCAAAAAGGAAAGTAAAGCTAAGTCCAAAAAAGAATCTGAAGCAAAAGCCCAAAGTGAGTCTAAGGCAAAAGCCGCCTCACTTGCAAAAGCTAAAGAAGAATCAAAAGCCAAGGCTGAATCTGCTTCAAAAGCTGAATCAATTGCTCAATCAGAATCAAAAAAAGCAGCCAGTGAAAGTGCTGCAAGCGAAAGTTTAGCTCGTGCTCAAAGTGAAAGTATCGCCCAAGAAGAAGCAAGACAAGCTGAAAGCCAAAGTATTGCTGCAGCCGAACAAGCTTCCAGACAAGCCGCTGAACAAGCTCAAAGTCAGGCACAAGCACAACAAAATACTGATAACTCTAATAGTGGTGGTGGAAATAACACACCACCTACCAATAACGGTGACCTAAATACCGCTGATGCCAACGCACAAGGTGTGATCGTTGGTAATTCTAGAAGTATGATCTATCATGTTCCAGGCCAACGTGGCTATCGGATGAATTCTGAAAATGCGGTCTATTTCAATTCCGAAGCAGAAGCTCAAGCAGCTGGTTACCGTAAATCATTACGCTAATAAAAAAGTCTCCTAAGTTCACTAGTTGAAAACTTAGGAGACTTTTTTAATTAGCTAAGGCCCAATTGATCGCTTCTTCTACTGACTTAAAACGATGTTCTTGCTCGGCTGCGGCTTGCGCCAATGAATCGTCCTCTACTTGATCAACATCAGCTCCACCTAAATCTACAGCATAGATGGTACCATCTTCACTTCCGATGATATCGTAAGTAGTTCCACTTTGGCGCCCAGTAACCCTTACATGACCATTTTGACTATCTACATTTGGATCATCAAGTAAATCCGTTTCTTGTTCTGCTTCAGAAGTACTCTGCGCCTCACTAGTAGATTCACTTTCTGTTACTTGGGAAGATTCACTACTAGCTTCAGCCGTTGTTTCTTCGGCTTCACTTTCTTCGGTTTGGCTTTCCGAAGTTGTTTCTTCTTCTGAAGATGAAGTTTTACTGGAACTTTTTTGCTTATTTTTTTGTTCTGATTTAGCTTTTTCGATTTGTGCTTGCTTTAATTCTTGTTGACTCTGGGAGATTTTATCGCCAGAATTGAGCCAATAGATGATCCCGGCAACTCCACCAATTATAATGGTTGTCCCAAAACTAATCATCCCTGCTTTCCATGCTTTCATTTTCTCACCTACTTATTGGTTTTTGCATGTGCTGTGTATTTCCCTACATTTTAACATATGCTCTTAGTAAATATGTAGCTATAACACACGCTAAGAAAATGAAATTTATCTAGTTCTATTTACCTTTAGTTACGGAACGTAGATTATATAAAATAAAACAACTGATCGCTGCATATATCATGATCATAATGATCAATGAGATCTTTGCCGTCGTTAAAGTTGCAGTACGCTGACTCACTGCCGTATAGAAATTAGCAATTTGAAGCGTATTAATATAACCATAGATGACTTTTACCAAACTAAGTACGAAATATGCCAAATACAATAATAAACTTTGGCGGTAATTAACTGACCAAGAAGCTAGTGCCAAGATCAAGATGATCAATAAAAGTCCAACCAGCAACTTGTTGTAAGCATTCGTGGAAAATAGATATTGTTTGTCAAGCACCACTTTTAGGTCATTTAATAATACGTCTGCTTGTGAATCGCCAGTCGAGGACAAATCTAATGACTGCTTTTTTCCAAAACAAGTCGCATAAAATCCAATCACTGTTCTAAGTAAAGAAACACATAACAAAAAGAACATCCAACCTTTTTTAGTCCCTGTTTTCATCTTGCTCCCCCTGTTTTTAATAATTGCTAATAAACTTAATCTTTGATTTCATTGAATAAACCCATTAAATCTTTCTCCGTTACCTTACCTTCAAGTTGTTTTTGTAAGCGCCCAGCTGCAATAAAAATAACCTTATTGCATAAGTCAGTCACAAAACTCAAAATATGTGAAGAAAAAATCACCACTGTTCCTTGCTTAACTAATTTCCTGAGTAGTTTTTTAATACCATGATCTGCTTAAGGTCTAAGCCGTCAAAGGGCTCATCTAATAAAAGTAATTTAGACCGATGCAAAATCGTAACGATAAAGTTGAATTTTTGACGCATCCCCTTAGAAAGATCTTTTAACCTTGTTTTTAGCTGGTCAGCTAATTCTAACTCAACTAACAATTCTGCTAGGTAACGTTTGGTCTCATCATTTTCAAGTTCTCTAACTTTTAAAACAAAATCAATATTTTCTTGGAGCGTCAAATAATCGTATAAATCCAATTTATCTGGCAAATAATCGACTTCAGTTGTAAAAAATGTGCGCTTAGCAACTTTGCCATCTACTAAAATTTGGCCAAAATCAGCTCGTTCAATTCCAGCAAGCGCATTCAATAATGTCGTCTTTCCCACACCATTTTTACCGATCAGGCCAATAATATCACCTTTATTTGCGCTAAAACTGATATTTGCTAAATAAAAATCAGTTAGATGTTTTGAAAGTTGTACAATTTCATAGTGCTCCATAAATTTCCCACCTAAGATTCATATTCACGGGTCTTATTTTTAATAAGTCGCAAACTAACGGCGATAACAAGCAAGTCAAATATCACGGCTATCACTAATTGGGCACTCACTTAGTAGCGTTTTGGTAAACCAAACATAATAAGCACTAGCTAAATTTACTAACGTGCTCAACACTACTCCCATGGCTAAAGCTTGATTAGATAATTTTTGGCTAATATCAAACATTGAACGGCGATAATTAGGAAAATACATACTACCCAAATAAAAGAACAGCGGGTGGGCTAGAAAGCAAAGAATATAGGCAATCAAATACTGGATAAGATCATCATCGGGATAAAGAAGTGAAAAAGCGACTAAAAATACGCTATCGGGCAAGATACTTAAAAGGTAGGCTAATTTAAGCTTGGTTTTGACCTTGTAGCTGATAAAATTTCCTAAAACTTTCAAAGTATGCATTCGCTGACCTTCAAAATCATAAGCATAGTAATAACTCAAACTGGTTTGGACATTATACAAAACAGAAGTTGGCAAAAAAACATACAATAATTCCCTGATTTTTCCAGGATCATTACTAGTTTCAAGATAATGCCCAGCAATAACAAAATAAAGTAGATATATTGCTATAGCTAAAAAGAGTCCTAGCATAAAGAATTGGCTGACTAACGGATAACTGGATTCAGTGATGGCAAGGGACAATTCTTTTAATAAATTGTGCCTTGGCCGAATAAAAGCATAACGTTTGTAAAGTCTTTCACCGTTGGACACTAGTAATAACAAAATAATAAAGATGCTTGTCAGCATTATTAATTCAAATGAAAAATATTTGAGATTTGCTAAAAGTACTGCCACCATAAAGACTGGATAATTGATCACGGCAAATATTCCATCAGAGATAAAAGATAACTGAAATAGCTTTGACCGCGCTAAATAGTTTATCGGTAAACATAAAATCACCAAAAGTAAGAGCCCTAAACTTACTAAAAATATTTGGTGATAGTGAAAAAAAGTGAGTCCCACTAGCATGAGACTATACAATAGATTTGATAAGATTCGTGGAAACGTGATAAATAGATCAGTTCCCAAACGGTATTCGGCTGGGGTATAGCCAAAAATCTTAAAAGAATTTTCGCGGTGTTTGTCTTTTAAAGCTTGTTGCACCAAATTGATGCTTGCACATAGGTTGTAAACCACGATCAATATAAGGGCTGTGTAGAGCAACCAATTATTTGGTGCAACCACAAAAAATAAAATGGAAAAGATGAACGGCTGAACGAAGATATCAAAGAATTCAAATATCAATGCAATTTTTTCGTAAAAGCTAAACTACGAAACTGATTCTTGCTTGATACCAACTCAACCTGATTATCTTTTTAAGCTTCATTTATCATCTCTCCATTCAAAAAGAAGTGATCAAAGCAATATGATCACACTAACAAGAAAAGTAAGTTAGTAATCCTTGGAGCAACGTGATCAGTTATCAAAAATCATTGGATAAGTCGCAACTAAATGTGCTGAAGAGAGCGTTTCAATAAAATACAGATAGTTGCAAACTAGTGGAAAAGCAATTACCGCCAACAACCAAGTAGCATTATTCGTTTCCACGACCATCCTCTTGATAATAACGTTTTGACCACTTCTTTATCGCAATACTATATTACTTTAATTATAATGTCAACACTATAGTTATAAAACTCTTTAAAAAAGCCATGCGATCGAGCATAGCTTTTAGTTTATTTACTTGTTTCACAATTTTTGATAATTGCTACGGCACGACTTTTAAGGGAATTATTGTTAGTCAGATCACAAATATTTATCACTTTTTGGCAATTGGTTTTTGCTTCAGTAGCCATACCTTGTTCAGACAGTAATTTGGCAAATAACAAGAACGCCTCACCTAAGTTATAGAGCGAGTTTTGCGCCAATAACGTATCGATCTCAAGCGAAACATATTCTGAAGCTCGGGTTAGATCACCAAGTTTTTGATACAACTTCGCCAAACCATGTAACCCAAGTGCCTTAAATTCGACACTTTCTGAAGACATGATCTCATCTATGATCTGCGTGTATAGTTCTAATGCTATTCTAAGTGATAGTTCATATCTGCTAGTGTTTGGATAATGCGTTCTTTTAACTTAATTGGACAATCTGCTTACATAACAGCTTTGTAGACTGTCTCTAACGCTTTAAGACCTGCTTGTTGTTCTTTTTCATAATAAAAGGTCACTTCTGCTCTTAACCAATCATAATAATATTTATTATCAACCGGTAATTCATCATAATCAAGCAAATGCTCTAAGAAAAATTTAATAGCTTGATAATTGCGTTCGTAGTAAAGTTGCCGGTATTCTTTGGCAAATACATTTTCACTACCAGTTAATGAACGTTTGACCTCTAAAAATTGTAAAATACGCTCACTGGGGATCGCTAATCTTTGACATAATGCTGAAAAGATGTCGACTAATGGATTAGTGATCCCCTTTTCGATCTTACTGATGATTGCTTGTGTGCAGATCCCCTCTGCTAACTCTTGTTGCGTTAATCCTCTTTTTTTGCGATATTCTTTGATTAACTCCGAAATTTTTTGTTTCATTCCCAATACCTTTTTATCTGCGAAATTTTAACCTCAGCGTAACTATGTTGCTAAGATTAAGTAGACTTACAAACATCAGCAATTTTTTGGTCCCTTAGCAGCAAAAATATTTGAAGTTCCTACACAAGAGACACAAAGTTTTTTAAAGAGTTGGAACCAAATCAATCTTTATTCTAAAACCCGCGGTGTAAATCGGTTCGTAGGCTTAGTAATGACACTCAAAGCACACGGTATCACAGGAATTCAAAAACTTGATGCTTGGGTTCAAACTACTCCTGAATTTTCTAATCAAGCTTTAGCATGCGAAATCGATAAATACCAGACTGATGATTTAAAAAAAGCACTTCAGTGGTCAAAAGAAGTTAATGCTGAGATCCACCAAGCAAAAGGACCTGATCAGCCCTTTGAAAATGCACTTGCTGGTCTAAAAGCCTTGAAAAAGCGTGGAAAAGTTGTTGTAGTTAGTTCGGCCAACCGTGATGCAATTGAAGCTGAATGGAAACGTCACGGATTATTAGTGGCGATTGATGAAGTATGGTGCCAAGATCGAGGTAAAAAAGCAGAAATCATTCGCCAATTAAAACTTGAAGGCTATCCTAAACAAAACACTTTAATGATCGGTGATGCTGCCGGAGATCTTGCAGCAGCAGAACAAAATAATGTTCACTTCTATCCGATCTTAGTCAACCATGAAGCTCGATCGTGGCACGAATTACAAGAAGTTTTCTTACCACAATTTTTAATTCACCAAAGTAATGAACTTGAAACTGACTATCTTACCAAATTTTGGAATAACCTTGATCAAACAAAGGAAAGGAGAAAAAACATGCCAACTAAAGTTGATTTAACTAAAAAGCCTTATAACCTAGATCAAACCGCAATCGATTGGGTAGAACATACAATTGCTACCATGAGCACCGAAGAAAAAATTGGTCAATTATTTGTTAACATGGGATCTAGTCGTGATAAACAATATTTAACTGATATGGTTGAACGCTATCATATTGGAGCTGTTCGTTATAATCCAGGAACAGCAACAGAAGTTTACGATCAAAACTATATCTTACAAACAGAAAGTAAGATCCCTTTACTGATTGCTGCCAACACAGAAGCTGGTGGGAACGGTGCTTGTACTGATGGAACCGAAGTTGGGGTCGAGGTCAAAAGCGGTGCAACCGCTGATGAAAAATATGCTTATGAAATGGGACGTGTTTCGGGCGTAGAAGCGTCAGCCATTGGTTGTAACTGGAGCTTTGCACCAATTGTCGATATCAATCGCAATTGGCGTAACCCGATCATTTCCAGTCAGTCGTTTGGACAAGATCCTGACAAAGTCTTGGCCCTAAGTCTAGCCTATATGAAAGGAATCCAAGAAAGTGGCATTCTACCGGCTGCTAAACATTTTCCTGGTGATGGTATCGATGAACGCGATCAACATCTCTCGTTTAGTATCAATAGTCTTTCAACTGAAGAATGGGATAAGACCTTTGGTAAGGTATATTCTGGCTTGATAGATGCAGGTTTACCTTCGATCATGGCTGGCCATATCCACATGCCAGCATATGCTAAGCATTTTAACCCTGAGCTTAAAAATGAATATCTCTTACTCGCACCCCTTTCTAAAGAACTGATCACCGACCTTTTGCGAGGTAAATTAAAATTCAACGGTCTAGTCGTAACAGATGCTAGTCACATGCTCGGTTTGACCGGAGCAATGAAACGTTCTGAACTCTTACCAACTTCAATTGCGGCTGGTTGTGATCTTTTCTTATTCTTTAATGATCCAGATGAAGATTTTGGATATATGCTAGATGGCTATAAAAACGGGGTCATTACTGATGATCGTCTCCACGATGCTTTACGTCGGATCCTTGGTTTAAAAGCCAAACTTGGATTCCATCAAACACCAAAAGAAGAAATTCTGCCACCTAAAGAAATTGCTATAAAACAGATCGGTCTACCAGAAAACAAAAAGTTATTCCGTGAAGTAGCTGATGAAGAGATCACTTTAGTAAAAGATAAACAAGATATCTGGCCGATCACACCAGAAAAATATCCACGAATCTTACTAGTTGACGTTCATGGTGTCAAAGGTGGTTTTGGAGAACTTGTTGCTGGAAATCGATCACAAGCGATTGATTTATTAAAAGATCTCTTGCGTGAAAAAGGCTTTGAAGTTGAGAAGCACGTTTCACCTGAAGATTCACTTAAAGGTCTTTCAGCTGAAGAAAAAATCAAAAATATTGCAGGGATCTACGCTACTAAACGTCCGATCAAAGAATTGACTGATAAGTATGATTTGATCATAAATGTGGCCAATGTTAATCCTGGAACGGTTCAACGTATTGTTTGGCCCGCAAGTAAAGGGACGCCAGATATTCCATTTTATATTCATGAGATCCCAACGATTTTTGTCTCAGTTCAATGTCCATTCCACTTAGCTGATGTACTACAAGTTAAAACCTATATCAACACCTACGATGGAAAACAAGAAACGCTTGAAAGCTTAGTAGCTAAGTTGATGGGAGAAGACAATTTTAAAGGTACAAGTCCTGTCGATGCATACTGTGGGTTAAATGATACTATATTTAAGTTTAGTTAGTTAAATACTTTATCTAGCTCTCTAGAATAAAAAACTGCGCTGACCTCACCCGAAGTTAGCGCAGTTTTTCTAATTCTCTATAATTTTTCCTTTAGAATGATATCCATTCAACAATTCTAGCCCTTGAAATACTGCTTCTTTATAGGCAATCTCCGCATTCCATTCAACGGTTTCAAGGATACAGGTGGCATGATGCAGATCATCAGTGGTGATCAGTACACCATGACTATTTAACAAAAAGATATTATTAGCGGCTTTATCGCCTAGAGCAATCAAGTTTTCATGCACCATATCGGCGAGTTCTTTTGAACAAGCAGGACGATATGGCAAACATTTGATCTCACCTAAAGCTAAATCGTTGCTAGTTGCCTCGGTCACATTTGGCATATCTTTTCCGATCGTTGCCCAAAACATTGAATTAAGGGCATGCGAGTGGTAGACCACTTTGATATTTTTATTTGCTTGATAAGCTTCTTGGTGCAGATTTACTTCGCGAGTCAACCGCCCGGAGCCATCAAGTTGCTCGCCAGTCTCTAGATCAACAACTAAGATCTGACTGGCTTCAAGCTCGCCAAACCATGCCTCTGACATAAATGTCGGTGTCATGATCATATAATCATGCCCTTTTTTAAGCTTAACATGCCCATACGCGATATCTTTTGATGCCGTTATTTTTTGTGAAATGTTTCCACCTGCAACATTAGTTAATTTGCGTTCAAACATCTTTCTTGCAACTTTGGCCATATCACGCCGCTGTGCTTCAAATATAAATGATTCAGTCACTCTTTTTTCCTCCTATCATCAAATGCTTTTTGTAGTTTCTGGCGCTTGAGCTCACGTTTTTGATTATATTCGGCAAACAAGACGTCATCTGCTAAAAAATACGTTATTGTTGCTACTATACCTGCACCTAACAAGAGCCACAAATTTTGTTCAACTAGACTTGCCAAAAATAAACTGACTGCTACCAATAAACAGATCGACCAAAATATCTTTGACCGTAACATCATTTCACCTTCTTTTTTGGCTAAAATCCATCCCATCCACTGCATTTAAGTCAACATTTCGATAATTATCGTTTTTCTTTTTGGTGCCACCGATATGCTTACCATCCAAGGCATTTAAAGCAACATCTTGGTAATTAGCCGTTGCTTTTGTAGCTACTGCACTAGGTGAACTGACCGGCACTAAAGTAGCATAGCGTTTACTTGGTAAGGCAATTCTTCGTTGATCTTTATACAGCCAAACAAATAATCCAGTCCAAAGGATGGCAGCAATGATCGCCCACCATTTTCCGGCAAATGCTTGGCCAAAGAACAACCTAAAATCCGGACCTTCAAAAGTTGACCAAGACAATTGTTGACCCGCAGGAACCTTAAAACTTCCAGTTTGTCGTGCTAATTTAGTGATCATTGGGGCAAAATAAGTACCCCCGTATAAAAAGATCGGCGTTGAAATGATCCCTAAAACGATCATCCGCAACAAATTAGCTCCGGTCAATAATAGCGCTGCCACTGCAAAAGAAAGGTTGATGATCCCCGCAAATGGTAAAATATTATTGTTAGGTAAAACAATCGCCAATAATAATTCGACAGGCACTAAGACGATCACGGTTACCCAAAATTCACTACGTCCAGCTAAAATTGGCCAATCTAAACCAATGTAGACTTTGCGATCTTTGAAGTGCTTTTTCATAAAATTTCCCATTGCGTCTGCGATTGGATTTAGCGCTTCCATAAACAATTTAGAGATCATGGGAAATAATGTCATCGCCGTTGCTGCTTCAACAGCTAGCATCAATGATTTAGACAAACCATAACCAGCTCCAAAGCCTAGCAAGATCCCGATAATAAAGCCCATCACCTTATTTTCACCAAAGATCCCGATTTTCTTTTGAATCGCTTCAGAATCAAATGGTTTATTAAAAAGCGGAATATAATCTAACAGCTTATTGAGTGGATTTAAAATAACGGCAAAAAAAGTGATAAAGTGTGGTACAGTCACGCCTTCCATCCCCGTCAGATCCTCAATGTGGCGTTGCCAAACATCCCCAATCTTAAGTTCAAAGATGATTTGAAACGCTGCCACGATAAACCCCAAAAACATATTATTAGTAAAGTAATACACGATAACATAAGTAAAAATCTTGTTCCAAACATTCCACATATCAACGTTAAGTGTCTTAGTCCAGTTAAAAGTCAGCATCACAAAATTGATCGCTAGCAGTAACGGGAAGAACAAAAAGGCAACTTTATATGACCAAGTGATCGCGGCCACCCCGGTCCAACCAGCATCGATGACATTTAAAGTTACTCCAAGAGATTTTGACATTGCCTTACCAGCCGGTGCGATGATCTCTTGCATATAGTTAACAACTAAGTTCATCCCTGAAAAAGCAACTCCTAAAGTAATGGCTACCAGCAATGATTTTTTAAAGGACAATCCTACAACTAACGCGATTATAAACATGATCAAAGGAACAAAGACTGGTCCACCTAAATTCAACACAAAATTGACGACTGCTTTTAAAATTTCCATTGCGTTCACACCTACCTCTTTTAGCTCGTCATTTGTTGTAACGCCCAAATGATCTTTTTGAACGAATCGTCGGCGTTATTTCCCGTTAAAATGTTGACACCATTAACATCCACAATTCCTTGACTATCACAGATATCTTGGATCTCTTTGGTTGGTTTAGCGATCCAAACGTAAATATCATATTTGGCTAAAACACTTGCTAAACCTTTAAAATCAGTGGCTTCTACTTCTACGCCACTAATTTGATGTTCATCTAAAAAATTATTGATCAAACCAACAACAGTTTCTGAAGTGGCTACTCCACTGCCACATGCGACTACGATCTTTGCCATTTTTTCTACCTCCTATTATTTGCCAAATTCCTGTTGTAAAAATTCAAACATTTCGTCTGCTTTACTGATCGTGGTCACCCCCTTCACAAATGCTTTGCGTTGCAAGAGTTGCATAAATTTTTGCAACAAGATAACTTGATTTTTGGTAGCGGTAATTCCTAAAAAGAAGAAATATTGGGTTTGCATCGGTTCATTTAAGCCCATTTGTAAAACATCTAACGCCGTCGCATTTTTCACCATACAAATAAACGCCTTATCAACGTATTCCGGATCGGTGTGAGGTAACGCAAGCGCTAAATACTTTGTCACTAAACCGGTAGGAAATTCTTGTTCCCGTTTTTTTAGTGCATCAGCGTAGGTATTTTGGACATACCCCAATTTCTCCAAGCGTTGAGCAACTTGTTCAAATAATTCAGCCTCATTTTGGTCTGTTAAATCTAGAAAAATAAGCTCTGGGTGTAACATCGACTGATAATCAACTGACATCGCCATACCTCCTAACTAAAACGTTTTCATCTCTTTGCACCATAATTGTATTACTAAAATATCTGAAAAAATAAATATTATTAAAGATATGACAAACATTCAGAAAAGTTTTATTATATTGTTCAAAAGTTCAAAATTTGTTCAAATGGGGTGAATATCATGAAAAGGCAACAACAAAGAATCGAAAAAATGTTAGCTATTTTAGAAGAAAACCAACACATCCATATTAAGAAGTTAGAAGAATTAGTGGGGACTTCAACGTCCACTCTTAGACGTGATTTGATCGAATTAGAAAAATCCGGCATGGTCAAACGAACATTTGGTTTTGTCACGCTGTTAAAAAAGAACAATATCGAATTTACAACAACTTATCGTGAAGCTCAAAATGCCGAAGAAAAAAATAAGATCAGCTATTTTGCGACTAAATTGATCAATAGTAGCGATGCAGTTTTTATTGATACTTCAACCACTTGCCAGTACATTTTGGAACATTTGACTAAACAAACTAACCTAAAGATCATCACTAATAATTTAGCCATTGCGCAAAAAGGACGTCTCCAGTCTAATCTCCATATTTTTTTGGCTGGTGGCGCCCTTATGCCCTATTCAAATTCTTTTCTCGGGACTGATACCCTAAAATATCTT
Organism: Ligilactobacillus apodemi DSM 16634 = JCM 16172; assembly: GCF_001434405.1. Taxonomy (GTDB): domain Bacteria; phylum Bacillota; class Bacilli; order Lactobacillales; family Lactobacillaceae; genus Ligilactobacillus; species Ligilactobacillus apodemi. The sequence goes on along the minus strand of NZ_AZFT01000053.1, from coordinate 495,615 downwards.
GCTAATTTTCATGCCCGACTCGTATTTTTCTCATGTAATTCTATCAGTGAAAAAGGAATATTCATGGCTGACATGGAACAGACTCGTTGTAAGCAAATTATGCTCGAAAATGCCGACATTTCAGTCTTACTCGTTGACCACACCAAGTTTCGGCAGGACACTGATTTTATCAAAATGGCCCCACTGCACAAATTAGATGTCATCATCACTGATCAAAAACCAAAGGAATCGTTCCTAAAACTTTGCCAAAACAGCGATGTTAAAGTGATTTACTGAAAAAGCTTTTATATCAAAGTAAAATTACTATACTATGAATCTAAAAATCAGAGCCATTATTTTTAACAATCGCTGTTTACTAGTACTCAGAGTCAAATTTCACATTTTTACTTGACTCCAATTTTTCCTTTAAAGTTATACACCTGCTACTAATTAGTAGCAAACGTTAATATGGGGTGCTATAATCAACGTAGAAATAAGTAGTAGGGGGATAGTGATGGATGTTACTGAAGCATTAGCAAGATTAAAATTTCTTGTAAAGCATAATCAATTTCAAATGGTTCGACGTAAAGATAAAATGGCAGTACCCGTTTCAAATTTACTAGCCAAAGAATTAGTTAAACAATTATCTGTCAGTGATTTCGTTAAACATGAACCCAACCGTAATGATCCTTTACAATTTGCTTGGGTATTTAAGACCAGTGACGGACAAACCTACTACATCAAATTTGTTTTTACTGATAATTGTCATAAAGTGATATTTATCAGTTTTCATCTTGACTATTAAGGAGGAAGTTTAAATGGTTTACCAAAAAGATTTCACAACAACTTATACCATCAATGGACGTGAGTACACAGTAACTGCACCGGCTCTTTTTGACAGTACCACTGATGAACTGCTTCCAAATAAAGAGTTGGATGATAAAGCAGCAGAGATAGCAAGACAGCTATACCGTGAAGAAATGGGTCTAATTACACCAGAAGAGTTAAAAAAGTATCGTGCAAAAATTGGTTTATCTCAGAGAAATTTAGCAGAGCTGACAGGATTAAGTCCTAATACAGTTGCATTATACGAAGCTGGTGCATTCCCAACAACTGCAAATAACAAGTTACTAAAAGCTTTAATCAACAATGATAAAATATTACAACAGTATATAATTGATGACTCTGGAAACTACTCTGACGAATTAGTTTCAAAAATTAATTTCTATTTTCAAAATGAAAATGATGTTGTTACTACACAAAACGGCGAGCCGAAGTACACGGCTATTCAACTAGCTAATTGGTTCCGTGTAGAAAATTATTTTGAAAGAGAATTTGACTTAAATATTGAACCGATTACCCAAATGAAGGTCATAAAATTACTATACATGGCATATGGTAGATATTTGGCTATGACTCGTAATAGACTATTTTCATCACCAATTATCCATATGCAATATGGTCCGGTAATTACTGAAGTCCATGATGCATTCAAAAGTTTTACAGTACTGGATCAAGATAAACCTTCTAAGGTAGCACTAGATGACTACAATACTGTATCTCAAGATAGTGAAATATCCGAACTTTTAAATAATGTAAACCAAGATTACATTACCTACAATGCAGCGAGGTTAAGTAAGTTGACTCATCAGCCTGATTCTCCATGGAGTCTGACTCCAGATAGAATGATAATTAAAGATCAGCTAATTTTTGATACTTTTAGCCGTGGAGTCGAAAAATAAACTTTTCATTTCCTAGTGAAATTCAAAAAGCTTAGAATTACGTTATTGAAAACGTTAATTCTGAGCTTTTTTACATTGTAAATATCGTTACTTGTGATATTAGTATAACTGAGATTACTATATTTTCATCTTGTACTTTTATTATAAATGGCGCTATATTGGCTAATTCTAAATACAAATAATAAAAAAAGGAAGTCAGAAACATCCGACTTCCTTAGGTGTAAACCGAAGTAATACACCCCAATTAGATAATATTATCTTATCACGTTGATAAATGTAATGCCAATCATGCATGATTTACTGACGTTTTGCACCTACTCTACAGTAACTCACGATTTCCTTTAAAATCGAGTTGCCAGCGAGTACATATACTAGCAAATAAATTGGTAAAAAAAGGCACAAAGTATAGACTAGTGGTTGCCCTAACCGCAACCAAAGTCCGGTAGTGATCGAATCCGTGATAAAGTAACTGATTCCTAGTACACCAAATATCCCATTTAGTAACCCCAGTAACAATGGTGGTAAAAAAAGCCACGTATTTTCAGTAAAAATAACTCGTCTGAGATCTTTTATTCTGTAACCGAGTTTCGCTAAAGTATCATATTCTTTCACTAACGATAGTTCCTCGATTCGAGCAGTAAAATACAACACTGTACTGATCGCAACAAAAAATAATATTGAAACAAGTGTGATCATTAAAAATGTCGGACTATTAGCATTAGTGATCGTTTGGTCTCTCTCTTGGGCACTGATATAGGCCACATTTGTCTTTTTTTTAAATGCTGTAACAAAAGCTTGATCGTCTCGTAAATTAGCCCCTTCAAAAGAGATGATCCAGTATCTATCAGCTAAATGCCTGGTTTTATATTGGTTAAAATCCGCGTCATTTACCACAACTGTCACTACACTGTTAGCAAAGGCAAATGGATTGTTATTAGTTGTTCGTTTAACCATTAATGGCTCTGCTTCATTTTTTAAGCTAAATTGCTGATTTATCGTTTGCTTACTAGCATAATAATTCACAAGTACACCTTGGTGGGCAGAAATCGCAGTCAATGGTATTTGCTGTTGTAATTTCATGAGTCTGTTGTAGCTTTTCAACGAGATCAAATCGAGATGATCACTTGCATTTTGGTTTGAAAAGTACCATTTCTCATTTAATTTAGTTCTTAAAATTTCTGTTTGAACAACTGTAGCATCAAAATCACGCTCAAGTTTACTTAGTTGTTGCTTAGTTAAAGTGCGTTTTTGGCTAGCCACCGTCTCAAGTGCTACTGGAACGATGCGCTTGGTCGCTTCATACGGATAAAACAGCGTTAAAATTGTGACCCCTAGTAACATTACCGAGCCAGTCGTCAAAAGCGTCAGCATTGTTAGTAAACGTCCCTTATTTTGCAAGCGATGTCGCATCCGTGGTAAAACTACAATTCCGCTAGTTCCATATAAAATATGTTTTTTATTTAGCAAAAAATTAACTAGGTATGGCAATGAAAATAAGATAAATAAAATACTTCCACTACCTAACAAAGCAACGGTCAAAGCTAACACTGGCATATATCCTATTTTGAGCCACAATGAATTTGCACCAGCCAATAAATTTAAAAATAAACCATCGGCGCTGATGATTCCTAACAACCCTAAAAATGCTAACCATGGATGTAATTTGCCCGTTTTATCTTGTTGTTGCTGCAAATTCAAAATATCAGCTAAGTTCTTTTTAAAAATCAAACTTAATTCCAAATAAATCAACAAAACAATGCTTAAAAATAAACCCAACATTGCCAAAAAGGCAGTACTATCAATTTTAAAGCCCCATAGTGGTAACGCCAATTTTAAAAATTTGATCAGTCCCGTTCGTAATCCCAAATAAAAAACATACCCTAAAGCTAAAGAACACAAGCCTGCTAGAAATAAAAGAATGACATTTTCAACTAAAAAGAGACGCACGATTTCTTGACACCGAAAACCTAGGATCGAATAAATCCCTAATTCTTCGGCTCGTTGACGAATAAAAAACTGATTGAAATACAAAAAATAAAAAATGATCGCAACCATAAAGAAGAGACTGATCGTCTGGATCATGGTCTCAATATTAGTATCTTCCGCCAAACGGTCAACGATCACCTGATCACTTGAAAAGCACTGCAAAACAAAAAATAAGCTAAAGAGCAATAACTGTGTCAAAAAATAGACCCGATATAAGTTACGGTCATGTTTCAAATTTGAGAGACCCACCTCAAGTAACATCCCATTCACCTCTCTAATTCCAGCATCATTTCAGACAAACGCTTTTGATAGGTTTGATTGGACTCTTGTTTTTCTAATACAGCATGAAAATGCCCATCCTTTAAAAAGAGTACCCGATCAGCAAAACTGGCTGAATACGCATCATGTGTTACCATTAAAATTGTCGTCTGCAACTCTTGATTGATATATGCCATTTGTTGCATGATCATCTTAGTTGAATTAGAATCCAAAGCGCCTGTTGGCTCATCAGCGATCAATAATTTGGGCTCTTTGACTAAAGCTCGAATGATTGCAACTCGCTGTTTTTGACCCCCGGAAAGTTCATGGGGATAATGATCTAACACCGCTTCAAGCTCAAACTTTCGACTAAGAGTGGCTATCTTGTGTTCAATCATTTTGGAATCTTTTTGCAATAGTGATAAAGCTACTGCGATATTTTGACGGGCAGTTAAACTAGCTAATAAACGATAATCTTGAAAAATAAAACCTAAGTTGTCACGCCGAAATATCGTTGCTTCATCGGCTGACATTTTAGCAACGTCTACTCCTTCAAATAAAATCTTGCCTTTACTAGGAACATCAAGTGTTGCAATACTATTGAGTAACGTTGTCTTGCCCGACCCAGATGTGCCCATAATGGCAACAAATTCTCCGGCTTTAATTGAAAAGTCGACTTTGTCTAAGGCCAAAACATCACTGTTACCGTAACTTTTACTGACAGCTTCAACTGTTAATAGTTTCATTATTTTTCCTCAACTTTCTTACCGGTAAACATTTCTACATATTAATCCTTTAGTAACAACGTCTCTTTTTCTCTGATAAATTAAGCATAACCAGATATTTTAAGGAATCCTACTTACAAAATAAGCGCCCAACTTACGATTTTGTAAGATGGACGCTTATTTTTCCTGTGTAATTTTCCTCCAAAAGCCTATATCCTTTCTTTGAGATGATCTTTATTATTATTTACATATTTATATGGTTTCTTGATTGAACTAAATATTAATGCACCTAGAATCATCAAGCTCACATAAACCATGAACCCCCACTGTGCTCCAACATGATCCATTATCTTACCGACGCTATAATTTACCCCAAATTGGAAAATTAGATTTACAAAGTTCCAAAATGAAACCACTGCTCCTAATAAATTACTAGGCACAAATTCCATTGCCCTAGTGTAGATAACAGTCCGAATTGCAGGTCCCACCAAACCTAGTAGGAAAATATAACTCGCTCCTAGAGTTAAGCTTCGATTAATACTAAAAATACTCCTAAAATTGCAGCAATGAGAAACAATGGCAAAATAAGATGATCTTTTTGGATAAATTTTGCAATAATTTGGGAGTAAAATACCAGCTAAACATGCCCCGATACCATACATTGTATCCGTAAAACCATAACTGATGGAATTTCCTGCTAAATGTTCTTGTATATATCCCGGTAACGATGTATTGATTATATTCGCTCCTATAAAGGGAATGTATAAAACTAACCCCAGTAAAATTAACCACTTTTGTTCCAATAGATAAGAAATAATCTTAGTTTTATCTTCCAAATCAGTCTCAATTGGTTCATTATATTTAATAAGCGTAAAAATAAAAAATGAACCTATAAATAATAATGTTCCTATTATCAAAATATTTATAAAGCCAATATAGTGGTAAAGTATTCCCGAAACCAAAGCAGAAGAAAACAGTCCAACCTGCATTGAAATTTCAGCAAATGAATTTATTTCTAAAACATTTTTCTCCAACGTAAAACTATTCAAAATATCTTTTGAAGCTGGAAAATATAAGTTCCATCCAATTCCGTTACTTAACGCTAATAAGTATATGGCCATATGATTTTTAACGCCTACACTAAACAATAGTAGTGGCAATACTATAAAGATAATTCTAAAACAGTAGGAAATCATCCCCACTCGTTTTAAATTTACTTTTCTTAATAGAACAACTGCAATGATTGAAATTAATAGTCCTGCCACCACATTAATATTAGCGAAAGTGGCTATTAATGTATTTGATCTATACATATCAATAATGTACCAATTCATGGCAGCTAGTACTATACCTGCACTAAATTGTGAAATAAAGTCACTAACAATAAATAGGACAAAACTTTTTTCATAAATTATACCTCGCAAAAAATTTTTTCTCTTTATCAGATAGTTTTAGTTGAACACCTTTGCGTTGAAAAAATTCTATGGCGGCAATTTTTAAATCACATTCAGGAATTGAGTGAAAGCATTTATCAATGAATTTGTTATCCATATCTCGTAGATAAGCATTATAGGTGAATAAAAGTTGAAGCCACACCCTAAACATTGGATCTTCAATCTCTGAACACATTTTAGAATATAAATTATCATCAATTTTATATTTCATTTGGGTATATCGTTCTGATAAGTTCACCAAATTTAATTTATGATTTACAGTAGCTTTATAATTAGCAAATTCATCTTCCCACCGATTAACAATAACTATGTTCATAACGCACCTCCTATTAATTTAGACTTATTATACTCGTTATTTTTAATTAATCAAACAGTTTTTTAATTTTGATTATAATTATTTTTTAACATAAAACTCACCACAAGTTATAACCCCTTTAAAATGAAAGTTTATACCGCTTTCAACAATAGAAAAAAATTCCAGAACATATTAATTTATATCTAATAATAAATTTTAAAAATCCGTTATGTAATAATATATTTTTTTATAAATAAAACTTGAATATATTTATTTAGTCCATCCATAGTTATCCTAATCTTTGAACGATTAAGTATTCGTAAAAACTAGATATATAAATCTACTCTTACTGATTTAATTCCATACAAAAAAGCCTGATATGTAGCTACATATCAGGCTTGCTTTGATATTTTGAAGATATACATAAATATAATCGAAAAAATATTTTTTCAAAATTGCTAGAATACTGATGACCTAGGAGAGACCAAGTGTCAGACATTTTAGAGTTTAATTTTCTTTCTCGCTATATCTCCCCAAATTCTTGGGCTATCTTCTTTGCAGCTTTACTGGAACCTTTAGCCAATTCACCTTCCATTGCTTGGGGTAAGATCTCAATATCATGCTCAAGATTTGTTTTAGTTTCAGTTGCATACGAATGGATCGTAGTTTCACCATTTTGATAAAGTTCATCTTTTTTACGTTTTCCACTAGAAGCAACAAATACCCTGATCATAAGTTGTTGCGATAATTTTTTGATCTGCTTTTTTGCATTTGCTACTAAGACAGGATTGTTTGCTAAAGTAGCCTGGTATACAAGTTCTGTTTGATACCTTATCGCCGTGTAAAACCCCGCAATATCCATTATTGATCTCTCCTATATTTTGAAAATTTTTCTGCCAGCATATCTTGTTTTTTACGATAAGCAACTTGATATTCTTCCCACTCTAAATCTAATTTTTTTCGTTGTCTACGATACACTTCTTGTGAGCTCTCAGATAGTCCTGCATTGATTTGTTCTAATTTTGAAAAGCTTGAATTCTCAGCCTCCAATTTTCCTAAAACTTGGCGCGTTACACCTGTTGTTTCCGCATAAATATTATTTAGCTCATAGGCAATTCTAGCGATGTTTTCTTGTGACTGTTCATATTGCTTTTTTCGACGAAGGTACTCATTTTCAAGCTCTTCTTGTTGTTGATATAGTTTCTTTTCAAATTCCGTTTTATCTACCATATTTCCCCCATATTGTAATTATTTCACTCAATATTTTACTAACCTATGCCAAATTCCTGTGCTAGTTCTTGATCATCAGCTATCCTTTTTTCGATGCGCTCGGCTAATGACTTGTCATAAGTTGCAAGCTCACTTTTGATTTTCTCTAAAGGCTTTATTTTCTCAGCTAATTTTTCTGCCGGTTCTTCATACAAATTACTTTTGGCTGCTCCTGCACTTTTGAGAACTGCTAGTATTTCTCCTGCTGATAATTCAGTCCCAACTTGCTTTGCGGCTTGTAACGTATTTTGCCAATTCATTTCTAGCTTATTTTCTTCTTCCTTTTCGGTCTTTTGGATCACCTCTATGCCAGCTTGACCATGTGCCTTGATGGCATCTTTAAGTGTACAAGCTAAAGCAGCATCTAGCTTGATCTTACCACCTTTTACACCATATTTTTGTCCATAGCTTTGCTTTAAGCCTTGGAACTTTTGTAATCTTGTTGCTAATGTTGAATCGGCCGTTGATACTGTGCTTTCAAAATCAGCTTGTGTCTTAGGAACAACCAATTTCCCTTGCGCATACTTGAAATTGCTATTTTCATCAAACCAACCAGATACATCATAATTTTTATTTAAAATATCCCATAATTCATCTTTACTTAGTGGAATCGTTTGACCATTTTTTAAGACTAATTTTCTTTGTGGTAATGCTAGTAACGTTTTTAATAGATCAATGTCACCGAATCCAGTTCCATTTTTATAATAATGTTGAAAACTGCCACTTAATTTTCCACCAAAAATCGTATAGCTATTGTTATAATTTCCAATAAGATCATCGGCATTCAAATAACTAGCAACTTTAGTCGGGTTCTTTAAAATATATTCTTGGTCTGCTTTACTCATTCTGTCCTTTGGTATTGGAGCATTGAAAGTGACCGTCTTTAATTTTTTCTTTGCCCCGACAGTCAAAGCAAGAGAACCTCCCAGAGAATGCCCTGTTACAGCTAATTTGGCTTGCGGGTATTTTGCTTGAATATAGTTTGCATATCCAAGTGCCGTATCAAATTGACTCACTGGTGGTTCAAAGACTTCAAGCATCTTTTTAGTTCGTGAGAGTGACCCATCGACATCAGCCACATCAAAAGCATCTGTCAATAAATCTAGTCCATCTTCGGGATTAGTTCCAGCGTAGGCAATCGTGATTTGACTATAGTCAACAACACCATCTTTAATTGGTGCTACCGCCATAGCTTGCATGTGATTGGGAATACCATATTGATTTTTATCACCGTATGTGCCGTTACGGGAGATGTCGAGGATTTCATACTCTGTATCTTTACAATCTAACTTTTTTCCAATATAGTATTCTAATCCTTTTTTAGGATCTACTAGATATACTTCTTTAGCCACATTATTGTAAGTAATAAGAGCGTCCATTTTCTATTCCTCCCAATATTTTACTGCTACTCCATCTAATGTCTTTTTACTATTAGAAACATGTTTGACCTCATCGCCATGCATTGCATTTCCTTCAGGTGTACCATCTTTTGCCACACTTATTCCGTCAATAACATACTTTTTATTATTATTAATCATCACTGATGTAGCTCTACCACCTGCTCCAACAATGCCATAAGTCTTTATTTTACCTACTTTTATTTCTTCTATTGGTTCTGCTACTTCATAATTTTGGACTACCCACAAAGCAATTTTTTGTCTTGCTTCTGCTTGATCTGCAACTTCTTTTTTACTTTCCCTAATTGACTCAGCCTTCTTTTGTTTTTGACGTTCGATGCGCAAGTGTTGTACCCCCTTAATGATTGCCATACCAGCTCCTCCTATCAAACTCAAACCAAGTATTGTGATTACAACTATCTTTACTTTTTTATTTTTTAACATAATTTGCTCCTATGTAATTTAGTACTACTATCCATTGCTTGCATGTACCTTAGAACACCATATTGATTTTTATCACTTTAAATTTCTTAGATTTAGATTCATTCATTATTCCCCCAATAAATTACTTCCACACCATCTAAAATTGTATTATTAGTTTTATTAGAATATTTATATATATCATCCATTGGTTCTATAAATGTATCCTCGGGTTTTCCATCGCTCAATAAAATACTACTAATTACATAATCACCATTTATTCTTACATCAACCGACGCACTACTTGATTCTAAAAGTCCGTGTTTTTTTATTTTTCCTATCTCTATCTTCTTAATTGGTTCTGGTCCTTCAAAATGTTGCACGACCCATAATGCAATTTTTTGTCTTGCTTCTGCTTGGTCTGCAACTTCTTTTTTACTTTCCCTAATTGACTCAGCCTTCTTTTGTTTTTGACGTTCGATGCGCAAGTGTTGCACCCCTTTAACGACTGTCATCCCGATTTCGCCAACTAATAATACTCCAGCGATCACCATGACTATTAATCTTATTTTTCTATTGCTAAACATGGTGCCCTCCATTGGATTATTATCTAAATAACTTAACTAGCGTCATTAAAGTATGGTAATTTTTACGTAAACTAATATTTTCTTATTTTGACTCGTTTTTCTCCTGTTTACTTTCACTATTTGACTCATCTTTTTGCTGTTTTTGATGTTCAATTCGTAAGTCGCGGATCTCTTTAATAACTGCTTCGCCTATAATGACTGCTCCACTAAGTAACAAAACACCTAATACTGTGATAACGATGATTTTGAGATTTTTTCGCATGTTTTTTCACCTTTCCCTCTTTAAATTTTTATTTTATTCAGCATTTGTTTAAGTTTGCCTTTCGATTTAAGTAACTACTACAAATTATTTAAACCTAGGATCATTACGTTGATAATCACAGAAACACTTCGACCTCCTGAAGCTAAAATTCCATAAGTATAAATTTTTCCTACTTCGATCGTCTTGATTGTTTTTTATCCATCATAGTGTTGTACTACCCACAATGCGATCTTTTGCCGAGCTTTAACTTGGCGAGAAGCTTCTTTTAATGACTCAACTCTCTTTTGTTTTTTTCGCTCAACTTGCAAATATGTTACACTTTTAACGGCCACTATACTCACACCACTAAATAGTGATATTCCTAAGGCTATGATCACCACGATTCTTACTTTTTTATTACTCCACATACTCTTCTCCAAAATACACAAGTTGCCAAACTGTATTTTGAGTGTTTTTTAATTAAATACTAACTTTTTCCAATTTGATTTTTTGCAACAAAAATAAACAGACCCACACTAGCACTCAACGTAGCTCTGTCTTTGCTTATCAATATCTTTCAAAATTGTTACACTTTACTATGAGTGATCACTGATACCTAGAATCATTTTTGTATCTTACATCCCTTTGTTTTCCTTCCCAGTAAATCACTTTAATTCCCTCCAAATTTCTGTCAGTCATCGCTTTTTCTATATAATTGTACTCGTTATCATCAAAATAGCTTCCTGAATCGGTTGGATTATTTGTCCTATCCATACTTATGCCTTCAACAATATTTTGCTTCTTTGTATTAATAATTATCGAAACACTTCGACCACCTGATTCAAAAATACCATGAGTATATATCTTTCCTACTTCAATCGTCTTAATTGGTTTAGGGCCATCAAAATGTTGTACGATCCATAATGCGATTTTTCTTCGTGCCTTAGCTTGTTTTGCAACTTCTTTTTTGCTCTCTTTGATTGATTGCCGTTTTTTGTTTTTGATGCTCAATTCGTAAATATCCCACTCCCTTTACAGTTACTACACCTGTGATCACTAATAGAAATCCGCCTAATATCACAATAATTACTAATTTGAGCCTTCTTTTCATCCTTTTCACCTAAGATATTCCAAATCTTTGCGCTAATTCTTGATCGTCGGATATACGTTTTCTAATACTCTTACTTAGTGCCTTATCATAGTCGCTAATTTTTCTTTGAATATCTTCTATAGATTCTACTTTTTTACTTAATTTTTTAACTGGTTTAGTATCTAGTGCTTCTTTATCTGCACTAGCTTCATGAAGAATTTGCAAAATCTCTACTTCGGATAACTCACTTCCAATTTGTCTAGCAACTTGAAAAGTCTCACGCCAGTTATTTTCTAGTTCACTTTCTACTTGTTTTTTGGTTTCTTTTATCACTTTAATACCTGCTTGACCATGTGATTTTATTGCATTTTTAAGTGCTAATGCAGTTACGGCATCAAGTTTTATCGTCTTACTGTAGTTATGAAAACTAGAACTAAATTTTTTGATTTTACCTAAATCATAAACGAATCTCTTATCAATTCGACTAACTTCTTTTTTAAAATTTTTTTGTGCGTTAGTGATTGGAATGTATTCGTCTTGGTAACTAAATTTTCCATTTTCATCAAACCCGTTTTCAATTTTGTGATATTTCATAAGTTAGCTTCTTGCCACGCTAAAGGTACACTTTTTTCTAAAGTTCCGATTGGTCCCACACTCTTAGCTAAAAAATGTCCAACTACTTCGATAAAACTAAGTTTATTTGGATCTATTCCTTGTTGTTTTAACCACTTTACAAAGGAATTTTTGCCGTAATAACGTTGAAAATCGCCTTTTAGTGGATTTAATCCATAGCTATTGTTATAGTTTCCGATTGGATCACGTTAAAGCAGATAAAAAAGGAAATTTTTCTTTTGAAACAAGCTCTGCTAATAATTCTAAAGCTATTTACTATGTCTCAACAGATAAAACATTAAAGAAAAAATCTTCAAGTGATACATTCAATGTAAAGAAAATTAAATCAAAAGTGAAAGTAGTTTTACCGGTAAACTCTCAAACTCAAGCAGAAGAATCTTCAAGTAACGATTCCGAAAAAACTACTGAAATTGATACATCAAAATTTGAAGGCATGAACTATGAAGAGTACTTACGTAATCCTAAACAATACCAGAAAAAACTAATTACATTAACAGGTACTGTATTCCAGTACGATGATGAATCTAGATTTTTACTTGTATCGTTTAATGGCGATCCAAGCCAATTAGTATATATTGATATCGCAAAAAGCGTAAATACTGATCAACGTTTCTTAGATGATGATACAGTCACAGTATACGGTGGCTTTAAAGGCGTAGATTCATACACTACAGTAGAAGGTAGAGATAATTATGTTCCTGTCGTATATGCAGTTAAAATCGACAATCAAGGACAATAATTAGATAAAAATAAATCTATAGTAATTTTTATTAAATTACGTAGTCCATAAATATCAAATCTAAAAAAGCAATCACTAATTTAAGATTCATTAGTAATTGCTTTTTTACTTACTTTCAAAAATACTAATTGTATGCACTAAACTTCCATAAATTTAAAAATACCATGAACAAGGTTCTATTACACTTATTTATTTCTAAGACGCTTTATTTCATTTTGATAAAAAGATATTTTATCATCTAATTTGGTCATGTGATCCTGTAGTACTTGTATTTGCTTATTTAATTCCTTTTTATGCTTTACTAACATTTCCATTCTTTCATCCAAAGTTTCTTCTCCTATAGAACGTAACATCGCATATTTTTTTATTTCTTTGATAGGCATTCCCGTTCCCTTTAAACGTTTAATAAAGTCGATCCACTTTATATCATTGTCTGAATAACGCCGCTGATTAGCGCTATTACGTTTGGGAGCTATTAAATTTTCTTGTTCATAATAACGCAAAGTATGAATTGTTAAACCGGTAAGCTTTGAAAATTCTCCTATTGAATAATTCAAAAAATATCTCCTCACTCTTTACCTAGAGTTAACTCTAGGTTGTATAGTTTTATTGTATCAGATAAAAAGGAGGAACTAATAATGTTAAGCGATACACAAAAATATACTGTAATTACTGGGGCAAGCTCTGGTATTGGATACGAAACGGCCAAAAAATTTGCTTCGCGTGGTAAGAATCTAATCATTATTGCACGCCGTCAAGAAAGACTTGAAAATTTAAAAAAAGAAATTTCAGAAAAGTTTCCAGCAGTAGACGTTATTATCAAAAATGTTGATTTAACAATTACACAAAATATCTATCAACTGTACGATGACTTAAAAACATATGAGTTGAAAACATGGATTAATAATGCTGGTCTAGGTAATTATGGTCACGTTGCAAATCAAAATCCTAAAAAAATAGAAACTATGATCCATTTAAATATTGAAGCGCTAACGATCCTCTCCAATCTTTTTGTTCGTAACTACCAAAATATTGAGGGAACACAACTGATAAATATTTCTTCAGCGGGAGGATATACAATTGTCCCAGAGGCTGTTATTTATTGTGCCACAAAATTTTATGTAAGTTCATTTACAGAAGGATTAGCTAGAGAATTACGAAATTCTGGTGCTAAAATGCAAGTTAAAGTTTTAGCACCAGCAGCTACAAAAACAGAATTTGGGAAAATTGCTAATAATTCGAGTGACTACGATTACGATAAACATTTTGGAACATACCATACGAGTAAACAAATGGCAGATTTTTTACTACAACTTTATGATAGTGAAAAAATTATTGGAATTGTAGACCGAGAAACTTTTGATTTCAAATTACTAGATCCATTGTTTAATTATGCTAAGTAATTCACCCAGCACTCAAAATAAGTTTACTGATAAATCTCTTGAGTAATTTCAAGAGATTTTTTGCTTACTCAAAAAAGTTAAATTTAATTTTGCTAGCACGATGCCATAAAATTGCACAAAAAAAGAACCCCTGATAAATCAAGGGTTCTTGAGCTAAAATAAGTCAATCTTATTTAACAGCGTCCTTAAGAGCCTTACCTGGCTTAAATGCAGGAACTTTGCTTGCTGGGATTTGGATTTCCTTACCTGTTTGTGGGTTGCGACCCTTACGAGCTGCACGTTCACGAACTTCGAAGTTACCAAAGCCGATCAATTGAACTTTTTCGCCTTCTTTAAGGTAGTCTTGGATAGAACCAAAGACTGCGTCAACTGCAACAGTTGCGTCCTTCTTTGTCAAACCTGTCTTTTCAGCAACAGTTTCGATCAATTGTGCTTTGTTTGCCATGTGTTTCACCTCCTCAAGTGAAGATAAAGATATATTATAAAATATCTTCTAGCCCGTCTCTATATAAAAATATAAAGACCATGAAACAATGACTAACAAATCATTGCTCAGTTAATAAGATAGCATAGAAAGCCTAACATAGCAACGTTTTTACCCAATATTTTTATAAAAATATTATAAAGTTCAACATTGTTTTTTAGTTTGATCTTCAAATTATTTTCTACGCCGTTCAATGATGTGAATTGGTGTCCCTTCAAAGTCAAAAGCTGCTCTGATTTGGTTTTCTAAGAAGCGTTCATAAGAAAAATGCATCAATTCAGGATCATTGACAAAAATAACAAATGTTGGTGGCTTTGTCGCCACTTGAGTCGCATAATAGACCCGTAGACGTTTGCCATTATCTGTTGGCGTCGGATTATGCGCAATTGCATCCATCACCACATCATTTAAGACTGCTGAAGAGATGCGACGTTCATGGTTATGATTTACCCGCTTGATCAATTCTGGTAATTGTTCTAAACGTTGATGCGTCTTAGCAGAGACAAAGACGATCGGTGCATAGCTAAGATATTGGAATTCTTGCCGGATCGTTTGTTCAAACTCTTTCATGGTATGGTTATCTTTTTTCAAAGTATCCCATTTATTGACTACGATAATAATCCCACGTCCTGCTTCGTGTGCATAACCAGCAACGTGCTTATCTTGCTCACGAATTCCTTCTTCAGCATTTAAGACCATGCAAACAACATCTGAACGATCGATTGCTCGCATTGCACGTAAAACTGAATATTTTTCCGTAGTTTCATAAACTTTGCCTTTTTTACGGATCCCAGCAGTATCGATCATCGTAAATTCAGTACCTTCTGGATCGACAAATTTAGTATCGATTGCGTCACGCGTTGTACCTTCAACGTCAGAAACGATCACGCGGTTTTCACCTAAAATTGCATTGACAAGTGAAGATTTACCAACATTTGGCCGTCCAATAAAACTAAATTTGATCGATTCGTCTTCTTCTTTAGCACCATCTTTAGGAAATTCTTGACAGATTTTATCTAAAAGGTCCCCAGTACCAATACCGTGAGTCCCGGAAAGTGGCATTGGATCTCCAAAACCTAATGAATAAAAGTCATAGATTTCACTACGAAGCTCAGGGTTATCCACCTTATTAACTGCTAAAATAACTGGTTTATCAGTTTGATATAAAATCTTTGCGACCTTTTCATCAGCATCAGTGACCCCTTCTTTGACACTCGTCACAAAAACAATCACATCCGCTTCATCGATCGCAATTTGTGCTTGCTCTGTAATCTGTGCTAAAAACGGTTCATCCCCCATATCAATACCACCAGTATCAATGATATTAAACGGTTGCCCCAACCATTCGCCTTGAGCATAGATCCGATCACGTGTTACCCCAGGAGTATCCTCAACAATTGAAATTCGCTCGCCCGCGATTCGATTAAAGACCGTCGATTTACCGACATTTGGGCGTCCAACGATCGCAACGACTGGATTTGCCATTATGATTCCTCCTTAATTATAAATGTTTTACCAAAAAAACTGACCCAAAGACTCTTGCCTGGGCCAGTCAAATAAATCTCAGTTAACAGAGATTAATCTTCATTCTTTAATTCGTCGCCGACTAAGTCTCCCAATGTGAAACCTGTATCTTCTTCAGGAATTTCTACATGTTCTTCTTCGACAACTTCAACTTCTTTTTTGTCAGCTGCTGGCTTTTCTTGTAAAGCTTTGATAGACAATGCAAGACGACGATCAGCACCATTTACGTTCAAGACTTTAACTTTTACATCTTGACCAGAAGTTAACACTTCATTTGGTGTAGCAATGTGCTTGTGTGAGATTTGAGAAATGTGTACCAAACCTTCAACACCAGGGAATACTTCCACAAAAGCACCAAAGCTTGTCAAACGTTTAACAGTACCATCAAGTACATCACCTTCAGCAACTTTTTCTTCGATGTTATCCCAAGGTTGTGGCAATGTTTGTTTGATCGAAAGTGAAATACGATCTTTTTCTGGGTCAACAGCTAAAACTTTGACCTTAACATCTTCACCAACCTTTAAAACATCAGAAGGCTTGCCAACACGTTCGTAAGAAATTTCAGAAACGTGTACTAAGCCATCAACGCCACCTAAATCAACAAAGGCACCGAAGTTTGTTAAACGAGCAACTTTACCGTCTAAAACATCGCCAGCTGCTAATTTAGCCATAACTTCTTGTTTCTTAGCTTCGCGTTCTTGTTGCACGATTTCTTTGTGAGACAAGATCAAGCGGTTTTCGCTTGGTTCGATTTCAACGATCTTAAGTTCAAGTTCTTTACCCTTGTATTCATTGAAGTCTTCAACAAAGTGGTCTGAAACCATTGATGCAGGGACAAAGCCACGAACGCCAGCGTCAACAACTAAGCCACCTTTTACGATTTGAGTTACAGGAACAGTAATTGTTTCACCTGCTTCAAATTTCTTTTCAATTTCATCCCATACTTTGCGGGCTTCTAGGCGACGTTGTGATAATAAGTAGCTACCGCCTTCTTTATCAGAACCGATTTTTGAAATAACAACTAAGTCAAGCATATCGCCAACTTTGATTTCATTTTCGATATCTTCAGCTTTTGCGCTTAATTCGCGTGCAGGAACAACACCTTCAACACCAGTGCCTTCGATCCCTACAATAACTTGCTTCTTATCATCAAATGCTAACACTTCGCCTTTGACAACGTCTCCGACTTTAACTGTCTTAACGCTGTTTAAAGCTTCTAATAAATCCTTGTTTTCTGATTCACTCATGGACTTTGTCCTCCTTAACGACTATCTAGTAACTATTTTAACTGAAAGCGCAGTAAAATGCCAGTTAAATTACCTATTTCTCTTCAGTTTTAACAATTTTCATAATTTCAGCAGTAACCTGCTCAATATCCAGAGATGTTGTATCTAATAATACAGCATCTTTGGCCTGTGTCAACGGAGAAACCTTGCGGTGAGAATCTTTATAGTCTCTTGCTTCGATTTCTTGTTCTAAAACATCTAGTGGTGTTTTGATACCTTTTTGTTGATTTTCTTTAAAACGACGCAAGGCTCGCTCATGTACACTGGCTACTAAAAAAATCTTGACTTGAGCATTAGGTAAAACCGTAGTCCCAATATCGCGACCATCCATCACAATTCCACCATTGCTTGCAATCTGTTGTTGCCGTTTGGTCAAATCGGCGCGGACACTTGGTTGCGCTGAAACTAAAGAAACGTTATTAGTGATCTCTGGTAAACGGATCGCCTTAGTTACGTCAACTCCATTTACAAAAACTAATTGTTCTGGATCACTTGGAATAAATTTTAATTCCATTTGAGTCAACATTTCACCTAAAGCTTGATCATCGTCTAAAGCGACCCCTTCTTGTAACGCATACCATGTAGCAGCCCGATACATCGCTCCAGTATCACAATAAATATAATTTAATTTTTTTGCTACTAATTTAGCAACAGTACTTTTACCCGCAGAAGCTGGGCCATCGATCGCGATTTGTAATTTTTCTCGCATAAATATCCATTTACTGCCCTAAACGCATAAAAATGCGTCCAAAGTTAGCTTGGGACACATTTTTTGAGGACAGTTTTCCTCTCTTTTTATTTGATTTAGTAACTAGGTGTTCGACTAAAGGGGCTAAACTTACCCTATCTTTCAAATTTAGCTTTGCATCTTACGCAATAACCACAGCCCAATTACTTGATTCTGATTTGTTGACCAGGTGAAATGCTTGAATTTGCACTAAGCCCTGGATTCAATTCTAACAATTGGTTAAGTGTCAAACCATTGTTAACTGCGATCCGATATAAACCTTGACCAGCAGGAACAGAAATGTATTGAGCCTCTTCTGATGAAGATGAGGCTTCACTTTCTTGTGAACTTTGCTCAGCTTGTGAACTAGTTTCTGCTGCTTGTGATGAACTTTCAGCTACAGAACTTGTTTCTGCTTGACTTTCGATCGTATCAGTTGAACTAGTTGCTACTGAACTATTTTCACTCGTATCTTGTGCAGTTATTTGACTATTTTCAGTCGAACTTGAGGCTTTACTAGAACTCTTCTTTTTGCTACTAGAAGATTTCTTCGAAGACTTACTGCTGGAAGACTTTTTCTCACTTGAAGAGACAACCTCGATCGAATCGTCATTGCTAGTTGGTTTTGAGGCTAAATTTTGAGAAACAAAGTAAAAAAGGATCGTACTCAAAATAATAATTACAAAAACGATCAATAACGCGGTCGTTAAAAAGGTATTACGTTTATTGCTTTGACGGCTTGCTCTACGTGAGTAATTACCATCATCATCTTTGTTTTCTTCAAAAGTTTTTTCCCATGGTTTTTTAGTGTGGTCGTTATTTTTTCGACTCATCTATCACTTACCTACTATATAAACCAACCCTTCAAAACATCATCCCTATGTTTAGTTGGCGTAAAACAATATAGCTTTTCCTTTCTTAAATTTATATATCAACTTCAGCTCCTCTGTATCCCTAAAACATTCGGTCGCAAAGTTGGTCGACATGGTGTAAAGGAGATATCAGTGGTGTTATATTAGATGATGTGTTTATTAACCATTTCATCTTTAGTATGATCCAAATAAACAAATGCTATTTGGCTTTTATAAAACTAACAGTTCCTGAATCACTCCTCGACTGATATTATGAAATATCATAGCATAAATGCGCCTAAAAATATATAAATAATCATCAGTATTCTTATTTTAACTCATAATCCTTAAATAATTTTGCCAAAATTTTTTGATAATCACTAGTCTTTAGTGATTCTTTTTTCAAAATTTTATGATTTTTAGACTTTAACTGTGAAAAATCAAAAGGTTCATCACGATCACAACAATTTTTAATCCGATGCTTAGGTGCTTGATCTTTGAAATAGGTGGCAATAAATTGGCGCCGACATTCTTTAGTTTCAATATACTCCAATAGCTTAAACAACGCTTTAGTTCGCTTTTTTTGGCGTATTTGGACTAATTCTAAAATCTGTGTTGCCGAATATCCATTAGCAAATAACCGTTTTAAAAGTTCTAGCTCTTCTCCCGAAAAATTCTCTAGCAACGCCTTTTGCTTTGCAAAGTAATTGATCTGCTGCCGATCAGGAAGGCTCTTTTGAATAATAAATTCTTGGCGTTTCAAATCTTGTGGTTCATAAAGTAAAAGCGCCACTCCCAAAGCTCCATCGCGTGAGCAACGCCCGATCTCTTGAACGTAATCTTCAAGATCATTTGGCATATGGTAATGGATCACATAGCGCACATCAGCTTTATTGATTCCCATGCCAAAAGCACTCGTCGCGCAGATCACATCTAATTGTCCCGTTAAAAATTGTTGCTGCACTAAAAAACGTTCAGTCAAGGAAAGATCTGCATGATAAACTGCAGTAGAAATTTTTTGAGCGATCAATTGTTGTTTGATTTTTTCTGCTTGCTTTTTACTAGAAAAGTAAATGATCCCCGCTCCGTGCAATTTTTGCATAATGCTAAAAAGATATTCATCTTTTTGAGCTTGGTCAGTAAACTTTTCAACCGCTAAAAAAATATTTGGTCGATCAACCGGATATCTGATCAGTTCAGCTTGCTTGATATCAAGTTCTTTTATAATATCTTGCGCTACATTTTCAGTTGCAGTCGCCGTTAAGGCCAATGTCAAGGGATCGCCTAAAAAATGCCGAATCCTACCTAAATTTAAATAATCTGGGCGAAAATCTGGCCCCCACTTAGAAATACAATGCGCCTCATCGACTACAAACAAGCCCAAATCTAAAGCTTGTAAGCGTCCTAAAACTTCATTTGAACTTAACATCTCAGGTGAAATATAGATATACTTAAATTGCGTTAAATTATTCAAAACAAAACGTTTTTCAGAATAAGATAGACTTGAGTTAAGTGCGACCGTAGCTTTTTGTCCCTGATAACGTAGCTGTTCGACTTGATCTTGCATCAATGAGATCAAAGGCGACACGATCAAAACTGGCTTGTTTAAGTATTGTCCGATAAATTGGTAACACAATGACTTTCCAGTGCCTGTTGGTAAGATCGCTAATGTATCTTTATGCTCCAATAAGGATGTGATCGTTTCTTTTTGTCCGAGTTTAAAAGCCTCGTAGCCAAAATTTTGCTGTAAAAATCGTTCAAGTTCTAACTCCATCTTGAATGATCCTTTCTATCTGATATAAACGATATTCAAAGAATGAAATATCTGGTAAAGTTGCCTGTAGTGTTTTAAAATCCCACTCTAATATTGGAGTTTCACCATAAAAACTTTTTAGTTCACTCGTTAATTTGCTTGATAGCACTTGAGCAAAGGGAAAATCTGCTAATAAGAGCGCCGCATTTAATAAGTGTTCTTGGATCGTTCCTAGCTTTAGTCCCCTTATTTTAGCGATTTCTGTGAGTTTTTTTTGCGCTAAAAATAGCTCGTAAGTCTTTTGATTACTTTCGGAAAGAAGCGAATTTCGCTTATAAAAATGCACTAATTCGCTTAAAGCTTGTCCTTTAGTCAATAAAAACTGGGCATAACGACTACACATGTCTAACCATAAAACTTCTAAATCAGTTAAAGAATAATCATATATCGTAGCCAGTTGATTTCTTGTTTTTCCAAGCTGGTTATGTCCCGTCAATTGTTCACAAAAAAGGGTTGCCAGCTTTGGGTCTTCTTGACTCAAAAATTCTGCTAATGAAGTTTGTACTTCGCTTAATAAGCGTTCTTTACCATATTTTTTCAACCACTCTTTAAAACGATATTGGGTCCGCAAGTCATTTGCGATCACAAAATAATTGCTGTTTTGATAGCTCAATTCAGAAGCAACTTGAACCATCAATAAAAACATTTTTTCCCAATTCTTCCAATCAAAGCCATGGAAAAAAGCAGGCATGCCAAATTGAGCATGATTCATCAGATCAACTTGGACTACTTTTGTACCTTTTTTCGTTAATAACATCCCTTGTGCTGTTTTTTGTAAAAAACCTTGTTCACATAAAAGTGCTAGTTCAGCCTCAAAGTTAGCTGTCGAAATCGGCAAAGCAATGTATTCTAATAAGTCATATGCTTTTCCCCAAAATAAAGCAGATGTTGTGAGATGATTTTCGAGTAATTGTTTGAGCACAGCTGGTCTTCTAGACTGTGTAGGTGAAAAATACTTTAGCCATTGTCTTGATTCTACTGTCATTTCCTTAGTGCTATCTCAAATATCAGAGACATAGCTCACCTTTCGTTTTAGTTTATTGTTGCTAATATTTACACATGAACACTATACAAATAATATACGCTAAAAAAGCATTTTTTTTAAGTTATTTAGAAATGAGTTTTTTAACTATATCTCTAGTGAGAATAACAATTTTGGTTTACCAAAAAATAAATTTGTAAGGTATGCCTAAAAATACTTTTAATTTCCCTTAATAAGGTGTACAATGTCAAAGTACCTAGAAAAGGAAGGACGGTTTTTATTTTGGATAAAAAACACGAAAAGCATAAACTCGTCGAGTATGCTAATGGTCCCTCATTAGAGGAAATCAACGGTACTGTTACGGTACCTAAAGGAAAGGGCTTCTGGAGAACGCTATTTGCTTACTCTGGCCCAGGGGCTTTAGTCGCTGTTGGGTACATGGATCCTGGTAACTGGTCGACTTCGATCACCGGTGGACAAAATTTCCAGTACTTACTAATGTCCGTTATCTTGATGTCAAGTTTGATCGCGATGCTTTTACAATACATGGCTGCCAAACTTGGAATTGTGAGCCGGATGGATCTTGCCCAAGCAATTCGCGCTAGAACAGGGAAGGCTTTAGGGATCGTTTTATGGATCTTGACTGAGTTAGCTATCATGGCAACCGATATCGCTGAAGTTATCGGGGCAGCGATCGCCTTATACTTATTATTTGGTATTCCGCTTGTCTTTGCCGTATTTATTACAGTTTTTGACGTTTTACTTTTGCTTTTATTAACTAAAATTGGTTTTAGAAAAATCGAAGCGATCGTTGTTGCCTTGATCTTAGTTATCTTATTTGTTTTCACTTACCAAGTTGCCTTATCTAACCCAGATTGGGGCTCAGTTTTAAGTGGCTTTATTCCAACTACTAAAACTTTTGCTAGTTCACCAGAAGTTCATGGAATGACTCCAATCAGTGGTGCACTTGGGATCATCGGGGCTACAGTTATGCCTCACAACCTTTATCTTCATTCAGCTGTTTCTCAAACTCGTCAAATTGATCATAACAATCAAGACGAAGTTGCAGAAGCTGTCCGTTTCTCGGCTTGGGATTCAAACATCCAATTGAGTTTTGCTTTCATCGTAAACTCACTTCTTTTGATCATGGGTGTTGCAGTCTTCAAGAGTGGTGCTGTTAATGACCCATCATTCTTTGGTCTTTATGAAGCACTATCCGATACTTCAACCCTTAGCAACGGTGTGTTGATCTCAGTTGCTAAATCTGGTATTTTATCAGTGCTTTTCGCAGTTGCCCTTCTTGCTTCTGGTCAAAACTCTACGATCACAGGTACTTTGACTGGACAAGTTATCATGGAAGGTTTCGTTCATTTGAAAATGCCATTATGGGCACGTCGTTTGATCACACGTTTGATCTCAGTTATCCCTGTTTTGATCTGTGTTTCCTTAACAGCAGGTCAAAGTGCTCAACAAGAACACCAAGCATTGAATACTTTGATGAATAACTCACAAGTCTTCTTATCCTTTGCTTTACCGTTCTCAATGATTCCACTTTTGATGATGACAAATAGTGAAGTTGAAATGGGTAAACGTTTCAAGAACTCCCTTTGGGTGAAAGTCTTAGGTTGGATCTCAGTTATCGTTTTGACGGTTTTAAACTTCAAGGGTATGCCTGATGCTATTAGTGATTTCTTCGGTGATAACCCAACAGCTGCTCAAATGCAACTTTCAAATATGATTGCTTATGTTTTGATTGCAATCATCTCTGGCCTCCTTATTTGGACTATTTATGAGCTTTATAAGGGTGACAAACATTATGCTGAATTACAAAAAGCTAAGAAAAATGCATAATTAAACTACTAAAAAATCGCAGGTCTCAATTAACTTTGAGATCTGCGATTTTTTGTTTACATTGATAAGTAGTTTTTTTGTTCTAGCCAGTGATTTAACTTGTGATAAATCAAGCAAAATACGACGCCCAGCAAACAGCCCTTGATCAAATTAAAAGGCACCACGCCCCAAAGAACCATCTGATTTAAAGGGATCGATAATTTCATCCCTAAAAGCGACATATAAAGCGGTAAGGTAACCAACCAGTTTACCAGCGATAAAATAACTGTTAGCGTAAGGGTTGCACCGAGAATGGCCATTACACTGCGTTTAAATGAGAATTTATGATGTGCTAGCAAATAATAAAATGGCAAACAAAAAGCCAAGCTAGCTAATAAACTCAAACTTACCCCGATCAAGTTAGGTAGCGTCGGTCCAGAAATAATAAAATACAATACTGAACGTAACAACGCAACCTCAATTCCACCAAGCGGTCCTAAGATAAAGAAAGCTAGTAAAATCGGGATATCCGAAAAATCAACTTTCATAAACGGAACGATCGGAATGATCACAAACGAGATAAACATTAAAAGATATGAAATTGCGGCTAAACAAGCTGCAATTGTCCAACGCCTTACTGCCACGGTAAATTCCTCCTATGAGGTTCATCTCACAGCAGATTTTATACTAAAAAATAGACCTGCATTGTCCATCCTGGGCAATACAGGTCTATTACAGCACAAAAAAGTTATACTTTATCTGTAATATAAAACCTATCTTCTTTCATCCAGACTATACTGTCGGTATCGGAATTTCACCGATTCGGTCTAAGAGGAGTCGCGGACTATCACCGCCGGTCGGGATTTACACCCTGCCCTGAAGATAAACCAAAATTATTTTCTAAAGTATTTTAGCACAATATTTATTCAAATACAATCATCGCCGTTTATTATCTAAATCGTACAAAGCTTTGACTTCATCACGCGTCAATTCACGGTATTGTCCAGATGTTAAACCATCAAGTGTTAGGAAACCATAAGTTTCACGCTTTAATTTCTTCACTGGATGTCCTACCGCTTGAAGCATGTTTTTAACTTGATGATTTCGCCCTTCATGAATCGTCAATGAAACGATTGAGGTATCATTTTTCTTATCAAAAGACAAAATCTTAGCCTTAGCACGAGCACTCTTGCGACCATCTTTTAAGCGTACACCTTGACGTAATTGTTTTAATTCATCGTTTTGAACGATCCCCTTGACCTTAGCAACATAAGTCTTATTTACTTTATAGCGTGGGTGCATTAATTTATTGGCAAGCTCACCATCATTTGTCAATAATAAAAGTCCAGAGGTATCATAATCCAATCTTCCAACTGGATAAACTCGTTCATTAAACTGAGTAAAGTAATCTGTCACGACCTTACGTCCCTTATCATCTTTGGCCGCACTAATTACTCCACGTGGCTTATATAATAAATAATAGACCTTATTTTCACGTTCGATCAAGTGTCCATCAACTTCAATAATATCGTTTCCATCAACCTTGACACCTAATTCCTTGGTAACTTTTCCATTTACCTTAACGCGCCCTTCTAAGATCATTTTTTCACTCGCACGTCTAGAGGCAACCCCTGCGTTTGCCATGACTTTTTGAATTCTCTCTGCCATTCTTAGCTACTATATAAATATGGTATTTAGCTTTTTTCCAAACATAGAAAGAAATATAGTTGGCCTCCCTTATTTATTTTAAAAATAGCTAGCACCATATTTTATCTTTCTAACTAGCTACTATTTTTTACGCATCCTCATCAGCTAATGCATCGTTGAATAATGATAATAAATCATCGGTATTTTCGATTTTATCATCATCTTCTTTAGGTAGTTCTGGCAATTGTGATAAATCGTTGATGCCAAAGTAGTTCAAAAAATTCTCCGTTGTGGCATACATGATCGGTCGTCCCGGAGCATCTAACCGTCCAGCTTCTTTGATCAAATCAAGGAGTAATAATTTTTGAATCATCCCACTTGACTGCACCCCTCTGATCTCATCGATCTGGACTCGCGTAACTGGTTGACGATATGCAACGATTGCCAAAGTTTCTAAGGCAGCAGCCGATAATTCTGTCATTGCTGGTGATTCAAAGTATTGTCGCACTAGACCAGCCACACCTTTTTTTGTCACCAAACGATAACGTTCATCCGCATGGATCAATTTTAAAGCTGTCGTTGCATCTTTTTGATATTTTTCCGTAAGTAAAGCTAATTGTTCTAAAACAGCTGGCTTCATGATCCCCGTTAATTGTGATATTTCACGTGCCGTGATTCCATCATTTCCACTCACAAATAACAAACTTTCAATTTTGGCTTGATTTGATAGCATTTAATTCACCACTCACTAATTCTATTGGCCCCAAATTTTCTGATTGTGTAGCCTTGATCGCCCCTTGTTTTACTAATTCTAGTAGTGCCAAAAATGTTGTCACGACCAATTCTAACTCAGCTTCAGGGGCAAAGATCTCACTAAATTCGATCGGTCTTTTGGCGTTAAAGACTAATTTTTCAAGGTAATTGATCTGATCTTTAAGAAAATAACGTTCCGGTTGAATTTTACGGACAACGGGACGCTCAACTTTCCGTTTAGCTAACAAGCGCGCAAATGCCTTTTGAAGTTGGGCTAAGTCCGCACCATCAGGATCTAATTTCCCTAATTTAGCATCTTCTGGGAGTAATGCTGGCTCACGCGGGTACAACTTCATTCGTTCATCTGCATATCCCCGCATATTTTGAGCCGCTTCTTGAAAAGTTTGGTGTAAAATCAATTGTTGCACCAATTCATCCCGTGGATCTTCACTTTCTTCCACTGTTTCATTTGTTGCTTGCTCATTTGGCAATAACATCTTACTTTTTATATTGACCAACATTGACGCCGTGACTAAATATTCACCTGCTACATCAAGTTGTAATTCTTTTAATTGGTGTAGATATTCAATATATTGGGTAGTTATTTCCGCCATTGGGATATCATAAATGTCCATTTGATTTTTCTTGATCAAATGAAGTAACAGATCCAATGGTCCCTCGAACGCTGGAACTTTAAATAATAATTCATTAGTTGGTGACAGTTTATTTTCCATCATCATGTTGCTCCCACTTGGCAATCAGCGCAGAGGCTTCAATATTTCCCATAATTCGCTTGTCTGGATAAAGATCTGCTAAATCATCTAGCATCAAAAAGCTAACCCCTTGGCTTCTTTCAGCTGGTGAAACTGAAATTTGACGTACCATGATAAAGTCATCATTTATCTCAGTCCCAATGATGCCAACAAAATCTCGGTTCTCATTTTTCCACAGATATAAAACTCGTTCATAACTCGCATCATACCACTCGAGTTCTGTTTGGAGGTTAGCGATCTCCTTTAAGTCCGGTACAAACGATAACAGACCCATAGCTATTTTTTCATAATCGCTTTTATATTTGTATAGCATTTGACCTTTCTATATAAATCGTGAACAAATGTGGTGTCTAGCTGAGCACATTTGAGCAAGAAATATATTTTCCTTTCCTAAGTTTTATCTATATCTTATAGTGGGTTAGTCAAGCAAATATTCATTTTTAAGTATATTTCATGACTAAGAACACTTAGATGAGTTATTACTAATTATTTTAGAGTAACACAAATCAATGGCAAACACAATCAAGCATGCGGGTGCGTTTCTTGATAGATCTTAGCTAAACGTTTCTTAGAAAGATGCGTATATAGTTGCGTTGTTGAAATATCCGCATGACCTAATAACTCTTGAACGATTCGCAAATCAGCTCCGTTTTCCAAAATATGGGTTGCAAAGGAATGCCGCAAAGTATGGGGCGTAACGTTTTTTTTGATACCTGCAGCAAGAACATGCTTTTTCAAGTTTTTCCAAATTCCTTGTCGCGTTAATTGGGCTCCATGAAAATTAACAAACAAATAATCACATGTTGGTTTAGCTAACTTGGGACGGGCATCTTTTAAATACTTTTTCACCCACTCACTTGCCGTATCACCGATCGGTACGAGTCGCTCTTTTTGCCCCTTACCAATAGTTTGAATAATTCCTAATTCTAAATGCAAATCAGCTAATTTTAAATTGATCACTTCACTAACACGAAGTCCAGTGGCATACATTAATTCTAAGATCGCCCGATCGCGTAGCCCTAATGGCGTTGTGACATCAGGAGTAGCTAGTAAAGTTTCAACTTCTGTTAACGATAAAACATCTGGTAGATGTTGTTCTTTTTTCGGTAATTCGATTAGTTGCATTGGATCAGTTGTGATGATATTTTCTTGCATTAAATAGCGAAAAAAGCGTCGCAAACTAGTAATACTTCGGGTAATTGATGTCTTTTTCTTTTGTTCTTTAACCTGTTTATCTAGATAAGCAATAATAGTGGTACGATCAACTTTGCTCAATTGAGTGAGCTTTTTTTCAGTCAAAAAAAGGTGAAATTGCTTGAGATCCATCCCATAACTTACGACCGTATTTTTAGAAAGACCACGTTCAACGGTCAAGTAGTGTAAGTAATCAGCAATCGTTTCTGAAATTTTATCCACTAGCTTACCCCCCTGGTCTTACTTTTCCGAATACAATCTTGGCAGATTCCCAAAAAAGTTAAGCGATGATCGGTAATTTCAAAATGATATTGATGTTTAATTCGTTGCTCAACATCAAAAAGCATATCTTCATGAATCTCGATCACCCGACCACAATTGTTGCAAACAAGATGGTGGTGAAAATGTTGGCCGTCATCGGTCTTTAAGTCAAAGCGCGCCACACCATCTTCAAAATTTATTCGATTGACGATCTCAATTTCCGTTAAAACATCTAAAGTCCGATAAACTGTAGCTAAACCTACTTCAGGATGCTTTTTTTGCAATAAAGAATAGACTTCTTCTGCTGAAAGATGACTTTCCTTATGCTCCAACAAAATGGCGATCGTTGCACGACGTTGCGGAGTCAACTTAAACCCTTTAGCGTGTAATTTTTCCTCGATCTTATCTAAACTATCCATTGAAGTTTTTACCGTACAAATGTGACCAAATAGCTAAAGTACTTGGGAAAGAAATACAGAATTTCCTTTCTTTTATGCTAAAAATAGGCTTATTCACATTTACTCTTTCTTTTACGCCTACCTTGCATTATTTAGATAACTTTAAAAAATCATCTTCTTGAATAACTAAGCCAGCTTTCATTAAGTGCCCAACAGCACGCTTAAATTGTCCTTTACTGATCCCAAAATAATTTTTAATATCGGCTGGATCACTCTTATCCGTATATGGTAATTTACCTTCAGGGCTATGTTGCAAAGCAGCTAGTAACATTTGAGCATCGTCACTAATTGCTTCGTAAGCACGTGGCTTTAATGATAAATTCAAAGTACCATCTGGTCTGACCCCAATCACACGTGCCTTAACAACTTCACCTAGACGGGGTTCACGCTCACGTTCAGAAGGATGAACAAATCCTAGTTGATAATCTCTCGTGATCAAATATGAACCGACTAATTTTAATCGATAAACAGTGGCTTCAACATCACGGTTCATCATTTTCTTAGTAGCAGCATCACCAACTGCTTGTACCATTTCCATCGTTGCTAATTCACCCCAAAGGCGTCCTTTATCGTCAATCTTTAGTGCCACCAATAAGCGATCGCCTTGCTTAGGCCATAAATTTTGTAATTCAGGTAGATCATCGATCGAAACAACGATATCTTTATTTGGTAACCCAACATCGACAAAGACACCTAAACCACGTTGAACTCGTTTAACTGTTCCCCAAGCATAGCGATCAATGCCACTCTTAGGTTCTGTTTTAGTCATTTGCAATTCATGGTCTTCGTTTTCATAAGCAAAACCCGTAATCATTGCACCTGCTTGTGGTAATTTAAGTAATTCACTTTTAGCGATCCTAAAAGTTAAACCTTCTCTTTGTGCAAAAACATACTTATCATTTTCATCGATCACCATGGCGGTAATATTTCTACCAACTAAATCTTTTAACATCTATTATTGACCTCTAATCATTACTATTTAAAAATTCTATTCTCTCTTATTTTACCTAAAAATTAAGTAAATTGCGAATTTTGTAAGACTTTATCGCCGTACTGTATTGCTACCTTACCACAAATAAGTTTGATAACCAACTTTTAGCTCACAAAGAGCATAATTATTTGCCCACCAAACGCATTTTTACTCTATGTACAAAAAAAGAACCCTTGATATATCAAGGGTTCTAGCGTTAATATCAGCTAAGATTATTTAACTTGGCTCATAACTTCTTCAACAAAGTTATCAGCTTTCTTTTCGATACCTTCGCCAACTTCATAACGAACAAATGTCTTAACTTTACCGTCTTTAGAAGCAACGAATTTAGCAACTGTCAAGTCTGGGTCTTTAACAAATGCTTGGTCATCCAATGCTACTTCAGCAAAGAACTTGTTCAAACGGCCAGCAACCATCTTTTCGATGATGTTTTCTGGCTTACCTTCGTTCTTAGCTTCTTCAGTTAAAACAGCTTTTTCATGTTCAACTTCGCTAGCTGGAACTTGGTCACGGTTGACATATTTAGGGTTGATAGCTGCAACGTGCATTGCAACATCTTTAGCAACTGTTTCATCAGCGCCTTCAACTACTGTTAACACAGCAATCTTACCACCCATGTGTAAGTATGCACCAAAGTTTTCGTTATCAGCTTTTTCAACTAATTCAAAACGACGTAATGTGATCTTTTCACCGATGACTTGTGTAGCTTCGATGATTTCGTCGTTGATCGTACCTTTGTCAGTCTTGATTGCTAAAGCAGCTTCTAAATCAGCTGGCTTGTTTTCTGCGATCAAACCTGCAATACGTTTTACAAGGTCTTGGAATTGTTGGTTTTGAGCAACAAAGTCTGTTTCAGCGTTGATTTCAACAACTGCAGCTGTGTTACCAACAACTTCAACGTCAGCTAAACCTTCAGCAGCAACACGGTCGCTCTTCTTAGCAGCCTTTGCCATACCTTTTTCACGTAAGAAGTCGATTGCTTTGTCCATGTCACCATCAACAGCAACCAAAGCTTTCTTAGCATCCATCATACCAACGCCAGTTTTTTCGCGTAATTCTTTTACTTGAGCAGCAGTAACTTTTGCCATAGCCTAGTGGCCTCCTTAGAGTTATTAATTTGAACTTCTCACACCGAGATTCTAACAAATGAAAACTCATCTATTAAGGCGCGTTCCCACCTAAAAATTTAAAAAAGGCTATCTCAAGACTAAGGCTAAAATGCCTACCTAACCTGAGACAGCCTAAGTTTATTAACTATTCAGCATCTGTATCGTTGTTGCCTTCAACAACTTCAACGATTTCTTCGATAGATTCAACTTCTTCGCCATCAGCAGCTACAAAAGTTTCTTCTGTAACAGCTGCATCATCTTCACCTTGACGGCCTTCGATGATAGCATCTGCCATCTTAGAAGTGATCAAACGAACGGCACGGATAGCATCGTCGTTTGATGGAATCTTAACATCGATTTCATCTGGATCAGCGTTTGTATCGACCATAGCAACGATAGGAATGTTAAGTTTTTGAGCTTCCTTAACAGCAATACGTTCCTTGCGTGGGTCTACGATGAACAATACATCTGGGATACGTGGCATGTCTTCGATACCACCAAGGAATTTTTGAAGTCGGTCGCGTTCTTTGATCAATAAAGCAACTTCTTTCTTAGGTAACACTTCAAATGTGCCATCTTCTTCCATTGCTTTGATTTCTTTCAAACGCTTGATACGTGTTTGGATTGTGTTCCAGTTTGTCAAAGTACCACCTAACCAACGATGGTTTACGTAGTATTGACCTGCACGTTTTGCTTCTTCTTCGATTGCGTCTTGTGCTTGTTTCTTTGTACCTACAAACAAGATAACACCATCGTTAGCAGCTGCATCTTTCATAAAATCGTAAGCATCATCGATCAACTTAACAGTTTTTTGTAAGTCGATGATATAGATACCATTACGTTCTGTAAAGATGTATTCTTTCATCTTAGGGTTCCAACGACGTGTTTGGTGACCGAAATGTACACCAGCTTCAAGTAATTGTTTCATGGAAATAACAGCCATTACAATTAACCTCCAAAATAGTTTTATTATCCTCCCCTATGTTCAACGAATAAAAGACTCAACTGAGCACTCTCTTAGCCATCGCACAGGGTGTGAATTGTACCTTTCTAGGCACTCTTGATATTATACCGCAACCAAATTTTAATTGCAATATTTTATAGTAAAAAAGGTAACATTAGCCTAAATCAACTAAAGTATCAGCTTTACCAGTCATAATCACATCTTTAGCGGAATCAAGTGAGATATTGACCATATTTTCAACTGCTGTTTCAGTATAAAAAGCAATATGTGGTGTCATGATCACATTATCAAGTGCTACCAACTCATTAAAGAGTTCATCTTTAACACCAGTTTGTTTTAAGTCATGATTAAAGATCGGTGTTTCGTATTCATACGTATCTAACGCTGCCCCACCTAACTTGCCACTCTTTAACGCAGCTAATAGAGCTTTGGCATCAATCAAAGAACCACGGGCTGTGTTAATGATGTAAGCACCATCTTTTAAGTTAGCGATCATCGCTTCGTCGATCAAATGACCGTCTTTATCTGACCCTGGCATGTGCAAGGTCAAAACATCGACTTGACCACAAAGCTCTTCTAGACTATCGACATAGATTCCTTCACTTTCAAGTTTGGGATCATGATAAGGATCATAGGCTAAAATCTTAGCACCAAAGCCCTTATAAATTTCGATCGCAGCTTTACCAATTCGACCAGTACCAACAATTCCGATCGTCAAAGCTCTAATTTCTTTACCCACAAATGGCGCCCACCGGTAATCATTTTCAGCCATCCGCTTACGGAAGATATTTTGTTGCCGTAATAGTTGCAATAAGACTGTAATTGAAAACTCAGCAATTGCGTTTGGTGAATAAGCAGGCACATTAGTTACAGCAATACCATATTTTTTAGCTGCTGTAAGATTTAGATTGTCGACCCCAACGTTTCTGATCGAAACATCTTTTACTCCAAATTCAGCCAATTTATCAAAAAAATCAGCGGGATAAGTGCCGGTTTGAAAACTGATCACTGCATCATATCCCTTAGCTAAGGCTAAATTATCACTCTTAACTTCATCAGCGATCAATTTCACCGGAATATCTTGCTTAGCTGACCAATTTTCAAAATACTTACGTTCATCTGGGCGTACATTATAAGCAATAAATTTCATATTCTTTTGCTATATCATGTGAGCAACTGATACTTTACTCAGTTGTAAAAATATAGCCTGTCCTTTCTTAAGTTATTCAATCTAGTATCACAAATCGTGATCACAAAATTTCACCATACCACTGTTGAACTCACATTTTCTTTTATTCCAACATTAATGTATGTGTTAAAAATTTATAATTAATTTTATAATAATTATAGCATCATTTATTACTAATGCTTTGATTCTTACTTAATCTTAAAATTATTTTAGCAGAAATTCTTCACTTACTCTATGTTCACGTAAATAATCTTCTTTTTGCTTGCGCGTCAAATGCTTGAAGGCATATTCTTTTTTTAAAGCTTGGCTCTTTGTTTGAAATTCTTCATAATAAATCAACTCAACGGGTCTTCTATTGCGGGTATATTTAGCACCTTTACCTAAATTATGCGTTTTGACACGCTTAGTTACATCGGTCGAAAAGCCAGTATAAAAGGTGGCATCCCTACAACGTAAAACATAAAAATAATATTTTTTACTCTGTTTTTCCATATAAAATTTTCCGAACCATGGGTGTATAATTTTGTTCTTCATAAACAACTATTGGTGGTAAAAAGCGGACACCACCATCGCGTCCATCTTTAATCGCTTCAACTAAGATCATATTGGCTTCGCGCCCTTCTTTGGGGTAAACTAACTGGATCTTTTTAGGTGACAAGCGATATTTTTTCATCAATTCCGTTAGCTCTAACAAGCGTTCCGGGCGATGAACAAAATAAGCTTTACCTTTAGTTTTCAATAAATCACTAGCCTGTTTGATAGTTTGTTCTAAAGTCACAGTGATCTCATGTCGTGCTAGCGCTAAATATTGATTAGGATTTTTTTTACTTGTGGGTAGAACTGAAAAATATGGCGGATTGCAAGTCACTGTATCAACACTGTCTTTTTTCACAAATTCAGTGACATTATTTAAATCAATGTTTAATACTTCCATTTGTGCAGTCAGTTGATTTAAATCAATGCTTCTTTGTGCCATATCAGCCAAACGTGGTTGAAGCTCAACTTCAATGATCTTAGCTTTTGTTTTAGCAGTTAAAAATAGGCCAACAGCGCCATTTCCAGCACATAAATCGACGACCGTCCCAGTTTCTTTTTTAGTTGGTTCGGTAAAATTTGCAAGTAAAACAGCATCTAACGAAAAAGAAAAGACTTTCGTACTTTGAATTATTTGAATATCATTAGCATATAATTGATCAATGCGTTCATCTGCATGTAATTTTACGGTTTCCAAAATAGACCACACCTTTTTATTAATATCAGTAACTTGCAATTTTAACATAGATTAAGCATACTAAAAATGTATAATAAGTACAGAGAGGAATCAACTATTTATTAGTTCACTTATCACAATAGACAAATTAGGAAGAAAAAATATGTGTCTGTTTATCGTGATACTTGGTCACTTTGACTACTTTCCTCTGGCGTCATCAGACGTATTTAAATAAACTTTTATGAAGGGAAAACTATACCCTTTCTAAATCAGCTAACTGGTCACATATTTGGTATAGTACTGTACAATGTTTTATTCATTTATCCGTGGTTTGGTGCGAGTGTTAGTCTATCTCATTAATGGTAAGCCCCAAATTGAAGGCAAAGAGAACTTACCAGCGGGAAACTATATTTTAGTTGGACCACACCGCACTTGGTTTGACCCATTATATTTTGCTTTAGCTGCATCACCTAAAAAATTTAGCTTTATGGCCAAAGAAGAACTTTTTAAAAATCCAATTTTACGGTTTATTTTGGTCCACGCGAATGCATTTCCTGTTGATCGTCAAAATCCTGGTCCTTCAGTCATCAAAACACCCGTTAAATTGTTAAAAAACACTGATCTTTCCTTGATCATGTTTCCTTCTGGCACAAGACATTCACAAGAAATGAAGGGTGGCGCAACCTTAATTGCTAAAATGACTGGTGTGCCACTTGTGCCCGCTGTTTATCAAGGGCCACTAACTTTTAAGGAACTTTTCAGTCGTAAAAAAGCTACTGTTAGCTTTGGTAAACCAATCTATATCGAACGTAAAACCAAACTAACAGATGAGATTCAAGCTAAGATCATTAATGAGATGGAAGATGAATTTAAAGCTTTAGATCATGCGATCGATCCAAACTTTAAGTACGTTGACCCAAATCCTAAAAGCAATAAAAAATAGGTTATGCACCGTGGCATAACCTATTTTTTAGTCCTAATTTTACTTCTTAGACATGTTTGCTTTCATTGAAGCCATCATTTGATGTAATTTCTTTTCAGATGGTTTTTGCCCCATTTGAATCATCATCGTCCGTAACATTTGTTCATTGATCGGAGGATTTTTCTTCAAATAGTCTTCCATATATTTACGAGCAGCAAAGAAACCACCGACAAAGCCAAGGATAAGCGCTAAGACTACAATTACTATCCAAATTCCAGTAGACATTACAGCACCCCCTTCTAATTAAAGTTCATTCAATACCTAATTTTACACAAAATATCAGTAAAAATAAAGCGCAAACCTTTAGTTATCACGCAATCCACGTTCACGTTGGATCTTTTTAACTTTTTCTGGTGTTACTTCATTACCGTCTTTATCGTAAACTTGCAACATTTCAACATGACTCCGGAAATTTTCCTTAAACATTGCTAGGTATGTTTTACGTAATTCTTGACGTTCTTGTTGTTCTGCTTCAGTCAAAGTACCTTCTTTGTTTTTCTTGGCCAATTCATTGATACGATCGATCAATTCTTGAGGAATTGCGCCTTTCTTAGTTTCATTTGTTACTTCTTTGTTATTTTCTTGTTCACTCATTATGAATCCTCTTTTCATAAATATAGTCTACCCTTTACATTTTATCTCAAACATTTAAGAAAGTCATTAGATATTCCTGTTTTTCTACATAAAGCAAACGTTTGTTTGTAAGGGATATATTTATATGTTATAATCACCATATAAATATACAATGAGGTGTTTACCATGACAAAAGCATCCGAAAAAAGACAACT
This sequence comes from Ligilactobacillus apodemi DSM 16634 = JCM 16172, assembly GCF_001434405.1. Lineage (GTDB taxonomy): Bacteria > Bacillota > Bacilli > Lactobacillales > Lactobacillaceae > Ligilactobacillus > Ligilactobacillus apodemi. The sequence goes on along the minus strand of NZ_AZFT01000053.1, from coordinate 459,581 downwards.
AAACATTTTACGTTTCATTTATAATACGGTCGAAAATAAGGGCTATCCGCCAACAGTTCGGGAAATTTGTCAAGCAGTCTCACTTTCATCAACGTCTACGGTTCACGGACACCTGGCCCGTTTAACTAAGAAAGGTTTTTTAAAAAAAGACCCAACTAAGCCACGGGCAATGGAGGTTACTCCTGCTGGACTCGAAGCTTTGGGGATCAAAGAAGAATTAAACGAGATCCCAATGGTCGGCACTGTAACCGCTGGTGCACCGATCTTGACCGTTGAAGAAACCACTGACTATTTCCCACTCCCCCCAAATCTAAAGGATGCTAACGATCTTTTCATGCTTAGTATCCGGGGCGAAAGTATGATCGAAGCTGGCATCTTAGATGGTGATCAAGTTATTGTCCGTAAACAATCAGCTGCAGATAATGGTGACATTGTGATCGCAATGACTGAAGATGATGAAGCGACTTGCAAACGTTTCTTCAAAGAAGATGGACATTTTAGACTTCAACCTGAAAATGAGACTATGGCACCTATTATTTTAGACAATGTTGTAATTTTAGGTAAGGTTATCGGACTTTATCGTTCAATGATCTAAAAAACGGATCACTGTAAATTTTAGCAGTGGTCCGTTTTTTAGTTAGCTATTTTTTGTTTGCCATTTTCAATAATTCTTCGGCATGTTCAAGGGTCAGCGTCGTGATCTCAGCACCTGACAACATCCGAGCCAGCTCTTCTACACGCTCTTTCGTATCTAGAATCGTCAAAGTTGTTTCCGTCCGCCCGGCTGTTACATGCTTAGCAATAAAGTAGTGATGCTCTGCCACGGCCGCTACTTGCGGTAAGTGCGTAATACATAAAACTTGCGAATTATCGGCAATTTGACTGATTTTTTCAGCAATTGCTTGCGCCACGCGTCCACTAACACCTGTATCGACCTCATCAAAAATAATACTTGTAACGCCTTTATTCTTGGCAAAAATCGTCTTTAAGGCTAGCATAATCCGCGAAAGTTCACCACCAGACGCAATTCGTGCTAAAGCACCCATTTCTTCACCTGGATTAGTTTGAATATAAAACTCGACC